>NZ_DATFAO010000054.1:0-56566 GCF_035254505.1 Aromatoleum sp. | reverse complement strand
GCGGTTTCAGTCGTCATTTAGCGCAAAGGTTCGCCGGACAGGATTACAAAAGACTATCGCAGCCGGACGCGAAACGGAATCGCGTCCGGCAAACCGTTGCGGAATCGCTGTCCGTCAGGACAACATTTCGATGAAGGCGCGTACGCGGGTGATGAGCTGGCCGGACGGCGCGCCAACCTGCCAACTGCCTTCCAGGCCCGAACTCGGCACGCCCTTCTTGTGGAAGTGGTCGCGGAAGAGCTCGACGTGCATCCCGCCGTAGGGGCAGCCGATGTAGGTGTAGAACAGCATCCCCTTGGAGCCCGACTCCTCGATCATGTTTTCGATGTACTTGATCTGATTGACGGGTGAACCGGTGACGAAGTAATCGAGGATGAAGCGCGCCATCGACTCCAGCGGCGGAATGTCCTCGTCCCACACGCGGTCGTAGGGGTTCGGCGTGAACCACGACAGCAGCGCGCCGCCCAGATCATCCACCGCCTTGTACACCCCGAACTCCAGGCCGCGCGCGCCGACCCAGGTCAGTGGGATGATCTTGCCCATCGGCGAGGGCACGAAGTCCGCGGTCTTCAGCTCTTCGATCAGCTGGTCGAGCAGCGCCTCGTACTCCGCCGGCTTGCCGAAGTAGTGGGCCGAGCCCATCAGCAGGAACAGCGTCGGCAGGCTCTTGATGTAGAGCGGATTCTTCAGGCGCAGCTTTAGGATCTCGCGGAACTTGGCCATCAGGCGGTTGAGCCGCTTGATCTCGGCGCGCATCTTCTCCTCGTCCACCGGCTTGCCGGTGAGGAAGAAGGCGACGTCCTCCAACTCGCTCGCGAGGAACTTGATCATCTGCTCCAGCCGCTCGTCGCCGCCATGCACCGGACGGATCACCTGCTCGACGCGATGGATGTCGAAGCCGAACTCCTTGATCATCTCGTAGCCCATGTTGAGGGGCTCGCAGACCGTGGACAGCGCAACGACCTTCTTCACCGAGTTGTTGCGGCGCATGTACCACTCGCCGATCAGGGCGGAAACCATCGAGCAGGTTTCCTTCGGCATGTCGAAGATGTTTTCCGACAGCTCCGCCGCTTCCACCGCCGAACCCAGGCGGCCGAGGTCATAGACCGCCATCGGGATGGTGTCGCAGGCATACAGCAGCGGCGCCTCCATCAGGCCGGTGGACCACACCGCCGGCGTGCCCTCCTGGTTGCCCTTCTCCGCGTCGGGGAAGTAGGAGAGCGCAAGATCGTAGAGCTTCTGGATGCCGGGCGAGTAGTGATGGGCCTCGCGGCTCTGCTGGATGTACTCGACCTGGTTGCGCGGTTCGCCGGTGATGGCGGCAGGGGCGTTGGCAGCTGCGGCCGTTTCCATTACTGCGTGCATAGTTCTTTCTCTCCTTGCGATTCCTTGAGCACTTCGATGAAGGCTTCGAGGCGGGTCTTGATCTGGCCGGTGTCACCTTGGGAGTAGTCGGTATCCAGCTCCAGGGCGGGCAGTCCGAGCTCGTGGAAGCGCCGCATGAAGAGGCCCTTGGTCTGGGAGAAGGACGGGCAGAACTTCAGCGTGTAATAGATGACCGCATCGACCTTGTATTCCTTGGCCAGATTGCCGGCGAAGTCGATCCGCCGGCTGAGCGGCGACTGGCGCGCACACGGAGCCTGATCGAGGTAGGCGTTGGCGAGGTCGCGATACGGGTCGTCGGTTTCCTGGGTGTCGTAGTAGAAGGGCGACAGGCCGGTGCAGTGATCTTCCACCACCACGTTGACGCCGATGTCCTTCTCCAGAAGGTCCATCAGGCGACGGTCGCCGTCGGCCATGATGCCGCCGCAGATCATCACGCGCAGACGCGGCGTGTCGTCGTCGGGCACCGCCGCCAGGCGCTCGTAGAGCTCGTCGAGGATCGGCTGCTGCTCTTCGGCGGGGATCGAGCGGTAGGCGCGCGTGATCTCCAGGAAGTCGCTGCCCGAAAGCGGCGGACGGTTGCGCTTACGCAGATCGGAGATCTTGTGGATGGTCTGGCGCAGCTTCTTGTGCAGCTTGATCGACGCACGAAGGTTGTCGTCGTCCACCGGCTTGCCGGTGAGCTTCTCGAGATCCTTCTTGAAGGCGATCATCTCGCCGCGGAAGAAGTCGCGGGCGCTGGGCTTGTCGGCCGTGCGCGGCACCACGTACCCGTAGGACGGCTTGAAGTAGTGGTTAATCGCGTTGGATGTCGCACGCATCGTGTCGCAGGTGTAGAAGGTCACCACCTGATCGAGCGCGTCATGGAACGGGTCCTTCGTGCGGAAGTGGCCGAGCACGCTCTTGCTCATGTCGCAGAACACGCTCTTGACGATCACCTCGCCCTCGGCGACGACCGACGGCGTGCCGCACTTGTCGATGCGGCCGAAGGCGACACCAGCGGCGGTAAGCAACTCGGGCGGGGTGTAGGTGCAGAGGTAGCCCACCTTCTTCACGTCCTTGCGCTCGATCAGCGACACTTCGGCGTCCTCGATGCGGCGCGACACGTCCGACAGGTCGCAACGCTCGGCCACCATCGTGGACTTGATCCTGCGTTTCTCCACCGCCAGGCGCTGTGCGTACATCGCGGCGCCCAGGCAGCCTGCAAAGACCATGTCGAGCTTGGGCTGCACGATCTTCTGGCCCAGCAGCCTTTCCAGCGCGTGCTTCATGCCCGCGTTGTTGGACACGCCGCCGGTAAAGACGATGTCCGATTCCAGCGGGATGGCGCGCAGCAAGCCGACGACGCGCTTGGCAGAGGCCATATGCACGCCGGCGGCAATGTCGCCCGCCGTCTCGCCCTTGGCGCGGTGGGAGATCACTTCGGATTCGGCGAAGACCACACACTGGGCGCTGACTTCCAGATCCTTGGTGGCCTTCAGGGCCTCGGGGCCGACGTCGTACATCGTGAGGTCGAGCAGGTTGGCGGCCTTCTCCAGGAAGCGCCCGGTGCCGGCCGCACACTTGTCGTTCATGCGGAACTTCACGACCTTGCCAGTCTGCGGATCGACCTGGATCGCCTTGGCGTCCTGGCCGCCGATGTCGATGATGGTGCGGGTGCCGGCGTTCAGGTAGTGCGCGCCCATCGCGTGACAGGAGATCTCGGTGAGGATCTCGCTGGGCACGGTCTCGAACTTCAGGGACACGCGGCCGTAGCCGGTGCCGACGATGAAGTCGATGTCTTCCATCGTGATGTTGGCGTTGTCGTACAGCTCCTCGAGCAGTTCGGCGGCGGTCTCCTGCATGTTGAGGCCGGTGGGCAGCAGCGCGGTGTAGAGCCGCCCGTCGTGGAGCAGCACGGCCTTGGAGTTGCGCGAGCCGATGTCGATGCCGAGCGAGGTGACCCCGGTCAGCTCATGGACCAGTTTCGGGTCGATGACCTCGGCGAAGGGCAGGCTGCGCTCTGAGGGAATGTTCTCGTGTCTCATGTTCATGCCTCCACCTCCATCTCCTGCGGCGCCGAATCGACGTCGGCGATGCCGCAGATCTTCTGCTGGGCGATGACGGCCGCCCCGAGGCAACCGGCGAAGACGGCGTTCAGCCGCGGTGTGACGAAGCTCCGCCCGAGCAGGCTCTCCAGCGCGTGCTTGACGCCGACATTGTTGGAGACGCCGCCGGAGAAGGCGAGCTCAGGATCGAGGCCGATGCGGTTCACCAGGTTGCAGACGCGGCGGGCGATCGCGAAATGCACGCCGGCGGCGATGTCCTCGCCTTTTTCGCCGGTGGCCTTCAGCGACACGATTTCCGACTCGGCGAACACCACGCACTGGCTGCTCATCTGCAGCTGCTTGGTGGACGCCATGGCGCGGCTGCCCAACTCTTCCAGTGAGTAGCCCAGCATCTCGGCAGTCTTCTCCAGGAAGCGGCCGGAGCCGGCTGCGCACTTGTCGTTCATTGCGAACTCGGTGACGCGGCCGTTGCTGGTATCGAGCTTGATGGCCTTGCAATCCTGGCCGCCGATGTCGATGATGGTGCGGGTATCGGCATTGAGGTAATGCGCGCCCATCGCGTGACAGGTGATCTCGGTGATCACCTCGGCCGGGATATCGCTGAATTGCAGTGCGATCCGGCCATAACCGGTGCCGGCAATCATCGAGATATCGCTGCGCGGCAGCGCGGCCAGCTTCAGCAATTTATTGACCAGGCGCGCCGCCGTTTCATGCGGATGCACGCCGCTGGCGGTAATGACGGTATGAACATGCTCGGCGGTGAGCATCACCGCCTTGGATTGCCGGGAACCGATATCGATGCCGACGGTGGTCACCGGCTGCAATTCGGGTATTTTTCGCGGATCGATTACATCCACGATCTTGAAACTGCTCTCGCTCATTGCAGGCTCCTCCGTTTGGAACTTTTGATTTGATCTGCGATGCCACATTAAGCGCATCCCCAATCGCGGGCTTGACCTGCAAAGACACGAACTTGACATTTGGTCACAGGCTGTTAGAGTGGATATCAAACAATCTAGCGGGTGAGAGTTTGATATGGCGATGAAAAAGCTCCACCGCAGCGCTTGCCTGACCAACTACGTCGAACTCGCTCAGTCGCTGAACATTTCGCCGTTCGACCAGTTGCGCCGCGTCAACATCAACCCGGCCTGCCTGACGAATCCGGACACCAAGATTCCGGTCTCCGCGCTGTTCCAACTGCTCGAGAATTCCGCTCAGGCGGCGGGCGTGGAGAACTTCGGCCTGCGCATGGCGGAAGGCCGCCAGTTGTCGAACCTCGGCCCGCTCGCGCTCGTGATCAAGAGCCAGCCGACGATGCGCCAGGCCCTCGAAGCGATCCGCAGCTATGCCCACCTGCAGGCGGAAGAGCTGATGCTGATGTTCGAAGAGAATGACGGCGTGCTGGTGATCCGCGAAGAACTGATGCCCGATCAGTCGGAGCCGACACGCCAGGCGACGGAGATGTCGCTCGGCATCCTGTATCGGACCTTGCGGGTGCTGCTCGGCAACGAATGGCGGCCCGCCGCGGTGTGCTTCCGGCACTCGGCCCCCGCCGATTTGCGCGTCCACCAGCGCGTGTTCGACGCGCGCCTGCAGTTCAACAGCAATATCGACGGCTTCATCTGCCGGGCGGCGATCCTGGACGACCCCCTGCCCAGCTACGACGCCGAAACCGCCCGCTACGTGCGGAAATTACTGGACGTGATGAACACCGAACCCGTCCATTCGACGGCGGAAAATGTGCGGCAACTGATCTGGTTGCTGCTGCCGACGGGGCGATGCTCCGTCGAGGTCGTGGCCCAGCACCTCGGTCTCGACCGCCGCACCCTGCACCGCCATCTGCAGAAGAACGGGCAGACCTTCTCGGACATCCTGGACGCCGCGCGGCGCGACTTGGCGGTCAAGTACCTGAGCAACTCGCAACGCCCGCTGAAGGACCTCGCGGAGCTGCTCGGCTTCTCGGAACCCTCCGCCTTTTCGCGCTGGTTCGCGGGCCGCTTCGGCTGTACTGCGTCGGCTTGGCGCCAGCATCAGCTCAGCGAAAAGAATCCCTTCCTGCAGTAAGCCCTCCGGGGCCTCCACGCCCTCTCCTCGCCGACGCGGCCGCCCTCACGGCCGCCCCTCGGACTGTCCCATATCGTCAAGTCGATGACTTGAACGGTCAAAGGCACTCGACCTCCCCAAGCGCTAAATACCGCCCAAGGGCATCGGGCAAGGCATCACCAAAACCGGTGCTCGCGCTATCCATAAAAAGGAGGAAGACATGGCACTCATCATCAATGCGGACTGTATCAATTGCGGCGTGTGCGAAATGGACTGCCCCAACGAGGCGATTTCTCCGGGAGAAGACATTTTCGTGATCGACCCCACGAAATGCACCGAGTGCGTCGGGCATTACGACAAGTCGCAGTGCGTCTCGGTCTGTCTGTCGGACTGTATCTTCCCTGATCCCGCCTTCAAGGAAAGCCGGGATCAACTGCAGGAGAAATACGCCCGCATGGCGTCCTGAACGGCACGAATCCGCGACGGGGAGGCGCTACAGCCATGGAAACGACCGTGATCCGGCTCCTCCTCGTCGCACTGGCGTGCGCGGAATGGGTCGCCGTGTGGAGCTTGGTGTACCGCTCGACGCTCGGGATTTGAGGCGCCGTCGGCGCCTCGATTCCGCGTCTGCCCTTTAGCCGTATCGCGTCGATGCGGCAATTCGTCTTTAGATGTCTTTCGCAGCGGCTATTTCGGCCGCGACGGCACATTTTTGCCCGTCGTCCGTGTGGAGCCTCACCGCTGTTGGCGGGGACTGTATTCCGTCATTTCAGGCTGAGCCCGTAGGCGAGAAGAATGAGGCCGCCCACCAGGATGAGCCAGCCTTCGAGAAGAAGGCGCCACATCAGGGGCGCGCCCCGCAATTCCATGAACTCCAGAATGACCAGCCGCCCCTTGATGAAGGCGATAGCCAGCATGGCGAGAATGGCGCCGATACCGGCGGCGCCCACATCACCGAGCCACCAGGTGGCGCCGGTGGCGACGACGAGAACGAGCCAGGCCCGGTTGGAGGGATTCAGGAAAAAGGCACTCATCGCATCACATAAACCAAGGGAAACAGCACGATCCACAACAGATCCACCATGTGCCAGTAGGCGGCCCCGCTCTCCAGGCCGTGCGCATCGTGGCTGCCGTAGGCACCTTGGCGGGTCTTAAGCCACAGGATGGCGAGGACCACCATGCCCAGGATGACGTGCATGAAGTGGAAGAAGGTCAGGCCAAAGTAGAACCTGTAGAAGGTGTTGGTGGAGAAGGTGATCCCTGTCCCGAACTTGGCGGCGTATTCGAACACCTTGATGGCCAGGAAGCCGGCGCCGCACAGGAAGCCCAGGCCGATATGACGGCTGGCGGCCCGGCTGTCGTCCCGGCGGGACGCCTGGACGCCCAGGACGACGAACCAGGACCCGGTCACCAGGAGCAGCGTGTTGATCGCGCCGGCATTGCGGTCCAGGGTCTGCTGGTAAAGATTGAACATCTCCACGTTGTTCACCCGGGCGAACGCGTAGGAAGCGAAGAGCACGGCGAAGAGCAGCATTTCGGCCAGGATGAAGGCCCAGACGGGCAGATAGCCGGGGAGGCGCTTGCCGACGGGGACTTCGGCGGGTAAGGCGGTAGCGATGGCAGTCATTGGATAATAGTGACTCGTATCAGCGCTGCGATCAGGTCCCGGTGCGCGCATTCGCGTAACCCCCCCAGTCTCGCGAAGAGCTAGCCTCGCGAATGCCTGACGTACCCGTCGACGAATCGCTGTTGGCGCGTCGTCAGCCGGGTCCGTCATCGTACTGTGTCAGCAGCGCTCCGGGGCCATCAAATAGGATGCACTAACGCCCAGCTTTTCCTGCCCATTCTTGATTTCCATACGGGCGATATTTTGGAGATGGACTTCATCCGGGCCGTCAGCGAAGCGCAAAGCGCGGCCCCAGGTCCACATGTCCGCCAGCGGCGTATCGGGACTGATACCCATGGCCCCGAATACCTGCATTGCACGATCGCACACCGCGGTATAAACCCCAGGTACCAGAGCTTTGATCATGGAGATCTCCTTGTGCGCATGCTTGGCGCCAAACTGATCAATCATCCATGCGGTTTTCAACACCAGCAAGCGCGCCTGATCGATCTCGATCCTCGATCGCGCGATCCACTCGCCGATCGAACCATGCTGATGCAGATACTTTCCGAACGTGCGTCGCTCCAGGCTTCGGTCGATCATCATTTCCAGAGCAAGCTCGGCGGCACCGATCGATCGCATGCAGTGGTGAATACGTCCGGGACCGAGACGCGCCTGGGCCAAGGCGAAGCCACTGCCTTCCTCACCGAGCAGATTGGATACCGGCACGCGCACATTGCGGAAGACGACCTCGCAGTGCCCTTCCGGCGAATGGTGATTCACGATATTGATATTGCGTACAACCTCCAGACCCGCGGTGTCCCGAGGCACCAGGATCATGCTCTGTTGCTTGTGCCGCTCGGCGTCCGGGTCGGTCTTGCCCATGACGATGAAAATACGGCAGTGCGGATGCGCGGCGTTCGTGATGAACCATTTGCGACCGTTGATGACGTATTCGTCGCCTTCCCGCCGGATCGACGTGGTGATGTTCGTGGCGTCCGAGGACGCCACGTCAGGCTCTGTCATTGCGAAAGCCGAACGAATTTCGCCCTCGAGCAGCGGACGCAGCCAGGTTTTCTGCTGCTCCGGGGTGCCGAACATGTGCAGAAGTTCCATGTTGCCGGTGTCCGGGGCATTGCAGTTGAAGACTTCGGACGCCCAACTCACACGTCCCATGATCTCGGCCAGCGGCGCATATTCCAGGTTGGTCAGTCCGGTGCCCGGTTCGTCAGCGTGCAGGCTGGGCAGGAACAGGTTCCACAAGCCTTCCGACTTCGCCAGCGCCTTCAGATCAGCCATGAAGGACACCGGAAAATGGCCACCATGCACTTCATCACGCCATTGGCGCTGGCGCGGCACAATATAGGTGTCCATAAAGCCGCGCACACGGTCACGAAGCTCTTCGACTTTGGACGAGTAGGCAAAATCCATGATATTTCCTTTCTATCGATCCATCTTTTAAAGAGTCATGCCGCCGTCGACGACGATGCAGTCGCCGTTGGTATAGCTGGCAGCGTCGGAGACGAGGTAAAGCACAGCGCCAGCCATCTCGCGCGGTTCAGCGTGACGCCGCAAGGGAATGTTGGAGACCCATTCGCTGTAGAGCTTTTCGTCATTGAATAGCGCTGTCGAAAATTTTGTCTTGGTCAGCCCGGGCAACAAGGCATTGACGCGGATTCCCAACGAGCCGCATTCCCTGGCGAAGGCTTTGGTCATATTGACGATCGCAGCCTTGGTGATCGAATAGATGCCTTGATTCTCCCCGGGCCGCAACGCATTCACCGAAGCGACATTGACGATCGCTCCCTTGCCCTGCTTCTTCATCATCTTGCCTGCCTCGACCGACATGAAGAAGTAACCGCGAATGTTGACGTCGACGGTCTTGGTAAAAGCGGCAAGATCCGTATCCAGCACATGCCCGTAATAAGGATTGGCGGCGGCGTTGTTGATCAGAATGTCCAGGCGGCCGTGAAGTTTTTCGATCTGTTCGAAAGCAGCAGCGATGTCTTCCATCTTGCCGACATTGCAGGCGAGCACACTCGCGCGTCCACCTGCTTCACGGATGGCGTCGGCGACTCTTTGGCAGTCTTCAGCTTTTCGGCTGGAAACGATCACATGCGCGCCCTGCTCCGCCAGCAGCTTGGCGATCTCTTCGCCGATGCCGCGACTTGCCCCCGACACCAAGGCGACCTTGCCTTCAAGATCGAATAGTTTGGTCGTCATGCGATACTCCTTTCCATATCTTTCTCGTTCGCTGCGGCAAAGCCCATTTCGGTGAGCGGTACAACCATCTCTCCGACTTTTTGCGCGTGCTGGCTGGAGGCATTGCCGTCGATGGCACGTTTCTTTACCCCTTGGGCGATAGCAGCAAGGCGGAAGAAACTGAATGCAATATAAAAATTCCAGTTCTCTATTTTTGGGATACCGCGCAACTCACAGTAGCGCTGGACTATTTCAGCTTCTTCGGGCACTCCAAGAGCGCCACGATTCTTGCTGCCCAGCCCGGTGACGTAGGCGTCCGCGGGCAATCGCAGGCACATGCAGAAATATGCGAGATCCGCCAGAGGATTACCCAGCGTCGAAAGCTCCCAGTCCAGAACAGCCAAGACGCGCAGCTCTTTGGGATGGAAGATGAGGTTGTCGAAGCGGAAGTCGCCATGAACCAGCGCCGGCCTACCGTCTTCGGCCGGGCAATGTCTTGGCAGCCAGTCAATCAAGGCTTCCATACATTCCAGCCGCTCGGTTTCAGAAGCACGATATTGCTTCGTCCATGTGCCGATCTGCCGCTCGAAATAATTCCCCGCTCGGCCATAATCACTCAAGCCGGCCTGATCGACATCGACGTCGTGTAGTGCTGCTAGCGTCGCTATCAATGCATCGTAAGCGGGTTTGCGCTGATCGATATCGAGTTCGGGCAGCGCCGGATCCCAGAAGATGCGGCCATCAAGGTAATCCATGATGTAGAACATGCTGCCGATCACGCTCGTGTCGGTGCAGAGATGATGAGCATGCGCAACGGGTACTTGCGTCGGAGACAATGCCGTGATGACGCGATATTCACGATCCACCGCATGTGCCGATTTCAGGAGCTGGCCCGGCGGCTGCCGGCGGAGGACATAGTTGCCGCTTTTTGCGCGCAGCAAGAATGTGGGATTCGACTGACCGCCCGCAAATTTCTCCGCGCTCAATGGCCCGGAAAAGCCATCAACATGGGTTTCCAGGTATTTGCACAGCCCGTCGACATCAAGTTGGTGAATTTCGCTGTTCACAATCATGCCTACCCATAGGTGATGAAATTTTGACGATCCGCTTTGTCGAAATACGGAATGCTGTTGAAAGTTGCGAGATGAAACGAATCGGCGTTGAAGAAGTATCTGCAGAAGCTACAGTTGTTGATTTGCAGGTTGAGCGATATGACTTTTTCCCTGGGAGCGCCAAGTGTCTGCTGTGCTATGGCAGCCATGACTCCCCCCGAACTCACGGCCAAGATCCTTCCTTTTAATCCCTGGATGTAGGTCTTGGCATCGGCAACACGCTGCTGGAATTCCCACCATGTCTCGGGGCCTTCGATGCGATCTTCCATCCACAACAGCAATACTTGCCTCAGGGCCTTGTAGAAATCCTTCTTGCTCTCTTTTGCCAGCACCTTCAATTCATGGTGCTCATCACCGAGACCCTCGAACAGCGCGACAAAGTCGTATTCGTTAAGTCCTGGATGTTCCTTAAGGCTCGCAACTTCAGCGGAGCCATTGAATATGGCCTCCACCGTCTGCCTGTGACGATTCATCGTCCCGAGCAATACATGGTCGAAAACGATATTGCGCTCAGCAAAGTATTCCCCGACCAGCTGCCCCTGCTGTTGTCCCAACGATGAGAGCTGGTCATAGTTATCGGCTCCGAAACTTGCCTGACCATGCCTGACGAGATATAGCTCTGCCATGACGCGCTCAGTGCCGCAGGATATGGATCGCTACCGCGGCTTCCTCGACGCCCTGCAAGCCGCCGCCGTTCTCCTGCATGGCATGACGGGCGCCCTCGACCTGGCGCGCGCCGGCCTCGCCGCGCAATTGCGTCACCAGTTCGTAGAGCTGCCCCATACCGGTGGCGCCCAGTGGATGGCCTTTGGATTCAAGACCGCCCGAGGTGTTGATCGGAATGCGACCGCCGACGGTGAAGTCACCGCGCTCCGCCGCCGGGCCGCCTTCGCCCGCGTCGACGAAGCCGAGGTTTTCGGCCTGGATGATTTCGCCCATCGCCGAGGCATCATGGACTTCGGCGACGTCGATGTCGCCCGGCCCGATGCCGGCGATCTCGTAGGCCTGCAGCGCCGCCAGACGGCCGACCGCCTTTTCCGGCTCGTCGATGCCGCGGTGGCTGAAACTGCGGATCACGCTGGCCGCGACCTCGACCGCCCGGCGGCGGTCGGCGCCGATCCGCTTCAGCCCCTCCTCGGTGCAGACGATGGCGGCGGCGGCCCCGTCGGACAGCGGCGCGCACATCGGCAGTGTGATCGGATAGGTGATCGGCGGCGCCGCCAGCACCTCGTCGATCGTGAAGGTCTTGCGGAACTGCGAGTAGGGGTTATGCACCGAGTGGCCGTGGTTCTTCGCGCACACGGCGGCGATCTGCCGTTGCGTGGTGCCGTAGGTCCGCATGTGCCAGCGGCACATCGCCGCGTAGATGGACATGAAACGGCTGTAGGGGCGGTCCGATTCCGACCCAGGCGGCGGCGTGATGCCTTCGCCCATCTTGATCAGGGTGGCGTAGTTTTCTTCGACGCGCGAGACGTCCCAGCCGCCCTCGAACAGCGCCATCGCGCGGGCCTTGTCGGGGATGTTCATCTTCTCGGCGCCGATCGCCAGTGCCACGTCGGTGGCGCCCGCCTTCAGGCTCTGCAGCGCGAGGTGAAAGGCGCTGCTGCCCGAGGCACAGGCGTTCTCTACGTTGAACACCGGGATGCGCTCGATCCCGATCTTGCTGAAGATCACCTGGCCCGGCACCGAGATCTGGCCCTGCAGCGGGCCGTTCGTCATGCCTGAGTAATAGGCGGCGCCGATGTCGGAGGCAGTGCAGCCGGCGTCCTTGAGCGCGCCCTGCAACGCCTCGCCGGCGAGGTCGTGCAGGCTGCGCTCGAGGTGGCGACCGAAGACCGTCATGGCGATGCCGGCAATATAGAGTTTTGTCATGGTCTTAGATCTTCCGCTCGGCGGCGCGCCAGTACTCGGCACGCAAGTCCTTCTTCAATACCTTGCCAACCGCGCTACGCGGCAGGGTGGCGAAATCGACCGTCTTGGGCGCCTTGACCGAGCCCAGCTTCTGCTTGCACAGCGCGATCAGTTCCTCGCCGCTCACGCTCTGGTCGGCGTTCAACTCGACCACCGCCTTCACCGACTCGCCCCACTTCTCGTCGGGGATGCCGATGACGGCGCAGTCGCGTACCGCGGGGTGGGCCCAGATCACCTGCTCCACTTCGCTGGGGTAGACGTTGAAGCCGCCGCTGATGATCATGTCCTTCTTGCGGTCGGTGATGTGGAGGCGGCCGCCGGCGTCGAGGTGGCCGACGTCGCCGGTGTGCAGCCAGCCGTCGACGATCGTTTCCGCGGTCTTGACCGGGTCCTTGTAATAGCCCTTCATCACCAGATCGCCGCGGATGCAGATCTCGCCCGTTTCGCCCTGGGGCAGCACGCGGTTGTCGTCGTCGAGGATTTCGAGTCGGATCAGCGGATGGGGGCGTCCCACCGACGACAGCTGCTCGTCGCTGGCCAGCGCGCCGTCGGCGTTGAAATGCTCGTCGGGGCGCAGGCAGGCAATGGCTCCCGGGGCTTCGGTCTGGCCGTAGCTTTCCATCATCACCGGGCCGAAGACCTCGATCGCGCGCTTGAGCTTGTCCAGCGACATCGGCGCCGCGCCGTAGAGGAAATACTTGAGCGACGAGAAGTCGACCTTGTTCACGTCGGGGATGTCGAGGAGGCGGTAGATCACCGTCGGCGGCAAGAAGAATTCCGTCACCCGATGTGCGGGGATGGCCTCCAGCAGCAGCGCCGGATCGGGCTTGGGGAGGATGACGACCGCGCCGCCGCGTGCCGTGCAGGGCAGCGACAGCAGCCCCGCGGTGTGGGTCATCGGCGCTGCCGCCAGGTTGACCGGGCGATCCTGCGCCCCATAGCTGCAGCCGATCATGAAGTGGGCGACGAAAGTCTGAATGCTGCGGTGGGTGTTCATCACCCCCTTGGGCAGACCGGTGGTGCCGCCGGTGGGCGAGATCGCGACCACGTCGTCGAGATCAACGGCGATGCCCGGATCGGTATCGGCGTGGCCCTCAACCCAGGCGGGCAGCGAGATGGCAGCCTCAGCCTCGCCGTCGATGCAGACGAAGAGTTTGATCTTTGGCAACTGCGGCCGCAGGGCGGCGATCGTTGCCTCGAACTCCTTCTGGAAGAACAACACGTCGCAGTCGAAGCTGTCGAGGACGTGGCGATTCTCGTCGGCGGCGTTGCGCGCGCCCACCGGGATCCACGCCATATTGGCCCGCCACAACCCGAGCGCACAGGTCCAGGCGGTAGTGTCATTGCCGGCCCAGACCGCGCCCTTGCTGCCGCGCCCGTAACCGGCTGCCTGCAGCGCACGCGCGATGCGGCAGCTCAGCCGCCCGACCTCGTTGAAGCTGTAGCTGCGGCTTCCCTGGATGTAGGCCGCACCGTTGGGGTTAAGGCGCCAGCCGCGGTCGAAGAAATCGATGATCGCCATGGTCCGCCCCTCAAAGCGCAACGACGCTGGCGCTGGCCAGCCCGCGCTGCTCCAGGAAACCCAGGAGATAGCGGTGACCGAAGGCCTTGCACGCCGAGGCGAATCCGACTTTCGCGGTCTCGCCGTCGAGGAGCTTCATCACGGCGGCCGTCTGCAGGGCGCCGGTCGAGATGTAGGGCGTGACACCGCGTACCGTTGCGCGCACTGCCGCGAGCTGGCCGCGCCCGATGGCCGTATCGACCGTGCGTGTCAGAGTCGTGCGCTCGCGCGGCGGCATGGAGGGCGTCGTCGAGTCGACGAGCCCCTTGACCACCTGGTCTTGCTCCTCCTTCGACAGATTCTTGTATTCGCTCTCCCACTTCTGGCCCACCGCATGCACGAACTTCATCACCTCGTTGTCGTAGAAACCGACACTGGAGATGCAGCTGTTCACGCGCGAATCGTTCTGGAAGAAGATTGGCAGCGACGTGCCGCCCCAGGGAATCGTGAACACGGGTTGCAGGAGCTCCGGCGTGGCGACGGTGTATGAGGCGTTGGCCGCATGCGGCACCAGCTTCTTCTCCCAGAGGTAGCAGGCCTCATGACGGAAGATCTCGAAGATCGAGGCCGTCGAACCCACCGTGACCCCTGACCCGGCGCCGCGCGGTCCGCGACAAAGCGTGGCGGTCTCCAGGGCATCGACCCCCGGTGTCTCCAAAGCCAGTTCGGCGGCGATCTCGGAGAACGTGTACATGTAGGACGTGGATGGCGCGAGCAGCAGGCCTGCTTGGCGGAATAGCTCACCGAAGCGCTCGCGGGCCGCGCGGATATAACTCTGTTCACCCGTGGTGTCGAGGTAATGGCAGCCCGCCCGGAGCGCGGCCTCGATGCCCGTCAAACCAAAGTTGACGAAGGGGCCCACCGTATTGCAGACGACTTTTGCGCCTTTGAACGCCCGCGCCAGCGATTCGACGTCATGGGTCGCCTCGACGATCTCGTAGGTCGCCGACTCCAGGCGCACGACGCGCTGGGCCATCATCTCCTGGGTCCGTTTGGCGTTGCGCGCGACGGCCGTGAAGGGGATGTTCTGGTCGATCAGCCAGTCCATGATCAGCATGCCGGTGTAGCCACTGGCGCCATAGACGACGACGGGATATTTAGCCATTTCGAATCCTTCGGAGTTCTTCAGTTGTTCGACCAGCCATCGGCATAGAGCTGCTGCGCGAGCAGGCCCAGGCGCATGGTCAGGACATAGTTCTCGCCGTCTTCGATCAGCGCGGACCGCGCGTCGCGGAACAGCTTTTCGATCGGGTATTCGCGCGAGGTGCCAAACGCGCCGAAGAGCTGGAACGCCTCGGTCGCAACCTTCATCGCTTCCTCGGTGACCGTGACCTTGCCCGACGCCGTCGCGTACGGATGTCCGGCCGGCGAGAGCCGGGCATAAGTGAGCGAACGGCGAGCGACGGCGCGGCAGAGTTCGACCCGACGCAGCATGTCGCCCAGCCGCCAGCGAGTGAGCTGGTGATCGATCAGCAATTGGCCACCCTGCTTGCGCTCGTGACAATATTGCAGCGCCATCTCGAAGGCCGCGCGCGCCAACCCGGTCATGATCTGACCCATGTGGCAACCCGCAAAGGCCCACACCGAAGCCAAATTGCCGTAGTACTCGTCCTTGAGCGCAATCGCGAAACGCTTGGGAACGCGGACGTTGTCGAAATAGATTTCGCCCTGCGGCAGCGCGCGCTGCCCGATCTTGTCCAGCGGCTTGCCCTTCGAGACGCCGGGCAGATCGAGCGGGATGATCACCACCAGCCCGTGCGGGCGGCCGTTGGCGTCGAAGAACCCGTCGCCATAATCGGCGTTGATGTAGGCGAGCGCCACCTGGGCGACAACGCCGTTGGTCACCCAGGCCGAACATTGGCCATTGATGACAATTTCGTCCTTACCGACAACCCCGAAGACATTGCCCTTGTTTCCCTGGCCGCCCTTGACCGGCCATTCGCGCGCCATGTCGAAAATCTGGGCATCGCTGCCCCGGTCGGGCTGGGTGATCATCCAGCAGCCGATCTTGTCGCGGCAGAGGTCGACCAATTCGGAATTGCCGGCGGCCTTGGCCATTTCCAGCGGAAAGGTGACGCAGGCGAGCGAGACACCGAGGCCGGCGTCGCCCCAGCCCATTTCCTCGCCGATGATCGACTCGACCCGGATGGCCGTTTCCGGCGGCATCTGCTCCAGCAGGCTGGAGTCGAGTCCGAGTTGCGCGGCCTTGGCCAGAACCTCGTAGTAGGGAGAACCCGGGGCAATCACCTCCTCCGCGCTCATCTTGTCGAGTTCCTGGCCTGCGGGCCGCAGCACATCCTTGGCAAACCGGTGCAATGTTTCCTGGATTGCCAGCTCGGTCTCGTTGAGTGGCGCTTCGAAGCCGGTCAAGCCCACGGCCGGAAGCGTCAGTTCGGTCTTCAGGTTAATCATTCACGTTCTCCCGTTGAAGGCTTGCTTAGTGAGCCAGCGCTTGGGCGCCGACCTGATTACGCTCGACGGCCACCTGGCTACGTTTGAGGTCGATGACACACAACCGGCTAACCCACATGAGATAGAAGAAGAACGTGATCCAGACGAAATACATATTCCAAAGACCGTCATACGAGAAGATGAAGGTATGGTCGAACGGAATGAGCGACAGGGTGGCGTAGCCGACTGCAAGCACGACACCAATCAGGCCCGTGGATTTCGGGATTAGCGGATCTTTGCCTTGGTCATAGATCCCCATCAGGCCAATGGCGCCGAATTGGGCGATGGTGACCCAGTAAGTGCCATCGAACACATACCAGGTCATAACGTGAAAGAACTTCACCATGGCAGGATCCAATTGAGTGGAAAACTCAGCCAGGGCGCACCACATCATGGCGGCCATCATCCCGACCCAGCCTGTCAGGAGACCGCCGACGAGCTGAACCGTTGACAGGATTTGGCTATTCTTTTCCCGCCGCCTCATTTGCGTGGCTATCTGGGAAACAAACAACATGAAGATGCCGGCATCGAAGCTGGCGATCGTCATTCCGATCATGATGCGGGTGCTGTGTTCCTGGTAAAAATCGAAGTGCTGCTGGGCAGTCGCTGCGGGACTGATCATGAATGGCTGGATACACATGCCGAGAATTCCCCAGCCGATCACGTAACCAACGATGCAGAACATTCCACTTCTGGCCAGCCACATCTCGATCTTGTTTGTCGCGCTTTCTGAAACCATTTCGTCACCTCGATTAGGACGTGATTAACTTTTTGCTTGCCTCGACTCCGGCCCGGTATGCGAACTTTATCCCCGAGATTTAGGCGTAAGCGCCCCCCATCTCGGGTGGAAGGGGCAACGGCCGCAACGCGGCGAGTGCGTCCATGGAGGCACCTTAAGCGCTCCGGCCTTGTCGAAATTGACGGGCGGAGACACCGGTTTGACATTTGGTGATTTGTTGCGGCGCACGAAAGAAGGCCAGCACTTGCACGTGGCCAGATTGGAAGCGCGCAGAGCCGATACAAAAACCGGGACGAACCTATCGGGCGCGTAGGTTCGAGGAGATGCTTGCCGTTAGTGGCGTTGAACTTGGCGAAATCGGCCTATGACGACCGCTGCGCCTGACCTCGATGCTTGGCGGGTCTCTTACGCGACCCGGGCCTCTTCCCGCACCCAGTCGCACACTGCCGCCACCGCCGGCCGCACTTCGGCGCCGGGCAGGCGCACCAAGTGATACTGGTAAGGCCCCTTCACCGACAGCCCGTCAAACAACACCCGCAGGCGTCCGCTCGTGATCGCGTCGCCCAATATGTGTTCGCCCGCGAGTGCCACACCCTGCCCGGCGATGGCCGCTTCCAGCGTGAGATAGGTATGCGAGAAGAGGTGTCCCGCGAGGCGGCGCGGCGGCTTGACGCCCACCGCCTCGAACCACTTGGGCCAGTCCACCTCGTCGGGGAGCGCGTCGATCATCTCGTCATGGAGCAGGGGTAGGCGGAAGAGGTCGGCCGGCGTGGCGAGATTCGGGTGAGCCTCAAGAAAGCGGGGGCTGGCGACGGCGACAAAATTCTCGATCAGCAGCTCTTCGGATGCCAGTCCGGGATACGGCCCCCGTCCCAGGCGAATCGCCACATCCGCCTCGCCGTGAAACAGATCCACGTGTTTCACGGAGGCCAGCACACGCACCTCTATATCCGGATGGCGGATCGCCAGGCGTGGCAGGCGCGGCATGAGCCAGCGAGTCACCAGCGAGGGCATGGCCGTCACGGTCACCACGCGATCATCGCGGCGGACCAGCAATTGCCGGGTCGCAGCGGATAGTTGCTCGAACGTGTCGGCCACCGCTGCGGCATAGGCGGAGCCTGCCGGCGTGGGCACCACGCCGCGGGCGTGACGTTCGAAGAGCCGCATGTCCAGCCATTCTTCGAGCTGCTTCACCTGATGGGCCACTGCGTTGGGAGTCAGCGCAAGTTCGTCGGCCGCGCGGGCGAAACCGCCGGTGCGCACCGCAGCCTCGAATGCGCGCAGACAGGCGAGCGGAGGGAGCTTCATCGTGAGCCTCAATAATTTTGCGCCTCAAGCGCAAAACTATCGGTTTGCGGCAGTAAAGGCAACTCGCATAGGCTATGCAACGTAATCAGTCAGGATTCGATCATGCCGCTCTCCGGTTTTTTTCTGGTCATCAGCTCTGCCGCCGGCTTCGGCAGCATTGCACTGTTTGCCCATCTCGCCCACGCGGACGGTGTCAGCACCACCACGCTGATTTTCCTGCGCTTCGCCCTCGGTGCCGCAATTCTGGGGGCGTGGGTCTTCATTAACCGCATTCCGCTTCCGCGAGGCCGCGCCCTTGCCGGTTACAGCCTGATCGGGGGTGGCCTGTACGCGGCGGCGGCCGCTGCCTATTTCGCGGCACTTCAACACGCGAGCAGCGGTCTGGTGTCCCTGCTGCTGTACACCAACCCGATTTGCGTCGCAGTCATCTCGGCCATCGCCGGCTTCGATCGCCTCGGCCGCATCGAGATCGGCGCCCTGCTCCTGGCCGCCGTCGGACTCACCCTTACCCTGGCCGGCGACCACAGCGGCCAACCGATCGGGATCGCCCTTGGCCTGTTGGGGGGTGTCGTCTATGCGCTGTATATCGTCACCGGCAGTCGCCTGCCGGCGCAGACCTCGCCGCTCGCCGGTGCGTTCGTGGTGCTCGCCTCCGGCGCACTGGTGCACGGCAGCATCGCCGCCGTCACCGGTTTCGACTGGCCGGATACCTCCCGCGGCTGGCTCGCAGCAATTGGCATCGGAATCTTTGGTTCGGCGTTCGCCATCGGCGCCTTCCTCGCCGGATTGCGCCAGATCGGGCCCACCCGGGCGTCGGTTCTGTCTACGGTCGAGCCGCTCGTCACCGTCACGCTCGGCGCGGTCTTCCTCGGGGAACGCTGGCAGGCACAACAACTATTCGGCGGACTGGTCATCCTCCTCGCCGCCACGCTCATCGCTACCGCGAGCGGACGCCGCGCGCCCCAGCAGATCGCGTAAGGGCCTGGGCCTCCCCTGCCCGGCCCTACCCCCCTTCCCCTTCCGCAAACTGCTGCAGGCGTAGGCCTTCAGCGCGCGCTCAGGCTCCCGCCAATCCTGCGTACTACAGGGGGAGGAACGACGGCTATTAACCTCAGCACTCGTCCTCCAGCATCCCTGCCGATAGCAGGATGACCTCGATTTCCTCGGTGATGTCTTCCTGGCGTTGGGCGTTGTAGGCCTGCTGAAGTTGCTCGCTCTCCTCATCCAGTTTTTTCAGCGCCCGATCCATGTGGGCATGCCGCTGGCGGCTCTCGGCCATCAGGGAACTGTAGAGCACTTCGTTCAACGCGGCGTAGAGGTAATGGCCGGTCAGAGCGGTCAGTAGATCTTCGGCCGGCAAGTTGATTTCCGGCGGATACGGGCGCGCAACGGGGGCTGGCAGGTCGCGCAGGGGCAGCAAATGACGCAGGCGGATGTCGCCGGTGGCATCGCAATGGTAGAGGACGGACAAGCCGCAACCGGCCATCTCACCGGTGGCGAGCAGGCGATTCAGTTCCCGGGTCAGGCGCAGCAGCACCGTCGGCACCTCGTCCGCAACACTGGCGCCGGGCAGTTGCAACAGCGCGAGCGAGGTGTCGCCATCGAGTCGGCTGGCCAGGCGATGGCCGAGGGTCAGAAAGTGTCCGGGGACCACTTTGTCGCGGCAATGCGCTTCCCGGTAGCGCAGCAGGGCCTCGTTGAAATCGCCGCAAAAGCCCTGTTCCGAGCCGACAAGGATGCAAATTTCCGAATTGGGTTTGGCCGCCGACAGTAGTTCCGGATGCCAGGCGAGGAAGTCAGCCGCGGCCGCTTCGATGCGGGACACCATTCTTCGTTGCGTCGGCAGAAACTCTTGCAGGACATGCGTCTCCATCAGCGCCAGACCCCGCATGGCGGACATGATGCCGGAAATTTCCGCGAGCGCGCCCAGGCGTCTCGACAATTCACGCCGCCGGCTCATGGCTACCACCGTCGAGCGCGGCACGCACCGCCTGCCGCCAGTCCTCCCGGCTGCGTTCAAGGCTCAGGGACAAAGGTTGCAGGTCGGCGAAAAGTTGGGCCAGCGTTGACGTCAGTTGATCGCTGGCCAGGCCATCGAGCCAACCCTCGTTGTAGGCCACCAGCCAGGCCATGTGCTGTTCGGGCGTCAGCGGTGCCAGTCGTTCCTGTTTCAGCAGTTCGCGCAGCAAGCGGCCGCGCCGGATCTTGGCTTCGACACTGGCCTCCAGTCGCGAACCGAAACGCGTAAAGATTTCCAGTTCCTGAAACTGCAGGTAGTCGAGTTTCATCCGCCCGGCTTCGACCTTGATCGCCGGATGCTGGGCCTTTCCGCCGATACGCGAGACGGAACGGGTAATGTCGATCGCCGGCAGAATTCCGGCCGCGAACAAGCGCGGGTCGAGATAGATCTGTCCATCGGTAATCGAAATCAAATTGGTCGGGATGTAGGCGGAAATTTCCCCCTGCTCGGTTTCGACGAGTGGCAATGCCGTCATGCTGCCGCCGCCGCTGGCACTGGCCAGACAGGTTGAACGCTCAAGCAGGCGCGAATGCAGATAGAAAATATCACCGGGATAGGCTTCACGCCCAGGCGGGCGGCGCAACAGCAAGGACAGCTCGCGGTAGGCCTTGGCGTGCGTCGTCAGGTCGTCATAGACCACCAGTACATCGCGCCCGGCAGCCATCCAACCCTCCGCCAGGGCGCAGCCGGCGAAGGGGGCAATGTATTTGAGACCCGGCATGGCCGTCGCTTCGGCGACCACCACGCAGGTGTAGTCCAGCGCTCCGGTTCGGCGTAAGGTTTCGATGGTGGCCACGACGCTTGAGCGCTTCTGGCTGATCAGCACATAGACGCAGAGGACGTTTCGCCCCCGTTGGGCAATCACCGTATCGAGGGCCAGGGCGCTTTTGCCTGTTCCCGCGTCGCCAATGATCAACTGGCGCTGCCCCTTGCCGATGGGGATCATCGTATCGACCATCTTGCTGCCGGAAACCAGCGGGCGATCGACAAAATCCCGGGCCGGGATGGGTGGCGAAGCCGGTTCCAGCGGTCGCCGCGAGGTCGCCGCTATCGGCGCACCGCCATCGAGCGGACTGCCCATCGGGTCGACCACGCGGCCGAGATAGGTATCGCCGACCCCGATATCCAGCGTTCGACCGGTCAAAAAGGCCGCCGCGCCGGCAGTCAGTTCCCGCTCGCCACTGCCCTGATTAAGCAGGATCGCGCCAATCCGTTCGGCCCCCAGGTGGAAGACCAGGCCGCGGCTGCCATCCTCGAAGCGCAGGACTTCATCCATCGCTGCCGAGGGCAAGCCGTCAATCCAGGCGATGCCATCGCCGACCGAAATGACCCGTCCCTGCTCCGCCACCCGCAGTTTCAAGTCATAAGCCTCAAGCCAGTTGGCCTGCCGCAGCAACGGCGAAGTCGCCAGCTTATCCATCGACATGATTGGCGCCCGCTGCAAAGCTCGCCAGTTCATCGGTGAAATTCAGATGCAGTTGCCAAGCCCCCAGGGAAATGCGCAGGCCCGCCAGCAGACCCGGTGTTTCGTCAAAGGCCACGGCCACCGCCCGCCCCAGGCGCTGACTCAGGGCCTCGACAATCCGGTCGCGCTGCGCCGCATCCAGTGGAAAGGCGCTGCTGACCCTGGCCGATAGTGCCGGGTCTTCGACGGCAGCCCGCAGGCCGGAAAGCTGTTGATCGGGAAGTTTTGCCCAATCCTCCAGCAACAGATCGACCATGCGCGACTCCAGCACGGGGGTTGCCAGGCGGCCGAGCAAGGTCGAGACGAATTGCTGTGCCTGAGCCAGAGCAACGCTTTCCATTTCACGCTGCATTTCTTGCCGCCGATGGGCGTCGACTGCAGCATTTCGCGCCCGCTCCTCGGCCAGATCTTTCGCCAAGGACTGCATTTGCCGCGAGCGCTCCAGCGCCATTTCGGTTTCCAGCTCGCTTCTGGCTTTGGCTCTTTCCTTGCCCCAGTCGGCTAAGCGGCCCTCGTACTGCGCCTGCAGCCCCTGCGCCCTCACTTCGGCTGCACACGCCTCGCTCAGCGTCTTCTCGATGCCGGCGCGACGCTGGGCCAGCGTTTCCAGCACCGGCTTGTAAAGAAAACGCTTGAGTATCCAGACCAGCGCCAGGAAATTGATGATTTCAAGCGCAAACGTTGTCCAGTCGATGTTCATGACCGCCCCTACTTGAGCAGGTATTCAAGCAGCGGATTGCGGAACAGGATGATGAGGACGATCACCAGAACATAGATGGCCAGCGACTCGATCATCGCCAGGCCGATGAACAGGGTCCGGGTAATCGATTTTTCCGCTTCCGGCTGCCGGGCCAGCGCTTCCAGTGCCTGGGTAATGGCTTTCCCCATGGCCATGGCCGGGAAAATGATGCCCAGGGCAATCGCCAGCCCGGCGACAACGGTTGAAATCAGAGCAAACCAGTGCATGTCGCTCATGCCGTGTTTCCTTTCTTGGTGGTATGGGTGGATGTTTGGTCGGCTTGGGATTGCATGCCGCCGGCGATGTAGATCAGTGCCAGCATGCCGAAGATATAGGCCTGCACCAGCGCCTCGATAACGTGCAGCATGAGGACTGGCACCGGGACGAGCAGCCCGGCGACGAGCAGGACGAGGAGCGCCGCCATCTCCAGGCTCATGATGTTGCCGAACAGGCGAACGGCCAGCGCCAGCGTGCGCGAGAACTCGCCGAGGATATGGAAGGGCAGCAGCACCGGGCTGGGGGCCAGGTAATGGCGCAGGTAGGCGCGCAGTCCGGCGCTGCGGATGCCGTACCAATGCACGGACAGAAAGACCGCCACGGCCAGCGCCGCCGTCGTCGACAGATCGCCGGTCGGGGCATGCAGCCCGGGCACCAGACCGATGAGGTTGGCGACGGCGACGAAGAGCCAGAGCGTACCCACGAAAGGCAGCAACAGCGTTGAAGCTTCTGGCAACACCGTTGCAATGGCCGATTCGATGGCCTGGACGACACCCTCCAGCGCGGTCTGGATCATCCCCGGTAGGTCGACGGACAGCCGACGCGTCGCCAACCAGCAGCCCACGCCGAGCACCAGCATGATGCCCCAGGTCGTGACCACCGTCCGGGTAATGCCGAACGGTCCGATGCTGAAAATGACGCTGAGCGCTTCCATCACCAGTTCTTCCGGATGAAGACATAAACATTGAAGACGCCGACCGCCAAGCCGAGGATGATCAGGTTGATCGTCCAGCGCACCGAATAGCCTGCGCTCAAGCCATCCAGCCAGCGCCCCAGATAGGCGCCGCCGATCAGGGGCACCAGGAAGAGCACCGACAAGGTGCCGAGAAAGACGCTCTGGGCCAGCAGGGAACGCCGTTCGCGCTCAGCCCCCTTGAGCCGCTCGCTATCCCGATGTACTTCACGACGCCATTTCTCGTCGTTCATCCTGGCCACCGATCGAGTTGATGCAGGCGCCGGAACAACTCCTGTTCGAGACGCTGCAGATTGTCCTTCACCGATTTGAGTTCCGCCTCCTCCGCAGCCAATTGCCCGGTCAACAACTCGGACACCCGCTGGTAATTTTCATCGCGCAGATAACGGCGGGTGTTCAGGTAAAGCTGGTCGTCGACGTACGAAACCACTGCGCCCGGGCAAGCCAGGTACTGCCACGTCCCTTCCGGCAGGCGGAAACGGGCGAGGCCGTAGTCGAGCACGGTCATGAATCGGGCCCGTCCAGGCAGAATGCCAAAACTGCCGCTGGCATCCTGGCCGACAAAACTGCTCACCCCCGTGATGCATTCGTAACGCGCTGCGCTCTGCAGATGAAGGGTGAAGGTCCGGCTCATGACGTACCGCCCTTATCGGCCAAACTGCCCTGCATGTAGCAGGCATCCTCGGGCAAGCCATCGTAGTCACCGCGCAGCAGCGCCTCGCAGTCCGTCAGCGTGGTCTCCAGGGGAACGGAAGCGCCGGCAATCCCGGTGTGATCGGCCACCACGAAGAAAGGCTGGGTCAGGTAGCGCTCCAGCCGCCGGGCCCGGTGCACGATGCGCCGGTCGGCTTCCGAGAGCGCTTCCAGGCCGAGCATGGCGATGATGTCCTCGAGGTCGCGGTAGCGCGCCAGGTGTTCCCGCACCAGCTGGGCTACCCGGTAATGACGGTCGCCCAAGACGCCGCGATCCATCGCCCGACTGCCCGACAGGAGCGGATCGACCGCCGGATAGATGCCCTTGGCCGCCTGCTTGCGGGACAGAATCACCGTCGTATCGAGGTGGGCGAGAATGGCGCCGACCGCCGGGTCGGTCATGTCGTCGGCCGGCACATAGACGGCCTCGACGGCGGTGATACTGCCGCGCCGGGTCGACAGAATGCGTTCCTGCAACTCGGCCACTTCGGAAAGCAGGGTCGGCTGATAGCCCACGGTGGCCGGCATCCGCCCGAGCAGGCCGGACAATTCGCTGCCCGCCTGGACGAAGCGGAAGGCGTTGTCCATCAGGAACAACACCTCCTTTGCGACCGTATCCCGCAAATACTCGGCATAGGTCAAGGCCGACAGACCGATGCGGAAACGGACGCCCGGCGATTCGTCCATCTGCCCGAACACCATCAGCGTCCGCGGCATCACGCCGGCATCCTGCATGTCGTGCCAGAGTTCATGCCCTTCCCGGATTCGCTCGCCAACGCCGGCAAAGACCGAAACACCCTGGTGCAGGCGGACGATGGCGTTCATGAACTCCATGATGAGCACAGTCTTGCCCACCCCAGCCCCGCCGAACAGGCCGGTTTTACCGCCGCGCACAAAGGGGCACAGCAGATCGATGACCTTGATCCCGGTAAGCAGCACGTCGCCGGCACCGGCCACTTCCGACAAAGGCACGGGGGGAGCCACAATCGGGCGCATGGCTTCGGGAACAAGCGGCGGGCCGCCATCCAGCGGCCGACCGAAAATGTCCAGCAGGCGCCCGAGGCATTTCGGGGTGACCGGAATCTGCAAGCCACCGCCGCCATCGAAAACTGGCATTTGCCGCTTCAGACCACTGGTCCGATGCAACGCAATGGCCCGCACGCGCTGCTCATCGAGGTGGCGATGCACCTCGAAGGTGAAGCGCTCTCCGTTGACACAAACATAAATCGCCCGATGCAGCGGCGGCAGGCGGGAACAGCGCACATCGACGACAGGACCCTGCACCTCCTCGATCACGCCCAAGGGCGGGCCGTCAGGTGCTGGGCAATCCGGCACCAGTTCCTGGTAGCAAGCCGATGATCCGCAGGCATTCATGGTCAGGGTGCTTTCGCTAAAGTCCCGATACGGTATTTTGCCAGCAGTTCATCAGCATAAGGAGCATGCGGACGACGTTTGGTTTGGCCAGTTCGGGCAGCGTGATGGTTCTTCCCTGGGCCAGGACATTGCCCTGTTCGACCGGTTTCCACAGGTAATCTCCCTGCATGCCAGCGTTATCGCGCTTCAGCCTGCGTCCTTGCCCTGCTCCTGCTCGGCCTCGAAGAGCATGCTCGCCAGGGCGTTCAGCCCTTCCTTCTCGGCCGCCTCGGAGATTTCCTCCAGACCGGCACCGGCATCGATCAGCCGTGCGGTTTCACAGGCCGGTGGCAGCCCTTGACGGAATTCCTTAAGACGCTCGGCGATTGCCCCGGTAACCCGTGCCGAACTGTCGAGGTGGCCGTCTTCCGCCCCTTCCTCACAGGCTTCAAACAAGGCAGCCGCCAAAGCGTGCAACCCTTCCTCAGTGGCACAGGCGGAAATTTCCTCTGCGGATGCCCCTCGGGCGATGGCGGCAGCCGTCTTGCTGTCATTGGGCAGCGTTCCCTCGAAGGACGCCAGAATCTGTTTGACCAGTTCCATTTCAGTCTCCTCTTGTGATTGGCCAGCCCCACCATAATGCGCTCAATAACCGGAGCAGGGAATGCAAACGGGCTGACCATCCTTGGTCCGCACATAGCGCTCGAACACGTACTCGCCACAGGCGCTGCACTTGGTTTTGTTGAAGGAGCCTTTCACGGGTGTGAACTTGAAGTCCGGTTTATCTTCAACCTTGAAAATGAAGTCGGCCGCTTGCTCATAGACCCACTTGAGGATCTCGTCACGCACCTCGGCAGGAATCTGCGAGGGCTCCATGCCCTGCTTGCGGAAGGCGAAGAATGGGAATTTGCCCATGGCATCGATGAATTCCGGCTTCAGCGAGTAACGCACCGCGCCTTTGGCCGGGTGATCGAAAACCGCGGCCAACGATTTCGGCTACGGCCAAAAAACATGGCCACTTTGGTGAATTCGAACATAAGGCTGGAGATTGTCGCTAACGCTCAACGGGACGCACATCAACATTTCCCGATCTCGAAACGCGGGGGGAAAACCGGATGGATTGCGGCGCGTCGCTGTGCAGTTCAGCCTGAAAGGTGACATGTTTAATCCCCTCATGCTCGGCGATCTCGGATAACCCGACCAGTATCTCGGGCCAGGCTGCGAGATCCGCAATCCGGACATGCGCAGAAAGCGCCACCTTTTCGGATGCGATCGGCCAAACATGAAGATCATGGATTTCCTTGACGCCTTGGACCTCAGCCAACTCCCGTCCCAGTTCGTCGAGATCAATGTGCGCCGGCACTCCGTCCAGCGCGCCATGCAAGGCTTCCTTCAGCAGGCGCACACTCGATGAAAGAATCAGGCCGCCAATGAGCAGCGACAACAGCGGGTCGACCGGTGTCCAGTGCGTGAAGTAGATGACGGCACCAGCAACAATCGCGGCGACCGAACCCAGCACGTCGCCCATGACATGCAGCAAGGCGCCACGAACATTGAGATTCTGCTCGCCACGGGAAAGAATCCAGGCCACCAGCAGATTTACCAGCAAACCAATGATCGCCACGACCCCGACCGTCGCGCCATCAATACTGCCCGGCGATTGAAGGCGCTGCCAGGCCTCGACGCCAATACCGAACACCACCGCCAGCATGGAGAGAGCGTTGACCAGTGCGGCCAACAGCTCAGCCTTGCCCAGACCATAGCTATGGCGCCGATTCGGGGGTAAAGAGGCCAGCCAGGCCGCCAGCGCCGACAGCCCCAGCGCAGCGCCATCGGTCACCATGTGGCCTGCATCGGCCAACAGGGCCAGCGAACCCGCTCGCCATCCGGCCAGCACTTCGACCACGGCATAGCCCAAGGTCAGGACAAGAGCGATCGCCAGCGCTCGGCCAGCGGCGCGATGGGTATGGGGGTTTTCAAGAGCATGGTCAAGCCAGACCGGTGTTGTCGTCATGACAAGAGACTCCAGGCGGTTTTGGTGGCGACGGCAACCAGGATGAGCGCAATGACGCGTTTGAGTTGCTCGGCCTTCAGTTTTTCACTGGCCAGCCAGGCACCAAGCCCAGCACCAATGGCGGTAGCGGCCGCGGTGATGGCCAACAGAGCAGGACTGATTTCAGCGACCTGGACGTGGGCCAGGAACCCGGATAGGGAAGCGAATATCACCACGAACGAAGCACTGGCCGACGCCCGTTTGGGCTCCAGGCCAGAGGCAACCAGGGCCGGCACGATGATATTGCCGCCGCCCACCCCGAGCAAACCGCCGACGAAACCGGCTACGGCACCCACCGGCGTGCCGAGCGCCAGACCGGAATGCGCCGAATGCGGCACCGGCCTCGGTTTGGGCCGGTAGAACCACATCATGCTGCTGGCGAACAACAGGAATCCGACAAAGAGCCACAGCAGAACGGAGCGATCCATTCCCTGCCCGACGCGAACGCCTATCGGCGACGCCAGCACCGCCACCACCAGCATCGGCACGACCAGTTTCCAGGCGACCAGGCCTTTGCGCACGAAGGTGAAGGAGGCAATGCTCATCCCGATGGTGTTGAGGAGCAAGGCCGTGGCCATGGCCGACTGGAGTTCCACGCCGAGGGCGAGAAACACCGGGATCAGCACAAACGCGGCGCCGACGCCGGCCATCGAAAGCACCGTCGTCAACGCCAAGGTGACTACCGCTGCAATAATGAGCGTCACGGCACGCTCCTCAATTTCGGCTCATCACAGGCCCGCAGGCGATTATCCAGCCTATCGACCAGCTCCGCCCAATCGGCATCATCAGCAATTTCCTCGCGCAGAAACTGGGTCTGCGCGGCATTCCAGAAGAGCGCGTCGGCGAGTCGAATCGCACCGGCCAACGGCACTGACAATACCCTCGGCACCCGAGCCGCAGACCCGATTGACGGTCAAGGCCGGAACCCCGACCGGTAATCCCGCCTGGATGCAGGCCTGCCGCGCCGGATTCATCTTGCTGCCAGCCTGGATCACCTGGCCCATGGCCAGGGTTTCGGCTTTTTCACGAGCCAGTCCGGAACGCTTCAGGATTTCACGGATGGCCGTCGCCCCGAGTTCGGTCGCCGGAGTCGACTTCAGGCTGCCTGCGTAAGTGCCGATGGGGGTACGGACAGGGTTGCACAGGACAACATCGATTGCACTCATGATGAGAGCCTCCACAAGGATGAATAGATCATCCGGCAAGCCGACCCAAGCCGAACCGCCGCTCAGTTGTGAAGACGACGGCTTGGCGAAGAAGATGCAGCAGAAACGGCTTTTCGATCGGGAGACGATTGCTACGATCGACCGGAATTTTTGGCAAGAAACCCGAGCCGCGCTGGCGCTATTGGTCTGGCAACTCCGTTAGCGGTGGCCGGGGAACGAGGCAACAGACATCGCCGTTGCCGTCAAAGGTGACCTGACAGGCAGTCACCAGCTGCTCGCGCAGCCGCCGCCGGTCTCGCTGGATTCTGGATTTGGCACCGGGCAAGGAAATGCCGAGCTGTTCGGCCAGGGCTTGCTGCGAATTGCCTTCGATGTCGCAGAAGGTTATCGCCGGCCGATCTTCGGCCGACAACTCAGAGAGCGCCCGCGGCAGGCATTGGCTCAACGCATCCACTGCGGGGGCTTCATCGAGCGGCACCTCTGGGATGTCGTCCGGCAGCGGCAGGTGTTCGTGCGCGTGGCGAAAACGATCGACCAGAATATTTCGGGCGACCTGGAAGAGCCATGCCCGGGGGTTTTCGATAACACAGAATTGCGACTCCTGGCCCAGCGCCCGGATGAAGACCTCCTGCAAGAGGTCGTCGGCCTCTTCGGGCGAACCGGAACGATGGCGCAAATATCCGCGCAATTCGGCTTCGTGAGCCGACCAGGCCGTGAGCAGACAGGGGACGCCCATGCTAATCGGGCAGGCCGCGGCGCAAGGTACCGGTCAGTTCGCAGCCAGCTGCCACCGTGTTGAAGACCGTCCCGTACTTCTTGAGATTCTCATGCAGCAACTCAAGCCGGCGATCGGATTCATCGCAATCAACCCAGACGGTGTATTCAATACGCGCCATCTTCGGCGGCGCCTCCTGCCGCCAGCCATGGATGCGGACCGCCACGCCCCGGAATTCAAACTTGAGAATCGGCGTGACGCGCTCGATGCCCTTCAGCATGCAGGCCGATAGTACAGCGAGCAACAATTCGGCCGGATTGAACGCATCCTCCCGGCCGTCTAGATTGGTATCGAGCGCCACCTCGGCACACTTGGTGGTCGCCACACTGCCATGAGCCGATAGCCTTTGCGCAAAAACGTCGTATTCAAGCATGGAGACTCTTCAGAAAAGTTCGCAGCGTATTATCAGGAAGCTTCGCCCCGGAAGAAGCGTTTCTGGAACCACAGCGAAAGACCGACCAGCGCGATCATGACCGGTACTTCGACCAACGGCCCGATCACGGCTGCGAAAGCGGCCCCCGAATTAATGCCATAGACGGCAATCGCCACGGCAATGGCCAACTCGAAATTGTTGCTGGCAGCGGTGAAGGACAGCGTAGTGCATTTCTTGTAGTTCGCCCCGATCCGCTTGCTCATGTAGAACGAGAACAGGAACATGACCACGAAGTAGATCAGCAGCGGAATGGCAATGCGCACCACGTCGAGAGGAATGGTCACAATCAACTGCCCCTTGAGGCTAAACATGACGACGATGGTGAACAGCAGCGCAACCAGCGTAATAGGTCCAATCTTCGACACGAAATGCGCGTGATACCACTCTTTGCTGACGTAGCGCAGCATGATGACGCGGGTCAGGATACCGGCCACACAGGGAATGCCGAGGTAGATAAAGACGCTCTTGGCAATCTGGCCGATCGAGATATCGACCACCATGCCTGAGAGCCCGAACATGGGCGGCAGCACGGTAACGAAGAACCAGGCGTAGATACTGAAAAACAGCACCTGAAAGATCGAGTTGAAGGCGACCAGGCCGGCGGCGTATTCGGTCGACCCCTTGGCGATCTCGTTCCAGACGATGACCATGGCGATGCAGCGGGCGAGGCCGATGAGGATCAGGCCGACCATGTACTCCGGCTTGTCCGGCAGAAAGATGGTGGCCAGCGCGAACATCAGGATTGGCCCGAGTATCCAGTTCTGCACCAGCGACAAACCGAGCACCTTCTTGTCCTTGAAGACGTCCGGCAGTTCCTCGTAGCGCACCTTGGCGAAGGGCGGGTACATCATCAGGATCAGGCCGAGCGCAATGGGGATGTTGGTCGTGGCGACCTGGAAGCGGTTGATGAAGGCTTCGGTACCCGGCACGAAATAGCCGAGGCCGATACCCAGCGCCATCGCTGCGAAGATCCAGACCGTCAGATAGCGGTCGAGGAAGGATAGTTTTTTGGTAACTTCGCTCATGATTTATCTCTGTCAGGTGGTCACAGGATGGCAATTGTGCGGGCGGAGACGCAGGCAAAATATGAGTACATGCTAAGGCACAAAAGTCCGGGTGCCATCCGCAACACCCTTGCTTCAGTGCCGCAGCAAGAGTGCCGCGGCGAGGGCGATGCCCGCGAGCCAGGCGGGCGCGGAAAACAGCAGGCGCCACGCTGCGGCGCGCGGAGTGAATCCCACGCCCGAAACGAATCGGGCGCTCATGGCCCAGAAAAGTAGCGCGGCGGCCCGATGATCGGCCGTCCCCTTGGCAGTAGTGAGCACTCCGGGCCACGCGGTGATGAAAAGCATGATCAGAATGGCGGCGAGCAGCGCGGGGAAATTCATGCCTGTGTGAGCCTCCTGCCTGACCGACCCGTCACCGTGGCCGCTTGTGCTCATGACTCAGTCCTCCTCACCCTGGGGCAATGCGGGCCGGCGAGAAAAGCTGCGCGCTTCCTCGTTCTCGCCCCACATCGCATTGAGGATCGCGAGCAGTACCGCGAACCCGATTCCCAGCGCCCAAGCGAAATACCACATGGTCGTTCTCCTGTCGGTTGCGGCGGATCAGTACGCCGAATGTTCGTGTTCGCGGATATACGCGGCGGTGACCTTGCCCGACATCACCTTGTAGGCCCAGCTGGTGTAGGCAATGATGATCGGCATGAAGATCAGCGTTGCGACCAGCATGATGCCGAGGGTGCGCTGGCTCGAGACCGCGTCCCACACGGTGAGACTCGCATTTGGCATCGTCGATGACGGCATCACGAACGGGAACATCGAGACCCCGGCGGTCCCGATGACCCCGACAATGGCGAGGGATGACGCGACGAATGCCGCAAGGGCGCGTCCGCTCGCGATAAGGACGAGCGCCGCGATCCCGGCGACGTAGGCGAGCGTGGGCACGATCAGCGTCACGGGAGCGCGGTGGTAGTTGCCGAGCCATGCGCCCGCCTGAGCCGTTACGGTTTTCGCCAGCGGGTTGGGCAGAGCGGACGGATCGACGGCCGACGTGATGGCATAGCCGAAGCTGCCTTGTGCAACCCATACCCCCGCCGCGCTGAAAGCGATGAGCATCAGGATGCCGAACACGATTGCGGCGCGGCTCGATCGGCGCTCGATGTCCCCCTCGGTACGGTAGGCGAGGTAGATTGCGCCGTGGAAGGTGATCATCGCCGTGCTGACGATGCCTGCGAGCAGCGCGAAGGGGTTCAGCAAGCCCCAGAACGTCCCCGTGTAGTAGGGCACGAGGTGGTCATCGAAGTAGAACGGCACGCCCTGCAGCAGGTTGCCGAAAGCCACGCCGAAGATCAGGGGCGGAACCGCGCCGCCCACGAAGAGTCCCCAGTCCCAGGTCTTTCGCCACAAGGGGTTGTCGATCTTGCTGCGGTAGTCGAAGCCCACGGGACGGAAGAAGAGCGCCCACAGGACAGCCAGCATCGCCCAGTAGAAGCCGGAGAAGGCGCTCGCATAGACCAGCGGCCACGCCGCAAAGATTGCGCCACCGCCGGTGATGAACCATACCTGGTTGCCGTCCCAGTGGGGCCCGACAGTGTTGATGATGACGCGGCGTTCCTCGTCGGACCGCCCAACGAACGGGAGCAGCGTCCCCACGCCCATGTCGTGGCCGTCCATGATCGCGAAGCCGACGAGCAGGACCCCGACCAGCAGCCACCAGATGACTTTCAGCGTTTCGTAATCAAGCATTTCTGTCTCCTCACACGGGGGCTTTGTCTGAAATCGGTGCAGGGATAACGGCTGGCGAGAGCGGTCCTTCGTCGGTGGAACGTTCGGACTCGCCGTAATAGCGGCCGGTCCCCAAGCTGCTGGGTCCCATGCGCGCGAACTTCACCATCAGGTACATCTCGACGACGAGCAGCAGCGTGTAGAACCCGACAAAGCCGGCGAGCGAGCCGTACAGGCTCTCCACTGTCAGCGTGGACACCGATAGGTGGGTGGGCAGCACGCCGAAGATCGTCCAGGGCTGCCGGCCGTACTCCGCCACGAACCACCCCATCTCGCACGCGAGCCAGGGCACGGGCAGGAAGATCAGCGCCCATCGCAGGAGGCCCCGGCGTTCGGCGAAATCGCCCTTCACCGAGTGCCACAGCGCGAGGCCGAAGAGCACCAGCATCGCGAAGCCGAGCGCGACCATCACGCGGAAGGTCCAGAACAGCGGGGTCACCTTCGGCAGCGTGTCGCGTGCTGCACGGTCGATGAGTTCGGGCGTGACCTGATCCATCGAGGATACGTACTTGCGCAGCAACAGGCCGAAACCCAGGTCCTGCTTCACCTTGTCGAAGGCTGCCCGCGCGTTCAGGTCGCCGGGCGTCTTACGCAGGTGCTCGAGAAGTTTCACCGCCTCGATGCCCGTGACCACCCGTTCCCGGTTGTGTGCCAGGATCTGCTTCAGTCCCGGCAATTCCTTGTCGAGCGAGCGGGTTCCGATGAGGCCCATCACCCAGGGAATGTGAATGGCGAAGTCGTTCTTCAATTGCGCTTCATTCGGAAGCGCGATGAGATTGAAGCTCGCAGGCGCCGGCTCGGTGTCCCACATCGCCTCCATCGCCGCGAGCTTGGTCTGCTGCGCCTCACCGATCGAATAACCGGATTCGTCGCCCAGCACGATCACGGAGCACACGGACGCGAACCCGAACGCCGCGGCGATGCGGAAGCTGCGTTTCGCGAACTCGACGTCTCGCTCGCGCAGGAGATACCAGGCCGAGATCGACAGCACGAACATCGCGCCCGTGACATAGCCCGCCGAAACGGTATGGACGAACTTGCCCTGGGCCACCGGGTTGAAGAACACGGCCCAGAAATCGGTCAGTTCCATGCGCATCGTCTGGAAGTTGAATTCGGCGCCGACCGGGTTCTGCATCCACCCGTTGGCGATCAGGATCCACAGCGCGGAGAGGTTCGTGCCGACGGCCATCAGGATCGTCACGAGCAGGTGCTGGCGGCGCGGGAGGCGGTCCCAGCCGAAGAAGAAGAGCCCGATGAAGGTGGACTCGAGAAAGAACGCCATCAGGCCTTCGATCGCGAGCGGCGCGCCGAAGATGTCGCCGACGTAATGCGAGTAGTAGGCCCAGTTCGTGCCGAACTGGAATTCCAAGGTGATGCCGGTCGTGACGCCGAGGGCGAAATTGATGCCAAACAGCTTGCCCCAGAAACGCGTCATGTCTTTGTAGATGACCTTCCCGGTCATGACGTACACGCTCTCCATGATGACCAGCATCCAGACCATGCCCAGGGTGAGCGGCACGAAGAGGAAGTGGTACATCGCTGTCGCCGCGAACTGCAGGCGCGACAGGTCGACCAGTTGCTCACTGAGCATGTTTATCTCCAAGCGGTTGGGGTGTGCGGAGGGCATCCGGGCTGTCCGCAGGGTGCGGAGCGATGAAGCGGGCCGCGGCGGCGGGCGCATCCACCTCGACCTGTACGTCGCGCAGGGCGAACCACCACAGCGCGGTCAGCAATGCGAGTTTCAGAGCAATGACAAGAACGAGTTCGCGGCGCAGACCGCGGTCTTCTGGAGTCATGACATTGGTTTCTCCATGTCCATTTGGAATGGTAGGAACCAAGAAGCGTGCCAGAAGGTAAAACGAGCTATACCTTGATGTGGATCAAGGATTTGCCGCGGGGCAGAACGCGGCCGCGAACGCCGCCTACCGCGAGGCGTTTCCCGATCGCCGGCAAGTCGTGGGGCGGCGCTGCTACGAGGTGTCCCACCACTACACCGTCCCATGCGAGCAGGCGGGCGAATCCTGCCCGCTCGCGATGAGTCTCGCGTCGGGGCACCGCGGGCGCGTGCTGCGCCTGCATCACACCTCCCGTGGCGAGGAGTACGTGAATATCGAGCTGTCGCGGCTGTGCGATGCGAGCGGCGAGATCGTCTGGTTCGTCGAGAAGACGGAGCCGCTGCATGTCGCCCGCGGCGTCTCGGGCCGCTCCGGCCTGATCGGGCGCAGTCCGGCTTTCCAGCACATGCTGGAGCTCGTCGCCCGCGTGGCCCCTTCGAACGCGAGCGTCCTCCTGCAGGGCGAATCGGGTACCGGGAAGGAGCTCGTCGCCGCAGCGGTCCACGAGGCGAGTCGCAGGGCGGAACATCCCTTCGTTGTCGTCGACTGCTCGGGCCACGCGAGCTTCGCGATGTGCTCGAGCGCGCGAGCCTGATGTGCGATGGCAAGCGCATCGAACCCGAGGATCTTCCCTCCGAGTTCCGAGTGATGGAGGAGTTTCGCTCACGAAACCTCCTGCCTGTCGCCTCCCAAGGGAGAAACCGGGGACGACGGGGGGAGCATCGATATTCGAAAGGTGGAGCGGGAGATGTTAATGGGCGCGCTGAGGACGCATCGCGGCAATCGCCGGGAGCTCGCGCAGAAGCTGGGGCTCAGCGAGCGCACGCTGTATCGACGCTTACGCGGGCTGGGCGGCGCTGGGAAGTAAGCGAGGGCGGTGCGGAACGACGCGACCGAGAGACTTCCGGCGCGTGCAAAACGTTGCAGCTTGCGATTGTCACTCGCAGCGTCGAACCGCCCACCGGCGCGGTCTGTCGTTCGCAAGCCAGACCGGTTTGTCAGGCGACACCTCCCCGGGGCCTTCTTCAGGGCTGAAATCCAACGCGACATAGCCGCAGGAAGACTTTGCCGGGCCGAGTTGCACACATAGGCCATCGGGCACGCATCAGCGCAAAGCAGGCGTTTCGAATGGCAGGCTCGTCGAAGGACGAGCGGCAACTCGTGGCCGACGTCACATCCATCTGCCCCCATCAACCGCGGTCAGGATCCAGAGCGTTTCCTACAACGGGCGAGCCTGAATCGCATTGCTGGCACGCACGAAATTCCCGCCACCCAAATGGTGGATCGTGTGCAGGGCGGCATTCTCGTCAGTGAAAGACCAGCGCCCGTTGGCAAACACGCGCTCATCGGCGGCTGCGGCGACGACTTCGCCGAAGCAGGTGTCGTAGGCGTCTTCGGTGTGGGGTTCCGGGATCAGGCGGCATTCGAGCCAGGCGGCGCATCCGGTCTCGATCAGGGGCATGCCGAGTTTTGGTCCGGGCTTGGCCTCGATGTCGTAGCGGGCGAATTTGTCGAGGTCGCGCCCGCTGGCGCTCCCGACCGCATAGGTCAAATCCACGAGTTCTGCGCCGGGGATGCAGATGGCGAATGCGCCGCTCGCGGAGATGAGTTCGCGCGTGCAGGTGCGTTTGTCGATCACGATGGCGATACGTGGAGGGGTGAACTCCACGGGCATCGACCACGCGGCGGCCATGAGGTTGCGCCTCGTGCCGTCGGAGGACGTAACCAGAACCGTGGGGCCGTGATTGACGAGCCGGCTGGCGTGTTCGAGCGCAACGGGTCGGAAGAAATTCGAATGGGTCATTCTTGAGCGACGCCTACCGTGGATGGAACCGGAACGATAACGCACTCATTGGCGAAGGCGACCCTCTCCTTCCCTTTCGATGCCCCCACCCTTCCAGAGGGGGTCGATTTGCCCTTCAGCTGCCTACTCTGACACTAGCCGCGCACGGTCACAGACGCGGATATGGGCAGACGGAGACGAGCATGCAGCAACGGATCGAGAGGTCTCGCAAAATAGTCCGCGCTATGGCAATCGGCGCTTGCTTGCTTGCCGCCGGCACAATCCCGGGCGGAATTGCAGGCCTCGTGGCGAGCGACATGACCGCGCGCGATTCGACAACCCTGGTCGCGTCGTTCCAGCCGGAGTCATTGCATAGCCCTCAATCCGGACTGGACTCGTTCTGGAACTACTGGCGGTAGCCGCAGGGCCGCGAAATCGTTACCGTCATTACGGCAGCGATACCTTCTGCAAGCGCATCGATGGCAAGGGGCTCGGCGCCCCTGCCCTGTAACCTTTGGTCGGCGCTTGTCATCCAATGGGCGGCAACACAAGGGGAGCCATTCAGGCCCCCGACGAAGTCGTTCACGCTTTCACTGGAGAAGTGATCATGCTCCGACCGCCTGCGCTCAAGCCATTCAAAAAACCACTCGCGCTTCTCGCCGCAATCCCGCTCGGCGTCATGGCGCTGACGCTGCCCATCGCCCCGGCGTTTTCCGACACGCAAATGCCGGCAAGCAAGCAGATCGGCCAACGCATTTTCCGCTTCGATACCTTCGGCGACGATACGAAGTGGACCGACACGCTGCGCATTCACGAGGTCATCCAGGCGGCCGTCAGCCCAAGTGTCGCGCTCTCCGTCGGCCTGAAGGTGGATGCGACAGTCTTGCCTGCGGACTTTCTCGCGACGCACAGCCTCGACGATCCCGCGACAACGGTCGAGCTGATCCAGCGCAATGCGGTCCTGGGGGTGGTCGGTAAGGTCGAAGACGGCCAGCTCAAGTCGGTCGGCGTCACCTGCGCGCTCTGCCATTCGACGGTCGATAACTCGGTCGCGCCGGGCGTCGGCAAACGTCTGGATGGCTGGCCGAACCGCGACTTGAATCCCGGCGCGATCATCGCGCTTTCGCCTGCGCTCACCGACGAGCAGAAGGCCGTCTACAATTCCTGGGGACCCGGCCGCTACGATCCGCGCTTCAATATCGACGGCATCAACGGTCCGGTCCTGATCCCGCCGGCCTTCGGCCTGAAGGACGTGCCCTTCGAGATCTATACCGGCGACGGGCCGGTCTCGTACTGGAACAACTACGTCGCCGTGACGCAGATGGGCGGGCATGGCTTCTTTACCGACTCCCGGTTGGGTATCACCGTCGACAACACGCCACCCGACCTGGTGACGGCGAAACTCCCTGCCCTGCTGGCCTACCAGCTAAGCCTCCCGGTCCCGCGGCCCCCGGTCGGATCGGTCAACGCCGCGGCCTCGCAACAGGGCAAGATGATCTTCAATGGCGTTGCCCGTTGCAGCACCTGCCATATTCCGCCCACGTACACCGACGTGCAGAACGGCCCGGACGCGAATACGCCCAAGTTGCACGAACCCGCCGAGACAGGGATGGATCCGGCGTACGCCCTGCGCAGCGCGACGAAGAAGTACCGGACCACGCCCCTGCGCGCGCTCTGGCAGCACCCGCCGTACTTCCACGACGGCAGTGCCGCGACGCTGCTGGAGGTCGTCAACCACTACGACGGCATCTTCACGCTCGGTCTGAGTCCCGCACAGAAGTTCGATCTCGTCGAATACCTGAAGTCGCTGTGAGCGGACCGCAGGACTACTTCAGCCGCTGCAGCAATGCGTCGGCTCCGGGGTAGTCCTGCCGCAACAGCGCAAACTTGCGTGCGTGCGCGCCCCAAGCGCCGCCGTGTTTGAGCGCGTCGATGAACCCTTCGCGGTCGGAGATCCAGTTCCCACCGAGGAGGGTCACGCCGCGCGCGAAGAGCGGATCCGGCAGGCAGCTCGCGCCGGGTCCGATCATCGCGAAATACCGCGCCGAACGGCAGTTCGCGAGCACGGCGTCGAGCGTGTCGTTGAGGAGGACGGTGCTCGTCGACAACACCTTGCTGCAGCTTGCGAGTTCGGAGGGGTCGAGCGTCACGCGATAGCCCGCGCCTTCGCCCGACAGCGCCGGGTCCAGCTCTGCGACGGTGAGCCTCGCGCCGGAGGACACGATGCGCGGCACCAGCGGCCCGAAGAAGCCGATCATGCCGATGTGTTCGCCGGGCTGCGGATCCAGGAGGCCGATCGAATCGGCCGCCGAATCCGGGATGAAACCGGTCCGTTCGAAGAGGCAACGGGTCAGGGCATTCACGACCGCGAAGCCGATCGTGCGTCTCGCACCCGACTCCGTCTCGTACCAACGCGCGACGGCCAGGCTGTCGCTGCCGGCGAGTGCGGCGATATCCGTGTCCGCCGCGAGCGAGGCCAGCGTGTCGCCGAGCAGCATGTAGCTCAGGCCGATGCTGCCGTCGTCCAGTTCGATGGCGCAGAATTCGGCACTCTTCGTGCCCGGAACGAATGTCGGCGGCAAGTGCAGCGCGCGAATGCGCGGCAAGGGGGAGCGGGCACCGAAGCGCTCCAGCAGGGCGATGAGTTCGCTGGCGATGGTCATGGCGGGTGAGTTCCTCTATCCGTTGCTGTCCTGTTTTCCCCAAACCACCGTCGCGGCCCGGTTCTCGGGCGAACGCAGCGCGCCGGGGAAATACATGGCTGTGAGGCTTTTCGAATGCACGGGTGACTCCACCTGTGAGCCGCCGAAGTGGCGCCAGTCGCGCAGCCAATAGATGTCGTCGGCAACTTCGAGGAAGCCGATGGTCTCGCGATCGCCGATTAGCACACCCTGCACGCGCAGCCCCTGCTCGGCCTTGGCACGCTCGACGGCAGCCGCGACCTCCCGTGTCGCACCGAACTCGCCGTCGGAGGCGATCAGCAGATCTGCGAGCTGCCACTGCGCATCGGCGAGCCGCCCGATCGCGCGTTCGAGCGGCCCGCAAATGTCGGTGCCGCCACTGAAGCTCTGTCCGAGAAAGCGCGTCAGCCGCTCGATGCCTTCGGCGTTCGGGCTCATCTCCAGTTCGACGATTTCGTCCGGACCGCCGAAGCAGAACACGTGACAGCGACGCTTCTGGCGGAATGCCGTGCGCGCCGCCTCCAGCACGATCGCCTTCGCGACGGCTTCCGCCCCGCCACGCATCGACCCCGAAGTGTCGACGCACACGAGCAGCGGCCCCATCTCGAGCCGCCGCTCGGGTCGGCGCTGGAGGCTCGGCCGCAGTGTCGGCTGCTGGCGATGGACGACCTCTTGCAGGCGGTCGTTGTCCTCGTAGCTGAGTAGCGTCCTTTCGGCATGCCGCGCGTGCCAGACGAGGCGCAGCCGCCGCAGGCGCCTGTTCGTCAGCAACATGGTCTCAACCGGCAGCATGCGGGCGATGCGACCCGAGCGATAGACGCCACAGGTCTCGCCGGGAAGCTCGGGGACCGGCGTGACGCGTTGTTCCGCGCGCGGCGCGCTCGCCTCTTCGAGCACTTCGCTGTCGCGTGTGCGCGAATCCTCCCGCGTCTCGCTCGGCAGCATCCGCCCGAGACCCCGGATCAGGGCGGCGAGCTCGGGCAGGCGCTCGATCAGACGGCGTGTGCGCACCACCTCCTGCCAGGCGTCGCTCTTCAGCGTGCCTTGCAGCTGGTCCCAGTTGGCATTCTTGAAGAGATCGTCGCAATCGCCGAAGACCTCGGTCAGCTCGTGCATCACCCCGCAACGCTCGCGCCAGTCCGCGCCGAACTCTTCGAGCATGCGCGCGACCGCTTCCGCCTCCGAGTCGCCCCGGTCCTGGAAGTCCACGATGCGGTCGAGGTGCCACAGCAGCGAGCTGACGAGCTGATCGGCGAGCTCGGGCTTCTCTTCGCAGAAGGCCGGCAGGTCGAGTTCGGAGAACAGCGCGGCAAGCGCCCCGCCGACCGGCACTTGCGGCCAAGCCAATGCGTCGGGATGCGGCAGATCACCCGCTACGAGGGCATCGCGGCAGGCGACGAGCCCGGTGAGTCGCGGCTCCAGACGCCCCTGTGAATTGATCAGGGATCCGAGCCACAGCTTGCGCGCCAACGCGTCGAGCGGCGCCAGCGCCGCCTCGCGGTGCGCGAAAAGCAGCGGGGACGGGAGTTCGGGTGTCACGCTACGAGCGGATCGTACGCGACGGGCTCCGGCTCAACACCAGGGTCGCCGGACAGCCGCGGCAAGGCGAGGAAGCCGGCGCGCGCGATGTTCGTCCGGTCGCGCAAGGCCGCAAGCGCATCGGCCGTCCCACCGAGGTGGCCTGCCGCGTACTCCGCGAACGCCTGGTCGAGCCACAGGCTTTGCGCCGCATAACTGTCGAGATCCTGGCGCAGCGCGTCGAGCTCGCCCGCGTAACCGGCCAGGCGTCCGGCGAGTTCGTCGATCTGGCGGACACGGGCAGCGATGTGGCGCTCGCCGTAGCGACGCCGGCACCGACCCGGCATCCGTAGCGCCGCTTCGCCATGCTTCCCGTCGCTGAACTCGTCCGCGAATCGCAGGCGGCCGCTCTCGTCATAATCGAGGTCGTCGGCGTCCTGCTCGACCTCCAGTTGCGCCTCGAAGGCTTCGACGACGCGGGTGAGGCGCGCCGGCGACATGGCCTCGCGCACCCCGAGCCGCGCGCAGAGCCAGTCCGCAACCTGCTGCTGGCGGGCGATGTCGGGCGCGACGCACCAGGGCAGCAGCCACAAGTCCCATCGCGACACTTCGGCGCGGCCTTCGCTCGCGGCCGCGACCCGCAGCAGCCGGACGAGCTTCACCCATCGCCGGTCGGAAACGTAGAGCTCCTCAGCGATAAGGTAGTCGCGCAGTTCGAGGAGCCGCGCCGTGACGGCTTCGGGCACCCCGACGCGCTGAGCGGCCTCGTCCAGCGCTTGCCGATCCGCGGCGTCGAGCGGCGAGAACGGGGGCGGCAGCGTCTGCGCGTCGAGACCGAGCAAGGCGCGAAATCCCTCGGCGCTCACGGGCGCGACCGGCATGCGCACCAGAAAGCGGTCGAAGAAGGCCTCGCCGACCTCGTCCTCGGGCACCTCGTTCGTCGCACCGATCACGCTGATCAGGGGGCAAGCCTCACGGCGCGCGCCGTTGTCGAATTCGCGCTCGTTGAGCAGCGTCAGCAGCGCATTGAGGATCGCGCTGTTGGCCTTGAACACCTCGTCGATGAACGCGATCGAGGCTTGGGGCAGGAAACCGGCGGTCTGACGCTCGTATCGATCCTGTTCGAGCGCGCTGATCGACAGCGGCCCGAAGAGCTCCTCGGGCACCGAGAAGCGCGTCAGCAGGCGTTCAAAATAGCGCGCGTCGGCGAACGCGAGATGCAGGCGGCGGGCGAGTTCGCTCTTCGCGGTGCCCGGTGGGCCGACCAGCAGCGTGTGCTCACCGGCAAGCGCCGCAAGCAAGGCCAGCCGCACGGCACGGCCGCGCTCGATCAGTCCGTGTTCCAGGGCCGCCAGGATGGCGGGCAGTTTCGCAATTGACGACACCTACAACTCCTTCCGACGCGAAAGCGCCCACTCCATCCATGATAGCGAACGCCCTGTCGCGCGCTACGCCCCTACTCCTTGCGGAACCTGTCGTGGCAGGCTTGGCACGCGTCGCTGGTTCGGCCGAACTGCGCTTTCACCGCACCGGCGTCCCCGGTCGCGGCGACCCTTGCGAGTTCGTTCGCTTCCTTGTTCAACGCCAGCGCCAGCTCCTTGACCTTGTCCGGCTGCTGGAAGAACTCCGGCTTGACCCGCGTCTTTACTTCGCCGAGGTCCTGGTCCGTGCCCGGTCCGAAGAGGGCGCCCAGGCCTGAATTCGACACGGCAGCGACCGCCGCCGCGGCCTTCGCCACCTCGTCATTGTTATATGGGCCTTCCAGATTGCCCTTGATCTTGCGCATGTTCCACGCCATGAACCCGTAGCCGGCCTTGCGGAACTTCATCTGCTCGTCCGGTTTCAGCGGCGCCGCAAGAACTCCGCCGGCAACCACGCCCAGGACACCCGCCAGGACACCCATCGCACACAGTCGCTTCCACAACTTCATCAGTAGTCTCCAGAGTTTATTTAAACGCGTTCATTTCCGTCGGAGCCTCGTGCTCACCAGGAAAGCGGATAGCCTTCCGGACCGGAATAGAATGCCGCCCCGGTCAGGAACAGGTATTCGGTCCGGGAGAAATGGGCGCCGTTGTCGAGAAGTTCGGATTTCGCAGCCCGACTTCTTGCATCGTCCATTTCTGCCGCGGCCTCATGTGCGGCATGGGCATCCGCTGCGGACGACAATCGACCGCCGGACAGGAAGGCCGCATCGCCCCCCTCTTCCGCACATCCTGAACCGATTCCTGCACACATCATGAGGAGTGCCGCAAGGGGATGAAGTGGATGTTTCATGGCTTGTCGTCTCCTTGATTTGTTATGCCAAACGGATCAATCGATGGTCCAGGTATCGCCGCTGTTGAAGAGCTTTTCCAGTGTTCCCGACCCTCGTTGCGCACGCGCATCGGCAGCGAGCTGGGTGCTGAGCGTTTCGTAGGCCGGGGCTTCGACTGCGCGGAAGACCCCCAGCGGAACAGGCAGCGGCGCCGCGAACTGCGACAGGAAGAAGGCCAGGCCGCCATTCGCAGCCGATTCGTCATGAACCGAGAGATCGGCCTCCGTGACGCCGCCTTCGCCGACCGTCACGACCTCGGGCTCGAAGCCGCGCATGCGGATGCCCTTGCTGCCGTCCTTGCCGAAGCGCATCGGCTTGCCGTGTTCGAGCAGCAGGCGCGCGTCGTCCCGCGTCTCCTTGTTCGCCAGCGCGTCGTAGGCGCCGTCATTGAAGACGATGCAGTTCTGCAGCACCTCGACGAAGGCCGTGCCACGATGCTCGGCGGCGCGCCGCAAGGTATCCAGCAGATGCGGGTGATCGCTGTCGACCGTGCGCGCGACGAAGGTCGCGCCCGCGCCGAGCGCCACGGAGATCGGGCTGAAAGGCCGGTCGATGCTGCCCAGCGGCGTCGTCTTGGTCTTCTTGCCGAACTCCGAGGTCGGCGAATACTGCCCCTTCGTGAGACCGTAGATTCGGTTGTTGAGCAGGATGATCTTGAGGCCGATGTTGCGCCGCATCGCGTGGATGAAGTGGTTGCCGCCGATGGCAAGCGAATCGCCGTCGCCGGACACGACCCACACGGACAGTTCCGGCCGTGCGAGCTTCAGCCCGCTCGCGATGGCCGGCGCCCGCCCGTGGATGCTGTGCATCCCGTAGGTTTCCATGTAGTACGGGAAGCGGCTGGAGCAGCCGATGCCGGAGATGAAGGCGAATTGCTCGCGCGGGATGCCGAGCGTCGGCAGCAGTTTCTGGACCTGTGCGAGCACGGCATAGTCGCCGCAGCCGGGGCACCAGCGTACGTCCTGATCCGACTCGAAGTCCTTTCTCGTCAGCGGCTTGATTTCAGTCATCTGATTCATGGTCGGTTCCTCAGCACAGCTCCAGGATGCGGTCGTAGATTTCGGACACCTTGAACATCTTTCCCTGCACCTTCGACATGACGATTACATCGCACAGGTAGCGTTCGCGCAGCAGTTTCGAGAGCTGCCCGAGGTTGAGCTCCGGCACGAGCACGGTCTTGTAGCGGGCGAGGAGGTCACCCAGATCGGCCGGCAGCGGATTAAGGTGGCGCAGATGGACGTGGGCGACCGACTTGCCCGCGGCCTCGGCCTGCTCGCGCGCCTGCACGATCGAGCCGTAGGTGCTACCCCAGCCGACGATCAGCAGGTCGCCGCTTTGTGGGCCTTCCACCTCCAACTGCGGGATGTCCTTTGCGATGCCCGCGATTTTCGCGGCGCGCAGGTCGACCATGCGCTCGTGATTGAAAGGGTCGTGGGAGATGTTGCCGGTGAGGAAGTGCTTCTCCAGACCCCCGACGCGGTGCTCCATGCCGGGCGTGCCCGGACGCACCCAGGCGCGCGCGAGGTTCTCGTCGCGGGCATAGGGCTGGAAGCCGTCCGGATCGGTGCGGAACCAGACGTCGAGCGGCCGCAGCTTGGCCGGATCGGGAATCCTCCACGGCTCAGCCGCGTTGCCGATGCCGCCGTCGGACAGGAAGATCACCGGCGTCATGTACTTCACGGCAATCCGGAAGGCTTCGATCGCGCAGTCGAAGCAGTCGGCCGGCGAGCGGGCGGCGATCACGGGAATCGGACATTCGCCGTTGCGTCCATAGATCGCCTGCAGCAGGTCGGACTGCTCGACCTTGGTCGGCAGGCCCGTGGAGGGGCCGCCGCGCTGGACGTTGGTGATGACGAGCGGCAGTTCGAGCATCACCGCGAGGCCCATCGCCTCGGTCTTCAGCGCCATGCCGGGGCCGGACGTCGTCGTCAGCCCGAGCACGCCGCCATAGGCGGCGCCGATCGCGGAGCAGATGCCGGCGATCTCGTCCTCGGCCTGGAAGGTCGTGATGTTGAAGTGCTTGAGCGCCGACAGTTCCTGCAGGATGTCGGTGGCCGGCGTGATCGGGTAGGAGCCGAGGAAGAGCGGCACCTTCGCCAGTTCCGACGCCGCCACGAACCCCAGCGCGGCAGCATGGTTGCCGGTGATGCTGCGATAGCGGCCGGGCTTGATGTCAGCCGCACGCACCTGATAGGTGCTGACAAACATCTCGGTCGATTCCGCGTAGGCGTAGCCTGCGCGCAACGCGATCACGTTCGCCTCGGCGATCTCCGGCTTCTTCGCGAACTTCGCGCGGATGTTCTGTTCTTCGTCCTCGATCGGGCGGCTATACAGATAGAGCATCAGGCCGAGCGCGTAATAGTTCTTGCAGCGGCCGATCTCCTTCTTCGAGATCCCGGTGTCCTTGAGCGCCTGATTCGTCAGGTCCGCGATGTCGATCGTGTAGAGACGGAAATCGGTCAGCGTGCCGTCGTCGAGCGGATTGCTCTGGTAGCCCGCCTTCTGCAGGTTCGTCTTGTTGAAGGCGCCGCTGTTGGCGATGATCATCCCGCCGTGCTTCACGTCCGGCAGATTGGTTTTCAGCGCCGCGGGGTTCATCGCGACAAGGACGTCCGGCGCATCGCCGGACGTGAATACCTGGCCCGACGAAAACTGGATCTGATACCCGGAAACGCCGAACAGCGTGCCGGTCGGGGCGCGGATTTCCGAGGGGTAATCCGGGTGCGTCGCGAAATCGTGGCCGGCACGGGCGACTGACTTCGAGAATTCGTTGCCGGTGAGCTGCATCCCGTCGCCCGAATCGCCGACGAAGCGGATGACGACACTCTTGATTTCCTCGATCGGCCGGGTCTTCTGAATTCCGCCGACGACCCTGGGTTCGTCCATGGTCATGGTTTGAGTATTCATACGAAAGCACCTGATGTCCGTTAATGGAGTGAGGCGACCGCCGAACGCATCGGTCATCCACACGTCGCTTGGCGGAATCGATTAGGCGCTTGGGGAATGGACCGCCGATTGACCGGGCGAGCCAAATTTTTGACTTTCTGTCTCATACCTCCCCCCGCCGCACGGGTGGGGAGCGGTGATCGCCTTACCGTTCCCGGCACTGGTCGCGGCTCGCATTCGGCTCCCCGTCGCCGCTGGCACGAAACGTCAAGGCGATGCCCCGGCAGGTCAATTACCCCTTCGCCAAAGTGCTTAACGTGGTCGCACAAAAAAGCAATTCATAGACGAAGGAGACGCCGCCATGACGACGAAAAAGGTCATCCACCTCAGCCTGATGCGCACCGATAGCCCGGACGAAATCGACGCCCTGCACGAACGCCTCGAACGCGCCGGCTACATGCGCATGATGCAGATCGGGGAGCCGCGGCTTTCCGAGCTGGTCGCGAAGTACAAAACCAAGGGCTACGAAGTCGAGGTCGTCCCCTTCGTCGATGACGGAGAGGACGGCGCCGCCCCCGCTCCGACGAGCGGCTGCGGGCCCGGCTCCTGTAGCTCGGCCGCGAGTTCCTCCGGCTGCAGCTCGGGTGGATGTAGCTCGGGCTCCACCCCAATGCGCCGCACCGGACCGCGCGTCGTCATTCCTGACGTCGGCACCATTTACATACGGATGAACGAGGCGCCTGCCGCATCCGCCTGACCCGCAGCCACCCGCCCAAATAAAAACAAACGGGCGCAATTTGGAGGAGACAACCTTGGCCACTCACGTCGCCGACGCGAGCACGATCCCGTATACCCCTGGCGTATCCCGCAGCTTTGCGTGGATCGTCTTTGCGCTGACCTTCGGACTGCTGATCTCCGACTACATGTCGCGGCAGGTGTTGAACGCCGTGTTCCCGGTCCTGAAAGCCGAATGGGGCCTGTCCGATACCCAGCTCGGCTCCCTGAACAGCATCGTCGCCCTGCTCGTCGGACTCCTGAGCTTCCCGCTGTCGGTACTGGCCGACCGCTGGGGGCGGGTTCGCAGCATCGTCCTGATGGCGGGCCTGTGGAGCCTTGCCACCCTGGCCTGTGCGTTGGCCGAAGGCTTTGGCCAGATGTTCGCCGCGCGCTTCTTCGTCGGGGTCGGCGAAGCGGCCTACGGCAGCGTGGGCATCGCCCTGATCCTGAGCGTCTTCCCGCCGCACTTGCGCTCTTCGCTGACCGGAGCCTTCATGGCTGGCGGCGCGGTCGGCTCGGTCCTGGGCATGGCGATGGGCGGCGTGGTATCGACGCACATGGGCTGGCGCTGGGCCTTCGGTGCCATGGCCTTGTTCGGACTCAGCCTCGTCCTCCTTTATGGCGTGATCGTCACGGAAACCCGCTTGTCCGCGGGAAACAACGGGAGCTCCCCGGCACACAAGATCGGAGCCGCAGGGCGGTGCGCGCCTCCGTCGTTGCGCAGCCTGTTCTCCGCATTGTTCTCGTCGGTCTCGGTCGTCTGTGCCTATGTCGGCAGCGGCCTGCAACTCTTCACCATGGCGTCGATGATTGCGTGGCTGCCAAGCTACGCCAACCGCTACTACGGGCTACCGCCCGACAAGGCGGGCCTTGCGGCGGCGGCCTTCGTCCTCATCGGTGCGGTCGGCATGACCACTTGCGGCATCATCACCGACCGCCTCAGCCGCGATCACGCCGTGCGCAAATGGCTGATCGCGATCATCTATTCGGTCACCTCCTGCGTCCTGCTGGTTGCGGGCTTTCTGCTACCGGCGGGTCCGCTGCAGTTCGTGGTCATAGGCTTGGGCATGTTCTTCGTCGCCGGAACCACCGGTCCCGCAGGTGCGATGGTCGCCAATCTGACCCACACCTCGATCCATGCAACGGCTTTCGCCACACTGACGCTCGCGAACAACCTCCTGGGACTGGCGCCGGGCCCGTTCGTCACGGGGATGCTTGCCGACCGCATCGGCCTGCTCTCCGCGATGCAACTGATACCGCTCGTCGCCCTGTCCGCCTCGGTCGCCTTCGGAATCGGCTATTGCCATTACGGGGCGGATCTCATGCGGATCCGCGCGCGGCATGCCGCCCAGCGCCTGCAGTGAGGAATCGAAGCGCAACACTCGTGGCTGACTGGCACGCTTATTTGGGGCATACGACTCCGCACTTGTCATCCACGAGGTATTCCGCTTGCGCCATCCGATACCTTCCCTAATTCCCGATCGCACGCTTCCCCAATGAGCGTGGGGATCGGGCTGATCGTCGGTCTGGTGCTGGGGCTGACGGGGGCGGGCGGCTCGATCTTCGCCGTGCCGCTGCTGATGGCTGGACTCGGTTATTCGATTACCCAGGCCGCGACCGTTTCATTGCTGGCCGTTGCAATATCGGCGGGGTCGCGGACCGCATGTCACAGACGAACCTGACACTGATCTTCGCTCTGGTGCTTGCCGTGGTCGCTGTGCGCATGTTCTACACCGCGACGGTATCGAAGGACGACGCCACCGTCGTGCGCTCGGCAGTGGCGGGTGAAGGCCGGCCTTCCATCGGCAGAGTCGGCCGTGTGCATGCAACGACCGGGCGGCTGATCTGGACTCGCCCGCTTGCCATCACCGTGTCCCTGATCGGCGCTGTAACCGGTTTTCTTTCTGGGCTGCTGGGGGTTTGCGGGGGATTCATCATCGTTCCCGCGATCCGTACGACATTGCCGCTGTCGATGCATTCTGCAGTCGCGACCTCGTTGATGGCGATCGCGCTCGCCAGCTCGCTCACCTTTGTCGGAGGCATCCTGCAGGGACGGCCCGCCCCCCTGGCGACCGCCCTGCCCTTTGTCGCAGGAGCGGTTCTCGGCATGATCCTGGGACGCAGGGTGGCCCCCCTGATCTCCGGCCCTTCGCTGCAGCAGGGATTCGCCATCACGGCCGGGATCATCGCGGTCGTCATGGCCCTCAAGTCCTGGTCGGCGCTGTGAACGAGCCGGACCTAGGGGCCGCATTTTCCGCATCCGCTGACGATCCACGGCAAACCGTCGAAGCGCCAACCGTTCACTTCACCGCGTCGAAGCTTAGGTCCGACATCCCCCTCGCAGCCATATATGACAGTGGCTACGTTCGAAAAACCGGCTTCTTCGAGCGCTCCACCCGCCTCGACCGAGCGCTCCCCAGTCCGGCAGATCAGCGCCACGGGGCGATCGTGCCGACCGCCGGCCATCCGCGTGATCTCGGCGATGAAGCCGGGATTGATCTCCCAGCCCGGCCCGTCATTCCATGACACTTGCTGTGCACCGACCGGATGACCGGCGAAACGGTATTCCATTTCGCTGCGACAATCGATGAACAATGCGTCGGAATGGTCGCGCAGGTACTGCGCGGCTTCCTTCGGAAATAGATGCTTCACGCTACCCTCCCATCGTCGATTGGGCCATCCGCCACGCACGGGGATACGCCCCCGACCGGAGCCGTTCAACGCCCGGGGTAATGCCCCCCAGCCCCCGAAAGCCCTGCCCCATAATGCGGAGGCGATGGGCCTCTCCTCTTGCCGGATGGGGACGACAGTTTGACATTTCGCGACACGCCGACGAACTGCACGGTCTCGTCGCCGCCAATCACCGTGCTTCCGGCAACACGGGGGACCGACCGGACACCGAACGGTCGACGAGTCGCGCGAATCTGGCGGCAAACTCGTCAGGCGGAAGGGGGCGACTCCAGAGGTAGCCCTGCCCTTCGTCGCAGTGCATGGTCTCGAGGATCTCCAGTTGCTCGGCGGTCTCGACACCTTCGGCAATCACCTTGAGGCCCAGCGAATGACCCAATGCCGCGACCATCGAGGCGATGGTGCGGTCGTCGGGATTCTCGACAAGGTCGCGCACGAACGACTGATCGATCTTCAACTTGTCGATCGGCAGACGCTTGAGATAGAGGAGACTGGAATACCCGGTGCCGAAATCGTCAATCGCGATGCTTAGCCCAAGCGCGCGGCACTGGGCGAGCAGCCATTGGGTCTTGGTGATGTCCTTGATGATCTGGGTTTCGGTGATCTCGAGTTCCAGGCGCGACGGAGGCAGGCCGGAATTGCGCAGGGCAGCGCTCACCGTTTCGAGAAGGGCGTGGGGCTGCAGAAACTGGCGGGTCGAACAATTGATCGACATGCTCAATGCCGGCAGACCGAGGGCGTCCCAGGCGGTGGCCTGACGGCAGGCCTCCTCGATGACCCACGCGCCGATCGGCTCAATCAGTCCCGATTCCTCGGCTACCTCGATGAAGTCTGCCGGCGAGACCATGCCCCACTCCGGGTGCTTCCAGCGCAGCAGGGCCTCGACCCCGACAATTCGCGCATCGACCAGCGACACCTGCGGCTGATAATGCAGTTGCAGCTCGTTTCGCTGCAGCGCGCGACGCAGTTCGCTGGTCAGCGTCAGGCGTTTGCGTGCCGTGTCGTTCATCTCGGGGACGAACTCGAAGAACATGTTGCGGCCGCAATCCTTGGCCTCGTACATGGCCGCATCGGCGGCCCGCAACAGGGCGTCGTAGCTGTCGCCGTCGCGCGGAAACAGGCTGATCCCGATGCTGGAAGTCACCGTCAGTGCCATGTCCTCGATCTGGAAGGGCCGCGCGAGCGCCGCAACGAGTTTCTGTGCGACGACGCGCGCAGCCTCGTTGCCATCGAATGGCAGCAGGACGATGAATTCGTCGCCCCCGAGCCTGCCGACGGTGTCCGAGGCCCGCACCGCCGCCCGCAGGCGTTCGGCGACCTCGATCAGCAACTGGTCACCGGCGGAGTGGCCGAGCGAGTCGTTGACGTGCTTGAAATAGTCGAGATCGACGAACAGCAGGGCCAGGTCGCGCCCGTCACTCGCGGCCTGGCGTATGGCCAACTCGACCTGTTCCCTGATCCGCATCCGGTTGGGCAACTGCGTCAGCGGGTCGAAGTAGGCGAGCCGATTGATCTGCTGTTCGGCATGCTTCTGCTGTGTGATGTCGTCACCGACGTAGATGAAATGGTCGATCTGTCCCTGTTCATTGCGAACGGCGGAGACGGTGACCGCCATGGTGAAGGGTTCGCCGTCCTTGCGCCGGCAGGCCAGTTCGCCGGTCCAATGACCATCCCGGAGCAAGGTGAAGCGCAGCTCTCGTTGCCGTTCGTCCGTTGGGTCCGATCGCAGGATCAGCTCCTGCGGACAGCGCCCTACGACCTCATCCGCCGTATATCCCGTCCGTTCGCAGAATGCCGGATTGACCTGAATCGCCCGCCGCGCGATGTCGGTGATGACGATCAGGCTGCGGCTGTGCTCGAACACCGAAGCCGCGACACGCAGGCGCTCTTCGTTTTCCTTCTGCTGCGTGATGTCCTGGGTGAAGCCCTGCAGTTCGTGCGCACTGCCGTCGGCGTCACGCATGGCATGGGCCACGCTTTTCAGGTAAACCCAACGCTTTTCTCCGTGATGCCACGCACGGTACTCATGTTCAAGCGGTTCGAGCGCCCGGCAACTGTGAGCCAGCGCCGCGAGAATGCCATCACGGTCCTGCGGATGAAAAACGTCCAGTGATTCTTCGTCATCCATCGCGACAAAGCCGGGAGTCCCGTTCCCCAGCAAGCGCATCGCACTGAGGCTCCTGTGGAGCACCCGGGTGCGGATGTCGAATCGCCAGGTTCCCATTCGCCCCAGGATCTGCGCGGACTCGATACGCTGACGCTCCTTCGCGAGTTCGGCCTCGGCGAGTTTGTGACGCGTCACATCTTGGGTGAAGCCATAAAGCGCGGCCGGCCTGCCTTGTGCGTCGCGACCGAAGAAGAGAAGAGAACGCAGGAATATCCAGCATCCATCATTACCGTGCCAGAACCGGAATTCGATTTCCGCAGGCTTGTCGTCGCGAACGGCCTTACGGCGCTGACGAACGACGGTCGGCAGGTCGTCGGGATGAATCCGGGAACTGAAATATGCTTCCGGTACCCGCGTGATGCCGTTGGGCCAACCGAGAAGTTCGGGTGCGTTGTCGCTGGTCTCGTAATGACCATCCGCACAGTCCAGCGACCAATAACACATCCGTCCGACTCGACTCGCAGCGCCGAGCAAGCTGCGGTATCGGTGCAGGATTTCCGCGCCGTCGTCCGCACGAACGAGGTCGGTACCGCCCGCATGGCTCCCGGCAAGGCTCATGGTGTCGCCCCGGCGGCTCAGACCTTGAAGGCGCCTACGGCTTCGCGCAGCGAGAGGGCCATGGTCTGCAGTTCCTGGGCGACGTCTTCGGCCCGCGTCGCGGAGGCGGCGTTGCCCTCGCTCATCCGCACCACGCGTTCGACCTGGCGGGAGATTTCCTCCGACGATGCCGAGTGCTCGCGCAAGGTCAGCGAAATGTCATTGACGGCCTCGGAAAGCTGGCGGGTGTTGGACTGGATCGCAACGATGCGCTCGGCGGCCTGATTGGCGTGCGCCTGCCCGTCCCTGACCTTACCCCCGACGGTCGCCATGTCGCTATTCACATTGCCTGCGAGTCGCTGCATTGCATGCACCATGCCGCCGATGTCTTCGGTGGCGTTGCGCGTCCGCTCGGCCAGTCCGCGCACCTCGTCGGCAACGACCGCGAAGCCGCGCCCTGCTTGGCCCGCCCGGGCAGCCTCGATCGCCGCGTTGAGCGCGAGCAGGTTCGTCTGGTCCGCGACCTCCTTGATGAGCTGGACGATGGCCGAGATCCGCGTGGAGTGGGTGCCGAGTTCCTGGACAGTGGCTTCCGCCTCGCGTACGCGGTCGGAAATGTGTCCCACCTCGACCGCCGTCTGCGCGATGATGGCGGCGCCCTCGTCCGCGGCTGTTCCGGCCTCGTGCGAACAATCGACCGCGTCGCCGGACGACTGGGCGATGTGGCCGATGCTGACGGTCATCTGCTCGACGGCGGCGGCCATCGCAGCCGCAGAGTCGGTCTGCTGGCGCGAGGCTTCGGCCACTTCCTCGGCCGCGCCCAACGTCGTGTCGGCGGCCGTGCGGATGCCCTCCGCATTGCGCAGCACCAGCGTGAGAAGCGTGCGCACCGATACGAGCAGGCTGTTGAACGCGCGTGACGTGTCGGCGATCTCGTCCTTTCCGTCGAACTCGACGTTCAGCGTGAAGTCCCCGCGTTCCGCGACGGTCACCATGGTTTTGCGGAGCTTGTCCAGCGAGCCGGTGATGCCGCGCACCGTGAAGAAGATCAGCAGGGCCAGCCCCGCCGCCGCCACGAGCGATACAAGGGCGATCGCCCCCTGCGCGCTGCTTCGGGCTGATTCCGCCGATTCCTTTATCAGTTTGGCATTGCCCTTCACGACCGCGTTCAGCTGGTCCATCTCGGTCTCGGTGCGGTCCCACACCGCGCCGACGCGATCGTCGATCATCTGGAAGCGCTGCATCACGTTCAGCACCTGATCCCAGGTCTGCGCGCTCGCCATCTCTTCGAGGAGCGGCACGACCGGTTCGAACGTGTCGTCGAACTCCTTCAAGCGCTCCTCGACCACGGTCCATTGCCTGGCTTCATCATCGCTCTTCGGCAGGGCAACGTAGCTCGAGAGGGCATGATGCGCATGGTTTTCGGCCTCGGTTCGCCGCCCGATCACCGAACGCGCCAGATCGTTCGCCTCGGCGATGCCATCCTGACGCAACTGTTCGGCAGCGAAGCGCTCGGGACGCCACGTCGCGATGTCGCGCGTCACGAGCAGGGACTTCGCTTGCCACATGCGCATTTCTGCCATCAGGACCACCGCTGGCGTGCTGCGATCGGTAATTTCCTTCAGCGCGCCGGCCAGGTGACTGACCGAGAACCACCCCACCGCGCCGATCACCGCCAGATTGAACAGCGAGAAGGCCGCCATCGACCAGAGCTTGGCCCTGATCGTGATCCGGTCCAAGCGGAAACGCAGCGTAGGCATCATGCTGCGCGTGCCCATGTTGTTCAAGACGACCTCCTGACCGTGCATACGTTGTTCCGGCAAGATGAATTTGGAGAAAATCATTCTCCAGTATTGGGACTGGCTTGCCCCCCCACTTGCTTGGGGGGGATCTCACTCGGTTCGGGCGATGTCGGGCGGGGTGTTTACAGCACCTCGAAGATCCTCGCTGCGCCCATGAGGGTGCCGATGCACATCGTGACCATCCCGTAGCGCTTGCCGGTGCGACGCATGTCATGCACGAGGGTGGCGGGTGCGGATCACGCCGGTCGCGCCCAGCGGATGGCCCAGCGCGATCGCGCCGCCCTGGGGGTTCACCTTCGCCGGGTCGATGTCGAGGCTGCGCATCACGGCGAGCGCCTGCGCGACGTGCTCGTCCTGCATCCATTTGGGGTTGGCCGAGTAGGGCACGTAGCGGGGGAATTGAAGAAATGCACGCTGCAGAAGTGCGCACGCTTGTCCGAAGGTTCAAGCGGCAGCCCGCGAGGGGCCGCGCTGAGGAATAAAAAGGTTCATCGCGTCTTTCCGGGAAAGGCAGCCTTGATCTTCAGGAAGAAATAGGCTGAGTCTCGGAAGCCGTAGGCCATGCGCTTGATGACCTTGATGCGGTTATTGACGCCTTCCAGGACGCTGGTGTTCAGCGGGAAGATAGCTGAGGCGAGGATGCCACGCAGGTACTTGCGCAGTCGTTTGGCAAAGGCGATGGCCGGCGCAATCCCGCTATCGATGGCCAGGCGATACCAGTCTTTCCATCTTCGTGCCCCCTCTCGCACGGTCGGGGTGAACCAGACTTCCTTGATCGCCGTCTTCAGAAGACAGCAGCAGCGAACCGTCGGTTCGCTGCTGGGAGGAATCGACGACATGGCCTTCCCAGAAGGCCAAGCCCAACATAGCATCTCGCATGACGGGGAAGAGGAAAGGGATCGGTTTGTTTGGCGACTACCAATCTACAACCTCCGACCCGTCAACCTCTACTTTCCCCTGATCGCGCGAAGAACCCATAAAAGGAGGGGTGTCCGAATCCTGGAGAGGAGGAATATCAGGTGGCCTTGTGGACACCCCCGTGAAAGCGGTGGCCCGCGCCTACAGGCCGAGATTCATTTCCTTGACCTCGTCCGACACTGCGAAGCGGGCCTGGGTACGGGCCCGGATATCGCTCACCGACACGCCCGGCGCGTGCTCGATCAGCACGAACTCGCCGTGCGTGATGCGGAAGACCGCCAGTTCGGTGACGACCATGGCGACGCGCCCCTTCGCCGTGAGCGGCAGCGTGCAGCGGTCGAGAATCCGCGGTTCACCCTCCTTGGTGCAGTGCTCCATCGCGACGATGACCTTGCGTGCGCCGGTGACGAGATCCATCGCGCCGCCCATGCCCGGCACCATCTTGCCCGGTACCATCCAGTTCGCAAGGTTGCCCTCCTCGTCGACCTGCAGCCCGCCCAGCACCGTGACGTCCACGTGGCCGCCACGGATCAGCGCGAAGGACATCGCGCTGTCGAACATCGCTGCACCGGGCATTAGTCCGCAGGGGGCACCCCCCGCGTTGACCACACCGGGCATTGGCTCGCCTTCGAGCGGCGCGAGGCCGAGGAAGCCATTCTCGGACTGCAGCGTGATGTGCATCCCCTGTGGCAGGTAGCGCGGCACCATGGTCGGCAGGCCGATGCCCAGATTGACGACATAGCCTTCGTGGAACTCCTGCGCGACACGGCGCGCGATCACTTCTTTCGCCTGCATTTCAGTTCCCCCGCGCCAGGACGATCTTGTCGACGAGCGCCGCCGGCGTCATGACGAGGTCGGGATCGATTTCGCCGATCTCGACGATCTCGTCGACTTCGGCGATCACCAGATCCGCTGCGAGCGCCATGATCGGGTTGAAATTGCGCGCGGAGCGCTCATAGACGAGGTTGCCCGCGCGGTCCGCGCGCTTCGCCTTCAGGATCGCGACGTCGGCACGCAGCGGCAGCTCAATCAGGAAGCTCTTGCCGTCGACGACCATCTTCGTCTTGCCTTCCTCGACGACGGTGCCGACGCCAGTGGGTGTCAGCACGCCGCCCAGCCCAGCCCCACCGCAGCGGATGCGTTCGGCGAGCGTGCCCTGCGGCACGAGTTCGACATCGAGCTCGCCGGCGATCATCTTCTTGCCCGTGACCGGGTTCGTGCCGATGTGCGACACGACCACCCGCTTCACCTGCCCCGCCGAGATCAGCGGCCCCACGCCCTTGTCCGGCATGGCCGTGTCGTTGCCGATCAGCGTGATGTCCATGGTGCCCTGCTCGCTCAGCACGGCGACGATGCCGTCTGGGGTGCCGACGCCCATGAAGCCGCCGAACATCACGCTGACGCCGTCGCGGAAGTGCCGACCGACGTCGGACCAATCCACCTGTTTATCCAAAGCCATTTTTCCGTGTCTCCTCGATGCGGACGGAGCTTCCCCCTCCCGGCCCGTTTATGGGGCAGGATTCGGGACCGTCTGCGTTTGTATTTTTTTGGGGTTGGCGGTGCGCCGTTCAGCGCCTCGGGGTCAGTGCAGCCACCTCAGTGCAGCCACCACAGTCCGCCCAGGATCAGCGCCGCTAGGAAGACGGTGTTCGCCGTCAGCATCGCCACCGGGCGCCACCCGACCGCGGCGAGCTGCTGGAAGGAGGTCTTCACGCCGAGCGCCGAGATTGCGACGACGAGGCACCAGCGCGAGAGACTCGAGGCCGCCTGCGTGACTTCCTTCGGGATCAGCCCGAGGCTATTCACCAGCACCAGCACCGCGAAGCCGACGAGGAAGCCGGGC
>NZ_DATFAO010000053.1:0-46873 GCF_035254505.1 Aromatoleum sp. | reverse complement strand
GAAGCCATCGACGGCGAACTGCTGGCGCTGGTCGGCGGCATGCCGCTCGCGGCCCAGCGCTTGGTACAGAACGGGGCGGGCGCGATGCACAAGCGCTTCGTCAAGGAAATCGCTCAGATCCCGGCGACCGATCCGCTCAAGCTGGCCGGCCAGTGGGAAAGCTGGCTCAAGTCGAAGGAAGCGCTGGCCGCCGGATTCGGCATGGTGCAGCTCGTGGAGTGGCTGCAGCGCTGGGTGACCGATCTCGCGACCCTGCGGCTCGGGGGGCGGGTGCGTTATTTCCCGGGCGAGGAAGGGACGCTCGCTGCGCTCGCTCAGCGCACCAGCATCGCCGCTGCGACGAACTGTTACAATGAAGTCTCCCGGATTCGCCGGGTATCGCAGCATCCGCTCAATGCCAGACTGATGCTCGAGGACATGCTGTTGCGCTACGCGCGCGCCCTGACCGGATCCCGCCGATGAGCGAAGCTCCCAAGCCGAGCGTCGCACGCCCGAGCGTGCTGTCGCTGAACATCAACTCGAAGTCCGCACTCTATGCGGCTTACATGCCCTTCCTCGCCAACGGCGGCATTTTCGTGCCCACGCCCCGCGTCCATACGCTCGGCGACGAAGTCTTTATGCTGCTACAGTTGATGGACGACCCGACCAAGCATCCCGTCGCCGCGACCGTCGTGTGGGTGACTCCGCACGGTGCGCAGGGCGGGCGGACGCAAGGGATCGGCGTTCATTTCAGCTCCGATGAATCCGGCAAGGCGTTGCGGAACCGTATCGAACAGATCCTCGCCGGCCATCTCGGCTCCAATCGTCCCACGCATACCCTCTGATTAACCGATGTTCGTTGATTCGCACTGCCATCTGGACTTTCCGGATCTCGCCGCGCGCGAGGACGCCGTTCTCGCCGAGATGGCGGCCGAGCGCGTCGGTCACGCCTTATGCGTGGCCGTGAAACTCGAAGACTTTCCGCGTGTGCTCGCGCTCGCCGAACGGCACCCAAATCTCTCGGCATCCGTCGGCGTACACCCCGACAACGACGGCGTCGAGGAGCCCGACGTCGCGCGCCTGCTGGCCCTCGCGGAGCACCCGAAGATCGTCGCGATCGGCGAGACAGGGCTCGACTACTACTGGCAGAAGGACGCGCCGGAATGGCAGCGCGAACGCTTCCGCACGCATATTCGCGCCGCGCGTGCCTGCGGCAAGCCCCTGATCGTCCACACGCGCTCGGCCGCCGAGGACACGCTGCGCGTGATGCGTGAGGAAGGCGCCAGCGAGGCGGGCGGCGTCATGCACTGCTTCACCGAGTCGCGGGAAGTCGCCGAAGCGGCACTGGACCTCGGTTTCTACATCTCCTTCTCGGGCATCGTCACGTTCAAGAGCGCGCGGGACCTGAAGGAGGTCGCCCGCTTCGTGCCGCTGGATCGCCTGCTGATCGAGACGGACTCGCCGTATCTCGCCCCCGTCCCGCACCGCGGCAAGACCAACGAGCCCGCCTGGGTTGTCCACGTCGCCGAGGAAATCTCCCGCTTGCGCAACGAACCGCTCGAACGTATCGAGACCGTCACCACCGAAAACTTCTTCCGGCTTTTCCGCCATGCCCAAGCTCACTGATCGGCTGCACCGCGTCCTGCTTTCCACTGTGTTCGCGACGGTGCTCGGCGCCTCTGCGGCCCACGCAGGCAGCTACGAAGACGGCCTCAGCGCTGCCCGCGTGGGCGACACGTCACAGCTCGTGGAACTCCTCAACCGCGGTCTGGATCCCGACACAGTCGACCCCCAGGGCAATTCGCTGTTGATGCTTGCCGCCCGCGAGGGCCAGGCGAAGACCGTCGCGGCCTTGCTGAAATATCGGCCCAAGGTCTCGCTGCGCAATGGAGCCGGCGATTCCGCGTTGATGCTCGCGGTGTTGAAGGGCGAGACGCCCGTCGTCGACCTCCTGCTCGACGCCGGCGCCGCGGTCAATAACGAAGGGTGGAATCCTCTGATGTATGCCGCCTTCGAAGGCCGCTTGGAGATTGTGGAGCGCCTGCTGGCACGCGGGGCCGATGTCAATCTGCTCGCGCCGAACAAGTCGAACGCGCTGATGCTCGCCGCCCGGAACGGTCACATCGACGTCGTGCGGCGTCTGCTGAAGACCGACGTGAATCTCGATCAGGAAAACGACGCGGGCTTCACGGCCGAAAGCTGGGCCATGGCAAACGCGAACACCGACATCGCCGACCTGATCCGCGCCGAACGCAAGCGCCGCGCCGGGCAGTAAGCGCCGCGCTCCGGCTCGTCGTCCCTCACGGCACAGGGGGACGCGCGAAGTCCCGTGACATCCGCGCCGCAGTCACGACCGTCGTGAAATGCACCGATACTGTATCGTCGATATCGTTCGCGTAGCCTCCAGCCATCGCGACCGCCACCGGGATGCCACGGCCGAAGCACTGCCCGAGTACCAGTTCGTCACGCGCCGCGAGGCCGTCGAAGGTCAAGGCGAGGCGGCCCAGTCGATCGCCTTCGAAGGGGTCCGCACCGGCGAGATAGATCACGAGATCGGGCTCGAAGCGCGAAAAGAGCCGCGAAAGGGCATCGTCCAAGACTGCGAGATACGCGCTGTCCCCCGTTCCGTCCGGCAGTTCCACATCGAGATTCGAGACCGCCTTGCGGAAGGGAAAATTCTTGGCTCCATGCAGGCTCAAGGTGAACAGATCGGTGCGGTCCGCCAGGATCGTCGCCGTGCCGTCCCCCTGATGGACGTCGCAGTCGACGACCGCCACCTTGCGCGCAAGTCCCTCCGCCTGCATCGCCAGTGCGGCGATCGCCGCATCGTTGAACACGCAGAAGCCCGAACCGAAGTCGCGATGTGCGTGATGCGTACCGCCGGCGAGATTCGCCGAGCATCCGTCGACGAGGGCGCGCCGGCAGGCAGCCAGCGTCGCGCCCGCGGACCGGCGCGAGCGCTCGACCATCTGCGGGGTCCAGGGAAACCCGATGCGCCTCTGCTCGGCCGGTTCGAGGGTGCCGCTCGTGACACGCGACAGGTAGCCCGCATCATGCGCGCGCAGGATTTCGGCATCGCTGGCAGCGACAGGAACAATGAAATCCGATTCGCCGAAATGCCCCGAAGCGGCCAGGCGAGCGCGCAGGCGCGAATATTTCTCCATCGGGAACCGATGCCCCGGAGGCAGCGGCAGCACGAAATGGTCGGCATAGAAGAGTTTCACTGCAAGGCGCCCTGTGCATGCAATGGCGGAATGCTCCACGAATCCCCCTGTCGCGGCAAGAACCGGAGACGTCGGATTCGACGGCCGCCGTGGCGCCGATTAAACTGAAACGTCCCGCGCACGAAGAATCTGCTGGAACAGGTGAAACCCATGAGCATCAACGACACGATCCGCCGGTGTCAGCCCCGACTCGTCGAAATCCGCCGCGACATCCACGCGCATCCCGAACTCGCGTTTGCCGAGCATCGCACGGCCGAACTCGTCGCTGCCCACCTCGAAAGGCTCGGCCTCGAAGTGCATCGCAACGTCGGCGGTACCGGCGTTGTCGGAACGTTGCGCTCCGGACGCGGCCTGCGCGCCATCGGCTTGCGCGCCGACATGGATGCCTTGCCGATCCAGGAACGCAACGAATTCCTGCACAAGTCGCGTCACCAGGGATGCATGCACGCCTGCGGCCACGACGGACACACGACCATGCTGCTCGGTGCCGCCGAAGTGCTCGCTGCTCACCCCGACTTCGACGGCACCGTGCATTTCGTTTTCCAGCCGGCCGAGGAAGGCGAGGGCGGTGCCGATGCGATGGTCAATGACGGCCTCTTCGATCGTTTTCCCATGGAATCGATCTTCGGCCTGCACAACTGGCCCGGACTGCCCGCCGGGCAGTTTGCCGTGCATCCGGGCCCCGTCATGGCGAGCGCAGACCGTTTCGACATCGAGATCCGCGGCCACGGCGCCCATGCCGCCATGCCGCATCTCGGGACCGATTCCATCGTCGCAGGCGCAGCGCTCGTACAGGCGATCCAGTCCATCGTCAGCCGCACGCTCGACCCCACGGACTCGGCTGTCGTCTCGGTCACCCAGTTCCACGCTGGCGAAGCCTACAATGTGATCCCCGATCGCGCGCAACTCTGCGGGACCGTGCGCGCCTTCAGCGAGGCGGTCCAGGAGCGCGTCGAAGCCTCGCTCCAGCGCCTGTGTGATGGCGTGGCTGCCGCGCAGGGTGTCGAGATCGACCTTGCCTATCGCCGCGGCTACCCTCCGACGATCAACACGGCAGACGAAGCGGCCGTGTGTGCCGAAGCGGCGGCAGCTGTCGCGGGCGGCGCTCCGGGCGTCATCACCAACGCGCGGCCTAGCATGGGCGCCGAGGATTTCGCCTACTATCTGCGGCACAAGCCCGGCTGCTACGTATGGCTCGGCAACGGTCCCGGCGAGGGCGGATGCACCTTGCACAACCCGCATTACGACTTCAACGACGAAGTGATGCCGGTTGGCGTCGCCTATTGGGTCGAACTCGCGCGCCGGATCCTGCAACGCGGCTGACGCGGGCGGACTGAACCTTCTCCGTCGCAGGGCGTCGATGGACTCATGAATACACTGCGGCTTGCCTTGCGGATGGTGTTGCGCGACCTGCGCGCCGGAGAACTCCATCTGCTCGGACTGGCGATCGTCGTCGCGGTCGCAGCGCTGACCAGCGTCGGCTTTCTTGGCGACCGTGTCTCCCGTGCCCTCGATCGCGAAGCAAACCAGCTGTTGGGTGGCGACCTCTTGCTCCGTGCGGATCATCCATGGAGCGGCGAGATTACAGCCGAAGCGCGGCGGCGCGATCTGGGAGTGGTCGGCAGCATCCTCTTCACCAGCATGGTGAGCAGCGAATCGGGCGCCCAACTGGCCGCCGTGAAGGTCGTCGACAGCGGTTACCCCTTGCGCGGAAGCGTCCGCATCGCCAAGGGGCCGAACCAGCCTGATGTCGTGGCCGGCCGGGTTCCTGAACGCGGCGAAGTGTGGCTCGACGAGCGTCTCCTCTCGGGACTGGGCGTGTCGGTCGGCGAACGGGTCGGGCTCGGAGAACTCGAGTTTCGGGTCGGTGGGATGGTCACCTTCGAGTCCGACCGGGGCGCGAACTTCTTCAGCCTGCTGCCCCGCGCGATGTTCAATGCAGCCGACCTTCCTGCCTCTGGCCTGCTGGTCCAAGGCAGCCGTGCTACGTGGCGCCTCCACCTCGCCGGCAGTCCCGATGCCATCGCGGGATTCGAGGCCTGGACAAAGGGGCATCTTGGCCGCGGTGAGGCAATCGAGACGATCGAGAACGCCCGCCCCGAAGTGCGTACGGCGCTCGACCAGGCGCAGCGCTTTCTCCGTCTCGCTGCGCTTCTCGCCGTGATCCTCGCGGCCGTCGCGGTGGGCTTGTCGGCCCGTCGATTCATGCGCCGACACCTGGATGCCTGCGCCGTCATGCGCTGCTTGGGTGCCCGGCAGCGGCAGGTCATGGCCATCGTCCTGGGCGAGTTCGTGCTGTTCGGCCTGGCTGCAGCCGTCCTGGGAACCCTGATTGGCTGGGCCGTCCATCAGGGACTGGTCAGCCTCGTGCTGAAGTCAATCGTCGGAGAGCTCCCAGCTCCGTCGTTTCAGCCGCTCTTCTACGGACTTTCGATCGGTCTCGTATTGTTGACCGGGTTCGTCTTCCCGCAAGTCCTGCGTCTTCGTCACGTCCCCGCGCTGCGCGTCCTGCGTCGCGAAATCGTCCCGATCGAGGCCCGCAGCGCAGCGGCCTGGCTCGTCGGTGGGGCCGCGCTGGTTGCAGTCATCTTCTGGGTGGCCGGGGAGTTCCGGTTGGGGGCGATGGTTTCCGGAAGTTTCGCAGTGGCTCTAGGCCTTTTCTCCGCGATCGCGTGGGGCCTGCTCCTGCTGCTCGGCCGGATGAGGGGCGCGGGAACTCTACGGGGCAGCGGCTGGCGCTATGGCCTGGCGGCGTTGGTTCGCCGCAAGGGTTCGACGATCGTCCAGGTCAGCGCAATCGGGGTCGGCATGACGGCGCTCGTGCTCCTGACGCTCGTGCGCGGAGACTTGCTCGACTCCTGGCGGCGGATGTCCCCGCCGGATGCTCCCAACCGCTTCGTCATCAACATCCAGCCGGACCAACGCGAGCCGCTCGCCCGGTTCTTCACAGAGCGTCGAATGACCGCTCCAGCGATCCTACCGATGATTCGGGGGCGTCTGACGGCCATCAACGGCCGCGAGGTACGGCCGGAGGATTATGCGGAAGATCGGACCCGTCGCTTGGCCGAGCGCGAATTCAACCTGAGCTACGGCACTTCGCCACCCGAGGGAAACTCCGTTGTCGCTGGCACCTGGCACGGCAATGATACGGCCCCTCAGTTCTCGGTCGAGCAAGGGCTTGCCGAAACCTTCCACCTCAAGGTGGGCGACCGCGTGCGTTTCACGGTGGCCGGCCGTGCGGTCGAGGCGCCAATTACGAGCGTGCGCAAACTCGACTGGGACTCGATGCGGGTCAATTTTTTCTTTATCGCCAGCGTCGGCATGCTCGAAAACGACCCCGCCAGCCTGATCATAAGTTTCCGCCAACCGGAAGCCGACAAGGGACTGACCCAGGATCTGGTCCGTCGCTTCCCGAACTTCTCGGTAATCGACGTGGACGCCGTGATCGGACAACTGCGTGCCTTGACCGATCAGTTGGTCCTGGTCGTCCAGTTCGTCTTCATTTTCGCCCTCGTGGCCGGCTTCATCGTGCTGTTTGCGGCACTGGAGTCGACCCACGACGAGCGCGAATTCGAACTGGCGATGCTGCGTACGCTTGGTGCCCGTAACCGGCAGATGCGCCAGGCGATCATTGCAGAGTTCAGTGTGCTGGGCGTGGTGGCGACACTGATGGCGGTGGGGGGCGCTTCGGCGATCGGTTGGGGGCTGGGGCGGCAGGTGTTCAAGATTGCCTATACGCCGGACCCACTCGGGTCGATGCTCGTTATTGCAGCCGGGACAGTGGCCGTTGTCCTTGGAGGCTGGATAGGCATGAGAAAGCTGTTCGGGCGCGTACCCATGGCGGTTTTGCGCAATCTATGACGCCGCGCTGCGTATTCGGCGGAGCAATCGGCGGTCCTTCGCTGTATGCCGGCGGCTGCTATTCTCAAAAAAGGGACGCGCGCATATGAAGCTTTGCTGAAAATGAGAAGAGCCCGTTTCGCTACGGGCTCTTCTCAAGGTAAAACAACTGTTACTTCACATGGCAAGTCAGGCAAATCGCACTACCTTCCGGCGTTACTCGAAGGAAGGTCGGAAGGAACGTCGCGCCCGCTCCTTGCACGCCATGGGGATCATGGCAGGAGGCGCATTCAACTTCAAAACCCTGTCCCGAATCGTAGAAACGCAATTCATTCTTGTCCGGGCGGCCGTTGCCGTTGAGGTCGAAGAACTTGATCTTTCCTTTGGTAACTGCGGTGGAGTTCCAATCGGCCCCGGTTGGGAACTGAACCCCGACCGGGTGGTCGTTGGTCAGATCGGTGCCGATTGCAAAGACCGTGAAGTCCGTTGCCGTAGCGCCGAGGGCCCCGGCGCCGGACGAGTGACAGGCGAGGCACTCGCCGTCTTTCAGGCCCATGTGACTCCCTGACGGACTGCGCCAGGTATTCAGCAGGCTGTCAGCGGTGGCGCTGCTTGGATCCAGCGCTAATCCTGCGTTGTAGCCCCCGGAGCCCGGCATATTCACGATCGAGTCAACAGCAGTCTGACCGTCGTGACAGGATAGACAGGTCAGCGAATTAGGACCGGGTTGCGTCGCCGTGCCAGTCAGGGTTTGCTGGTTGTAGAGGGTATAACTGGGAGTCCGGAAAGTCCGGTTCCATAGCGGTGCAGCTGCAATTTGACCGCTTTGGTTGGCGGCATGGGGAGTGTGACAATACACGCACACCTGCTGATAGTCATTGCGGTATGGGTCCATGACCCCACCGTTCGGACCGCCACCGCTTGCTTGACGCTGCGTCAGGTTATGTCGCGTATTGCCGATGGTTCCCTGATTCGAAAATTTGGTCGGAAGATCAGTACCTGACAGGGCCATCCCGGATGAAACGAGACCCACGACGGCCATGATTGCCGCAAGTTTTTTCTTCTGCATGGTGTGTTCGCGTCCACAAGTTATTCTGCTTGTTTTAATGCAATAAGCATGCCGGAAGAACGTGCTTTCCCTTGGCTGGCGATGGCTCCAGCCACGTTCTTGTCATCGTCCGACTCAATTATTGCCTTGCCCCGTACCATCCGCCGGACGGTATACTTCGATTTTGCGGTGGTACTGATCTGCAACATACAGCCGACCGGTTTCGTCGGCGGCCACGCCGCCAATTAAACCGAAGTTTCCCGGTAAATTGGTTATTCCAGCGGAGCCAATCCACATAAGCAAATTTCCTGCCGGGTTGAAGACTTGGACGTTGTTGAAGGACGCGTCAGACACGAAGATCTTCCCTTCCTGGTCCACGGCTATGCTGCGGGCGCGCGAGAACTGACCGAGACCGTTGCCAAGGCTGCCAAAGGTAAATTTGTAAGTTCCGTTTAAGTCGTATCCTTGAATTCTGAAATTCCCGGAATCGAGAACGAGCAGCTTCCCATCCGCGGTTACCGTCGCAGCAAGCGGAATATTTAGTTGCCCCGGACCGGAGCCGCGCGGTCCTATACGGAATAGTTCTGCCCCGTCCGGAGAGTAGCCGATCACCTTGTGGTCATCTCCTTCGACGCTTCCGCGATCGACAACAAAGATTCTTTGTCCGTCACTGCTTACGGCCACGCCGGCGGGTTTTGTGAGTGCCTTCGGATCGCCGACGGCATAGAGAAAGAGACCAAGCGAGTCGAACACTAGTACCCGTTTCTGTTTTCCATCGAGCACATACACGTTGTTTTGCCGATCGACTGCCAGTCCAACTGGATTGGTCGTTCGATTTGGTTCGCGCATGCCGATCTGGAAGACGTGGCCACGAGGAATATCGAAGACAAAAATAGAGTTCGTGGGCGGGTCGGCAACATAGACCCTGCCATTTCTTGCCGCTACGGCGGAAGGTTTGCGAAATAGCGGTTCTCCGAAATTTGCAGTCCCTCCCGTAAGCATCCGCTTCATCTTTTCGTCATCCGTCTCCTTGTGGATGTCGGCCTGATTTCGCAACTGTGCTTCGTAGATGTAGCGGGGTTGCTCCGGTGGTTCAGGCCATACGATATGAGCCTTGGCTTCCTTGCCGTTTTCAGACGTGCTCGTCTGGACGGAGCACCCGGTCATGACGGAGGCTGCGATTGTCGAGATGACGGCTACGGCGAGAAATCTCGGCAACAATCGGTCGGGAAGCTTGAATACGTGTGAGGTTCTGGGAAGTTGTGTCGACATTGGGTGGAGGGTCGTCGCTCGGATCGATCATTGCTCGGAAATGGAACATGACGAATGTGTGCCCGACTTCAGTCGCCTCAAATACGATGACATGGTCGGACGGGTGCTGGCGCATCATGTTACGACGCGACACGCAATTCCCTTGCCTGGTCGACAACGCCCTGACCTCTCCGGCCGCCTGCGGGGCAGCGAAGCGGGAACGCTCAGCCCCCGATATACGACATCTCGATCTTCCGCAATCCGGCCGTATTCGCCGTTCGGATCTCGGAGTAATGATCTTCTCGAGCAGTCCAGACGCTCGCGATCGCGCGGTCGAGCTCTTCGTCGCTGGTGCCGGCGCGCAGCAGTTCCCGTAGGTCATGTCCCTGCTGGGCGAAGAGGCAGGTGTAGAGCTTGCCTTCGGTCGATAGCCGGATTCGCGTGCAGGTTGAGCAGAAGGCCTGCGTGACGGAGGAGATCACGCCGATTTCCCCTTGTCCGTCGACGTAGCGCCACCGCTCCGCCACTTCTCCCGTGTAATTGGGTTCTACGGCTTCGAGCGGGAAGGCTTCATTGATGCGCGCAATGATTTCACGCGACGGCACGACGGCCCCCATTTCCCAGCCGTTCGAACTGCCGACGTCCATGAACTCGATGAAGCGCAAAATATGGCCGGAACCTCGGAAATGCCGCGCCATGTCGACGATTCCATGATCGTTTACACCGCGCTTGACCACCATGTTGACCTTGATTGGAGCCAGCCCGGCTTGCTCGGCCGCCTCGATGCCCTGTAGAACCGCGGCGACAGGGTAGTCGGCGTCGTTCATGGCGCGGAAGGTCACGTCGTCGATCGCATCGAGGCTCACGGTGACCCGATGCAGTCCCGCGTCGCGCAGTGTGCGGGCCATGCGTGGAAGGAGAACCCCGTTTGTCGTGAGTGTCAGCTCCAGGCCTTCGATAGCGGTCAGCATCTCGACCAGGTTCTCGACGTGCTTCCGCAACAAGGGTTCGCCCCCGGTGATGCGGACCTTTTGTACTCCCCGCGCTGCGAAGACCCGTGCAACGCGAGTGATTTCTTCGAAGGAGAGGAGTTCCTTGCGTGGCAGGAAAGGGTAGTCGGCGCCGAAGACGGACCGGGGCATGCAATAGACGCAGCGGAAATTGCAGCGATCGGTCACGGAGATCCGCAGGTCACGGACCGCGCGGCCCCGCCGGTCGAGCAGCGGCATACCCGGATTGGGTATGATGATGCCGTTGGGCGTGGCGGGCTGGGTGTTAGCGAGGTGGATTGGAATGAATTTCATTGCATTTTTGGATGCGGGCGCCACAATGCAAGGGACGAAAGTGGAAGGGAGCCGTCTGGGCCGACACCTCTTTTGACGATTATCGGCAGCGTTGTGTTCCACTGCAAGGGTGAGATGTGAATCGGCCCTTGGTGCCCTGCCGGATTCGCGAGACCGCGTACGCATTTGTCTCGGCCGGCAAGGAACCGTTTTGTCGGATATAAGACTAAAGTATCAAATTTTGCGTGAATTGACCTCGGCTGGATGCCGCATTCCCTATGTCTTCAAGCGCAATCGAAATCCCTGTTGCTGAATTCTTTGCGAAGTTCCCACATCTCCGCCGGATCGAGACGATGTGGGGATCGGCTGAGTGCCGGAAGCTTCTTTTCCAGCTCATGACCGATACGCGGGGCGGGACCCGTCAAGGGTTTCCGAAGGAGCATGCCCTGACGTTGATGCGCCTGATGATGGAGCATGACCGTAAGTTTCCGCAGTTTGAGCATGTCATTGCATTGCAGGAAGATTCCCGATGGGGCGATGTCTCGCGCCGGGGGATCCGATAGGAGACACGATTTCCCGACTTGAACCGTTTGGGTGTCTTGACGACAGCGGTTCGGTGCAACACGGAGTCTCCCGTTTTGTTTTCCGGCATCAGGAGAACGACTGCATGGCTCGCCCCGGGTCGCTTTCGGCTGAGAATCTGTGTAGGCGCAGCGCGGCCGATTGGCCGGATTTCGAGACGACGGACGACCTGACGGACCTGCCAGGCGGTTTGGGGCAGGCGCGGGCGGAAGAGGCGCTGCGTTTTGCCTTGGCGATGCGTCAGCCGGGCTATCACGTGTTTGTCCTCGGTGAGGCAGGGACAGGCCGGCATGCGGTGGCGTTGCGCTTGCTGCGCGAGTTCGCCCAACAGCGCGAGATTCCGCCGGATCTCTGCTACCTCCACGACTTTGATAACCCGCAGCGGCCGCGTCTTCTGAAGCTTCCTGCCGGACGAGGTAGCGTGCTGCGTTCGCAGATGCAGACCTTCATCACCGACCTCGGTCCGGCGATTGAGGCGGCCTTGGAGGCCGATCCGCATCGCGAACGCGTCGATGCCCTTCAGGAGGCGCACAAGTCTCGGGAAGAGAAGGCCTTGCGGGAGATCGGCGAGGCGTGCGCCGCAGAAGGGATATCGCTTCTGCAGACTCCCGAGGGATTCGTGTTTGCGCCGACGGCAAACGGCGAGGCCATGTCGCCGGACGCCTTCGAAGCCTTGTCCGCAGAGGCACGCGAAGCGATCGAAGAGAAGGTGGCGCGATGGAGCGAACAGCTCAGCGATCTGCTCGACGATTTCCCCGGTTGGCGCAAGGCCTTGCAGGAATCGGTCAAGCGAGCGAGCCGCGACGCGCTGGGACCCGCGATCACGCATCTGATGCGCCCGCTGCGCGCAACGTACGCCGAACTTCCGGAGGTGCTGCGGTTTCTGGATGCCGTCGGGCGCGACGTGCTGAAAAACGCGGCGGAGCAGGACATCGCCGAAGACGAGGACGAAGCGGCCGATGACGGCGGACAACGATTTCATCGCTATCAGGTGAAGTTGCTCGTCGATCACGCTTCGACACAAGGTGCGCCGATTGTGTACGAGGACAATCCGGCGTTCGGAAATCTCATCGGGCGCGTCGAGTTCATCGCGCAGATGGGCGTGTTGATGACCCACTTCAACCTGATTCGTGCGGGCGCGCTGCACCGGGCGTGCGGCGGATATCTCGTGGTCGACGCGGATCGTCTGCTGACGCAGCCTTTCGCTTGGGAGGGATTGAAACGAGCCTTGCGTGCGCGGGAAATCCGCATTGAACCGCCCGCCGAGGCGCAGGGCTGGACGAACGTCCAGATGCTTGAGCCTGAACCGGTGCCGTGCGACGTCAAGGTCATCCTGGTCGGCGACCGGGAACTGTTTTACCTCTTGACCGAGAACGACCCCGATTTCCCTGAGCTGTTCAAGGTCGCAGCGGACTTCGATGACGATATGCCGCGGACCGATGCGCTGACGATCCAGTATGTGCGCCTGCTCGCGACGCTCGCTCGCGCGTCGGATCTGTTGCCGGTGAACCGCGAAGGGTTGGCACGGATGGTTGAGGAAGGTGCTCGTCTGGCCGAAGACGCTGGTCGGCTCAGTCTCCAGACGCGTCATCTGGCCGATTTGCTGCGGGAAGCGGACTACCACGCACGACAGGCGGGGCTGACGGTCGTGGATGCCCGTCAGATCGATGCGGCAATTGCGGCACGTACGCGGCGCTTCGGGCGTTACTCCGAACGGGTCCTCGAATCGATGCTGGACGGAACGACGCTGATTTCGACCGAGGGCAGCCGTTGCGGCCAGGTCAACGGCCTCGTGATCGTGGAGATCGCCGGCGAGCAGTTCGGACATCCGGTGAGGATAACGGCGACAGCGCATCTCGGTGAGGGCGACGTGGTCGACATCGAGCGCGAGACGGAACTCGGAGGTGCGATCCACTCGAAGGGTGTGCTTATCCTCTCTGCCTTCCTCGCCGCGCGTTATGCGCGACATCAACCGCTGTCGCTGGCGGCGAGTCTCGTGTTCGAGCAGTCCTATGGTCCGGTCGAGGGCGACTCGGCGTCACTCGCCGAATTGTGCTCCTTGCTCTCCGCCTTGGCGCAGGCGCCGATCCGGCAGTGCTTTGCAGTAACCGGTTCGGTCAATCAATTCGGCGAGGTGCAGGCGATCGGCGGGGTGAATGAAAAGATCGAAGGCTTCTTTCAATTGTGCCGTTCGCGCGGCCTGACCGGCGAGCAGGGGGTGCTGATCCCCGCGGCGAGCGTCAGGCAGTTGATGCTACGGGACGAGGTGGTGGAAGCGGTCCGGGCCGGTCGCTTTCACGTCTTTCCTGTCTCGAACGTGGATGAGGCGATCGCGCTCCTGACCGGTATGGAGGCCGGTGCGCCTGACGCTAAGGGGATTCTGCCGCGCGGAAGCGTGAATCACCGAGTCGCCGAGGCCTTGGCGGTGATGACGAGCGCGAAGCACGCGGCCGACCAAAATGGCGGCCGGAAGCCCCGCCATCGACGGCGCGAGGAGGAGTGAGCCGACGACGACAGGGTCACCGGCCGCGTCGATTCACGCGGCGCAGCGCTCGATGAGGCGCTCCAGCGCACTGACGTGTTCGGCTTCCTCCGCGGCGAACTCGTTCGCCATCGATTTGACGCGCGGATTCCTGCTGCCAGCCGCAATCACGGCATAGAACTCGCGTCCCGCCTGTTCGCTTTGAAGGGCCAGTTGGAGCGCGTCCGCCACGCTCATCAGGCCGTCCACGCCTGCCCAGGCAGCGGTCTCTGGGCTCGTCCCGTCCGGCCAGCTGTATTCGTCGGGAGCCAGCGCCGGCAGGGGACGGAAGCCGCTGCGCGTTTGGGCTTCGGCGAGATGCTCGCGCGAATAGGTGGCCATCTGGCGGAAGAACGCTTCAACTTCCGCATTGCCGAAAGTGTGCATCGCATCGGCGAGTTCTTCGAAGCGTCGAGCGGCTTCCGCTTCGAGCCGGACGGCGTGCGCGAGGAAGAGGTGGATGTCGTCCATGATCCCTCGTCAGCCGAATTTGAACAGGATGCCGAAGCCGCCGCGCGGCCAGTCCCAGGCAACGTTGCGGTGTTCGTCGCAGATGATGCGGCAGGTGCCGCATTCGAGACAGCCGTCGGTGATCAGGACCACCTTGCCGTTACCCTCGGCGATGTAGCACCCGGCCGGGCAGCAGGTCGTGCATTGCTGCTCGGTGCAGTGGTTGGCGCACAGATCCGACTGCTTGATGTGGATGTGCGGCCGCCCGGCGTCGACGCGATAGCGGTTCTGGAAGAGTTTCTCTTCGACCTTCACTTGTGTCATTTCCTTCTCCTTGCGTCGGTCGTTCAGCGAGCCTGGAAGGCGCGCCACAGCTTGAAGGCGTCGCCGAAGAGGCCGGTCAGCGAGCGGGCGGCAAGGAAACTGCCACGGATCTCGCGTTCCTTGGTCTTCTTGTCGATGCCATCGACCTTCACCAGCGTGTGGGCGGCGCGGTTGAGGAGCTCGGGATAGGTCGTGAAGAACTGCGGGCTCTTGTGGAAGATTTCCGGCATCTTCCGGTACTTCTTAAGGTCCTTCATGACGAAGCTGGCATCCAGGCGCTGGCGATAGACCTTGAGGTTCCTCGCTGAACATTCCTTGCCGGCGGCCTTGAGGTCGATCAGCGTCTCCGCGGCGATCTGCCCGGCAGTCATCGCGAGGTTGGAGCCTTCGCGGTGGATGCCATTGACGAACATGCCCGCGTCACCGGCGATCATCCAGCCCTCGCCATAGACAGGCGGAATCGCTTCGTAGCCGCCCTCGGGGATCAGGTGCGCGGCGTATTCCTTCATTTCTGAGCCCGCAATCAGCGGCTTGATCGACGGATGCGCTTTCATCTGTTCGAGCAGCTGGTAGGGCGTGGTCTTCTGCTTCTTAAAGTCCGACAGCATGCAGCCGACGCCGAGCGTGATCGATTCGCGGTTGGTGTAGAGGAAGGCGGTGCCCATCATGCCGGCGGTGATCTTGCCCGCCATTTCGACGACCACGCCTTCGTCCTCGCCGATGTTGAAACGCGACTCGATCGTCTCCTGCGGTAGGAAGTGGATCTCCTTCACCGCGAGCGCGATGTCCTTCGGCTTGAGTTCCTCGTGGAAGCCGGCCTTCTTTGCGAGCAGCGAATTAACCCCGTCGGCGAGGATCACGCAGTCGGCGAAGACGTCGCCGTTCTTGCGGTCGGTGCGCACGCCGACGACGCGATTGCCGTCCATCAGCAGTTCCTGCACCGTCGTCTCGCAGATGACGAGGCCGCCCGCCTTCGTAACCTGCTCCGAGAACCACTTGTCGAACTGCGCGCGGATGATCGTATAACGGTTGTAGGGCTCGCGATTGAATTCCTCGGAGCGATAGTTGCTACCGACGTGCGACGCATCGTCGAGAACCCACACGCGCTGCTCGATCAGGTGGCGTTCGAGGGGCGCCGAGTCGCGGAAGTCGGGAATGATCTTCTCGATTGCGTCGGCATAGAGGATTGCGCCCTGCACGTTTTTCGAGCCGGGATATTCCCCGCGCTCGATCTGCAGTACCTTGAGCCCGGCCTTCGCGGCCGTGTAGGCGGCGGCGTTGCCGGCCATGCCGGCGCCGACGACGATGACATCAAACTTTTCGGCCATGAATCTTCTCCTGGATCTGAATGTCAGCCGGCTTTGCGCGCCTGCGCGATCTGCGCGCGGAAGGCGTCGGTGAGGGCAGGGAGGACCTGCATTGCGTTGCCGACAATGCCGTAATGCGCGAAGTCGAAGATCGGTGCGTTCGGATCGTTGTTGATCGCGATGATCACGTCGGCGCCGTCCATGCCTACGCGGTGCTGGATCGCGCCGGAGATGCCGGCTGCGATATAGAGCTTCGGCCTCACCGTCTTGCCGGACTGGCCGACCTGGCGATCGAGTTCCGCCCACCCTGCCTGGACGATCGGGCGCGACGCTCCAATCTCCGCGCCGAGTACTTTCGCTAGATCCCATACGAGCTGGAAGTTCTCCTGCTTCTTCAGACCTCGGCCGCCGGCGACGATGATGTCCGCGAAGGGAAGCTGCGGCTTGTCCTGCAGGTTGTCCGGGATGTATTCCAGGACCTTGGTGATGATCGAGGATTCGATGAGCGTTACCTTGTGCTCGACGATGCGGCCTGTGCGTGACGTGTCCGGCTCTGGCATCGCCATGACGCGAGGACGTACCGTGGCCATTTGCGGGCGATGGCGCTGCGTCATGATCGTGCAGAGGAGTGACCCGCCGAAGGTCGGGCGAGTCGAGGCGAGGTTGCGCGATTCGGCCTCGATGACGAGTTCCGTGCAGTCGGCGACGAGTCCGGTGGCGAGCGTGGTTGCGACCGAGCCGGCGAGGTCGCGGCCGAGCGTCGAGGCGCCGAGCATCAGGATCTCGGGCTGGTAGGTGTTGACCAACTCCGTGAGCGCCTTCGTGTAGGGTTCGTTGCGGTAGTCGTGCAGGACTTCGTCCTGCACGAGGTAGCAGAGGTCCGCGCCGTAATGGAAAGCCTCGCTGCAGATCGCGCGCGTCCGCTCGCCTGGCGGGCCCATCACGATGCCCGCGAGCTCGACGCCCAGCGCGTCGGCCAGTTTGCGCCCCTCGCCGAGCAGTTCCCACGACACGGGATGCACGACGCCGCGTTCGGCCTCGATGAACACCCACACATGCTTGTAATTGACGAAGCGCGGATCGACTTCGACCTTCTTGCGCGCTGGCTTCTTGACCGGTTCGCTCATGATCTCGTCCTTACTTGGCCAGACGGGCGATTTCCCGCTCGAGTTTGGGATGCTGGGTGAAGACCTTGGCGAGCAGTGTCGCAGCGAGGTTCTTCGGATCGTTGTCGATGGTCTCGACGATCTCGGCGCGTTTGCTGCGCGGCTTGGGCGCGAACACCTTGCCGACAACGGTCGGACTGCCCTTGAGGCCTACGACGTCCGGATTCTCGATGCCCGCCGCAACGCGATCCCACAGCTTCAGCGGATAGCGCGCGGCGCGGAACATGTCGTCCATGTCCGCATAGCGCATCTCGTTCGTGCCTTCCAGCATCGTGATCAGACACGGCAGCTTCGTGCGCAGCACCTGCACGCCGCCTTCGGCACGCCGCTCGACGAGGATCTCGCGATTGCCGTGATCGATCTCGCGAATCGCCGAGACGTAAGTGAGGAGCTGATAGTCCAGACGTTTCGCGATACCGGGGCCGACCTGCGCCGTATCACCGTCGATCGTCTGCTTGCCGGTGAAGATCAGATCGACGGGCATGTTCTCGCGGATCTTGTTGATTGCCGAGGCCAGGGCGCAGGAGGTCGCGAGCGTGTCGGCACCCGCGAACGTGCGGTCAGAAACCAGGATCGCATCGTCCGCGCCGAAGGACAGACATTTGCGCAGCGCCACCTCAGCCATCGGCGGGCCCATCGTGATGACGGTCACCGTGCCGCCGAATTTGTCCTTCAGGCGCAGTGCTTCTTCAAGCGCGAAAAGGTCGTAGGGATTGATGATCGCCGGGACGCCCTGGCGCATGATCGTGTTGGTGACCGGATGTACCCGGATCTGCGCCGAGTCGGGCACCTGCTTGATACAGACGACGCTGTGCATGGCAGCTCCCGTTCTCTCAGGCCTGGTAGCGCGGCACGCTCTTGTCGATCACGATCGTCCCGTCCGACGGGCACTGTGCGATGCACTGCGGATCGTCGTAGTGGCCGATGCACTCGGTACAGAGGTCCGCCTTGATCGCGAACATGCCGTTCTTTTCCTTGACGGCATCGTTCGGACACTCGGGCTCACAGGCGCCGCAGGCGGTGCAGGAAGAAGTGACAATTTTGTAGGCCATGACGTCCTCGCTCGTTTGCTATTCGGGCTGCCGGGTATGCAGCGCTTCCGATAGCCTTATTGCAGGACCTGTGCCAGGCCATTTCTATATCGCTATGTCTTCAAAAAAAACATAAAAATCAAATAGTTATTTTTTTGTAGTATTTATTTCAGTGGTCGGGTTTGCAACACGGGGCCGTCGAGTATGTGTGGGTATTCGGACACGGGAGGGCCGGCCTCCGTGTCTTTTGAAACATCGTTCTCCCCCGGCAACCTTGAAACTTGTATCCCCCCACCTAGACTCGAAACAGGTGCACAGCGGTACCTGATCGTTCCCTCGGCAAGTCCCCGTCCGGCGTTTCGGACATCGTGAACAAGGGACGATTTTGCTTCCGACAAGGCGTGTCTCGAACTCTTTAGCCTGGGGAACCTCATGACTTCGAGCGGCACTGAAACTGGCCATCAGGAACGTGTTCCGCATCGCTGGCACGTGTTGCGGTTATTGCGTGCGATGCGCTCCGGGCATCCCTTCATTCGACTCTGGGATATGTCGTGCCTGATGTATCTCGAAGGAGTCCCGATGGCCGTCCACTATTTCGGCTTCCTTGAGCGCAACGGCTACATCGTGCCCTGTGCCAAGGAGGGTCTGCAGTCCCATTACTACACGCTGTCGTCGGACGGAATCGAGCTCTACGAACAGGGGGAGCGCTGGTGGGGGTCGCTGCGGTGGCCGCAGAAGTACTGGGTCATCTGGCGCGGCTAGAAACTGTTGCCGCGGAAAACACAAAGGCCACTCCGAAGAGTGGCCTTTGTGTTTGCTTTACTGGCTCCCCGACCTGGGCTCGAACCAGGGACACACGGATTAACAGTCCGTTGCTCTACCGACTGAGCTATCGGGGATCGGTATCGTCTGCCCACGCGAAATGCGCCTGAGCCAAATTTGGCTCCCCGACCTGGGCTCGAACCAGGGACACACGGATTAACAGTCCGTTGCTCTACCGACTGAGCTATCGGGGAAAGAAGCCGCGCAGTATAGATACGGCGCGGTTGTTCGTCAATAATTAAATGAGATTTTTAGCCCTTGACGACCGAAGCAATCGCCTTGGCGACGTAGTCGATGTTGCGCGAGTTCAGAGCGGCCAGGCAGATACGGCCGGTGGACACCGCGTAGATGCCGAAGTCGTTCTTGAGCTGCTCGACCTGGGCGGCCGATAGGCCGGTGTAGGAGAACATGCCGCGCTGCTGGATCACAAAGGAGAAGTCTTGCGCCACGCCGGCACCCTTGAGCGACTCCACAAGGCCGACGCGCATCGCACGGATGCGATCGCGCATGCCGGCCAGTTCGTCTTCCCACATTTGGCGCAGTTCGGGCGAGTTCAGCACTGCTGCGATGACCGCGCCGCCGTGGATCGGGGGATTGGAGTAGTTGGTGCGAATGACACGCTTGACCTGGGACAGCACGCGGGCCGATTCGTCCTTGCCGGCCGTGATGATCGACAGGGCGCCGACGCGCTCGCCGTACATCGAGAACGACTTCGAGAAGGAGCTCGACACGAAGAACTGCAGGCCGCTGGCCGAGAACAGGCGAACCGCAACCGCGTCCGGTTCGATCCCGTCGGCAAAGCCTTGGTAGGCCATGTCGAGGAAGGGAACCAGCGCGCGCTCGCGGCAGGCTTCGACGACTTCGCCCCACTGAGCCTCGCTCAGGTCCGCGCCGGTCGGGTTGTGGCAGCAGGCGTGCAGCACGACGATCGAGCCCGGAGCGAGCTGATCGAGCTTGGCCTTCATGCCCGCAAAATTCACGCCGCGCGTCGCCGCGTCATAATACGGGTAGTTCTCGACCGGGAAGCCCGCCGATTCGAACAGGGCGCGGTGATTTTCCCAGCTCGGGTCGGAGATGAAAACGGTTGCGCCCGGCAGCAGGCGTTTGAGATAGTCGGCGCCGACCTTGAGAGCGCCGGTGCCGCCGAGAGCCTGGACGGTGACGACCTGACCATTTGCGATGAGTGCGGAATCCTTGCCCAACAACAGGTTCTGCACCGCATTGTTGTAAGTGGCGGGACCTTCAATCGGCTGGTAGCCGCGCGGCGGCATCGCTTCGAGGCGGGCCTTCTCGGCGGTCCTGACCGCGCTCAGCAGCGGGATCTTGCCGTTGTCGTCGTAGTAGACGCCGACGCCGAGGTTCACTTTCTCGGCACGCGCGTCCGCGTTGAAGGCCTCGTTCAGGCCGAGAATCGGGTCACGGGGCGCCATCTCGACGGCGGCGAAGATCGAAGCGGGCATATCAACAACTCCAGGGTGGGCGGGAAGTACGTCTGCGGCCCGCGGCGGGTTTAAGGCGATGTGCCTTGGTGCCGTGCTTTGAGCCGCGAATTGCGAAATAATGACCAGTCGGCCCTTCGCAGCAAGCGCAAACAGGGCCTCAAAGGACCTGAAATTCTAACATGACGCATCCCAGCGACAGCATTCCGGTGATCACCTTCGAGGGGAGTCCGTTCCGACTTCATCAGCCGTTTCCGCCTGCCGGAGACCAACCGGCGGCGATCGCGCAACTTATCGAAGGCATCGGGGATGGCCTGATGTACCAGACCCTGCTGGGCGTCACGGGCTCGGGCAAGACCTACACGATGGCCAACGTGATCGCGCGCTGCGGCCGTCCGGCGCTCGTGCTGGCGCCGAACAAGACGCTCGCGGCGCAGTTGTATGCGGAGTTCCGCGAATTCTTCCCGGAAAACGCCGTCGAGTACTTCGTCTCGTACTACGACTACTACCAGCCCGAAGCCTACGTGCCGTCGCGCGACCTCTTCATCGAGAAGGATTCGAGCATCAACGAGCACATCGAACAGATGCGGCTCTCGGCGACGAAGAGTCTGATGGAGCGTCGCGACGTCGTGATCGTGGCGACGGTCTCGTGCATTTACGGTATCGGCGATCCGGTCGATTATCACGCGATGATCCTGCATCTGCGTGAAGGCGAGCGCATTGCCCATCGCGACCTCGTGCAGCGTCTGGTCGCGATGCAGTACACGCGCTCCGACATCGATTTCCGGCGCGGAACGTTTCGCGTTCGTGGCGATGTGATCGATGTGTTTCCGGCCGAGAACGCGGAACTCGCGGTGCGCATCGAGATGTTCGACGACGAGATCGAGCATCTGACGCTCTTCGATCCGCTGACCGGGCACCTGAAGCAGAAACTCATGCGCTTCACCGTCTATCCGTCGAGCCACTACGTGACGCCGCGCGCCACCGTGCTGCAGGCCATCGAGGCCATCAAGGAGGAGTTGCGCGACCGCGTCAGTTACTTCTATGGCTCGGGCAAGCTCGTCGAGGCACAGCGCATCGAGCAGCGGACCCGCTTCGACCTCGAAATGCTCAACGAGATGGGCTTCTGCAAGGGCATCGAAAACTACTCGCGCCATCTGTCGGGTCGTGGTCCGGGCGAACCGCCGCCGACGCTCATCGATTATCTGCCGTCTGACGCGCTGTTTTTTGTCGACGAGTCTCACGTGTCGATTCCTCAGGTCGGCGGAATGTACAAGGGCGACCGCTCGCGTAAGGACAATCTTGTCCAGTATGGCTTTCGGCTGCCGTCCGCCCTCGACAATCGTCCCTTGCGGTTCGAGGAGTTCGAGCAGTTGATGCCGCAGACGGTTTTCGTGTCGGCCACGCCCGCGGACTATGAAGCGAAGCACCAGGGGCAGGTGGTCGAGCAGGTGGTGCGGCCCACAGGCCTGATTGATCCCGAGGTCGAAGTGCGGCCGGCCACGACGCAAGTGGACGATCTGCTGTCCGAAGCCAAGCGCCGGATTTCAGCCGGCGAGCGAGTCCTCGTCACCACACTGACGAAGCGCATGGCCGAAGACCTGACCGACTATCTCGGCGAAAACGGCATCCGCGTTCGTTACCTGCATTCGGACATTGATACGGTCGAGCGCGTCGAAATCATCCGCGACCTGCGACTTGGCGAATTCGACGTCCTCGTGGGCATCAACCTGCTGCGGGAAGGACTGGATATTCCCGAAGTGTCGCTCGTCACGATCCTCGATGCGGACAAGGAAGGCTTCCTGAGGTCCGAACGCTCGCTGATCCAGACAATCGGCCGCGCGGCTCGCCACATCCATGGCAAGGCGATCCTCTACGCTGACGTGATCACGCGGTCAATGCGTGCGGCCATCGATGAAACTGACCGGCGGCGGACCAAGCAGGTGGCCTTCAACGAGGCGAACGGAATCATCCCCAGGACGGTCAGCAAGCGGATCAAGGACATCATCGACGGTGTCTATACGAGCGACGAAGAGCGCCGCGCTTTGCACGTCGCCGACGCACCGGCCGAGTATTTCGCATTCGACGAGAAGACGCTTGCGAAGCGCATCAAGAAGCTGGAGAAGGAAATGCAGGAGCACGCCCGCAATCTCGAATTCGAAAAGGCCGCGGCCGTGCGTGACGAACTCTTTCGGCTCCGTCAGCAGGCGTTCGGGGCCGATCAACATGGAAGCGGCAGCTGAGCGAGATGACGATGACGCGAATTCTGTTTGTGTGTTCCGGGAATATCTGCCGCTCTCCGACTGCGGAAGCGGTTGCCCGTCATGCGATCCAAGCAAGCGGACTGTCGGATCTGATCGAAGTGGATTCCGCGGGTACGCATGACTTCCATGTCGGCGAAGCTCCCGATCCGCGCACCCGAAAGGTGGCGTTGCGGCGCGGCTACGACTTGAGCACTCTACGCGCGCGCCGCCTCGAAGTCAGGGATTTTCAGGAGTTCGATCTGCTGCTGGCGATGGACGCCACTCATCTCGAATACATGCGCCGCACTTGTCCGGACGCCTATCGCGAGAAGCTCGCCCTCTTCATGCACTATGCGCGAAACTACAGTCTGGATGAGGTGCCGGATCCGTACTATGGCGGGGAGAAGGGATTCGAGGCGGTGCTCGACTACTGCGAGGACGCAGTGGAAGGGTTGATTCAGGAGCTGATTGCCCGGTCGGGGAGAGGCATCGGGCAGCGGGCTTGAGCGACGTTCGCGCAAGACCCCGCTTTCGGAGTCTTGCGCGGTTTCGTCATGCTTTCCGCGTCAGTTTGACTTGCCGCGGGTTTCGACCTGCTCCAACGGCTCACTGACGATCACAGCAGCCTGACGGGGGCGGCGACCGAGCGGCTGTGCCGGCGCTTCCGGAGCCCCGCTGGAGAAGGTCTGAGCCTTCTGCCGGTCGGTTTCGATCAGCACGAGGCCGCTATCAGCCAGCGCGACACCGAGGTCGATCGGGGCGGACGGAGCCTTCGAGAGGGCGGGTGCTACAGCAGCCGCTCCGCCATCGTCCACGCTCGACGAAGCTTGTGGCGCGATAGCGGGTTCGGCGACGGCCACAGCCACAGCCACAGCCACAGCCTCAACTTCGGCTGCAGGCGCTTCGGCTTCCACCGGCTGAGCAATGGCGACCGGTTCCGCTTCGGCGGATGCTGCGACCAGAGCGGGGACTTCGGCGAGTTGTGGTTGCGGCTCGGAAGCTTCCTGCGCCGAGGCCTCCGCGGACTGCGCCAGCGTCTCGGTCGCGGGATGCGCTTCGGGCTGCGTCGTCTCCACCACTGCGTGCTCTTGCACTTGCGATTCAGCGGTCACCGCCTCTGTCATCGCCGGAACGGGGAGGGGCGCTTCTTCCATCGCGGCCGGCACGACTTCGGCAGGGCTTGCGACGACCGGTAGCGGGGCGGGCTCTTCGACTCGTACCGGGGCCACAGACGGCTCGCGGCTTGCGGTCTGTTCGACCTGGGCGGCTTCCGCGGCTTCGGGGCTGACCATCGCGGCCGCCTCTTCGCCTGCCGGCTCTGCGACGGCCGATGCTTCATCGGTTGCGACGCCGGCAACTGCCTGATCTTCCGCTCCGCGACGGTCACGGCGACCACGGCTGCGGCGCCGGCGCTTTTCCGGCGAGCCTTCCTCACCCGCGGCTGCGGTCTCGGCAGGAGCTTCCTGCGAAGCGGCTACGACTGCCGCTGCGGCGTCGATCGCGGCAATGTCCTGAACGGCCTCGAGTCCTTCAACGGCCTTCGGCTGGTTGCGCTGCCGCCCTTGACGATTGCGGCCAGCACCTTCGCCGCGCTCCTGGCGGGCGGGCTTTTCGCGTTCGCCGGCATCGGCGCGCTCTGCCCGTTCCGGGCGCTGCTCGGCACGTTCCGGACGTTCCTGACGCTCGGGACGGCCGCCGCGCTGCGGCTGGGCCTGCACCGTCTCTTCGCGATCGGCGCCGCGTTCACTACGTTGGCCGTCACGTCGATTCCGGCCATTGCCGCGACGATCGCCGCGCTCGGGACGCGGGCGGGCTTCCCGTTTCGGTTCGGCTTCCACCGGAGCCGGTGTAGCAGCCGGCTTGCTGCCGAACAGCCAGCCGAACACGCGCTGCACGATTCCGGGCTGCGGCGCCGGTGCGCTCACGGGTTCCGGCTTCGGCTCGACGATGGGAGCCGGCTGCCCGGGAGCGATCCCCTTGACGACCGCTTCCGGCCGTGCCGGTTTGGCGTCACCCTTCGCTGGCAGGCGCAGATCGACGTCGGCAGGCTTGCCGACCATCTGGTAGCTGGCCAGCGCGGTCTCTTCCTGATTCAGCTGATCGTGTCGCAGGCGCACGATCTCGTGATGAGGCGTCTCGAGGTGACGGTTGGGGATGATGATCAGCAGAATCTTGTGCCGTACCTCGATATGCGCGATATCGACGCGCTTCTCGTTCAGCAGGAAGGTGGCGACGTCGACCGGGACCTGCACATGCACGGCGCCCGTGTTTTCCTTCATCGCTTCTTCTTCGAGAATGCGCAGGATGTGGAGCGCCGACGATTCGGTGCTGCGGATGTGGCCGGTGCCGTTGCAACGGGGGCACGGAATGTAGCTCGTCTCCGCTAGCGCCGGACGCAGGCGCTGACGCGACAGCTCGAGAAGACCAAAACGGCTGATTTTGCCGGTCTGCACCCGCGCGCGATCGTGGCGCAGCGCGTCGCGCAAGCGGCTTTCGACCTCACGCTGATTCTTCTGCGACTCCATGTCGATGAAGTCGATGACGATCAGGCCACCCAAGTCGCGCAGGCGTAACTGGCGCGCGATTTCCTCGGCCGCTTCCAGGTTGGTGCGGAAGGCGGTTTCCTCGATGTCGGCGCCCTTGGTCGAGCGGCCCGAGTTCACATCGATCGACACTAGTGCTTCGGTATGGTCGATCACGACCGCGCCGCCGCTCGGCAGGCTGACCTGACGCGAGTAGGCTGACTCGATCTGATGCTCGATCTGGAAGCGCGAGAACAGCGGCACGTCGTCGCTGTAGCGCTTGACGCGATTGACGTTGCCCGGCATCACGTGCGCCATGAACTGCTGCGCTTGCTCGTAGATGTCGTCGGTGTCGATCAGGATCTCACCGATGTCCGGCTGGAAGTAGTCGCGGATCGCGCGGATCACGAGGCTACCTTCCTGGTAGATCAGGAATGCACCGGACTGCGACTGGGCTGCGCCTTCGATCGCGTGCCAAAGTTGCAGCAGATAGTTCAGGTCCCACTGCAGTTCTTCGGCGCTGCGGCCGATGGCCGCCGTGCGGGCGATCAGGCTCATCCCCGACGGACTTTCGAGCTGGTCCATGACCTCGCGCAGTTCGTTGCGCTCGTCACCTTCGACGCGACGCGAAACGCCGCCGCCGCGCGGATTGTTCGGCATTAGCACAAGGTAGCGGCCGGCGAGCGAAATATACGTCGTCAGCGCCGCGCCCTTGTTGCCGCGCTCATCCTTCTCGACCTGGACGATGAGTTCCTGTCCTTCGCGCAGCGCGTCCTGGATTCGTGCCTTACCTGCGTCCACGCCGGGAGCGAAGTAGGAGCGCGAAATTTCCTTGAACGGCAGGAAACCGTGGCGCTCGGAGCCGTAATCGACAAAGGCAGCTTCGAGGCTGGGCTCGATGCGGGTGATGACCGCCTTGTAGATGTTGCTCTTACGTTGTTCTTTGGCGGCAGATTCGATATCGAGGTCGATCAGTTTCTGACCATCCACGATCGCGACGCGCAGTTCTTCCGCCTGCGTCGCATTGAAAAGCATGCGCTTCATATAGGTCGTTCCCCCGGGCGAAACACACGGGCAGGACGATCGGCTCGCACCATCGCGCTTGCAACGAAATCAGGATTGGGTAGTTGTGCCTACTTTGTTCCAGTCGGTTATGGGCTGTGATGGGTCGGCTGTCGAATTTCATGCGTTCCCGCCGGGGGCCGGAACGCTTGATCCTGCGTGCGTGTTACGCGTCCAAATTCAATCAAATGGATCGAAGATTGTCGATTGCGGTACCATCCTTGCCTTTTGGCAACGACGGCACGACTTGGCTGCCCGGGAGCTCTTTGGGGCTCATTGTCGTTAGTCGTACTCCGCATCAGTGCGCGAGGGACGACGACAGAAGACCGGGACCAACCGGCGGCAAGTATATTTCAGGATGATGGCACAAGGCAAAGCGAATGCAGTCCGGCGCGAGCGGGCGGATGAATTGGTCGCCGGTCAGCGGATAGACAACTACCTCATGCGGATCTGCAAGGGGGTGCCGAAGAGTCACGTCTATCGCATTCTGCGCAGTGGCGAGGTCAGGGTGAATGGAGGGCGAGTCGGCCCGACCTATCGGCTCGCCGAGGGGGACGAAATCCGCATTCCGCCGGTCAGGGTGGCGGCCCCGTCGGCGGGCAAGGCCGCCCCCGCGGGCAAGCCGCTTCCGGTGGTTTACGAAGACGACGCCTTGATCGTCATCGACAAGCCTTCGGGGAAGGCCGTGCATGGCGGTAGCGGCGTGAGCTTCGGCGTGATCGAGCAGCTTCGGAGTCAGCGCCCGGAGGCTCGTATGCTCGAGCTTGCACATCGGATCGATCGCGAAACGTCCGGTTTGCTGATCATTGCTAAGAAGCGTTCCGCGCTGACTGCATTGCACGACATGATGCGCGACGGCAGCGTCGAGAAGCGCTACCTCACGCTGGTGCCCGGGCGCTGGGCGAATCCCTTGCAGCATGTGAAGGTTCCGCTGTACAAGTATCTGACACCGGAAGGGGAGCGGCGTGTGCGTGTCAGCGACGAGGGAAAGCCGGCGCACAGCATCGTGCGGCTGGTGCGGCGCTGGCAACGTTTCAGTCTGCTCGAGGTGGAACTGAAAACGGGACGTACCCATCAGATTCGTGTTCATCTCGCACATCTCGGGTTTCCGCTATGCGGCGACGACAAGTACGGCGACTTTAGCTTGAACAAAGCACTGGAACAGGAAGGGCTCAAACGGATGTTTCTGCATGCGGCGCGGCTCTCCTTCGTCCATCCGTTGACGGGCGAGTCGATCGCACTGGAGGCGGCATTGCCCGATGAGTTGCAGTCATTCATCGACCATCTGGACGCAAGCGATGCGCGCAAAAATGGCTGAACGTTACGATCTTATCGTTTTCGACTGGGACGGCACGCTGATGGATTCAGCGGCCGCGATTGTCCAGGCCATCATGGGCGCGGCTCGAGATCTCGGTCTGGAAGAACCGTCTGAGTCCCGCGCCCGTCACGTCATTGGCCTGGGGCTCGCAGACGCGCTCCGCCATGCCATGCCCGATCTTCCCGAAAGCGATTACCCCCGGATGGTGGAGCGCTATCGCTATCATTATCTTGCCCAGGACCATCGGCTCACCTTATTTTCGGGTGCGTACGAGATGGTTCAGGAACTCGCTTCTCTGGGACGAATGCTGGCCGTCGCGACTGGCAAGAGCCGACCGGGACTGAATCGCGCGATGACGCAATGCGGGCTCGAGCCGTTCTTCCATAGTACGCGTTGCGCCGACGAGTGTTTTTCGAAGCCGCATCCGGAGATGCTTGAGCAGCTCATGGATGAGCTGGGCGTGGGGCGGCAGCGCACGCTCATGGTGGGGGATACGACTCACGATATGCAGATGGCTGCGAACGCGGGCGTCGATGGCTTGGCGGTCACTTTCGGCGCGCATCCGCGACTCGTGCTCGAGGCCGAGAGGTCAGTGGCCTTAGTCGACACGCCGTCCGCCTTGGCGGACTGGCTGCGTACGCATTCTTGACTCGGTCCAGTCGACGGCACTGATGCTGTCGGATCTGCCGCGTCGGAGGAGGGGCTACGCCGACAGGATCAGAAAAAGGGTCGGCCGTTTGTTGAGATCCGGGCGTGCGCCCTTTCGCCACTCATCGATCGTGCAACTGCGTATCCACTCGGCGCTTGTCGTCAGGTCGCGCGCGATACATAGCCGTGTCGACGGTTGGCAAACCGACAGCAGCGCATCGTAGAGGCGATCGTTGCGATAGGGTGTCTCGATAAACATCTGAGTCCGCTTGAATCGTCGCGACTCCTCCTCGAGCTTGCGCAAACGAGTATCGCGTTCGGCGTCGGCGACCGGAAGGTAACCGTTGAAGGCGAAACTTTGGCCATTCAGTCCCGAGGCCATCAAGGCAAGGAGGATTGAAGATGGCCCGACCATTGGCCGCACCGGGATTCCGAGGGCGTGGGCCCTGGCGACGAGTCGCGCTCCCGGATCCGCAACGGCAGGGCAGCCTGCCTCCGACATTAGGCCGACGTCCACGCCCTCAAGGGCCGGCGCAAGCAGGCTGTCCAGCGTCGCCGCGTCATCCTGCTCAGGCAGTTGGGTGATATGTAGTTCGCGCAGTGGAACCGGATGTTCGAGGCGCTTCAGTTCGGCTCGCGCGGTCTTCGCGTTTTCGACGACGAAGGTTCGGATGCGCGCCGCGGTCTGCTGAACTTCAAGCGGCAGAAATTGTGACCAGGCAGTGTCCCCTAAGCTGACCGGGAGGAGGTAAAGCGTACCGCAAGCCGTCTTCATGGCAGCTCGAGGCCCTCGGTGCGCAGCATTCTGGAGAGTGCGATCAGCGGCAGACCGATCAGTGCGGTCGGATCGTCGCCCGACAGCGATTCGAGCAGCGTGATCCCCAACCCTTCGGATTTCGCGCTCCCGGCGCAGTCGAGCGGGCGCTCCTTCTCCACGTAGCGGGTGATTTCGGCGTCCGACAGGTTCCGGAAGCGCACGTGGGTCGCCACGCTTTCGCATTGCACGTGCCCCGTGCGGGCATTCACTACGGCGAGCGCCGTGTGGAAAATAACCGTTTCGCCCCGCATTCTACGCAATTGCGCGATCGCCCGTTCTACGGTGCCGGGCTTGCCGAACACTTCGTCGCCAAGGTGAGCGACTTGGTCGCTTCCTATAACCAAGGCGTCCGTGTGGTGTCGTGCCACCGCCTTTGCCTTTTCGATCGCCAGTCGATTTGCGGTCGCCGGTGGCGCTTCGCCCTTTAGCGGGGTTTCATCGACCTCGGGCTTAGCCGTTTCGAACGGAACCGTGAGGCGTTCGAGCAGCATGCGGCGGTATGCGGAGGTGGAGGCGAGAACGAGTTTCATGTGCGGCATTCGAAGTTGTAAGATGCGGCCGCCTGTCGATTATCAGCCGTTTTGAGCGCTCTGATCGCAAGCCCTTGAATACAAGCGCGTGAATGGTTTTGACAGGGTCAGCCAGAAATAATATCATGCGCCTCTTATGCCGCAACGACGCGTTATTCCGGATTCCTTCAAGTTCGCAGCCGAAGGGCGTAGCCTTGCCGGCAAGGTTGCACTTGCGGACCTTCCTCGACTGGCCGATCTGCTCGTCGAACGCGCGGGGGAGTTGGAATATCGTCTCGACGGCGAGGTAAGTGCTGATCGCAAGTCGCGTCTGAGGCTCTCGGTTTCCGGAAACTTGATGCTGCAATGCCAGCGTTGTCTGGGAGCAATGGAGTGGCCGCTTAGGCTGGAAATGCTGTTCGACCTGGTTCGCCCGGGGCAGAAAATTCCGGATGAAGAGCTCGAAGAGGATGCCTACGATGCGATCGAGGCGGTGCCGGATATGGATGTCCTGGCGCTGGTTGAAGATGAGATTGTGCTTGCGGTGCCGATCGCTCCGCGACACGAAAGTTGTGATGCGCCGCGCCCTGAGGGTGGGGGCGTAAAGGAATCGCCTTTTTCGGCGCTGGCAGGTCTTCGAAAGAAGGACAGCGCGAGCTAGGCGCGATATTTGTTTTAGGAGTGTTTCATGGCCGTTCAGCAGAACAAAAAATCCCCGTCCAAGCGTGGCATGCATCGCGCTCACGATTTTCTGACCGCTCCGTCGCTGGCTGTCGAAGCCACGACCGGTGAGGTCCATCTGCGCCACCACATTAGCCCGAGCGGCGTGTATCGCGGCAAGAAAGTCGTCAAGACCAAGGGCGAGTAATCTTCCCTTCCGAAGACGGCGCGACGCATGCTGCGTCTGCGCCGTTTTTTCATCCCCGTTTCCTTTCTTTTGAGCTACGCGAGAGCCCGATGGGTGTCACCGTTGCGATAGATTGCATGGGTGGCGATCATGGCCCGTCTGTGACGGTGCCTGCCGCGCAGGCTTTTCTCAAGAATCATCCGGATGGCAAAGTGATCCTGGTCGGGCGCCCCGAGGCGCTCGACCAGGCGCTGCGTGCCATCGGCGATGCTTTCGGCGATCGACTGTCCATACAGGCTGCGTCCGAGGTTGTAGAGATGGACGATCCGCCCGCGATCGCGATGCGGTCCAAGAAGGACTCCTCGATGCGGGTCGCGGTCGACCTGGTCAAGGCGGGGCGGGCGCATGCTGCCGTGTCGGCCGGTAATACCGGTGCTCTCATGGCCATCTCCCGCTTCGTCCTGAAGACGCTCGAGGGGATCGACAGACCGGCAATCGCCAGTGTGTTGCCGACGCGAAAGGGGCAGGTATATGTCCTCGACCTCGGCGCCAATGTGGACTGCACGCCCGAGCACCTCCTCCAGTTTGGAATCATGGGGGCGATGCTGGTATCCGCGGTCGAGCACGTCGAACGTCCCCTGGTCGGTCTGCTCAACATCGGCGAGGAGGCGATCAAGGGGAATGAGGTTGTCAAGCGCGCAGGCGAGCTGCTGAAGGGCAGCGGGCTCAATTTTTACGGAAACGTCGAGGGTGACGACATCTACAAGGGAACGACCGATGTCGTGGTCTGTGACGGCTTTGTAGGCAACGTCGCTCTCAAGACGTCCGAAGGGCTGGCCCAGATGCTTTCGGCGTTCCTGCGCGAGGAATTCGGCCGCAGCCTTCTCACGAAAGTGATGGCTGTGATTGCGATGCCTGCACTCAAGCGCTTCAAGCAGCGCGTCGACCATCGCCGCTACAACGGCGCGGCGCTGCTCGGGTTGCGTGGGGTAGTGGTAAAGAGCCATGGATCGGCTGACGCCTTTGCATTCGAGCAGGCGATATGCCGCGCTGCGGAGGCGGCATCGAACCGTCTGATCGAGCGCATTTCCGATCGCATGGCGTCGACGGGAGTGGCTGCAGCATGATTTACGCACGCATTGCGGGTACCGGCAGTTTTCTGCCCGGCGAGCCGGTGACCAACGACGATCTGGTGGCTCGCGGAATCGAAACCTCAGACCAGTGGATCGTCGACCGAACCGGGATTCGCACGCGCTACCTGGCTCCGCCGGAGATGGCGTCGAGCGATCTGGCTTGCGAGGCGAGCGTACGCGCGATCGAGGCCGCGGGTCTCGCGCCCGATGACATCGATCTGATCATCGTTGCGACCTCCACGCCCGACTGCATTTTCCCCAGCACGGCTGCATTGCTGCAGTCCAAGCTCGGGATTCGCAACGGTGCTGCGGCGTTCGACGTTCAGGCCGTGTGCTCGGGCTTCGTGTACGGACTCACCATTGCGGAAAAATTCATCCGTTCTGGTAGCCACAAGCGCGCGCTCGTCGTCGGTGCGGAAGTGTTTTCCCGCATTCTCGATTGGACGGATCGCGGCACTTGCGTTCTTTTCGGCGACGGAGCGGGTGCGGTGGTGCTGGAGGCTTCCGATACCCCGGGCATCCTGGCAGGTGCATTGCATGCAGATGGCAGCCACCATCCGATCCTGTGCGTGCCAGGTAATGTCTCCGCGGGCCAAGTGATCGGCGATCCTTTCCTGCGCATGGACGGACAAGCAGTCTTCAAGTTTGCTGTGAAGGTTCTGGGTGATGTCGCACTCGAGGTTCTCGCGCAGGCCGGCTTGCGTGCCGACGCTGTCGACTGGCTGATCCCCCATCAGGCAAACGTACGCATCATTCAAGCGACAGCCAAGCGCCTTGGCGTGCCGATGGAGAAAGTGATCACGACCGTCGATCGTCACGGCAATACCTCGGCGGCGTCTATCCCGCTCGCCCTCGATCTCGCCGTGCGGGACGGGCGTATTCGGGCGGGGCAGCGGCTGATCGTTGAAGGTGTGGGCGGCGGCTTCACGTGGGGCGCCGTTTTGCTCCAATTCTGAAACAAGGCAGATCAATCAAATGGCATTTGCACTGGTTTTTCCCGGACAGGGGTCCCAGTCTGTCGGTATGATGGGCGCCTACGGCGATCGCGCCGAAATTCGTGACACGTTCGCCGAAGCTTCGGAGGCCCTGGGCGAGGATCTCTGGCAGATGGTCTGTGAAGGACCGGCCGAACGGCTCGCGCTCACGGTCAATACGCAGCCGCTGATGCTCACCGCGGGGGTTGCGGCGTATCGCGCATGGCTCGCCGCGGGCGGCCCGCGACCGGCGGTCGTTGCCGGTCACAGCCTCGGCGAATATTCGGCCCTGGTGGCCGCCGGCGCGCTGAGCTTCGCCGACGCGGTGCCGCTGGTGCGTTTCCGCGCGCAGGCAATGCAGGAGGCGGTGCCTGAGGGCGAAGGCGGGATGGCTGCGCTGCTCGGACTCGAGGTCGATGCTGTTCGCGAGGCGTGTGCCGAGGCAGCTCAAGGCCAAGTGGTCGAAGCGGCGAACCTCAACGCCCCAGGCCAAATCGTGATTGCCGGCGCCCGCGCCGCTGTCGAACGTGCGATCGAGGCTGCGAAGGCGCGTGGTGCCAAACGCGCGGTGATGCTGCCGGTGAGTGCACCATTCCATTGTGCGCTCATGCGGCCGGCCGCCGAGCGTCTTGCGGAGCGTCTTGCGTCCGTCGAGATGCGCCGACCGGAAATCGCCGTCATCAATAACGTGGACGTCGCGGCTTACGATGATCCTGATCGGATCCGCGATGCCTTGGTCCGGCAGGCTTTTTCGCCGGTTCGTTGGATTGAACTCGTGCAGGAACTTGCCCGACGTGGCATGAGCCACGTTCTGGAATGCGGTCCGGGTAAAGTGCTTGCGGGTATGACCAAGCGCATTGCCGGTGAAGTGCAGGGTGGCTCGCTTCACGACGCCGCCAGTCTGGAACAGTCGATTGCGGCGGTGAGGTAAGCAGGATGAGTTTTTCGCTGGAAGGACAGGTTGCGCTCGTCACGGGCGCGTCGCGGGGTATCGGGCGCGCGATCGCGCTGGAGCTCGGCAAGCTCGGGGCGACCGTCGTCGGCACGGCAACGTCCGAGGGCGGTGCAGCCGATATCGAGAAAGGGCTTCAAGAAGCGGGTGTCAAAGGCTGCGGGCTGGCGTTGAACGTCACTGATGCGGGCGCCTGCGAAGCTCTCGTGGCAGAAGTGGAAAAGCGTTTCGGTGCTGTCGGCATCCTCGTCAATAACGCCGGCATCACCCGCGATAACCTCGCGATGCGGATGAAGGACGAAGAGTGGGATGCGGTGCTTGATACCAACCTCAAGGCCGTCTTCCGGATGTCCCGCCTCGTCATGCGAGGCATGATGAAGGCGCGGGGCGGACGCATCATCAACGTGACCTCCGTTGTCGGCAGTGCCGGCAACCCCGGGCAGGCAAACTATGCGGCCGCCAAGGCCGGCGTTGCGGGTATGAGCCGTGCGCTTGCGCGCGAGCTCGGAAGCCGCAATATCACCGTCAATTGCGTTGCGCCCGGATTCATCGATACCGATATGACTCGGGCACTGCCCGAATCCGCTCGGGATGCGTTGCTCGGTAATATCGCGCTCGGCCGACTGGGTCGGCCGGAAGAGGTTGCCGGTGCGGTGGTATTCCTTGCGTCGCCTGCTGCCGCCTACGTCACGGGGACCACTTTGCATGTGAACGGTGGTATGTACATGTCGTAATCGCCGGCTGCGATAGCGGTTGCCATCCTTTTTGGTAGAATACGCCGGCTTTTTTTATATCTGGATCATTTCAGGGAAGGAGTTAGTTCATGGATAACATCGAACAGCGCGTCAAGAAGATTGTCGCCGAGCAACTTGGTGTTAACGAGTCGGAAATCAAGACCGAATCCTCGTTCGTCGACGATCTGGGCGCGGATTCGCTGGATACCGTGGAACTGGTCATGGCGCTCGAAGAAGAATTCGAGTGCGAAATTCCGGACGAAGAAGCCGAGAAAATCACCACGGTTCAGCAAGCGATTGACTACGTCAACGCTCATCTGAAGAAGTAATACCTGATCACCGGAGCGAACATTGACCCGTCGTAGAGTCGTCATTACCGGTCTGGGCATTATCTCCCCGGTCGGGAATACCGTTCCGGAGGCTTGGGACAACATTGTCAACGGCCGCTCCGGTATCGGTGAGATCACCCGTTTCGATACCTCCAACTTCCCGGTCAAAATCGCCGGCGAGGTGAAAGGCTTCGATATCGGTGCCTATCTCTCACCCAAGGACGCCCGCCGCATGGATGTGTTCATCCATTACGGCCTGGCGGCAGGCATCCAGGCGTTCAAGGATGCCGGAATCGAGGTTAACGAAGGCAACGCCGAACGGATCGGCGTGAATATCGGTTCGGGCATCGGCGGTCTGCCGATGATCGAGTCGACTCACGACGATTACTTGAAAGGCGGCGCGAGGAAGATTTCTCCGTTCTTCATCCCGGGCACGATCATCAACATGATCGCGGGTCACCTGTCGATCATGTTCGGTCTCAAGGGGCCGTGTCTCGCGATGGTCACGGCGTGCACCACGGCCACCCATTGCATCGGCGAGGCCGCGCGGCTGATTCAGTATGGCGACGTGGACGTGATGGTCGCCGGAGGCGCCGAATCCACGGTCACTCCGCTTGCCGTCGGCGGTTTCGCTTCGGCGCGTGCCTTGTCGACTCGCAACGAAGACCCGGCGACCGCCAGCCGTCCCTGGGATAAGGGGCGCGACGGCTTCGTACTTGGCGAAGGTGCCGGTGTTCTGGTCCTCGAAGAGTACGAGCATGCCAAGGCGCGCGGTGCGAAGATCTACGCCGAGGTCGTCGGTTACGGCATGAGTGCGGATGCTTATCACATGACCGCTCCATGCGAAGACGGTAGCGGAGCGGCGCGCTGCATGACAAACGCCATGCGCGACGCCGGTATGTCGCTCGATGAAGTCGACTACATCAACGCGCACGGCACGTCCACTCCGTTGGGAGACCTGGCTGAGACGACGGCGGTCAAGCGTTGTTTCGGCGACCGGGCGAAGTCGATCGCAGTGAATTCGACCAAGTCGATGACGGGCCACTTGCTCGGCGCCGCGGGCGGGGTCGAGGCTGTCTTCACCACGCTCGCGCTTCACAATCAGATCGCCCCGCCGACGATCAATATCTTCGAGCAGGACGAGCAGTGCGATCTGGATTACGTGGCCAATAAGGCACGGCCGATGGAAATCCGCGCTGCGTTGTCGAACTCGTTCGGATTCGGCGGCACGAACGGCACGTTGGCCTTCCGACGCGTTTGATGATGCTGCGGGAGCGCCGCTCTGTGCGCTTCCCGTACGAAATCCGGCTGAAGCCTTCCAGGCTATCGCTCGGACTGAGCGCCGCGATCCACATGATCGCGGCGTTTGCATTTCTGCGCTCCTCGTTCCCTTCGTTTGCAGTGGTTGTCGTTGTCGTGATCGCGGCGCTGTCGCAGCGGTTCGTGATGGCGGCTGAACGCCGCAAGCAGGGCATGGCTCTGACGCTGCAGCCCGATGGGAGCCTGAAGCTGACGGTTCCTGGTGGAGAACTTCACGCCCTGCCGCAGGCAGCGAGTACTGACTTCGGGTGGGGATTGTGGCTGCACTGGGAAGGGAGTCAGCATCGTGCTGCGCGCCAGCAGGTACTCCGGGGCGCCATGATGCTCATGCCGGATGGCGTGGATGCGGACGCGTGGCGCGAGCTTCGAATCTGGTTCCGGCACGTGGCGAAACCTGCGCTCAGCGCGAAGGCCGAAGTCGCGAAAGAGGAAGAGGAAAGAGGCTAAACCAAAATGCCGAGGGCTCACCCCGGCCTGCGGTGATCAATCCTTGCCCGGCCGCAAGACCGTATCCTTAGGATTGGGTAGCATGTCGGGAAAATCGCGGGAAAAATGAAGGCCGCGGCTTTCCTTGCGGCGCAGGGCGCAACGCACGATCAGGTCTGCGGTGACGACGAGATTTCGTAGTTCGATCAGGTCGTTGCTGACTCGGAAGTTCGAATAGAACTCGTCAATCTCGCGGGCGAGGAGGCGAATGCGGTGCTGCGCGCGCTGCAGTCGCTTAGTGGTGCGGACGATGCCGACATAGTCCCACATGAAGCGGCGCAATTCGGCCCAGTTGTGCGAGATCACAACCTCTTCGTCCGCATCCGTGACTCGGCTTTCATCCCAGTCGGGCAGGGGCGGCAGCGGACTGCGCGAGCGGGCGAGAATGTCGCGTGCTGCGGCTTCGCCGAAGACCAGGCACTCGAGCAGCGAATTACTCGCCAGCCGGTTCGCTCCATGAAGGCCCGTACACGCCGATTCACCAACTGAGTAGAGGTCGCCGACGTCGGTTCGTGCCGCCAGGTCGGTGACGATGCCGCCGCAAGTATAGTGAGCCGCCGGAACGACAGGAATGCCTTCACGGGTGATGTCGATCCCGAGTTCGAGGCATCGCGCGTAAATATTCGGAAAATGGCTGCGCAGCCAGTCTGCGGGTTTGTGGCTGATATCGAGAAACACGCAGTCGAGGCCGTGCTTCTTCATTTCGAAGTCGATAGCCCTCGCTACCACGTCGCGCGGGGCCAATTCGGCACGTTCGTCGTGCTCTGGCATGAAACGCGTCCCGTCCGGCAGTTTCAGCAGGCCCCCTTCACCTCGGACGGCTTCCGAAATCAGGAAGGACTTGGCTTGCGGATGGTAGAGGCAGGTCGGGTGGAACTGGATGAATTCCATGTTTGCGACGCGGCAGCCGGCACGCCAAGCCATGGCAATCCCGTCTCCGGTGGCCACGTCCGGGTTCGTGGTGTACAGGTAGACCTTGCCGGCCCCTCCTGTCGCGAGCACCGTGCTGCGGGCTCCAACCGTGACGACTCGATCTTTTGCAATGTCGAGGACGTATGCGCCGAGGCAGCCTTCCGCCGGAAGGCCGATCTTGTTTCCCAGAATCAGATCGACAGCGATGTGATTTTCGAGAATTTCGATGTTCGGATGCGAGCAAACCTGTTGGCTCAGCGTTTCCTGTACGGCGGCTCCGGTCGCGTCGGCGGCGTGGATGATCCGGCGGTGCGAATGGCCACCCTCGCGCGTGAGATGGTAGCCGACGGTGGATTCGTCCTCCCGGGTGAAGGGCACTCCTCGTCCGATCAGCCACTCGATCGCCTGTTTGCCGTGCTCTACGACGAAGCGCGTTGCGTCCGCGTCGCACAGCCCCGCCCCGGCAGTGAAGGTGTCTTGAATGTGGGCGGCGATGCTGTCCGTGTTGTCGAGCACGGCGGCGATGCCGCCCTGCGCCCACGCGCTGGCGCTGTCGGCCACCGAACGCTTCGTGACAATCCCGACTCGCAGATGATCAGCAAGTCTGAGGGCGAGTGACTGGCCAGCGGTGCCGCTGCCAATGATGAGTACGTCGTATTGTTTTGACAAGGTCGTGAAAACCAAAGGACGGGCGCGCGGCAATATAGCACGTCTGAGCGCGATCTTCCCCAGATCGCGGACCGCCGCACCCTGTATCAAGTGCAAGACCACACCCACGTATGAACTATTTGAAACGGTCCGTGTCTGTTGGATAACTCCGGCTTTGCTGTACTCATAGGGGGTCGCTATACTGGCGCGGATTTTGCCCAACGTAGGGAAACGGCCCGCTCATGAGCGATCGCGAGATAGATCAGCAACTTGTCGAACGCGTACAGCGCGGCGACAAGCAGGCTTTTGGCTTGCTGGTTGCGAAGTACCAGCGGAAGCTGCATAGGCTGCTTTCGCGGCTGATCCGCGATTCCGCCGAAGTGGAGGATGTGGCCCAGGAGACGTTCATCAAAGCCTATCGGGCTTTGGGGTCGTTCCGGGGAGATAGCGCTTTTTACACTTGGCTTTATCGGATCGGAATCAACACGGCAAAAAACTATCTGGTGTCACAGGGCCGGCGCGCCCCGACGTCCACCGGCTTCGACTCTGAGGAGGCTGAAACCTTCGAGGAAGGCGATCAGTTGCGGGATATCAACACGCCGGAACGGCTGCTAATGACGCAGCAGATAGGTGACACGGTGAACAAGGCGATGGAGGCGCTGCCGGAGGAGTTGCGGACCGCAATCATGCTCAGGGAGCTCGAAGGTCTGAGCTATGAGGAGATTGCTAGCATCATGGATTGTCCTATCGGGACGGTGCGTTCGCGGATCTTTCGGGCACGCGAAGCAATTGCTGAAAAGTTGAGGCCGCTGCTGGATACGGCTCCTGACAAACGTTGGTAGGTGGTATTCATGAAGGACAAACTGTCGGCATTTCTTGACGGCGAACTGGACGATCAGTGTGTACGGACGGTTCTCGAAGAGATCCGGTGCGAGCCGATTCTGCGCAACGAGTGGGAGACATATTGCCTGATAGGCGATGTGTTGCGCGGCGACGAATGTGTGTCGCATGACTTCGTTGACCGAGTGATGGCGGAAATCGACACCGCGCCGACATTGCTGGCGCCAATCGCGAAACGCGCGGAATCCGCGGCATCCGCAGGCTGGCGTTCGCTGATGCCGCTGGCGGCTTCGGTGATGGGCGTCGCGGCAGTGGGCTGGGTGGCCCACACGCTGTACGCCGAGCCTGCCGGGGCGAGTCACGTCGCTGAGGTTTCGCCGCGATTGCAGTTGGTCGAATCGCAGGCGTCAGGCGTTCGTCCTGTCTCCGTTACGTCGACCGCCGTCGATCCGCATCAAGAATACGTTTTTGCTCATCAATCGATGACCGGAGGTGGGCCGATCTCCGGGGCGATCCAACACGTCAGGTCGATATCCGAAGTCGGTCAGGACGGCGTCCGATGAAGTGGCTTCTCGTCGCGCTGGGGTTCTGCTTCACGCTTATTCAGCCGCAGGCGATGGCGCAGACCCCGGGAGATGCGCTGTCGTGGCTGGGGCGCATGGCCGCCGCCGGCCAGCGCCTGAATTACTCGGGCACTTTTATCTACCAGTCGGGCAAGAGCTTCGAGACCTCGCGGGTGGTCCATATGATGGACGCAGCCGGTGAGCATGAGCGCGTCGAGGTGCTCGACGGAAGTCCGCGGGAGGTCGTCAGGAGCAGCAGCGAGGTTCGCTGCATATTGCCGGACCAGCGCACCGTGATTATCGATCGAGCCGGTGGTCGCCGGGCTTTCCCGGCGCGCCTGCCGTCGTCCTTCGGCGGGATTGCCGAGAATTATCGGATTCGAAAAGGAGAGGTCGGGCGAATTGCTGGAATGGAGGCGCAGCAGATCATCCTGGAGCCGAAGGACGAATATCGATTCGGCTACCAGTTGTGGGCTGAAATCCAGTCAGGGCTTCTGCTCAAGTCGCGTACCCTGGATGACCGTGGCGAGATCATCGAACAATTCGCATTCAGCGATGTCAAGATCGGCGGCGACATCGCGATGGAGGCGGTGCGGCCTCGCCTAGCGCGGGAGGGGGACTGGAAGGTTGTCCACACCAATGGTGTCGAGATTCGTCGCGAGGAGAGTGGGTGGGGCGTGCAGGCACCGATCGCCGGCTTCTCGCTGATGTCCATAGTCCGTCGGCCCTTGGGGCGCGATCACGGCGATGCCCTGCATCTGGTATATAGCGACGGCCTTGCGGCCATCTCGGTTTTCATCGAGCCCGCTAGCCAGGCGAATGGACGATTGGCGGCGGGTCAGTTGTCGACCGGCGCGATCAATATCTACAAGCGGATGGTCGGTCCGCATCTCGTCACCGCTCTCGGCGAGGTTCCCTTGCGAACTGTGCAGCGTCTCGCAGACGCGATGGAACCCGTCGCACGATGATTGAAATCGCAGCGATGGTCGAATCTGTCGACGGAGACGATGCTTGGGTGAGGGTGGGCAATCGGACGGGCGGCTGCGGTCGCTGCGATGAACCCGGCGGGTGTCGATCTTCGGGAATCGCCTATCCTTTCAAAGCGCCAACCGATCTGTTTCGGACGCGTAACGGCCTGGGGGCCAAAGTCGGAGAAGTCGTCAGTCTCCGCGTGGACGGACGCGCGCCCTTGCGCGGTGCACTATTGGGATATGCCCTTCCGGTGGTGTTTTTACTTGTCGGTGCAGCCCTCGGGACCTTGTTCGCTCCCGCGGGGAATGAAGATTTCGCTGCATCGGTCGGGGCGATGATTGGGTTGTTGCCCGGATTCGGGTTGAGTCGCTGGCTGGTGCAGCGGCCGGGTGTTTGGGGGGGGCTCGGTGTCGAGATGACGACGGCGAGTGAATGCGCAGAAGAGCAGCGGAGCAGGTTCGGATGATGGTTTTTGGTTGGGTTCGGCGAGTGTTCCTGGTCTCGCTGTTGGCTCTGATGCCGCTCGCGCACGGCGCAGGAGGCGCCGCGGTACTACCCGATTTTACTCAGCTCGTGCAACGGCACGGAGCGGCGGTGGTGAACATCAGCGCGGCGCAGTCCGGGAAGTCGGGCGGGCAAGCGTTTCCCGGGCTGGATCATGACGATCCGATGTTCGACTTCTTTCGTCGGTTTATCCCGAAGAAGCCTGGTCATCCTCGATCCGACCCCGACAATCGTTCCCTTGGCTCCGGTTTCATCGTCAGCGGCGACGGCTACATTCTGACGAACGCGCATGTCGTCGAGGATGCGGACGAGATCCTTGTGCGTTTGGTCGATAAGCGCGAGTTCAGAGCACGCGTCATCGGGGCCGACGCGCGCAGTGACGTAGCACTGATAAAAATCGATGCGACCGAGCTACCGCGACTGACCATCGGTGACCCGGCGAAGTTGCAGGTCGGCGAATGGGTCGTCGCGATCGGGTCGCCTTTCGGCTTCGACCATTCCGTCACGGCAGGCATCGTCAGTGCCAAGGGGCGTAGCCTTCCGGATGAAAATTTCGTCTCGTTCATTCAGACTGACGTCGCCATCAATCCCGGAAATTCCGGCGGTCCCCTTTTCAACCTGAAGGGTGAGGTAGTCGGGATCAATTCACAGATATTCAGCCAGACGGGCGGTTTCATGGGGTTGTCGTTCGCAATTCCCATCGATCTTGCCATGGATGTGCAGGCCCAGTTGCGTGCGACCGGCCGAGTTCAGCGCGGCAGGATCGGCATTGCGATCCAGGAAGTGACACGTTCGCTTGCTGACAGCTTCAGCTTGCCGCGTCCAGAGGGCGCGTTGGTCAGTGCGGTCGAACAGAATGGACCGGCAGCGAAAGCCGGTATCGAGCAGGGCGATGTGATCGTTCGTTTCGGCGGCAAGGCGGTGGAGAACTCCAGTGACTTGCCTAGAATCGTGTCCGCAAGCCGTCCGGGCGCGTCGGCGATGTTGAGCCTTTATCGTGCGGGTTCCTTGCGCGAGATGCAGGTTGTCGTCGGCGAATGGCAGGATGACGCCGCGCGTCGGGCGCGACGTGCTGAGCGCGCTTCTCCGACGCCAAACAAGCTCGGACTTGCACTTGCTGTTCCGAACACGACTCAGCGTCGCGAGCGTAACGTCGATCACGGTCTATTGGTCGAGCGAGTCCAAGGTGCAGCCGCGCGTGCCGATCTCCAGGTGGGGGATCTGATTCTTGCGATGGTGGTCGGCGGGCGGCAGATTCCGTTGAAGACGCTCGAAGCGTACAACCGGCAGGTGGCCGATCTGAAGGATGGCCAGACCGTCACCTTGCTGGTGCAACGTAGCGAGGGGGCGAGCTACGTGAGTTTGCGGGCGGGCGAGTGACCGTCGTTCGGGAATTCACGGTGATGAGCCGCGAGTGGTGTCATCTCTGTCATGACCTGCTGGACAGGCTGGGGCCGCTCGCTGCTGAGTTGGGCTGGTCGGTACGAATACTCGACGTCGATGCCGATCCAGAACTCGAGGCTCGCTGGGACGAGTTGGTTCCGGTAGTGGTGGCGGGCGATAAGGTTCTTTGTCATTACCACCTGGATGAAGCGGCCATTCGCGCCTATTGCGGCGGTTTTCCGCTAGAATCCGCCGCTTAGCTGATTCAATCGATCCATTCAAGGTGCCGTATGGCACCTTTCTTTTGTTGTCGCATGCAACATATTCGAAATTTCTCCATCATTGCCCACATCGATCACGGCAAGTCCACCTTGGCGGACCGGCTGATCCAGTATTGTGGGGGCCTGTCCGAACGTGAAATGGAAGAGCAGGTGCTCGACTCCATGGACTTGGAGCGGGAGCGCGGCATCACCATCAAGGCTCAGACCGCCGCGCTGCAATATCGGGCAAAGGACGGGCAAGTCTACAACTTGAACCTGATCGACACGCCAGGGCACGTGGACTTCTCGTACGAAGTCAGCCGTTCCCTGTCCGCCTGCGAAGGCGCGCTGCTCGTCGTCGACGCGTCGCAAGGGGTCGAGGCGCAGACCGTGGCAAACTGCTACACGGCGATCGAGCAGAACGTCGAAGTCGTTCCCGTCTTGAACAAGATCGATCTGCCGGCGGCGGATCCGGACAACGCGCGCACGGAAATCGAGGACGTGATTGGCGTCGATGCGTCCGATGCGGTGCTGTGCTCGGCGAAAACCGGACTCGGCATCGAAGAGGTGCTCGAGATGGTCGTGCGGCGCGTCCCGGCGCCTAAAGGCAATCCTGATGCGCCGCTCAAAGCGTTGATCATCGACTCCTGGTTCGATAACTACGTCGGCGTGGTCATGCTGGTCCGTGTGGTCGACGGCGTGCTGCGTCCGCGGGACCGCGTGCAGTTGATGGCGACCGGCGCGCAATACCTTTGCGACCAGGTGGGGGTATTCACTCCGCGCTCGTTGCCGCGTGAAGAACTCTCTGCAGGGCAGGTCGGTTTCATCATCGCGGGCATCAAGGAACTGCAGGCGGCAAAGGTCGGCGATACGGTGACTTCCGCCACGCGCCCCGCTGTGGAACCGCTCCCGGGATTCAAGGAGATCAAACCGCAGGTGTTTGCCGGGCTCTATCCCGTCGAGTCGAGCGAATACGATCAGCTTCGCGATTCGCTTGAAAAGCTGCGCCTGAACGACGCGTCGCTACAGTTTGAACCTGAGGTTTCTCAGGCCCTAGGTTTCGGCTTCCGCTGCGGTTTCCTCGGTCTGCTCCACATGGACATCGTCCAAGAGCGTCTCGAGCGCGAGTTCGACATGAACCTCATCACGACTGCTCCGACGGTCGTGTATGAGGTGATGATGAATAGCGGCGAAGTGATCCACGTGGAAAACCCGGCAAAGTTGCCGGATGCTTCGAAGATGGCGGAAATCCGCGAACCGATCATCACCGCGACGATCTTCCTGCCGCAGGATTACGTCGGTCCGGTCATCACGCTCTGCAACCAGAAGCGCGGCGTGCAAGTGGATATGCGCTACCACGGCCGCCAAGTGCAGTTGATCTACGAACTGCCGATGAACGAAGTCGTGATGGACTTCTTTGACAAGCTGAAGTCGGTGTCGCGCGGCTATGCGTCGCTCGACTACGAGTTCAAGGAATACCGTGCCGCTGACCTCGTGAAGCTGGATTTGCTGGTCGGTGGCGAAAAAGTCGACGCGTTGTCCGTGATCGTGCACCGCGCTTCGGCTCAGTATCGGGGACGCGAGGTTGCGGCAAAGCTCCGCGGCCTGATTCCGCGGCAGATGTTCGACGTGGCGGTCCAGGCCGCGATCGGGTCGCACATCATTGCCCGCGAGACCATCAAGGCTTTGCGCAAGAACGTGCTGGCGAAGTGCTACGGCGGTGACATCACGCGGAAGAAGAAACTGCTCGAAAAGCAGAAGGAAGGCAAGAAGCGAATGAAGCAGGTCGGGAACGTCGAGATTCCGCAGGAGGCATTCCTGTCGGTCTTGCGGGTCGATGACGGCAAGTAAGTCCTCGTGTTCTACGAAGACGACTGCGTGGATTGGGAGATTTCGTGAATTTTGCGTTGGTATTGTTCCTGCTGCTGGTAGCGACGGGAGTGCTTTGGGCTGCTGACCGTTTCTTTGCGCGCAAACGTCGCGCCCCCGGCAGCCCTTCGCCCTGGTGGGTCGAATATGGTGCCAGCTTCTTTCCGGTCATCCTGATCGTCTTCGGGCTGCGCTCGTTCATCGTCGAGCCGTTCAAAATTCCGTCCGGATCGATGATCCCGACGCTACTCGTCGGTGATTTCATCCTTGTCAACAAGTGGACCTATGGGATTCGCTTGCCGGTCATCAATAAGAAAGTGCTTTCCGTCAACGACCCGGCGCGGGGCGACGTGATGGTGTTCCGCTATCCGGCGGACCCGTCGATGGACTACATCAAGCGCGTCGTGGGGTTGCCGGGAGATCGCGTCGAGTACATCGACAAGCGGCTGCGAATCAACGGGGAAGTCGTGGCTGTGAGCCCGCAGGACGATTACCTGCATCCGGATCGGCTCTACTATTCCCCGCGCTTCTCGGAGAAGCTGGGGGGCGTGGATCATTCGATCCTGATCGAGCGTGAGGCCCCGGCCTATGTTCCTCAAGTGCTCGATTATCCGTTTCGCGAAAACTGCACCTATACTAGCTCGGGCGTCAGCTGCGTGGTTCCGCAGGGACATTACTTCGTCATGGGCGACAATCGCGATTCGAGCAGCGACAGCCGGGTCTGGGGATTCGTGCCCGATGCCAACATCGTCGGCAAGGCGTTCTTCATCTGGTTCAATTTCAGTGATATGAAGCGGATTGGCAGTTTCCGGTGAAGGGAGAAGTCATGCGGCTGAAGAAAAAACAACAAGGTTTGAGCCCGGTCGGTGTATTGATTGTCGGGGCGTTGCTGGCGTCCGTGCTGCTGATCGGCTTTCGGACGGTTCCGGCGGTCAACGAATACTTTGCGATTCAGAAGATCATCAAGGTCGTGGCAAGTGAGGGCGACAGCGGTGCATCCATCAACGATTTGCGCCGGAGTTTTGATCGCCGAGCACAGATCGATGACGTTTCGACAATAAATGGGACTGACCTCGACATCAGGAAGGATGCCGGGAAAGTTGTAATCGATGCGCAATATGCCCGTAAAGTGCCCATCGTTGCGAACGTCAGCTTGCTGATCGACTTCCACGCGACATCGCTCGGAAAATAGGGTGAATGGCGATCTAGCGCGCCTTCAGCGGGCCATCGGACATCAGTTCCAGGATCTTGCGCTGCTTCAGCGAGCACTGACGCATCGTAGCTACGGTCAGCCCAACAACGAGCGTTTCGAGTTTCTCGGGGACAGCGTCCTCAATTGCGTCGTAGCAATTGCGCTGTTCGAACGGTTTGGCGACCTGCGCGAAGGGGAGTTGTCGCGTCTTCGGGCTTCGCTCGTTTGTCAGGATGGATTGCATCGGATCGCTCGGGAACTCGAACTCGGGGAATACCTTCGTCTAGGCGAAGGGGAACTCAAGAGCGGAGGGCACCGGAGGCCGTCCATCCTTGCCGACGCGCTGGAGGCGGTGTTTGCCGCGGTGTATCTCGACAAGGGTTTCGACGCCGCGAAGTCGGTGATCGATTGCCTCTATGCACCGGGAATTGCGGAGATCGATCCACAACGGGCGTCGAAGGATCCGAAGACCGCCTTGCAAGAGTTGCTGCAGGGGCGGAAGCTGCCGGTTCCGACTTATACGACAGTGAAAGTGCACGGCGAAGCCCATGCACAGGAATTCGAAGTGGTTTGTCAGGTCAACGCATTGAAACTGCAGACTACCGGCCGAGGGCCGAGTCGTCGGGCTGCGGAGCAGCAGGCAGCGGAAGGGGCGTTGGCACAATTGAGAAAGGCATGAATCCGGACAATATTTCCCCAAGCGAAGAGTCTTCGAACGGTTTTCGGACTGGCTTCGTCGCGATCGTCGGGCGTCCGAACGTCGGTAAGTCGACGCTTCTGAATCGTCTGATCGGGCAAAAGATCAGCATCGTATCGCGCAAGGCGCAGACGACCCGGCACCGCGTGACGGGAATCCTGACGAACGACGACGCTCAGTTCGTGTTCGTCGATACACCGGGATTTCAGACGAAACACCGCAACGCCTTGAATCGTTCGATGAATCGGACGGTTTCGCAGGTGCTTGGGGATGTCGACCTCGTCTTCTTCGTAATCGAAGCGGGGCGTTTTGGCGAGGATGACCGTAAGGTCGTCGACGTCTTGCCGCAGGGCGCGAAGGTCGTGCTCATCATCAACAAAGTCGACCGCTTGGCGGACAAGAGCGCCTTGCTGCCCTTCATTGCCCGGATGAACGAGGTTTTCCCCTTTACCGAGATCGTGCCTCTGAGTGCGGAACGCGGGACGAACGTTGACGAGTTGCTGAAGGCGGTCACGCCCCTGCTGCCCGAGGGGGCGCCAATGTATGGCGCCGATGAGGTCACCGATCGCAGCGAGCGTTTCCTTGCCGCGGAATTCCTGCGCGAGAAGCTGTTCCGCCTTCTCGGCGACGAGTTGCCATACGGCATTGCGGTAGAGATCGAGAAATTCGAGACCGAAGGGAATTTGCGACGCATTTTCGCTGCGGTCGTGGTGGATCGTGCAAGTCACAAGGGAATTGTGATCGGCAAGGGTGGAGAGCAGCTCAAACGGATTGCGAGCGAGGCCCGGGCCGAACTCGAGCAACTGTTCGATGGCAAGGTGTTTCTCGAGGTGTGGGTCAAGGTCAAGAGCGGCTGGGCCGATGACGAGCGC
>NZ_DATFAO010000052.1:0-102923 GCF_035254505.1 Aromatoleum sp. | reverse complement strand
CAGCGTCGCGACGTTGAACACCCAGCCCGGCAGGAAGCTCGCCGTGACGTGCGGGAAGGCCAGCATCAGGCCGCTCCAGCCGATGATGTTCACACCCCAGAACACCGCCCAGTAGTCGAACTTCTCGAAGTAGGTCCAGCGCTCGAACTGCGGGCGCGGCCCCTTGCCGAAGAACCACTTGAACATCCCGACGCAATCGGCGAGGTCCTTCCAGTTCGGGATCAGCGAATCCGGTCCGAACCAGCGGAACTTGCGACTGCGCAACAGGCGCTGCATCACATACACGAAGTGGATCATGAAGATGCCGACGAAGAGCGAGGCCGCGACGCGGTGGATGATGCCCATCGTCTTCGGCCCGCCCAGTGCAGCCGCGACCTTCGGGGCCCAGGCGCTGTCGGCGAAGAGGGCCGTCGTGCCGGTCAGCACCAGCGTCATCGTCACCAGCGCGAAGGCGAGGTGCGCGACACGCCAGCCCCACGCGAAGCGCCGGAAGTGCTTTTCGGGCGCGGCGCCGGCGGCTTCGTTGCGCACGCGCTGCTCGGCCTTGCCTTCCTTGCGCTCCTTCCACTCGCGGTAGTACCACATGCCACTGTGCGCCCAGAAGAAGGCGAAGACGCCGATCAGCAACGCCGACATGAACTTGCCGGTGATCCACATCTGCGGGTACTTCTCGAAGTCGTGCGTGTTGGCGTGCGGGCCGAAGCTCGTGAAACCGGCCGTCGCCGTGGCCATGCCGGGCTTCTTGTCGTCATGGCACTTCTGGCAGGTCTTCAGGCGGTTGTCCGGATGCACCTTCGACTTCGGATCGTCGCCCTTCTTCATGCCGTGGCTGCCGTGGCAGTCCGCGCACTTCGCCGTGTACGTATAGCCCAGCTTGTTCACCTGGCCGTGATAGGTGTCGCGGTAGCTGAAGAGCTGTTCGTTGTGGCAGCCGCCGCAGGCTTCGACGTTCTTCAGTTTGAAGGGGTCGGAGGATGCGCCGCGGATCTCGTGCGTCGTGTGGCAGTCGATACACACTGCGCCCTTCGGGTCGTCCTTGCCCATCACGAGCGCGCCGTGCACCGAGCTCTCGTAGTCCTCGAGCTGGTCCTCGTGGCAGGACTCGCCGCAGGTCTTCGGGATCGTCAGGCGCCATTGCTCGCGCGCGGCGGTACCGGCCTTCGGCACCGCGAACTCGTGCGTCGCGTGGCACTGGTTGCAATACGCCTTCGGGCGGTCGGGGTTATCGGCGTCGGGCCGCGCATGGAAGGACGCCTTGTAGGCCTCGATGTTCTTCGCGACGATGCCGAGGCGCTCCTTCGAGCTCGCCTGGCTGTCGGCCTGCGCCGTCTTCCACAGCTTCTCGTGACAGGTCGCGCAGTCCGGCTTCGCGACGCCGACGGCTTTCTGGTGCGAAGCCTTGGCGTCGACGATGTCGGTGTGGCAGGCGACGCAATCCATGCGCGCATGGACGCTCTTCTCAAGCTTGGCCGGGTCGACGGCGGCGAGCGCGAGCTTCTCGCCCGCCTTGTCATCGACCTCGATCTTGCGCTTGCCGGTCTGGTGGCAACTCAAGCAGGTGGCGTTGTCGAGCTTGGCACCCTCGCCCGCGGCCTGCGCCGAAAACGGCAAAAGGGCCGCGGCGGCGAAGATCGCCAGCGAGGCCCGCAATGACTGGATATTCACGCGTGGTACTCCTGAATGCTTGTGCGTGGAGGGCTTCCGGCAGCACTTGTGGCGCCGCCGGAAGGCGCCGGGCCGCACAGGCCCGGCCTGCCTTCGATCAGAAGGCGTGCGACAGGGTGACGCCGATCACGTGGGTGATCTGGTCAGGCTTCTGGAAGACGCGGGTGCCGTCGGAATAGCGCCAGCTGTTCCACGTGTAGTCGTCCAGCTCACGCTTGTCCCAGACGTAGTCGAGACGCACGCCGGTCGCCTTCGTGACGGCGTACTTCGCGAACAGACGCACCGTGTTCTGCAGGTACTTTGTGTCCGGCAGGATGCCGGCACCCACTGCCACCGGCGAATTCACGCCGACGTCGGTGACACTCAGGTCGTACTCGTTCACGTCGCGGCTGAAGAGATACTGGCCGCCGATCGACCACTTCGCGCTCAGCCGTCCGTCGAAACCCGCGCCGACCGCCTCGGACGTCAGGTTCAGGCTGGACGCCCACGGCACGCAGGTGTTCGTCCGCCTCTGCGCCGCCGTCGTCCCCGAGCCGTCGCACTTGGAGCCGAAGGTGCTCTGCTGCGAGCGCTGCTCGATCTCGTTCTTGCCGACCGAATACCACGCGTTCGCCTTCCACTGCTCGTTGAAGCGGTAGGAAGCGTCGAGGGCGAAGAGCTGCGAGCGGCCGTGGTTGAGACCGATGTCGTTGATGCGGGTGTCGTAGCTGTCCTGCGCATATTCATACGACGCTTGCAGCGACAGCGCATTGGTGGGCAGCCAGTCGAGCAGCAGGCGGGCCTTGTCGCGTTCGCGGTTGGAGAACTGCGTCGGCGCCGTCCAGTGCTCGCCGACCGCCAGCCCGCCGGTCACGAACACCGTCACCGGCGTCGTACCCCAGCGCGAGCCGTCGCGGTCGCTATGCGACACGGTGATGCTGCCATTGACGGTCTCGCTCAGCGACTTGCGCAGATCGAGGCGCCAGGTGCCTTCCTGGATCTTGTCGCGATACAGCTCGTCCATGCCATCGTACTTGCGATAGTCATAGTCGTAGCCGGCCGTCAGGTTGTAGCCCATCGGCAGACGGTAGCTCGCCTCGACCTTGGCGCGCTGTGTCTTCTGCGACTCGGGGTTGTTCGGCACCGCGGCGCCGCCGTGGCCGTAGTCGATCAGGTAGGTCTCCTGCGGTGTCTTGTCGTCGCGGTTCTCGTACGCGTACGACGCGAGCAGGCTCAGGTCACGGGTCACGCGCGAGGTCAGCGACGCGAACACGTTGGTCGTCACGACTTCGCCGCCCAGATCGGTGCGGTGGGTGATCGTCGCCGGGTTGCCGCCGCCGACGTTGATCAGCGACGCGTCGATGAAGTCGTCTTCCTGGATCGCGTAGGTCCGCCCGACGTTCATCTTGAACTGCGTGTCGCTCGAGAAGTTGTAGCCACCCGCGAGCTGGAACTCGTGCGCGTGGTTGTCCGGCGCCAGCGCAATCGGGCTCATGCCGGTACGGTTGTTCGCTGTCGGCGAGGTTACGAACAGCGCGTTACCGGCCTTGTTCTCGTAGAAGCTGCCGTAGTAGCCGGCCGAGAGGTAGTACTGGCGCGTCGCGTAGTCGAGCGAAGCCTCGAACTGCTGGTGGTTCGAGTCGATCGGCTCGGCGAGGAAGATCTGGCGGTTCGAGGTCGAGATGGTCGCACCATTGACGCCGGCAATCGACTGGCCGTTGGCGCCGAAGAGGCGCTCTCCCTTCTTGTCTTCGCTCTTGAAGCTGAAGTTCGCCTGCAGGTGCTCGGACAGGAATTTGCGGGCCGTGAGCGAGGTCGCGGTGCGCTCGGTCATCAGCGTCTCGTGCGTACCTTCCGACGGGAACACCGCCGGCACCGTCTGCGTGTTGTCGCCGAGCCCCTTGACGGGCGTCGTCACTTCGACCGGCGCAAAGCGCGGGATCTGGTTGTAGCCAATGCCGACCGCCCAGTCGCCCTGCTGCTCGACCGAGCCCTTGAGTTCCTGCGTGCGCAGGCCGAGGTCGCGGCCCTCGATCTTCATCCAGCGCCCGTCTTCGGAACGCTGCACGACGTTGACGTCGGCGCTGCCGTGCACGCCGTCCGTGTTGATGCCAGTGTATTGGCGATACAGCGGATTCGCCTGATTCACGTATTGCGCCTTGACCGCGACTTCGGCGACGTTCGGGTTGATCAGCTCGTCGACTTCATCGGCGAACGCGGAGGTGGCAGGGAAAGCCAGCGATACCGCGAGCGCGATGACCGTCTGCTTGAACATTCGATTGTCTTGCATGGTTCTTCTCCCTGACTCTTAACGCCAGAAGCGCATTGCCTTGGAGGCATTGGCCGGACTGTTGCTGCCATGGATGTTCGTGTGGCAGTTGAGGCAGGCGCGGCCCTGGGTGATGCCGGCGGTGTTGGAGGCGTTGATGCTCACGCCCGAAGCCATGTTGCTGGCGATCGCGGGGATGCCGCCGAGGTGGTTCGCGGGGTCGTGGCACTGCTGGCACAGGAAGGGCGGGCGAGTCTTCAGCATCGAGTCGGCGACGGTGCCGTGCGGGTTGTGGCAGTTGCCGCAGTCTTCGCTGACCGGCGTGTGGTTATGCACGAAAGGACCGCGCTTTTCCGCGTGGCAGGTGTAGCAGGTCGCGTTGGTGCTGTTCTTGACGAGCAGTTTCGGACCGGTCGAGCCGTGCGGGTTGTGGCAGTCCGAACAGGCCATCTTGCCTTCCGGGATCGGGTGGTGCGACGGACGGTTGATCTGCGCGCGCTGCTCCTTGTGGCAGGCGAAGCAGACTTCCGGCTGGGTGCGTTTGTCGCGGACCTTGTCTTCGCCGGTGTGCATCTCGTGGCACGAGGTACAGGCCACGTCGCGACGCTCGTGCGTGCTGCCGGCCCACAGGTGGCGCTTCGGATCGGTTTCGTGACAGGACAGGCAGGCTGCGTTGCGTTCCGATGCCGGGGTCGCGGTCTTCTTGCCGAAGACGCGGTCGGGCTTGGGCGGCTTCTCGCTGCCCTTGTAGTTCACGTGCTTGTCGCTGTCGCCGTGGCAGTCGGTACAGGTCGGCGTGCGCCCGTCGGCACGGGTGCCGTGGCGGGTCTTGCCGATATGCAGCACGCCGGGCGCATCCGCCTCGTCGTGGCACGACGTACATTTCGCATCGCCCTTCAGGACGATGTCCTTGGGCGCGTCCGCGGCGGCGGCTGCCCCCGACCAGATGCCGCCGAGGCAGGCGATCACCGCCAGCAGCTTTGTCATTGTTCTCATGTTACCCCCTGAATACAAACGTCATTGCCGTGCCATCCCCGAGGGGACGGCACGTGTCGAAGCCATGCTTATTGCGCAAGAATCCACTGCATGAGGTTCTTGAGCTGGGCCTCGTCCTTCGTGTTGATGATCTTGTGATCCTCTTCGGTGCCGTCCTCGAGCTTCACCTTCGGGCCGGTCGTGATGTTCTTGCGGATCTTTTCGAAGGCCTCGGCTTCCTTGCCCTTGTACTTGTCGGCGACCTTCTTGTAGGACGGACCTTTCTTGGTCTTGTCGACGGCATGGCACTTGAAGCAGTCGTTTTCCTTCGCAAGAGCCTTGGCGGCGTCGGCGTCGAAGGCGAAGGCGGCAGGAGCGGCGAGGAGCGCGGCGGAAGCGGCAGCCGCGAGCGCGAGGCGGGGAATGCTGAATTTCATGGCGGGGTTCTCCAGTGACACTTTGTTTTCTCCGGAGAGGGCGGATCGCCCTTGCCCGGATATGGACAAATTGTCCCGAATTCGGAGAGACCCCTGCATAGGCGTGGGTTTAAATTGCGTGTAGGAATATTCCTAACGCAATGCGCGAAATTCCCCAACGCAGGGCAGCGGCCGGGGACGACCGGCGCGCCGAGGAAGGACGAACGGGAGGCGAGAAGCGGAAGTGCGCCTTACAGGTCGCCGGCTTCGACGAGGTTGTGGGCGACGGCGTAGCGGATCAGCTCGGAGGTGTTCGTCATTGCCATCTTCTGCAGGATGCGCGTCTTGTGCGTGCTGATCGTCTTGACGCTGAGCGACAGTTCGTTGGCGATCTCGGTGAGGCCCTGCCCCATCACCAGCATGTGGAAGATCTGGTATTCGCGGTCGGAGAGGCTCGTGTGCGGCAGCTCATGGGTGGTGGGCATCAGGCCGCGCGCCATGAGCTCGGCGACGGTGTCGCTGACATAGACGCCGCCGCGCGCGACACGCCGGATCGCATGGACGAGGAGATCGGCGTCGCTTTCCTTGGTCAGATACCCCGACGCGCCGGCATGCAGCGCCCGCACGGCGTACTGCTCCTCGTGGTGCATGCTGAGGATCAGGATCGGCAGCCGCGGCTGCTCCTCACGCACGAGGCGGATCAGGTCCAGCCCGTTGCGGCCGGGCATCGAGATGTCGAGCACGAGCACGTCCCACGCCTGCTCGCGCACGAGGTGCAGCAGGTCGTGGCCGTTGGCCGCTTCGCCCGCGACCGCGAGGTCCTCGGTGTCGGCAAGAATCTGCTTCAGGCCGTCGCGGATGATGGCGTGGTCGTCGGCGAGCAGAACCCTCAGTTTTTCCATGTCCTACCTCAGTCAGGAGTTCGTTGCGGGAATCGCGACATCGATGACCGTCCCCTCGCCCGGCGCGGACTCGATCGTAAACGAGCCCTGCAGCAGGCGCACGCGCTCGCGCATGCCGACGAGCCCGAATCCGGCCTTCTTGTTCGGATCGCCGAGTGCGAACCCGACGCCGTCGTCGCGCACGGTCAGACACCAGTCGCGGTTCGTGCGCCGGTAGTCCACCCACACGGTGGTCGCCTTGGCGTATTTCGTGACGTTGGTCAGCGACTCCTGCAGCACGCGGAAGAGCGTCGTCGCTTCGGCGCTACCGTGCTCGGGCTCGCTCTCGCAGACGTCGGAGACGACTTCGACGCCGGTGCGCTTCGAGAAGTCGTCGGTGAGCCAGGAGATCGCGGCGTGCAATCCCAGGTCGTCGAGGATCAGCGGACGCAACTCGTAGGTGATGCGGCGCACCGAGGAGATGGTCTGGTTGAGCTGTCCCTTGACGACATTGAGCTTGTCCTGCAGGTCCGCCCGGTCGGCGGGCATCTTGCTGCCGAGCCACGAGAGCTCGAGCCGGATGCCGGTCAGCAGTTGGCCGAGCTCGTCGTGCATCTCGCGCGCGATGCTCGCCCGCTCCTCCTCGCGCACCTGCTGCAGCGACGTCGACAATTCCTGCAGCTGACGGTTGGTTTCGCGCAGGTGGGTCTCGATGTTCTTGCGTTCGGTGAGGTCACGCAGCACGACGGTGAAGAAACGCCGGCCTTGCGAATAGGTTTCGGAGAAGGTCGCATCGACCGGAAACTCGCGCGCGTCCGCGCTGCGGGCGAGCAGTTCAGCGCGTCCGAGCTTGGCACGCTCACGCTCGCCCGAGCGGCGGCGCCGGCCGACCATCGCGTGATAGGCCCCCTGCGCCGACGACGCGAGCATCGGCGCAAAGGGCTTGCCGGCGACCTCCGCGGCAGTGACGCCGAACATCTGCTCGGCGGCCTTGTTGAAGAGGACGATCAAGAGATCCTCGTCGACGGTGACGATCGCGTCCATCACCGTTTCGACCATCTGCCGCAGCCGCTCGTCGCTCGCCTGTAGCGCGCGGGCCATCGTCGCGCGTCGGCGCATGCTCCAGATCATGCCACCGGCCGCGGCGAGGATCAGCGCCGCGACGGCGCCGGCGCCGAACAGAATGGGCCTCGCCGCCATCGGCCAGGCCACGAGCGCCGCGTCCTGGTCGACCGAGACGCCGATCACGAAGGGGTACTGGGGCACCGCGTGATAGGCGACGAAGCGCTCGGTCCCGCTCGCCGTTTCCGTCACGAGCCGCGATTCAGGCGCCTTCTGCTGCCCCGGATCGCCCGGCAAGGGCGCGCTGCCGACGGGTTGGTCGATCCCCTCGATCCGGCTCGGGAAGCTTGCGACAAGGTGGCCGCGGGCGTCGACGAGCTGGATCTGCTTGCCGAAGCGCAGGTCGAGCCGACGGTAGAAGGACTCGAAATAATCGGCCAGCACGGCAACCGCCATGACGCCGCGAAAATGCCCGGCGCCGTCCACGAGGCGCGTGCTGAGGTAGAAGGTCCATTGGCCGTCGACGCGCCGGCGGTAGAGCTGGCTGACGAAGACTTTCCGCGAACTGCCTTCGACGAGGCTGCTGAAATAGTCCTGGTCGGCCACGCTGATACCCGGCCGCCGCCCGAAGAGTGTCGAGTTCATGACCTCGCCGGTGGCGTCGAGCACGAACATCGAACTGTACTGAGGGAGTCCTTCGGCGCGGGCCTTCAGCAGCGCCTGCACCGGAAAGCTGTCGAGTTCCAGGCGCTGCCCGATGGCATCCGACAGCCGTTCCTGTGCTCCTCGCAGCGAGAGCGAGACCCCGTCGAGCGTGCGGCTCGTCTGCTCGGCGAGCACGCGGCTAAGGCTTTCGATCTCGGCGCGCGCATATTCGAGTTCGCGCTGGCGCAGGTCATACAGCAGGAAGGCCGTCCCGCCGACCAGCGCCGACACCATCAGCGTGGTCAGCAGGATCACCGCCCTCACCGGCGGCTCCATCCTGAACATGCGCAACAAACCGGACATTCAACGCTCTCGTTAACTTTCGGGGGTGCGCTTCAGCCGCGGCCGCCTTGCGAACGGCATTACGCAGTCGCCCCCGGTGCGGGCGCCACTATAGGACGGCACCTGTCGCGCCACAAGGCCGCAACAACGATCGCCACACCCTGACACCATCCGTCGGATTGCCTAAGCCCGCGTACGGTAAAATGAATTCCTTTGCCGCTCATTGAACGACTCTTGCACATGGAATTTCTGCCGCAATTCATCGACGTCATCCTGCACCTCGACAAATACCTTGCCGACCTCGTGCAGGCCTATGGCATGTGGATCTACGTGATGCTGTTCGCCGTGATCTTCAGTGAGACGGGCTTCGTCGTGACGCCCTTCCTGCCGGGCGACTCGCTGCTCTTCGTCGCGGGTGCGCTCGCCGCCGTGGGCGGCATGGATATCACCCTGCTGCTGATCGTGCTGACCATTGCGGCGGCAGGCGGCAACACGCTCAATTACGCCATCGGGCGCTATCTCGGGCCCAAGGTCTTCCACTGGGAGAACTCGCGCTTCTTCAACAAGAACGCGCTCCTCAAGACCCACGCCTTCTACGAGAAGCATGGCGGCAAGACGCTGGTGATCTCGCGCTTCCTGCCGCTGTTCCGCACCTTCGCCCCTTTCGTCGCCGGCATCGGCAGCATGAGCTACGCGCGTTTCACGCTGTTCAACCTGATCGGCGCGGTCGCGTGGGTGGTGTCGCTGACCACCGCGGGCTACTTCTTCGGCAACCTGCCGTGGATCAAGCAGAACCTGACGCTGGTGATCCTCGGCATCATCGCGCTGTCGTTCATCCCCGTGCTGATCGGCGCAATCAAGTCACGCTCGGCCGCCTGAGTCCCGTTGCGCGGCGAGCCCGCCGGCACTAGGATTCAATAAGAGGGCTGCGCTATTGCCGCAGCCCTCGCACTGGCGTGCCCGCCGATCACCACCGGCCGCGACCCGCCCAGGAGGGAGTGCCATGAGCTACGCCGAACGAGCGTTGCGCACGCTGAGCGCCGGGAACCGGACGCTTTTGCGTGCGAAGGACGAACAGACCCTGCTGCAGGAGATGTGCCGGGTCATCGTCGAACTCGGCGGCTACCGGATGGCCTGGGTCGGCTTTGCCGAACACGATGACGCAAAGACGATCCGCCCTGTCGCCCATCGTGGATTCGAGGAGGGCTTCCTCGAGCTCGGGCAGTTCACGTGGTCGGATGCCGAAGGCGGCCCGACCGCCCAGGCCGTGCGCACAGGCAAGCTCGCGGTCGCGCAGGACGTGAGCAGGATCGACGCGACGCGTCTGCCCGTCGCGCTCACCGAGAGCATCAAGCGCGGCTATGCGTCGGTGGCGGCATTTCCGCTGGTCATCGAGGGCGAAGTGATCGGCAACCTGACGATCTTCGCCGGCGAGGCCGACGCCTTCGACGAAAGCGAATATGCGCTGCTCGGCGAAATGGCGGACGACCTCGCCTTCGGGGTCGCGACGCTGCGCATGCGCGTACGGCATCAGCAGGCCGAGGAGCTCGTGCACCGCATGGCCTACTACGACCTGCTCACCGGGCTGCCGAACCGGACCTCGATGCGCGGCCTGCTGGACGCGGAAATTCTGCGCGCACAACAGGACCACCAATCGCTCGCGGTGCTGCTGATGAAGGTCGGGCGCTTCCAGGAGATCAGCGACACGCTCGGCTACGAGGAAGGCGACCGGCTGATCCTCGAAATGGGCACGCGCCTGAGGGAAATCGCCGGTGCTGAGGTGGCGCTCGCGCGCGTCGGCGAGGACGAGTTCGCGGTCGTGATGCCCGGCGCGAGCGCCGAGACGGCGATGCGGGCGGCGCACCGGACGATGCGCGAGGCGGGCGACCCGATCGAGGTCGACGGCCTGTCGGTGGACCCGCACGCGTCGATCGGCATCGCGCTGTTTCCGGGCCAGGGCACCTCGTCGGACGCCTTGCTGCGGCGCGCGAAGATCGCGGCAGTGCAGGCCGAGCGCAGCCCCAGCAAGTATTCGCTATACAAGGGTGCGGAAGACAACGAGAGCCGGCGGCGGCTCGCGCTCGTCAGCGATCTGCGGCGCGCGATCGAGCAGAACGAGTTGCAGCTCTACTGCCAGCCGAAAGTCACAATGCGCTCGGGCGAAGTGTGCGGCGCCGAGGCGCTGGTGCGCTGGCTGCATCCCGAGCGGGGCATGATTGCGACGTCGGAATTCATCCCGCTCGCCGAACGCGCGGGCCTGATCATGCCGCTGACGCGCTGGGTGCTCGAGGCGGCGTTCCGCCAGAGCCACGCCTGGTTCGAGGCCGGCATCCAGCGGCCGCTGTCGGTGAACCTGTCGGCCCAGGACCTGCGCGATCCGCGACTGATCGAGCGCATCAGCGGGCTCTTCGCGACCTGGGCGATGCCGCCCGAGACGTTGCAGTTCGAGCTGACCGAGAGCGCGCTGATGGACGATCCGGCGGGCGCGCGCGAGACCCTCGACAAGCTGAAGGATCTCGGTGTCGACCTCTTCATCGACGACTTCGGCACCGGCTATTCGAGTCTGAGTTACCTGCAGCAGCTTCCGCTCGATTCGCTGAAGATCGACCAGTCCTTCGTCACCAGCATGCTCAACAGCGAGGGCTCGGCGATCATCGTGCGCTCGACCGTGGAGCTGGGGCACAACCTCGGCCTGGGGGTGGTCGCCGAAGGCGTCGAGACCGAGGCGCACTGGGAACAGTTGCAGGCGCTAGGCTGCGACACCGCGCAAGGCCACTTCGTCAGCCGCCCCTTCCCGACCATGCAGTTCGACGAATGGGAATCCCAGTCGCCGTGGAATCGCCCGGTGCCGCCGATCGCGCTACCGCAGGCCGTGTGAGCTCGCGAGCGGACGAAAAAAACGGCGCCTCTCGGGCGCCGTTTTCGTGTTGCCGTCGGGGACGGCGTCTTACATGTTGCGGCGATACTGGCCGCCGACCTCGTACAACGCGCCGGTGATCTGGCCGAGCGAGCAATAGCGCACGGCATCCACGAGCACTTCGAACACGTTGCCGTTCTCGATCACGGTCTGGCGCAGCTTCGCCTGCCACTTCGGCGCCTCGGCCTTATTGCGGGCGTGGAAGTCGGCGAGGCGCGTGAGTTGGCCCTGCTTCTCTTCCTCGGTCGAACGGGCGAGCTCGATTTCCTGCTGCGCCTGGCCCTTCGGGTTGAGGAAGGTGTTCACGCCGATAATCGGGTAGGAGCCGTCGTGCTTCTTGTGCTCGTAGTAGAGCGACTCCTCCTGGATCTTGCCGCGCTGGTAGCCGGTTTCCATCGCGCCGAGCACGCCGCCGCGGGAGGCGATCGCCTCGAACTCCTTCAGCACCGCTTCTTCGACGAGGTCGGTCAGCTCGTCGATGATGAACGCGCCCTGGTTCGGGTTCTCGTTCTTTGCGAGGCCCCATTCGCGGTTGATGATCAGCTGGATCGCCATCGCGCGGCGCACCGATTCCTCGGTCGGCGTCGTGATCGCCTCGTCGTAGGCGTTGGTGTGCAGCGAGTTGCAGTTGTCGTAGATCGCTATCAGCGCCTGCAACGTCGTGCGGATGTCGTTGAAGTCCATCTCCTGCGCATGCAGCGAGCGGCCTGAGGTCTGCACGTGGTACTTCAGCTTCTGGCTGCGCTCGTTCGCGCCGTACTTGTTCTTCATCGCGACCGCCCAGATGCGGCGGGCGACGCGGCCGATCACCGAGTACTCGGGGTCCATGCCGTTGGAGAAGAAGAAGGAGAGGTTGGGCGCGAAGTCGTCGATATGCATGCCGCGCGCGAGGTAGGACTCGACGTAGGTGAAGCCGTTCGACAACGTGAAGGCGAGCTGCGAGATCGGGTTCGCGCCGGCTTCGGCGATGTGGTAGCCCGAGATCGACACCGAGTAGAAGTTCTGCACCTTGTGATGGACGAAGTATTCCTGGATGTCGCCCATCATCTTCAACGCGAATTCGGTCGAGAAGATGCAGGTGTTCTGGCCCTGGTCTTCCTTCAGGATGTCGGCCTGTACGGTGCCGCGCACCGTCGACAGCGTCCATTCCTTGATCTTCTGGAATTCGGTCTCGGTCGGCTCGCGGCCGTTGTCGGCCTTGAACTTCGCGACCTGCTGCTCCATCGCGGTGTTGAAGAAGAACGCGAGGATGATCGGCGCCGGGCCGTTGATCGTCATCGACACCGAGGTCGAGGGCGCGCACAGGTCGAAGCCGTCGTAGAGCACCTTCATGTCGTCGAGCGTCGCGATCGACACGCCCGAGTTGCCGATCTTGCCGTAGATATCGGGACGCGGATCGGGGTCGCAGCCATACAGCGTGACCGAGTCGAACGCGGTCGAGAGACGATGCGCGGGCATGCCTTCGGAGACGCGCTTGAAGCGGCGGTTGGTGCGGAAGGCGTCGCCTTCACCGGCGAACATCCGCGTCGGATCCTCGCCTTCGCGCTTGAACGCGAAGACGCCGGCGGTATAGGGGAAGGAGCCGGGGACGTTTTCCTTCATCAGGAACTTGAGCGTCTCGCCTTCGTCGTCGAAATTCGGCAGCGAGACCTTGCGGATCTTCGTGCCCGACAGCGAATCGGACGTGAGCTTGGTGCGGATCTCCTTGTCGCGGATCTTCACGACGTATTCATCCTGCGCGTAGAGCTCCTTCGTGCGCGGCCACATGTCGAGGAGTTTCTTTGCGGCGGGAGTCAGCTCGCCGTCCTTCCAGTCGATCATCTCGCCGAACGTGGTACGAAACTGAGCGTCTTCCTTGCCGCACTGCTCGAACAGCACCTTGGCGATCTTCAGCGACTGGCGCTCGCGCGCGACGCGGGCCTGCTGCTGGATGTGCGAATGGTAGTCGCGCACGGTGTCGGCGATCTCGGCGAGGTAGCGAACGCGCTCGGCGGGCACGATCGCACGGCCGCGGCTCGACGCCTTGGTCGTGACCTTGGGCAGCGCGCCCGGCTTGGCCTTCAGGCCCTTCTCCACCAGGGACGGGAAGATCGCCTGGTACAGCGCGGTGATGCCGTCGTCGTTGAAGCGCGCGGCCATCGTGCCGAACACCGGCATATCGTCGGTCGGCGTGGAGAACAGTTCGCGGTTGCGCTGGTACTGCTTGCGCACGTCACGCAGCGCGTCCTCGGCGCCCTTGCGGTCGAACTTGTTGATCGCGACGAAGTCGGCGAAGTCGAGCATGTCGATCTTCTCGAGCTGGCTCGCGGCGCCGAACTCGGGGGTCATCACGTAGAGAGACAGGTCGACGAAGGGCACGATGGCGGCGTTGCCCTGACCGATGCCCGAGGTCTCGACAATGATCAGGTCGAAGCCGGCGAGCTTGGTGGCGGCGATGACTTCGGGGAGTGCCGCGGAGATCTCGGAGCCGGTGTCGCGGGTCGCGAGCGAGCGCATGTAGATGTTCTCGTGCTCGATCGCGTTCATACGGATGCGGTCGCCCAGCAGCGCGCCGCCGGTGCGCTTGCGCGACGGGTCGATCGACACGATGCCGACGCGCAGCTTGTCGTTCTGATCCAGGCGGAAGCGGCGCACGAGCTCGTCGGTGAGCGAGCTCTTGCCCGCGCCGCCGGTGCCGGTAATGCCGAGCGTCGGCGTCTTGATCTTGGCGGCTGCGTCAACGAGCGCCTTCTTGACGTCGGCGCCGTACGCGCCGTTTTCCAGCGCGGTGATGATGCGCGACAGGCTCCGGAGCTGCGTGCCGCGTTCGCCGGTCGTGAGCTGCTTGAGGATCTCGTCGAGCGACTGCGGTGCAGCGTTCGTCAGGTCGTAGTCGGCCTGCGCGACGAGGTCGTTGATCATGCCCTGCAGGCCCAGCTTCGCGCCGTCTTCGGGCGAATAGATGCGGGTCACGCCATACTCGTGCAGGTCCTTGATCTCGGCCGGCACGATCACGCCGCCGCCGCCGCCGAAGACCTTGATGTTCTCGCCGCCATGCGCCTTCAAGAGGTCGATCATGTACTTGAAGAACTCGACGTGGCCGCCCTGGTAGCTGGTGATCGCGATGCCCTGCACGTCTTCCTGCAGCGCGGCGTTGACGATGTCGCCGACCGAGCGGTTGTGGCCGAGGTGGATCACTTCGGCGCCGGTCGATTGCAGAATCCGCCGCATGATGTTGATCGATGCATCGTGGCCGTCGAAGAGCGCGGCCGCAGAGACGAAGCGCACCTTGTGCTTCGGCTTGTACGTAACGAGTTTCTTGACGTCGCTGAGATTGGTCATGTCGGTTCTTCCCCCGGTGAGTGTTTTATGCGCTTAATGGTAGAAGGCCGTACGGGGCTTTGCCATTGTCCGGCCTGACGGTAATCGTGCAAAATCCGCCAATCTTCCGCTCCCTGTTACGCTCCCTCCACGACGCCTTCTGATGACTCCCGCCACCGCCGAACTTGCCGCCGAGACGACGAGAAAGCCCAGTCGCCGCGCGACTGTCGCGATGGGATTCGTCACCGGCATGCTCGCCGGGATGGGCCGCCGCGGACTCGACGCCGGGCCCTATCTCGCGGCCGCCGGCATCGACCTTGCAGACCCTGCCACGCGGATTCCGATCGACCGCTACGCACGGCTCTACAACGACATCACGCGGGCGCTCGACGACGAGGGCTTCGGGCTGTTCGCTCAGCCGATGCGTTCGGGCAGTTTCGAGTTCCTGTGCCGTGGCATGCTCGGCGCGGCGACGCTCGGCGAAGCGCTCGACCGCGCGGCGCGTTTCCTGCGCATCGTGCTCCCGGACATGGCAGTGAGCGTGCGACGCGCGGAGAACCCGGGCGAGGACCGGGCGGAGCTGCGCATCTCGGAGACGCGGCGCCTCGCGGACGTGCGCGGCGACCCGGCGCGCGTGTTCGCCTTCGAATGGCTGCTGCGCCTGATCCACGCCGTCGCGTGCTGGCTCGTCGGCCGCGGGCTCGCGTTGGACGCCGTGCTCTTCCCCTACCCGCGCCCGCCGCACGCCGACGACTACGCGCTGGTCTATACCGAGCACTCGTACTTCGATGCCGGCACGCTCGTCGCGCGCCTGCAAGACAACCTGCTCGACCTGCCGGTACGGCGCGATGAGGCCGCGCTCAACGCCTTCCTCGACGGGGCGCCGGGCAAGATCACGATGCTCTACCGCCGCGACCGCGACATGGTGCTGCGGGTGCGCGACCTCCTGCGCGACGCATTGCCCGCGAGCCTCGCGCTGGAAGACCTCGCCGAGCGTCTGCACCTGTCGCCGCGCACGCTGCACCGGCGTCTGGAGGACGAGGGATCGAGCTTCCGCATCATCAAGGACGCCCTGCGGCGCGACATCGCGCTATCGCGCCTGACGAAGACCGCGCAGCCGGTCGCGGCGATTGCAGCCGAGCTGGGTTATGCCGACACCTCGGCCTTCTATCGCGCCTGCGTTGCATGGACGGGGATGTCGCCGGAGCGCTTCCGCAAGCAGCTGCAGGGGCAAGCGTGATGACGCGCACGTCAACCGGACCGATGGTCTGCACTAGAATGCGTATCAAAATTTGTCGGAGACTGGCCCCGTGATGCTCCGCAACGCTCCCCCACCCGAACCGCCCAAGCCCGCGCCGCGCATGTCCTCGCAGGAGCTGCGGCGCTACGACCTGCTGCTCGCGGGGCTGGACCTGCTCGACCAGGCGATCGCGGTGTTCGACGCGACGCCCAAGCTCGTCACCTGGAACAAGGCGATGCTGCGTCTCCTCGACTTCCCCGAGAAGATGGTGCGCGTCGGCACGCCCTTCGAGGAATTCGTGCGCTTCAACGCGGAGCGCGGGGAGTACGGCGAAGGCGACCTCGAAAAGCTCGTCTCCGAGCGGATGGCCGCGGCCCGCGCCTTCCTGCCGCACTACGTCGAGCGCGAGCGTCCGAACGGCAAGATCCTCGCGATCCGCGGCGTGCCGATCCCGAACCTCGGCTTCGTGTCGCTGTGGACGGACGTCACCGAGCAGCGCCGCTACGAGGAGGTGATCCGCCAGCAGAACGCGGAACTCGAAGCGCGCGTCAAGGCGCGGACGAAGGAACTCGAGAACGCCAACGCGCGGCTCGCCCACGCCAACGCCGAGATCGACGAGATCGCCGGCGCGCTTCGGCGCAGCGAGGAGCGGCTCAAGCTCATCATCGATTCGATCCCCGCGCTGATCGCCTACGTCGATCGCAACGAGGTCTACCAGTTCGCGAACCGGGGCTACACCGAGTGGTTCGGCATCGCGAAGGAAGAGATCGTCGGCCGCAGCATCAGGAGCGTGTTCGGCGAGGACCTGTACCCGCTGGTCGCCAAGCAGCTGAAGATCGCTGCGACCGGCGAACGGGTGAGCTACGAATACGCCCGCACGATCGAGAACGGACGTGTCGTCCATGCGCGCAGCGTGATCGTGCCGGAGGTGTCGGCGCAGGGCGAAGAGATCGGCGAGGAGAGGGGCGAAGTGAGGGGCTACTTCGTGCTCTCGATCGACATCACCGAGCAGAAGGCGAGCCAGGCGGCGCTGGTGCAGGCGCAGAAGATGGAGGCGGTCGGCCAGCTCACCGGCGGGCTCGCGCACGACTTCAACAACCTGCTGACGATCATCATCGGCAACCTCGCCGCACTGCAGGCGCAGCTGCCGCCCGGCGGGCAGGTCTCAGAACACCTCGACCCGGCGCTGCATGCGGCACGCCGCGGCGCGGAACTCATCAAGCGGCTGCTGACCTTTTCGCGCGGGCAGGTGCTGGAGCCGAACGTGGTCGAAGTCGGCGCCCTCGTCCACAACATGGCGCAGCTGCTGGGCCGCTCGCTGCCCGAGAACGTGCGCGTGCACACGCGCCTGCCGGCGGCGCCGCTCTACGCCTTCGTCGATCCGCACCAGCTCGAGAACGCGCTGCTGAACCTCGCGCTCAATGCGCGCGACGCGATGCCCGAAGGCGGCGAACTGACCGTCGCAATCAGCGAGCGCCACATCCCCGAGAGTCTCTCGGTGCTGGTCGAATTGCCGGTCGGCGACTACGTGCAGATCGACGTCACGGACACCGGCGCCGGCATCGAGGAGGAATTGCTGCCGCGGCTCTTCGAACCCTTCTTCACGACCAAGCCCTTCGGGCGCGGCAGCGGACTGGGCCTGGCGATGGTGTATGGATTCGTGCGCCAGTCGGGCGGCAACATCCGCGTGCGCAGCACCCCGGGCGCCGGCACAACGGTGACCTTCGTGCTGCCGCGCGCGGCGGAGCCGGCGATGACCGAAACGCAGCTCGAGACGCAGGGCGCGCGCAGCGCACGTCCGGTGTCCGGCCCGGTGCTCCTCGTCGAGGACGAACCGGAGGTGCGGCGCATCATCCGCATGCAGCTCACGGCGCTCGGCCACGCGGTGATCGAGGCCGGCGACGGCGTCGAGGCCTGGAGCCTGATCGAGGCCGTGCCCGACATCGCGATCCTCGTCACCGACACGATCATGCCCGGCGCGATCGGCGGCCGCGAGCTCGTCACCCGCACGCGCGCGCTGCGGCCCGAAATGCCGATCCTGATGATCACCGGCTACGCGAGCGACAACGCGCTCGCCGGCACCGCGGAGCTCGACGTGCCGGTGCTGCGCAAGCCTTTCGAGCAGGACACGCTCGCCGCGGCGCTCGACGCCATCCTCGAACACACCCACCCCACCGTGGAAGCCTCCGATCAATGACCGAACACGAGATCTCGTCGCCGCTCATCCTGGTACTCGAAGACGAGCCGGACATCGCGAACCTGATCTGCAGCGCGCTGGCCGGCTACGGCTTTCGCAGCGAACCGATCCGCACCGGCCGCGAACTGCTCGCGCGCGCCCGCCAGTGTTCGCCCGACCTGGTGATCGTCGATCTCGGCCTGCCCGACATGGACGGCATGCAGGTGGTGCGCGAACTGCAGGACGGCGCGCCCTGCGCCGTCCTGATCCTCACCGGCCGCAACGACGTCACCGACCGCGTGCTGGGACTCGAGCTCGGCGCGGACGACTACATCGTCAAGCCCTTCGAGCCGCGCGAACTGGTCGCCCGGGTGCGCTCGATCCTGCGTCGCTACACGCGCTCGGCGGCACCCGAAGCGCCTGCAGATCCCGTGGAGCGCACAGTTGCGCGCTTCGGCGACTGGCGCTTCGATACCAGCCGCCACGCGCTGATCAAACCGGACGGCGAGGAGGTGCCGCTGTCCTCGTCCGAAGCGGCACTGCTGATGACGCTGGTGCGCCGTCCGAACAAGATCCTCAGCCGGGAGCAGCTCCTCGGCGAGCGCGACGTGGATCCGTTCGACCGCAGCATCGACGTGCGCATCTCGCGCCTGCGCCGCAAGCTCGACGACGATCCGCACAGCCCGAAGCTGATCAAGACCGTCTACGGCGCGGGCTACCTGTTCTCGGCGCAGGTGAGCTGGGAGTAGCCGGAGAGCCAGCAGAAAACAGGGCCGAAGGGCGCCGCGCGGGTGCGGCCCCCTCCCCCTGCCGGGTCAGCGGGCCTCGAACGCCATCCCCGCCGGACGCGCCGCCAGCGCGCCGGCGAGCGAGCAGGCCGCCAGCGTCCACACGATCACCGCGCCCGACGGCAGGTCCAGCAACGCCGACAGCGCGAGGCCGAGCGCATAGCCGACCGCCCCGAGCACGTAGGCGACGACATAGCGCCGCGGGCCGTGATGCGCGCGCGTGCCGAGCGCCGGGATGATCAGGCTCGAGAACACGAGATACACGCCCACCAGCTGCACCGACGCCGTCACGGCGAGCGCAAACGCCGCATAGAAGCCGAAGCGGCCGAGGCGTCGCACCCAGCCCAAGGCCATCGCCGCCACCAGCAGCGCCGATACGCCGGCGAGCCACAGCAGCTGCGTCGTGCCGACCCACAGGATCTGCCCGACCAGCAGGTCCTTCAGGTGCTCGCCGCCATGCGGATTCCCCGCGAGCATCAGGATGCCGGCGCAAGCGGCGAGGATGAACATCACGCCGATCAGCGCCTCCTGCTGGCGCGGCGCGCGCCGCTCGGTCCAGGTGAGCAGCAGCGCACCGAGAAGCGCCGCCGTCACGGCCGCGACCTGCACAGCGACCCCGCCTTCCGGCATGCCAAGCGCGTCGGCGGCGATCACGCCGAGGCCCGCGATCTGGGCGATCGCGAGATCGATGAACACGATGCCGCGGTCGAGCACCTGCGTGCCGAGCGGCACGTGCGTGGCGAGCACCAGCAGCCCGGCGACGAGCGCCGGCCCGAGGATGCCCCAGTCGAGTGCGCCCCAGTTCATTTCTTGGCTCCGGCGGCGAGCAGGCGCGCGACGGTGTCGTCGAAGAGGCCAAAGAGATCCTTCGCTCCCTCAGTGCCGCCGACCGTGAAGGGCAGCTTCACCGCGGGCACGCCGGCATTGGTCGTGAGCCAGTCGGAGGCGCGCGAATCCTGGTACGCGGCGTAGATCACCATGCGCACCGGCGTACCCTTCAGCGTCGACAACACGCCCTGCAAGTGGGAAGCCGTGGGCTCGACGCCGGGCTTGGGTTCGAGCACCGCGACTTCCTTCAACCCGAGCCAATCGTACAGATACGTGAAGGCCTTGTGCTGCGACACCACCGGCGCCCCCTTGAGGGGTGCGGCTTGCGTATTCCAGCGCGTCATCGCCCGCTGCCAGCGCTGCGAAAAGTCGGTCTGGCGCTTGGCGTAGTCCGCCGCGTGGGCCGGGTCGACTTGCTGCAGCCGCGTGCCGAGCGCGGTGGCGACCTGCGCGATGTTGCGCGGATCGGTCTGGATGTGCGGATTGCCCGCGGCGTGGACGTCGCCTTGCGAGCGGTCGAGCTGGCCGGGCACATCGAGCTTGCGCACGTAGTCGGCCGCGGCGAAATTGCCCGGCTGGCCGGCCTGGACCTTGGCGTTGCCCGACTGCTGCAGCAGCACCGGCAACCAGCCGATCTCGAGCTCCGCGCCGGTGCAGACGACGAGGTCGGCGTTGCGGGCACGGGCGATCAGGCTCGGTTTGGCCTGGATCTGGTGCGGGTCCTGCAGCGCGGTCGTCGCGACAGAGACCTCGACGAGGTTGCCGCCGAGTTCCTCGGCGAGCGCGCCCCACTCGGGCTCGCAGGCGAAGACGCGGAGCGCCGCGTCGGCGGGGTTCGCGAGCAGCGCCAGCGGCGCGGCAAGCAGTGCAAAGAGGGTCTTGCGATTCATCATGGTTGTCTCCTGGGCCGACGCGGGCATCAGTAGCTGTGGGCGCCGTGCGCGCCGAGGCTCATCTGGTACTGGACGAAGAACTGGTTGTCGGTGACGCCGTCGCGCGAGCGGTCCTGCGCGAACTGCAGACGCACACGCGAGAACTCGCTCGGGTTGTAGTCGAGCATCAAGCTGTTCTTGTGCGGGTGGTAGTTGCTGTCGGCGAAGGCCAAGGCGCTGCCGCCGAAGTCGGTCGAACCGGCGTCGAGCCGCTCGGTGCGCAGGCCGACGCGCCATCCCGGCATGAACTGGTAGATCCCCTGCAGGTACCAGCCCGACTGGATGGCGCGATAGCTGCCGCTGCTGTCGGTGCTGCCGACGTCGTAGACGAGATCGCCGTCGCGCGTGCTGCGCAGGTATTCGCCCTGCAGCTTGAAGCTCGTGCGCGTCGCGTTGCCGTTCGGCGCCCATTTCCACACGGCGTCGGCGACCCACACGCGCGTGCGGCCGGTAAATGCGTTGGTGACGGCGTTCCCCGACGCGTCGCTCGCATCGAGCTCCTGGTCGTCGGCCTTCGCGTGCAACAGCGACAGGCCCGCGCGCCAGCTGTGGCTGTCGCCGATATCGCCGCCGGTATGCGCAGTCAGCGCGACCATGCCCGCGCCGTTGCGCGAGCCATCGGTGCCCGGGAAGCTGCGCCCGCGTCCGACTTCGGCGCCGAGTTCGAGGTACTGGTCGATCGGCGCGAGCCAGGTGAGTTGCACGCCGTCGTCACCGAACTGCGTGCCGAGCAGCGCCTGATAGGCGAGCGGGTTGTCGACGAAATCCCAGGTGTGCGAATGCTGCGGGTTGAGATAGCCGATGCCGGAGAAGAAGCGGCCGGCCTTCAGCGAGAAGCCGTTTCCGAGCGAGGTTGTCTGGACGTAGGCCTCCTCGACCGAGACGGTGTCATCCGGGTGAAGCGAAATGTTGGCCGCGCCGCGCCACCACGGGTCGATGTTGGCCGACAGGCCGAGTTCGGTTTCCGCGAGGCTGAAGCCGCGGGTTCCGGGTCCGACCTCGGCGTCCCTGGGCAACTGGAAGCCCGTGATACCGAAGTGGTCGGGATCCTTCGAAGTGCGCGTATAGAGGCCCGACAGGATCAGTGAAATCGCGGGGTTGAAGGCGTTCGCACCGCCGCCCGCGGCTGCCACGGCTGGCGGCGGCAGGTTGGCGACCGGGGCTGCGGGCGCGGCCGCGACGGGCGCGTTGTCGGCCGTAACGGGGGGCGCCGCGGCAGCGGCTTCGGCGGCTTTCAGGCGCTGCTCCATCGCCTGGAGGCGCGCCTCGTAGCCCGCGCGCATCGCTTCGATTTCCTGGCGCAGCGCGGCGATGTCGGAGGAGGTGTTGGAGGCCGGGGCCTTGGTGGGCGGCGTCTGGGCCAGGGCGGCAATAGGCGTCGCCAGGGCGAGCGCGAGGCTCGCCGGCAAGAGCTTCTTCATGAGTTCTTGTTCCTGCAAGAATGTCGAAACGCGCCCGCCCGCAGTCAGAGCGGGTGGGCGATGCGTGCAACGATCAGAGCGGAACGGAGAAGGGAGGGGCGCGGCTGAGGTAGGCACGCGCGGGCGACGGCAGCCAGGTGCCGTCGAACGCGGCCAGCGGCATTTCGTGGCGAGCCGTCACGTCCGCGAGAGGGGGCGGCGCGCCGCGCAAACCGCCGCTGCCGATGGCGGCGGCGATCAGACACAGATCGCACGCGCTGTCGGGCACGCCCTTGTTGCGCTCGCTCTGGCGCGTCGCTTCGTCGTTGACATGCGACAGCGCGTGGCACATCGCCGCCATCTGCCCGATCGGCAGCAGCAGGGCGAGCCACAGCAGCCACGCAAAATGACGCGGCGCGGTACGGAGATGGAGGGCAGGCGCGGTGTGGGTCACCGGTCGATGTCAGCCTGGATGGGTCGAGAAAGTCGTGTCGCGGTGCGATACGATCGCGCCGCGCCCGGGATTGTAAGGGCCATTCGCACCGCGCGGTGCATTCCGCATGCTCACGCCCCCCGCTGCCACACGCCGGCGAAGGCTTTGACCTTCGTCCAGACGGTCAGGCGCTCGTCCGAGAGCGCGTCGAGGAAGTCCGACAGTCGCTTCGATTTCGACATCGTATAGAGCGTCAGTGCGGAGGTCGCGACGGCGACGAGGACGAACATCGTCAGACGCTGCCTCAGCGGCGCGTCGGCCTCGGCGAGGAGGTTCATGCCGAGGAAGCCGGTCGTGATCGAGCCGATCAGGCCGAAGACGGTGACGACGGTGAGCCGCACCACGGTGTTCGCCTGGCGGCGCAGACTGTCGGCGGCGAGGTAGTCGTCCATGTCGGCGATGCGGTCCTTCACCTCCGCGTAGAGCGGATCGATTTCGAGGTGCGACGCGGTCATGCGGAACAGCGTGCGCGCCTGAGCCTGCTCGGCGATCTCGTGGAACCAGTAGCGGTGCGTGAAGCGCAGGAAGCCTTCGAAGCTGCCACGGATCGCGCGCTTGAAGCTACGCACGCTGACCGGATCTGAGACGTTCAGGCGCTTCAGGGCCTCGACGAGGCGGTCGGAGAACATCAGCAGCGCCGCCTTCTGGAAGTGTGCGATGAGGAAGAGCAGGAAGTGCTGGTGACCGAACTGCGCCGGCACGCCGAAGTCACGGCTCGTGAAGTAGGCCGAGCGCGCGTCGCCGACGACGACCAGCGAATGGCCGCTGCACAGGTAACGGGTATGCGGCGCGGCACCGGAGCCGGACCAGAAGCGGTCATAGCAGAAGCGCTCCTCGAAATCGGCGAGATGCGTTTCGGCGAAAGGCGGGGGCTCGCAGGAATCGCCGGTCGCCAGCTCGGCCACCTCGGGGCGCGCGCCGGTCACGAGGCCCAGCCGGATGAAGTCGTTGCGGGTCAGGACGGTCGGGTCGTCGAGCGCCAGATAGGCCATCAGCGGCATCCGGTAATACTCGATCTGCCGGTAGCGCAGCGCACCTTCGTCCTCGGAACGGTCACTGACCAAGGGTTCGAGCAGGAAAGCCCAGTGCGCGGCGATGCGCGGTGCGCGATGCCGGCGCACGTGGGCCAGGAAGGCTTCGCGGTCGCGCACGTCGGTGCTCGCGAGCACGCTGCCGTCCGCGGCGAGCCAGTCGAAGACCGCGAGGCTGTGCAGCGGGCGGCCATCCTCTTCCCATCCGGACGGATAGGCGCGGCCGAAGCGGTACATCAGTTCCTGCGCCACCGACAGCGGAAGATTCTCGGCGCGCACTGCGACCTTCAGCAGCACAACGTCGACATCGAAGAAGAAATGCAGCCGGACCTGAGTGACGTCGAGCGTCACCGGATCGTCGGTCTCGCGCACCGCCACGCGCGCGCGGACGATGTCGCGGCGCTCGAAGATGCGCATCGGCGAATCCTCGTAACCGCCTTCGGCCGACTTCGCCGACACGCCGTCGCCGTACAGGAAACGCTGCACATACGGCAGGAAGGTGACGAACTCGTGGTAGTGGCGTTCGTTGAAGTGATCGCGCTCACGCTCGCTTTCTCGCCAGGCGCGACGGGCGCCCGCTTCCTGCAACAGCCACCACGGACGCTGCTGCACGCCGGACGCGTCGGCCACCGGCAGCAGCCGCAGTGGCCACAGCAGGATCTGATTGAAATGGCGGACGACGGGTTCTTCAGCCTGTCTGACGGTCACGCGCGGCCAGCCTCCGAAGAGCGGGATGGGGCAGTGTAATCGCATCCCGCACCGCCAGCGACTCGACGCGGATACGAGAAATCTCCATAATTATGAATTCTTAATCCAATCCGTGGAGACCTCCATGACACAGCGCCCCTTCAAGATCCTCGGCATCCAGCAAATCGCCATCGGCGCCCCGAGCAAGGACAAACTGAAGACCTTGTGGGTCGACATGCTGGGTCTGGACGTCACGGGCAACTTCGTCAGCGAGCGCGAGAACGTCGACGAGGACATCTGCGCGATGGGCAAGGGGCCGTTCAAGGTCGAGGTCGACCTGATGCAGCCGCTCGATCCGGAGAAGAAGCCCGCGGTGCACGCGACGCCGCTGAACCACGTCGGGCTGTGGGTGGACGACCTGCCGAAGGCGGTCGAGTGGCTGTCGGCCAACGGCGTGCGTTTCGCTCCCGGCGGCATCCGCCGCGGCGCCGCAGGCTACGACATCACCTTCCTGCATCCGAAGGGCAACGAAGAGTTCCCGATCGGCGGCGAAGGCGTGCTGGTCGAACTCGTTCAGGCGCCGGCCGAAGTCGTCGAGGCGTTCGCCAAGCTCGCGGGCTGACGCCCGCTTCCCCCGTCAGGGGTTCGCGACCTTGAAGGTGTCGCAGGCCTTGAGGTTGCCCTGCTCAAGGCCGGTGCGGAACCAGCGCACGCGCTGCGCGGAGCTGCCGTGCGTGAAGCTGTCGGGCATGACACGGCCCTGCGTCTGGCGCTGCAGCTGATCGTCGCCGATCGCGGTCGCGGCGGCGAGTGCCTCCTCGACGTCGCCCTGCTCCAGCACATGGCGCGCACGATCTGCGTGATTGGCCCAGACGCCGGCGAAGCAGTCGGCCTGGAGCTCGACGCGCACCGACAGCTGGTTTGCCTGGCGTTCGGACATCCGTTCGCGCGCCCGCTGCACCTTCTCGGAAATCCCGAGCAGGTTCTGCACGTGATGGCCGACCTCGTGGGCGATCACGTAGGCCTGGGCGAAGTCGCCGGGCGCACGGAAGCGGCGCTCCAACTCGTTGAAGAAGGACAGGTCGAGATAGACCTTCCGGTCGGCCGGGCAGTAGAAGGGGCCCATCGCCGCCTGGCCGACGCCGCAGCCGCTTCGCGTGGCCCCGGTGTAGAGCACCAGCCGCGGGTCCTGGTACTGCCCCCCGCCGGCGCGGAAGATCTCGCCCCAGGTGTCCTCGGTGTCGGCGAGCACCTGTGACGCGAAGTGCGCGAGCTTGTCCTCGGCGGGCGGACGCGGCTCTGCCCGCTGGGTATGGGCCGGCGGCGGCGCGACACTCGCGGTGTTGAGCACGACTCGAGGGTCGATACCGAAATAGGCTGCGACCAGCGCGAGCACGACCGTGCCGATGCCGATGCTGCGCCCCCCGAAGCCGAACCCGCCTCCGCCGCCCTCGCCGCGGCGGTCCTCGACGTTTTCGCTTTCCCGGCTGTCACGAAATAACATGTCTGCCTCTAATCGATGAGTGGTTCGGCAAGGGCCGCATTATGCGGCGCTCCACCGGCACTGCCGCAGCGGCCGCGTAAGCAGGTGTTTGGCGCGACCGTCAGTGGGGCGCGCTGCCCGCCGGCCGGCCTGCGATCCACGCTTCGAGAGCCTCGACAGGCATCGGTCGGGCATAGAGGAATCCCTGCACGATGTCGCAGCCGAGCTCACGCAGACGGCTGAGCTGGGCGTCCGATTCGACGCCTTCCGCGATCGTGCCGACACCGAGCTTGCGCGCGAGCGCGACGATCGTTTCGGCGAAGAGGTCGCCGCGACCCGAGTCGATCTCGACGACGAAGGATCGGTCGATCTTCAGCGTGTCGATCGGCAGCTCGCGCAGGTAGCCGAGCGAGGAATAGCCGGTACCGAAGTCGTCGACACTGATGTGGACGCCGCTTTCCCGCAGCGCCCTCAGGTTGTCGAGAACGATCCCCGGTTCCTCCATCAGAATGCTTTCGGTGATCTCAAGTTCCAGCGCCGACGGCGAAATGCCGTGCGAGGCGAGCACGCGCGCGACCACGGCCGGGAAACCCGCGAGGCGAAACTGCGGCATGCTGACGTTGACGGCCATGCGCAACGCCGCCCCGCCGTTCTGCTGCAGGCGACGCAAGGTGCCACACGCCTGGTCGAGGACCCATTCGCCGATCATCGTGATGAGGCCGGAGTCTTCCGCCAGCGGAATGAAGACGGCGGGAGGCTGGACGAAATCTCCATCGTTGGGCCAACGCAGCAAGGCTTCGACGCCCACGATGCCCTCGCCGACAAGAGCGACCTGCGGCTGGTACCAGACGGCCAGCCGGTTCGCGAGAAAGTCGTGCCGCAGATGGCGGATCAGATCCAGGCGCCGGCGCGTGCGCTCCTCCATCGCCGGCACGAAGTCGCACTCGCGCCGATCCGGGCTCATCCGCGCCTGCGTGAGCGCCATTTCGGCGCGGCGGAAGAGCGTATTGCCCGACGCGCCGGGCTCGATGCTACAGCGGCCGAGCGTCGCCGTGACCGCCAACTGCTGCTCGCCGGCCGCGAAGGGCGGCTGCAGCGCGATGAAGATCCGCTCGGGCGTAAGCAGCGAGGCCGGGCCGATGAGACCGAAGCCATCGGCATGGACGCGCGCCAGCGCACAGCCCGGGAAGGCCTCGGCGAGTCGCGCTGCCACGGCGAGCAGCAACTGGTCGCCGACGTCGTGACCCAGCGCACTGTTGATGTCGGTAAAGCGGTCGAGATCGAGCAGGCAGGCGACGAGCGCGCTGCCACGCTCGCCCGCGCCCGCGTCGCCGAGATCCGTGAGGAAGCGCACGCGGTTGCCGGCGCCCGTCAGCGGATCGTGGAACGCCAAGTGGTTGAGGCGCTCGACGAGCTTGATGTTGCCGAAACAGGACGACAGGTTGGACGCGAAGACCGTCACCAACTGGCGGTCCCCCGCCTCGAGCAAGGCATGGGTGCGCAGGAACACCGCCGCCTCGTGATGACTGCCGCGCAGGTAGAGCACGGTATGACGCGGACCAAAGCCGTGCGACTTGCTTGCGATGCACTCGCGGATCACCGCCGTGATCTCGGGATCGCCAAGCTCTTCGAGCGGATGGGAAATGTAGGGCGCAAGGCGCCCGGCGGCGCCGACCACGTGCAGCACCCTGTCGCCCTCGTCGAACGGCGAGCCCTTCTGCGCACAGACGATGCCGTCGCCCGGCAGGTGCAGGAGCGCGGCGATCTGCGTCAGCACGCCTTCCGCGAAAGTGTTGAGCGCATGGACTTCCATCAGGCCGGCCGACGCGCTGACGATCAGTTCCAGGCCGCGGCGGTTCTCGGCGATCGTACGGATCTGGTCATAGGCGCGCACGGCGGCGGTCAGCGTCGTGATCAGGCGCGTGTGCGTGAGCTCGGCCTTGGTCTTGTAATCATTGATGTCGTAGTCGCGGATCACCTTGAGCTCGGGTGCGTAGCCGGGCTGCCCGGTCCGCAGCACGATGCGCACGTCGCTGCGGTGCATGTCCTCACGGATCTCGCGCACGAGCTGCAGGCCGCTATCCTGGCTTTCCATCACCACGTCGAGCAGGATGACCGCCACCTCGGGTTCGCGCGCGAGGCATTCGATCGCCTCGGCGCGGCTGTGCGCATGCAGCAGGCGCAGGGCACGTCCGCACAGCTGCGCGTCCCTCAGCACGAAACGGGTGGCCGCATGGACCTCCTCGTCGTCATCGACGATCAGCAGTGTCCACCGTGCGGCCGATTCGCCGTCACCCCCTGAGGGGGGCGGTCCGTCGTCGGCGAAGTCGATCAGGTCTTCATCCTGGACCATCATGCTCCTCTCCCCTCAGCCCTTTGAAGGCGCCACGCGCGGAAAGCGCAGGTCGAAGCGAACTCCGCAGCCCACTCCGCTCGTCAATTCGATCGTGCCCCCGAGGGCGGCCGTCGCGAGGTTGTAAACGATGTATAGACCCAGTCCGCTTCCGCCACGGCCCAGCCGCGTCGTAAAGAAGGGGTCGAAGACGCGTTTGGCGATCGCGTCGGGAATGCCCGCGCCATCGTCGCTGTAATGCAGCAGGATCTGGCCGTTGTCGACCACTTCCGCCGCGATGTGGATATGCCCTTCCGAGCGCCCCTCGAAACCGTGCTGCAGCGAATTGTTCACCAGGTTCGCGACGATCTGCTCGATCGGCCCGGGGAAGCTGTCGAGCTCGATGCCCGGTGGCACCGCGAGCTCGAGGCTGTAATTCGTGTGCTTGAGCTTGGGCTGCAGGGTCGACAAGACCTCCTCGATCGCCTGCCGCAGGTCGAAGCGGCGACGGCGCATGCTCGTCTGATCCACGGCCACCTGCTTGAAGTTTCCGATCAGTTCGGCCGCGCGCCGGCAATTCTTCTCGACCAGCGACGCTGCATCGCGGCACTGCGCGACAAAATCGACCAGCGTCTGCTTGCGCAGCGTGCCCGCCTGCAACTGCTCGTTGAAGCGCTCGACCATCTGGCTCAAGGCGGAGGCGACGGTCAGCGAATTGCCCAGCGGCGTATTGAGCTCGTGCGCGACACCGGCGACGAGGCTGCCCAGCGCGGCAAGCTTCTCGGTCTGCACCAGTTGCTCCATCGCCTGCTCCAGCGTCGCGTTCGCGCGCCGGCGCTCGTCCACCTCGCGCTCGAGCCTGTCCTTCGCGCTCTGCAGGTCGCGATTGATGCGCTCGATGTGGAGCTGCGCCTCCTCCAGCTCGCGGGTGCGGGCGCGCACCTGATCCTCCAGCCGGATCGTGTCCTCGAACCAGCCGAAATCCGTGCGGCGGGCGTTCATGTCGCGCTCGGCACGGCCCATCAGCGCACGCACGATCTTCTTCAGGCGCAGCACCTCGGCGCGCAGTCCCTCCGCTTCGTCCGGGATCGGCCGATCAACCATGACGGCCGTGGCCCCGCCGGACGATGCTGGCGTGCGGGCTGCCGATGTGGGGGTGAGCGCTCACCGTCATCTCTCCTGCGGAGCTTGCGATCCCTGCGTTCGTACCACCTTAGTGCTAAGTGTCCGCCGCTGCGCGAGCCGCCGCGAGGAACGATGACATGATCGGACCACCGTCGAGCAGGTCGCTGCCGGCCACGTGGAACTCCGGATGCCACTGTGTCCCGAAGAGAAAACCGCTGCCGAGCCAGCGGATCGCCTCGACGACGCGGTCACCGCTGGACCATGCCTCGATCGCGAGGTCGCTGCCGAGCTTGTTCACCGCCTGGTGGTGGATACTGTTCACGCGGCCATGGGTCCGCTCCGGGTAGATCTGCGCCAGCATCGACGCGGGCTCGACCTCGATCTCGTGGTGAAACTTGTCGTAGAGCACCGGATCGCGATGCGCGTGTGCGCCCGGACGCTGTTCGAGGATGTCCTGGTACAGCGTGCCGCCGCAGGCCACGTTGATCAGCTGCATGCCGCGGCAGATGCCCAGCACGGGCTTGCCCTGGATCACGAACTCCCACAGCAGCTCGATCTCGTACAGGTCGCGGATGCGGTCGCCGGACCACTCCGGGCGCAGCGGCGTCTCGTCGTAGGTCGACGGACTGACGTCGGCGCCGCCCTGCAGCACGAGCCCGTCCATCGCCGCGACGTAGTCATGCACCGAGATCGCCGCGCGCGTGATGCCGAGATGCTCGCCGATCGTCGGCATCATGAAGGCGAGCGCCCCGTGCGACATGATCCAGTGGGCGACCGATTGTTCGAGATACTGCAGGGTCTTGCCCGGAAAGCCGAGCTCCTGGGGCGGCGTATGCAGAAGGCGGGCCGACATTCCGATGCGTAAGGGACCGCGGCTCACGAAGTCCTCATCGTTCGAACGTCCTCCGGTTCGGCTACGTCTTCCAGCGCAGGCATTGCAGACGCACCATGTCGTTCAACGAACGCGTCTCGGCGAAGTCGGCGCGAAGGCTCTCGGCGTCGTTGCGCCCGAAGGCGACCATCTCGCGCAGCTCCCGGCACGGGACGTCGGCATTGAGCTCGATCGCGTGCTGCTCGATGCGCTCCATCGTGGCGAGGATGTCCTCGGCGATCGTGCGGTGCTCGTGCGTGCGGGGGTCGACGAAAGTGCCATTCATGCCGAAACGGCACGCCTCGAAGCGGTTGAAAGTATAGACCAGGTAGTCGTCCTCAACCGGGCGCAGCGGCCGCTCGACGAGCAGGTAGCGCGCCACCGACTGGATGTAGGCGGCGAGCTGCGCGGCGCGGCGCACCGTGAGCGGCGTGTCCATCACCCGCACCTCGATGGTCCCGAATTCGGGCTTCGGGCGGATGTCCCAGTAGAAGTCCTTCATGCTCTCGACCACGCCGGTCGCCGTCATCTTGTCGAAGAAGGATTCGAAGTCCGTCCACGACTCGACGAAGGGGGCACGGCCGGACATCGGGAAGGCGAACACCGAGTTCAACCGCGCGGACTGGAAGCCGGTATCCGAGCCCTGCACGAAGGGCGACGAGGCCGACAGCGCGATGAAGTGCGGCAGGTAGCGAGACATCGAATGCAGCAGGTAGAGCGCGACGTCCGGACCCGGGCAGCCGATATGTACGTGCTGGCCGAACACCGTGAACTGCTTGGCGAGATAGCCGTACAGCTCCGACAGGTGGTGGAAACGCGGCGCGTCGAAGATGCGACGCTGGCCCCAATGCTGGAAGGCGTGGGTGCCGCCGCCGCAGATGCCGACGTTGAGCTTCCCCGCGGCCTCGACGAGGGTGTCGCGGATCACCGTCAGTTGCTCGCTGACGTCGGCGTAATGCTCGCAGATACCGGTCGACACCTCGATCATGCAGTCGGTGATTTCCGGCTTGATATCCCCCGGCACCTCGCGCTTGGCCAGGGTGCGCAGCAGGTCCTCGGCGCCGCCGACGAGATCGTAGTCATGGGTATTGACGATCTGCAGTTCGAGTTCGACCCCGAGGGTCAGCGGACGCGACTGGCCGAAAGCTTCCAGAGCCATCATCGATCTCCTGTGTTGTTCTCGCCCACGCCCTGCAATGCCCTCTGCACTGCGAAGGGACCGAGCAGCTCCATCACGACCATCATGCTCATGACGAGCGGTACGAGCTTCGCGCCAAAGTCCGGGTACATCAGCCGGATGTCCTCGGCGATCACGAAGGCCACGCCCGACATCGGCAATAGCGCGACACCGAGCGCGATCGCCTGCCGCCGCGTGATGCCGCTGACCGGGCCGGTCAGCGCGACGCCCGCGCCCTTGCCGACGGCGCGCGCGAGGAGCAGCGCGAGCCCCGCGAGCCCGCCCGCGGCGATCTCGCCGAGCGTCACCGACATGCCGGTGAGCATGAAAAGCGGCACGACCAGCACGCCCCCCGCGGTGCCGAAGTGGCGCGGCCACAGGTGCGGGCGCGGATCCATGTACTTGACGATCGCGCCGGCGATCAGCGGCGCGAGCATGCCCGGCAGCTTGAGCGTCTTGAGCAACGCAAGCGCGAACAGCAAGAGCCCGAACAGCACGACCACGCCCTGCTCGTCCGACAGGTCGAGGCTGCGCCGCAGCTGCCGGAAAGCCCACGCGAGCGCCGCACCGATCGCGAGCGAGCCGCCGATCAGGTAGAGCGGATGCAACAGTGCCGCGGTCCAGTCGTTGCGGAACACACCATGCATGCCGCCGACGATCAGGTTCGACAGCACCAGCGAATACGCGACGTTGAGCGCGCACAGCGCGAGCAGCCGCTGCGTGACCTGCCCTTCGGCACGGATTTCGGCGACGACACGCATCACGACCGCGGGCGAGGTGCTGACCGCGATCGCAGCGACGGTCGCGGACATGCCGTTGCTGTAGTCGAGCCAGCGCAGCACCATGAAGGTCAGCACGAAGCTCAGCAAAGCCTCCGCGATGCTGGACACGAGAATCCATGGATTCGCGCGGAACCAGCGCACATCGAGCCTCACCCCGAGCTCGAAGAGCAGCAGCGCCAGCGCGAGATCGACCGCGATGCGCAGGCCGGCGACGTCATCCCGCCCGAACCAGCCGAAGACCGCGGGCCCCATCAGCAGGCCGGCGAGGGAATATCCAGTGATACGCGGCACACGCGCAAAGCGTGCCACCAACTCGCCGCCCAGGCCTGCACACAGCAGTGCAATGGCGAGACCGAAGGGGGCTTTGAAGTGGAGCGGCCATGTCGGCCAGATCGTGGGATCCATCGGCGTGTCTGTTCCTCATAGTTGTTATCGCCGCAACCTAGACTGACCGCCAGGCAAGCGCTCAATTCCCTCTTGAGACATTTAGGCACACCTCGGCGGGCTCCCTCTCCCGCCGAGGACCGGCGATTCTATTTGCACACATTTTATTTGTCGACATTGTTCGACGGACGATCCGACACCCCTGAATGTCGCGAACCCGACAGCGTGTCGCGATTGTCCGCATCGAATGTTGCAAAGCCCCACGGGCTGATCGACGCTCGACCCGCCTCCGTCTGCCCGGCCAGTGCGGGCTTCGAGCGGCTTCACGGACGCACGGCACAGAGCTTGCGTCGGCCGCTCGACGACATCTAACCGCCCCATCCCCCCACCAGCAGGCCGCCTGAGGAGACCGACACATGAACATCACGATCACACCCGCCGCCGAGAAATTCATGCGCCGCATCGTGCGCCTCGGAGGCGGAGGACCGGAGGCCGGCTTCCGCCTGCAGGTGAGCGCTGGCGGCTGTTCGGGCTACGCATCGGAGTTCGACGTCGAGCTGCCTCGCGCGGGCGACACGACGCTCGATTGGAATGGCCTCAAGCTGATCCTGTCCGCCGAGTCGCGCCGGCTGCTCGAAGGCGTAATCATCGACTTCACCGACACGTCGACGAGTTCCGGGCTCACCTTCGTCCATCCCAAGGCGACCGGCTCCGGCTGCAGCACCGGCGCGGCCGCGGTGACGGTGGTCAACATCGATTCGATCCGTCGCAAAACTTGAAGGCATGAACGCCGCCGGTCGGTGGCGCGCGTCACACCTCGTCACGAGGAGAGCCCCCAATCCGCCCCTCGAAAGCATAAACTGGCCGACAATGCGCCCGAGTGTCGGTAGCGCTCGGGTCCATCCCAAAAGGAGGAGCTAGGTCGCGTCGGGCCTTGCGCGCCCGGACGACCTGGCACGGTCGATCCAGCCGCAACGCGCCGAGGAGGTGGTCATGGACTCAGGGACGACGGGACATCACACCGCGCCATCCTTTCAGCGACTGCTTTACCGCTATCTCTGGCCCTTCCAGTACTTCCGCGACGTCACCCGCGGCGGTTGCCTCGAGCGACAGCAGAACTATCGCCACAACCGCGCGATGCGGCGCTACCTGCCGGGCTTCATCGCCAAATGGATCTTCCTGACCGCGCTGTGGTTCTTCATCGGCGGCACGATGCATGAGCTCGGCGTCGCCGCCCTCGCCGCCGGCTGCTTCATCGTCGCGATCTGGACCCTGATCGTCGTGGTCGTCCTGGGGGTCGACTGGTTGTGGCTGGAGCGCTTCCCCGAGCTCTTCTAGGACGGGTCGATCGCTTCACTGCCGTTCAATTTGTCACGCGACGGCCACGGGCTGCTCGTTATGCTGAACCCTCACGAAGATCGCCGGTCACAGTCAGCTTGGAGTCGATTCTGCCATCGCGCACTCGATTCCAGAGACACCTGTTTTATTGATTGGCCTGCATCATCGCTTCCGGGTTGGAACATGGCGTAGCGCTACATGGAGGACTGCCATGTCGAATTTATCGAAACCCAATGAGTTGCCCACGGCCGCCGATGCGCCGCCCGCGCCGACCGGCCTGCGGCTCAGTGTCAAGAAGACTGCAAGCCGGCTGCAGGACTGGTTCGTCATCCAGTCGATGACCGTCCGGCTGGCGCTGATTGCGATGGCGATCGCGATCCCGCTGACCGCCTTCTACTCGGTCACCCTCGTGCAGAAGCGCGCAGCGATGGCCGAAGAGGTCAAGGCGATGGCCGTCGGCGGCAATCCTGGCGAAGGCGTATGGGCCTTCAACGACAAGCTGCCGGTGGTGCTCGGCAGCGGCTCGATGCTGGGCTTCCTCGAATCGAATCCGGTCGATCGCATCGCGGTGATCTACGAGCCGCTGATGTGGAACGTCTCGGAGCGCACGATCCTGATCGAATCGCAAGGCAAGCAGTACGCCTACTACCCGAGCGATATGGAAACGCGGATCTTCTCGGACAAGGCCGTCACCGCCCTCTGGGGCAACAAACTCCACTTCATTCCGCGTGGCGAACTGAGCCCCGCCGCGCTGGACGTCTTCGAGCGCCTCGACGAGCGCTTCGCGAGCGGCCGCCCGCGCTCCGAACATGACGGCCTGCGCGCCGGGGTCAGCGCCGCCTTCTCCGCCGCCCTGATGATCGGCCTGCTCGCCTTCCTGTTCATCCAGTTGAAGGGCCAGTTCAAGTCGCTGAAGTTCGTCGAGCCGGGCCAGGTCCGCGGCTCGATCGACGAGCTCGTCGGCATGGACGACATCAAGGCCGAAGTCGCGCAGATCAAGGACCAGTACGAGCGCCGCGCGCTCTACGCCGAGTACGGCATCTGCAAGCCCTTCAACGTGATGTTCAGCGGCCCCGCGGGCACCGGCAAAACCAAGCTCGCGAGCTACCTCGCGAAGGAACTGCACCTGCCGATCCTCTTCCACTCCGCGGCCAACCTCGAGACCGGCTACGTCGCGGGTGGCTCCAACACGCTCAACCGCATCCTCGCGATGGCCAAGCGCCGCAAGCGCTGCATCGTCTTCCTCGACGAGGCGCAGGATCTCTTCATGAAGCGCGGCGGCCGGCGCAAGTTCGACGACGACACCGCGAACACGCTGCTGTCCGTGCTCGACGGCGTACGCACGAAGAGCGACGCCGAGATCATCTGGATCGTCGCGAGCAACTTCAACAGCGAAACGATGCAGATGGACGAGGCGATGCTGCGCCGCTTCCAGATGAAGGTCGATTTCCGCCTGCCGAACCGCGAAGAGCGGCTGGCGATCATTCGCCATTACCTCTCGCAGCGCGCCGACAAGGTGCTGCCGGACCTCGACCTCGGCCACATCGTCGGGGTCACCGAGGGGCGCAGTCCGGCCGACCTCGAGACCATCGTCAATCAGGCCGGCATCACCGCCGTGCAGGCCGGCGAGATGATCGGCGCCAACACCCTGATGCAGGCCGCCGAACGCGTGCTCGTCGGCAACGTCAATTCCAGCACCACGGACGAGCGCGAACGTGACCGCCGCATCATCGCCACGCATGAATGGGGGCACTTCCTCGTCGACCTCGAACGCGAACGCCAGATCACGAACGACGACTGGGACCGCATCCTCGCGGACATGAAGACGATCAAGATCTCGCTCAAGGCGATCCCGCGCAACAACGCGCTCGGCTTCGTCTTCCACAAGCAGGGCACGGATCTTCTGAAGACCAAGGGCGACATCGAACACGACGTGCGCGTGCTGCTCGGCGGCATGGCGAACGAGGAGCTCTTCTTCGGCGAGGACGGCACCACGAACGGCGCGCACAACGACATCACGCGCGTCACCCAGCTGCTGCACCACGCCGTCGCCGAGATGGGCATGTACCGCAAGACGCGGCTCAACTTCGGCGCGCTCGCGAACGACAACCAGGCGACCAGCCGCACCCTCGACGAAGAGACGCGCGGCCTCATGGAGGCGCAGAGCGAACGCCTCTACGCCGAGACGAAGGCCTTGCTCACCGACCTGATGCCGCTCACCGAGCACCTCGTCGGCAAGCTGCTGGAGACGAGCGAAATGGCCCTCGACCAGGCCCTCATCGAGATCCGCGCCTTCGAGGCGGAACAGGCGCGACGCCAGGAACAAGGGCGGATGGCCGCCGCCTGACGCGGACTATCGGCTGCAATCCCACGGGCGGGATGAAGTCCCGCCCGCCGCGTCTCAGTGGCGCGCGATCGCGTCGGCGACCTTCTCGAACGCGGCAACAAGCTGGCTGCGCAATTCCGCATCCGCCACCTGCTCTTCGAGCGCCCGCGTCATGCACAACATCCACGCGTCCCGGTCCGCCGCATCGACGCCGAAACTCGCATGCGCGCGGCCGAGGCGCGGGGGCCCGCGATGCCGGGCGTAGAGCGGCGGGCCGCCCAGCCATCCGCACAGGAACATGAAGAGATGCTCCTTCGCCTGCGTCAGATCCTCGGGATGCATCGCACGGATCTCGGCCGCCTCCGGCAGTTCGCACATCAGCGCATAGAAACGATCGACGAGACTGCGGACTGCGGCTTCCCCACCCAGCTTCTTGTAATGCGGGTTGGCGTTGACGACGATTTTCGGCGTGACGGCGTACATCAGGACTTCTTCCTCAGAGGACGAGCAGGGGATTGAAAAGGAGGCGCTTCGCCCGGCCGGCGGTCCACCTTGCGGACGGGGGCCGGGTCGAGCGGCCCCGTCAGGATGCCGTCATCCCCGGCCTCGCGCAATACCCGAAGTCCGGGATTTTCAGCCGAATCGCATAGGACAATGAAAAGTCCTGCCGTGCGCGGGGCATTGCGCGCTCAGCTCGCGGCGCTGTCCTTGTATTCGCCCACGGCCGCCTGGATCACTTCGCGGGCGATGTTGGTCTCCTGCTCGCTGCGCGTCTCCGCGACGAGTACCGACTGGCCGCTCGCGACCGCGTCGCGGACGAGGTCGGAGAGCTTGCCGTCGACCTTCTCCGCCCCCGCCGCCGCGCCGACGATGCCGCCCAGCGCCGCGCCCCATCCGAGCATCGCCAGCGGGGCGAGCAGCGGACTCGCCACGAAGAGGCTCACGTTCGCCGCGACGAGCGCGACTTGGCCCACGGCACCGAGGCCGGTGCCGACCACCGTGCCGATCGCGCCGTCGACCAGCATATCCTTCAGCACGCTGCGGCTTTCTGCCTCCTCCGGTTTTGTCGCTTCCAGCGACTCGGCGGCGAGCAGCTGCAGGCGTTCCCGCGGCAGACCGCGCGCGACGAGTTCCCGGTATGCCTCATCAGCCTCATTGCGATGCACGAAGAAGCCTGAAACGTGATGTACGTAATCGTCCATGCCTTGTCTCCCGGCCCGCGGGCCAATGCTGGAACAAGGCTCCAGCAAACGACGTTCCCGGGCCGGGGATGGACACTATTTCGGCGGCAACACCGGGATCACCCCCGGGAATACATACGCCTGCAACATCACGATCACGCCGATCACCGCAGCGCCCGCGAGCGAGTGCCAGAAGACCGTGCGGAAGATCGGGCCGAGAGCGTGCGTGCGCTCCTTCGGGTCCTCGTAGCAGGCAGCGCACGCGACCATGATCGATTGCGCGTCGATCATCTTGCCCATCACGCCGCCAGTCGAATTGCTGGCGACGATCAAGACCTCGTTCAGACCGAGCTGCTGCGCCGTGATCCGTTGCAGGCTGCCGAACAGCGCGTTCGAGGCGGTATCCGAGCCGGTGAGGAAGACGCCGAGCCAACCGAGGTAGGCCGCAAAGAAGGGATACAGCGGCCCGGCACCGGTGAAGGCGAGCCCGAGGACCGCGTCGGTGCCGGAATAGCGCGTCAGAAAACCGAGGCCGAGCACCAGGGCGATGACGACCACCGGCGTCTTCATGCGACGGGCGGTCAGCACGACGGCTTCTCCCCACTGCGCCGCGCTCAGCCGCAGCACGAGGCCGGACAGCAGCGCAGCGGCGAACACTCCGGTGCCCGCGGCCGACAGCCAGTTGATCGTGAAGCGCGCCGCCTCGGGCTTCGCCCCTTCCAGCACCACCGGCGGCATGCGCTGCACGAGGTTATGCAGCGCCGGCATGTCCCACACCGGCAGCGACAGCGTGCCGCCGAAGGGCGAGCCGAGCAGCGTCGTCTTGAACGCGACGCCGGCAAACAGCGCGTTCAGGTATTTTTTCCATTCCGGCATGCCCCAGATGGCACAGCACAGAATGAGGATCGTCCACGGCAGCCATGCGTAGACCGTTTCCCCGACCGAGTACGGATACTTCCAGTTGCTGCCCGTCGTCGCCGCCGACTTGCCCTCGCGCGCCAGCGCCTCACGCTCCGAGCGCAACAGGAAGCGCGTCTTGGGATGCCAGACAAAGCGCAGGAAAAGCGCGGTGACGATGACCGAGAAGACCCCGGACACGACGTCGGTCATCAAATGAAATTCGTTCGTGCTCGACGCGAAGTACTGCATCACGGCGAATGACACACCGGCGCACAGCGTCGCCGGCCACACCTCGAAGACTTCCTTCCAGCTGCCGCCCTCCATCTTCACGAACACCGCGACCAGCCAGAAGGGCACGAGCACGGACACCCAGGGCAGCTGACGCCCGGCCATCGTCGACAGCGTCAGCTGATCGAGGCCGCTCACTGCCGCGAGCGTCACGATCGGCGTACCGATCGCCCCCCAGGCAACCGGTGCGGTGTTCGCCAGCAGGTTGAGCACCGCCGACTGGAAGGGCTTGAATCCGAGCCCCACCATCACGGCGCCCGCGATCGCCACCGGCGTGCCGAAACCGGACGTTCCCTCGATGATCGCGCCGAAGGAAAAGGCGATCAGCACGCACTGCAGCCGCCGGTCGAAGGAGATGTGGATGATCGACTCCTTGACGACCTCGAACTTGCCGGTGACCACCGTCATCGTGTAAAGAAACATCGCGCCCAGCACGATCCAGATGATGCCGAGGAAGCCGGACAGCGAACCCAGCGCAAAGGCCGAAACTGCCGCCGGGACCGGCATGCGGAACACGAGGCAGGACACGAGGAAGGCTGCGACGACGCCGAACATCGCCGCGTAAGGCGCGCTGACACCGAGATGCCGGACGCCCTGGGCGTCGCGGTGCGGATGCAGGGCAATGAAGTACAGCAGGACGCCGATCGGAACCGCCGCGGCGAGCGTCGACAGGAAGGCGTTTCCCAGCGGATCGTAGCTCTGGTAATACATGGCCCGGCTCCTTTCGAGGATGATCCTCGTTCGGAAATGAACAGTGCGCGGACGGGTTCTCTTCCTTCGTCACGCCCGCCACCACTGAAAACCGGTCCACTGCCTTCTTTATAGACGCATTACCGAAAGCGGGGAAAGAAAGCAAAGCCTACGATTCCTGCTCGTATCTTTTGCCATTCATTGTTTCTGCCGTCAGCATTCCATCGCCACGGAGTCCGATTGGCGGACGTTCGCCAGATCGCCCGCGGGCTGCCGGCGAAAAGCATCGCGCCTTCCGCCGACAGGCCGCAGGCGCCCCTTGCCCCCGCCTGACAACTTACGGTTCGTAGGAGTCCGCGATGCGTCCGCCGACGATGCTCCCGACCACGGCGCCCACGGCTGTCGCCGCCACCCGCCCTCCGCCCCGACCGAACTGATTCCCGATCACCCCGCCCGCAATGGCGCCGACCGCCTGCCCGACAGCGCGGTTTCCGTCATAGCGCTGGTAGGAGGCCGGGCGCTCGTCATAGCCGGAATAAGGACGCGCCTCGTAGTAGCGCACCGGGCGCTGCTCGTAGTAACGCACCGGCGCCTGCTCGTAGTACACAGGGCGGTCGCGGTACTCGATGCGCTCGCGATACACGATGCGAGGCGTTTCGCGGTAGATCACTGCCGGCTCCCCGTACACGACCGCCGGCCGGTCGGACTGGCGGTAATGGCGCTCATAGCGGACGTCATCATCGCAATCGCGGTACGCGAACGCATTCGCACTGAACACTGCCGAAACGACCAGCGCCGGAACCCAGAACCTGTTCATTTTTCGCTCCTGACGGAAGACTCATGGAGCGGTCTGCCCCATGAGCCAATAACGTCCGTGCGGGAAATCCGGCACACGGCGCTCTGTTCGATTTTGTAAGTGCGGCCAACAGCGCCGTGGCGGTCGAGGCAGCGGGTAAGGCCTTACATGCCTTTGCCAAAATTCCCGCCGCAATTTCGCGCGGCCCGTCGCTGGCCCCCTCACCGAAGCGCGACGCCTGCGGTACAAGACACCGTGCGCTGCACCGAAGTCGATATCGAACGCGAGCCCGGGACGCAGCCGGGGCGCAAAGGCGGCAAAAAATATGGGAATCCGCCGATGACGAACAACTGGGCGCCCAGCAGGGTCCTCACCGATCCGCGAGCGCGCGCGCGGCGGCGACGCGCTCGGCGCTATCCGGGTGCGTACTGAGGAAGGCGAAGCGCGGCGACTGCGCGCGTCCGCCGAGCTTCTCGAAAAACCGCACCGCGCCCTCCGGGTCGTAGCCCGCGCGGCGCATCGACGCGATGCCGGCCTCGTCGGCGGCACGTTCGTCATCCCGGCTGTAGCCCTTCTCGGTGAAACTGGTCGCAAATTCGGCAAACAAGGGCGTCAGCGGAAAGGCCACTGCGGTCAGCACGATACTCGCCAGCGCCACCATGCCGCCGGTTTCGTTCTGGCGCGAGCGGCGCTGTTCGGAATGCCGCAGATTCAGGTGCGCGAGCTCATGACCGATCAGTGCCGCCCAGGCTGGCTCGTCCGCACCGAGGAGCTCGACCATCCCCGTGTTGATGCCGATGGTCTCGCCCTGCGCACCCCGCAGCGCAAAGGCGTTCGCTGTCGCGTCCTCCACCAGCAGGTACTGCGGGCGGGCGCCCGGCGTCACCGCCTCGACGCGTTGCGCGGCCTGCCACGCCGCCCGCAGCGCTGCCGCATCGAACCAGCGCACTCCGCTGCCTACCGGCAGGCCGACCCGCGCGCCCTCGACGGCTCCGAGCACGGCCAGCGGCCACGCGGTCGCAGCGCCCTCATGCCCTGACGCCCCGCGCGGCACCTTGCCCACCGGCGGATGTCCGGGCGGCACCGGTGGTTGCGTGGCACAGCCGGCCGCCAGCGCCAACAGCACGGCGAGTGCACCTCTTCGGAACCGGTCGTCCGCCTTGATCATCCTCCTAGCATACACACAGTCAACCAAGCGTGCCTCGCCACGACAATACATGCAGCGCTCACGAGGACTGCGCCCAAGCGAACCGCCGCCTTCGACGAAATATCCACTTTCACTTGATGACAATTCCATTATCATCAGTGCATTGCGTTTTGCATATCATGCAGGGCCGGCCAATCGACCGCACCATGCTTCCCTTGTCCCGCTCGCCAATGAAGCGGAACCGGAAGCGCACTAGAGGGCGGCGGCCAAGGATTTTTAACGGGAGAGGGAGTAAGAGCATGGCTGAACAGAAACTAGGCAATCCGGCGGTCGTGGGGCTCGCGGGCTTCGGGCTGACGACGATGATCCTGCAGTTTCATAACGTCGGCTGGATGGGGATCGGACCGGTGATCTGGGTCGGGCTGATCTTCGGCGGTCTGGCGCAGATGATCGCCGGCCTGCAGGAGATGAAAACGGGCAACAACTTCGGCTACTGCGCCTTCACGTCCTACGGTTGCTTCTGGATCGCGCTGGCGCTGATGCTGATCGGCAACCAGTTCAACATCTACGTCTCGAGCAAGACCGACATCGGCTGGTTCCTCGTCGCCTGGACCGCCTTCACGACGATCCTGTGGGTCGGGTCGATGCGCGTCCATAGCGCGCTGGCGATTACCTTCACGATGCTGCTGGGCGGCTTCGTCATGCTCGACCTGGCCCATTTCGGCTATCCGGAGCTGACGGTCGTGGCGGGCTACGAGCTGATGGCGACCGCGGCGATGGCCTGGTACATCATGGCCCACCTGATCTTCCTCGACCTCTTCGGGCGCGACGTGCTGCCGGTCGGCCAGCCCTGGATCAAGGGACCGCGCCAGGCATCGGAGCGAGGCGTCGTCTCGGTGCTGCCGAAGATCGGCGAACGCACGGCCTGAGGTAATGCATATGACCAGGGTCCGAATTCAAGCGCTCCTGTGCTCGCTTTCCATGCTTGCGGGGGCAGCCCTTGCCGCGCCGGCCGCCGAAGACTCGGCGACGCCGGAGGACGCGGTGACGAAGGTCTGGGCGGCAGCGAAATTCCTCCAGACCAAGGGCGTGTCCGGCATCTCCGCCTTCAACAGCAAGGACGGGCCCTGGGTCTGGAAGGACAGCTACGTCTTCGTGTTCGATTGCCGGCTCGACCGCATGGTCGCCCATCCGCTGCGCCCGGACCTCGTCGGCCGGCCGATCATGCAGGTCACCGACAACAACGGCCGCTACATCTTCGCCGAACTGTGCAAGGCCGCGACGCAGCCGCGCGGCGGCTGGGTGGAGTACGCGTGGCCCAAACCGGGCGCAGGCGGTGCCTCGCGCAAGGTGAGCTATGCGGTGACCGCCGACATGGCGTTTTCTGCGGGCATCCAGGTCGGCGCCGGCATCTATGACGAGAAGCTGACGCCGGTGGCGCTCAACAAGCTCGTCGAGACGCTGGCCGATCCGGACAAGTATCCCGCTCACTAAGCGGGGCGCACCAAAACTAGGCGCAAGCCCGAAACCGCGCCCCACGCAGGGGCAGCCCAGGCACGGCCGCCGGAGGAAAGCGTGCGCAAACCGCACGGTTCCTGGACTTCAGGCGGTTGGCACGCCCCGTGCTGTAGTTGGGTCAGGTCGGGCCAACGGCGGCCCGACAAAGGACAACGGCGTCCATTTCTGTCTCTCACGACGAGAGAAAGAAGTGGACGCATTTTTTTCGTCCGTACGATTCACTCAAGACCCAAGGGAAACGTCATGTCATACATCGCGCCAGCCGAGTTCGTCACCAAGATGGTGGATGCCGGGGAATCCAAGATCTTCATGTCCACGCGCGACACGCTCGTCCGCGCCTATATGGCCGGTGCGATCCTGGCGATTTCAGCCGCGTTCGCGATCACGATCAACGTCCAGACCGTCCAGCCGCTGCTCGGTGCCCTGCTCTTCCCGGTCGGCTTCTGCATCCTCTATCTGCTGGGTTTCGACCTGCTGACCGGCGTCTTCACGCTGAGCCCGCTGGCACTGATCGACCGGCGTTCAGGCGTCACCTGGAACGGCGTGCTGCGCAACTGGGGGCTGGTGTTCATCGGCAACTTCGCCGGCGCGATGACGGTTGCGATCATGATGGCGGTGATCTTCACCTTCGGCTTCACCGAGGCGCCCAATATCGTCGGGCAGAAGATCGGCACCATCGGTGAAGGCCGGACCGTCGGCTATGCGGCGCATGGCGCGGCCGGCATGCTCACACTCTTCATCCGCGGCGTGCTGTGCAACTGGATGGTGTCGACCGGTGTGGTCGGCGCGATGATGTCGACGAACGTGTCGGGCAAGGTGATCGCGATGTGGATGCCGATCATGCTCTTCTTCTACATGGGCTTCGAGCACTCGATCGTGAACATGTTCCTGTTCCCCTCGGGCCTGATGCTCGGCGGCAATTTCTCGATCTACGACTACATGATCTGGAACGAGATCCCGACGGTGCTGGGCAACCTGCTCGGCGGCATCACCTTCGTCGGCCTGACGTTGTATTCGACCCACGTGCGCACTGCACCGAAACGCGTCGCCCGCTGATTGACGCCGCAGGCCCGCTGCCGCGCGGCGCGGGCCTCTTCCCCAGGCTCCCTTCCCCGCCGATGTCGAGAAAACTCGCGGTCACTGCCGGCCAGTTCTCCGACAGGGGCCGTAAGGAGATCAACCAGGATTTCCACGGCCTGTGCATCCCCGACGAACCGCAGCTGAGTTCGAAGGGGATCGCCATCGCGCTCGCCGACGGCATCAGCAGCAGCGCGGTCGGCCACGTCGCCAGCGAATCGGCGATCAAGAGCTTTCTCGAGGATTACTACTGCACCTCCGAAGCCTGGTCGGTAAAGACCTCGGCGCAGCGCGTGTTGTCCGCGACGAACTCGTGGCTGTACTCGCAGACGCGCAACAGCCAGTACCGCTACGACCAGGACCGCGGCTACGTCTGCACGTTGAGCGCGCTGGTCATCAAGTCCGCCACGGCCCACGTCTTCCACGTCGGCGACAGTCGCATTTATCGACTGCGCGACGGCAAGCTCGAACCGCTGACCGACGATCATCGGCTGCTCGTCGCCGAGGACCAGAGTTACCTCAGTCGCGCGCTCGGCATCGGCGCGCAGGTGGAGATCGACTATCGAACGCTGGAAGTCGAGCGCGGCGACATCTTTGTGCTCGCCACCGACGGCGTGTACGAGCACGTCGCCCCCTCCTTCATCGTCGACAGTATCCGAAACCTCGCGGACGACCTCGACGAGGCCGCCCGACGCATCGCACAACAGGCCTACGCGCAGGGCAGCTCGGACAACCTGACCGTCCAGATCGTGCGCATCGACAACCTGCCCGGCCAGGCAGCGGACGAGCGCTACCGCCAGCTCGCGGACCTGCCGCCGCCCCCGATCCTGCAGCCTCGGATGATCTTCGACGGCTACCGGGTCGTGCGCGAGATCCACGCCAGCAGCCGCAGTCACATCTACCTCGCCGAAGACCAGGATAACGGCAAGCTGGTCAGCCTGAAGATCCCGTCGATGGATCTACGCGGCGATCCGGCCTATCTCGAACGTTTCATGCTGGAGGAGTGGATCGCGCGGCGCATCAACAGCGCGCACGTGCTGAAGCCCTGCCCCCCGACGCGCAAGCGCAACTACCTCTACGTCGTGACGGAATACATCGAGGGCCAGACGCTCGCGCAATGGATGACGGACCACCCGACGCCGGAGCTGGAAACGGTGCGCGGCATCGTCGAGCAGATCGCGAAGGGGCTGCGCGCTTTCCACCGGATGGAAATGCTTCATCAGGACCTGCGGCCGAACAACATCATGATCGACGGCACCGGCACGGTGAAGATCATCGATTTCGGTTCGACGCGCGTGTCCGGGCTGGCGGAGGCGGAGTCGGCGAACCTGCAGCCCGAGATCCTGGGAACAGCGCAATACACCGCGCCCGAATATTTCCTCGGCGAAGCGGGGACGCCGCGCTCGGATCTGTTTTCGCTCGGCGTGATCACCTACCAGATGCTGTCCGGGCGCCTGCCCTATGGCGCCGAGGTCGCGAAGTCACGGACGAAGGCGGCGCAACGGAAGCTGAAATACGCCTCGGTGCTCGACGATCATCGCGAGATTCCCGCATGGATCGACGCTGCCTTGGCCAAGGCGGTGCATCCGGAGCCGTATAAACGCTATGAAGAGTCCTCGGAGTTCATCCACGACCTCCGCCACCCGAACAACGCCTTGCTCGGCAAAGGCCCGCCGCCGCTGATCGAGCGCAACCCGTTGATTTTCTGGCAGGCGCTGTGCTTCGTGCTGACCATCGCGCTGATCGTGGTGCTCGGAAGCCGAACCGTCGTCAAGTAGCGACCTGTCCTTGCGACAGGCCCCGGGCGCACTTCACCGCCTGAATTCGCGGTAGCCGGCGACACGCGCAAGGTCGGCCTTCACTTGGTCGCGGTTGCGCTCGTAGGTGATCTCGCGGCCCATGGCGCTGCCGACATATGCTGCGCCGTTGCGCGTCGGAGTCAAGGTGCAGCGCACGCTGTGGACGCCCTCGCCCAGCACGACTTCGATCCTCTCCACGCTCTTGTTCAAAACGACCACCTGGAGTTCCTGGCCACTGCTGGCGACGCGTACCTTGATTTTCTCGTTGTTCATGATCGATCCAATCTGTTGAACAGCATCGCTGCAATGGGCAACGACCGTTGATACGCTTGAATGCGGCGCGACACTCGGGTTGTCCCAAGACGTCCCCGCATGCCGACCAGTGTAGCCGACGGTCCGGATCGCATACCGGGTGGACTGACGATTCCTTGGCGATCATCGCCGGGACGGCGCATCATGACCCGTGAAGTCAGGAACCGGTCTGAGGGCTTTCCGGAAGGAGGCAGGCATGACGAACAGGATCACCATACGCGCAGCCGATGTGCAGGTCGGCGACCATATCTATGACGGTCCCGGCGCGAACCCCCACCCGACGTTCGCATGGGAAACCATCACCGGCGTCAATCTGGTGGACGGGTTGATCGTGCTGATCGTGGGCCGCCTCGATGCCGGGCAAGGCGAGTTCTGGTTCGAGCCCGACGAAACCGTCACCATCATTCGTTACCCCCCGGAGGCGCCGGAAAAGCCCGCAGCCAAGCCGCACCGGAAGCACGGCCATGGGGCTTCCGGATAATCTCCCCGCTGGGCCACCCGACCTTATTCGACGCGCAAAGCAAAAAAGCCCGCTTGCGCGGGCTTCAGGGAAAGACGTCCGGCGCCGCTTAAGCAGCGGCACGCAGCGCGATCATTCGAACTCGATGATCACCTCGTCGACCGACAGGCTCGCACCCGGGCTCGCGACGAGCTTCTTGACCGTGCCGTCCTGCTCGGCCTTCAGCACGTTTTCCATCTTCATCGCCTCGATGATTGCGAGCTTCTCGCCCGCCTTCACTTCCTGGCCTTCGGCGACGCAGATCTCGCGCAGCAGGCCCGGCATCGGCGACAGCAGGAACTTCGACATGTCCGGCGGCAGCTTCTCGGGCATCAGCGCCAGCAGTTCCGCCGCGCGCACCGTCATCACGATCGGCTCGACGTGCAGGCCGAAGTGCGAGATGCGATAGCGCAGGCCGCGACGCTCGATCTGCAGGCAGACCGGCACGCCATTGACGGTGCCCTGGAACAGCAGGTCGCCGAAGGTCCAGTCGGAGACGATACGGTAGGTCTTATCGCCATAGGTGATTTCCATGCCGCTATCGATGCGATGCGCCGTGACCGGGTATTGCTTGTCACCCATCACGACCACCCACTCGCTGCCCACCTTGCGGCCGTGACCGGCGAGTTGGCCGTCGATCTGCACGGCGCGGTCGATGTAGCGCAGGCGCGTGAAGGTCGCGACCGCGGCGAGCAGCGCCGGATCGTCGTGCGGCACCATCGACGCGTCGAAGCCCTGCGGGTACTCCTCGGCGATGAAGCCGGTGTTGAAGTTGCCCGAGCAGAAGCGCGGATGCTGCAGCAGCGCCGCCTGGAAGGGGATGTTCGAGCTGATGCCGCGGATCACGAAGGCGTTGAGCGCATCACGCATGCGCTCGATCGCCTGTTCGCGGTTCGCGCCGTGCACGATCAGCTTCGCGATCATCGAGTCGTAGTACATCGAGATCTCGCCGCCTTCATACACGCCGGTATCGACGCGCACCTGGCCCGGGATCTCCTTCGGCGCCTGGAACTTCACGAGGCGACCGGTGGAGGGCAGGAAGCCACGGAACGGGTCTTCGGCGTTGATGCGGCACTCCATCGACCAGCCGTTGATGCCGACATCCTTCTGGGCAAGCGGCAGCTTCTCGCCGTTGGCGACGCGGATCATCTGCTCGACGAGATCGAGGCCGGTGATGAGTTCGGTGACCGGATGTTCCACCTGCAGGCGCGTGTTCATCTCGAGGAAGTAGAACTCCTTGGTCGCGCCGCTGACGACGAACTCGACCGTACCGGCCGATTCGTAGTTCACCGCGCGCGCCAGCGCCACCGCCTGCTCGCCCATCGCCTTGCGCATCTCGGGATCGACGAAGGGGCTCGGCGCCTCTTCGATGACCTTCTGGTGGCGGCGCTGGATCGAGCAGTCACGCTCGTTCAGGTACACATAGTTGCCGTGCGAATCGCCCAGCACCTGGATCTCGATGTGACGCGGCTCGAGCACGTACTTCTCGATGAAGACGCGGTCGTCGCCGAAGGAGTTCTTCGCTTCATTGACGCAGGACGAGAAGCCTTCGAAAGCCTCCTGGTCGTTGTACGCAACGCGCAGACCCTTGCCGCCGCCGCCGGCGGAAGCCTTGATCATCACCGGATAGCCGATCTTCTTCGCGATCTCGACCGCTTCAGCCGGACCGGCGATCGCGTCGTTGTAGCCGGGGATGGTGTTCACGCCGGCTTCGATCGCGAGCTTCTTCGACTCGATCTTGTCGCCCATCTTGGCGACCGAGTAGTGCTTCGGCCCGATGAACTTGATGCCTTCCTCTTCCAGCCGGCGCGAAAACTCCGCGTTTTCCGACAGGAAGCCGTAACCGGGATGGACCGCCTCGGCGCCGGTCTGCTTGCAGGCGGCGATGATCTTGTCCATCACGAGGTAGGACTCTTTCGACGGCGCCGGGCCGATGCATACGGCTTCATCGGCGAGCTCGACGAAGAGCGCGTCCTTGTCCGCCTCGGAGTGCACGGCGACGGTGGCGATGCCCATCTTGCGGGCGGTCTTGATCACGCGGCAAGCGATTTCGCCGCGGTTAGCAATGAGAATCTTCTTAAACATATTCCTCAGTCTCCCTGGGCGATCAGAGCGGGATGTTGCCGTGCTTGCGCCACGGGTTTTCGAGTTCCTTGTTCTTCAGCATCGACAGCGAGCGGCACACGCGCTTGCGCGTCTCGTGCGGCATGATCACGTCGTCGATGAAGCCACGCGCGCCCGCGACGAACGGATTCGCGAAGCGGGCCTTGTACTCGGCCTCACGCTGGGAGAGCTTCGCCGGGTCGTCCTTCTCGCTGCGGAAGATGATCTCCACCGCGCCCTTCGGGCCCATCACCGCGATTTCGGCCGACGGCCAGGCGAAGTTCACGTCGCCGCGCAGGTGCTTGGACGACATAACATCGTAGGCGCCGCCGTAGGCCTTGCGGGTGATGATCGTGACCTTCGGCACCGTGCATTCGGCGTAGGCGTAGAGCAGCTTCGCGCCGTGCTTGATGATGCCGCCGTATTCCTGCGTCGTACCCGGCATGAAGCCCGGGACGTCGACGAGCGTCACGACGGGGATATTGAACGCGTCGCAGAAGCGCACGAAGCGTGCGGCCTTGATCGAGCTCTTGATGTCGAGGCAGCCCGCGAGCACCAGCGGCTGGTTCGCGACGATGCCGACCGGCGAACCTTCCATGCGCGCGAAGCCGATGATGATGTTCTTGGCGTAGTCGGGCTGCAGTTCGAAGAAGTCGCCGTCGTCGACCATCTTGACGATGACTTCCTTCATGTCATACGGCTGGTTCGGGTTGCTCGGCACCAGCGTGTCGAGCGACATGTCGAGGCGCTCGGCCGGATCGACCGCCGGCACCGTCGGGGCCTTCTCGCGGTTGCTCGACGGCAGGAAGCCGACGAGGCGGCGCGTCATCATCAGCGCCTCGACGTCGTTCTCGAACGCGAGGTCGGCGACACCCGACTTGGTGTTGTGGGTGATCGCGCCGCCCAGTTCCTCGGCGGTCACTTCCTCGTGGGTCACGGTCTTCACGACTTCCGGACCGGTCACGAACATGTAGGACGAATCCTTCACCATGAAGATGAAGTCGGTCATCGCGGGGCTATACACCGCGCCGCCGGCGCAGGGGCCCATGATCAGCGAGATCTGCGGCACGACGCCGGAGGCCATCACGTTGCGCTGGAACACGTCAGCATAGCCGCCGAGCGAATCGACGCCTTCCTGGATCCGTGCGCCCCCCGAGTCGTTCAGGCCGATCACCGGCGCACCGACCTTCATCGCGTGGTCCATGACCTTGCAGATCTTCTCGGCGTGGGTCTCGGACAGCGAGCCGCCGAACACCGTGAAGTCCTGCGAGAACACGAACACGAGGCGGCCGTTGACCGTGCCGTAGCCGGTCACCACGCCATCGCCCGGGGTGTGGTCGCCTTCCATGCCGAACTCGGTGCAGCGGTGCTCCTTGAACATGTCCCACTCTTCGAAGCTGCCTTCGTCGAGGAACAGTTCGATGCGCTCGCGCGCAGTGAGCTTGCCCTTCGCATGCTGGGCGTCGATGCGCTTCTGACCGCCGCCGAGGCGCGCCTTGGCGCGCTTCTCGTCGAGCTGGCGAATGATTTCGTGCATTGATGACCTCCTTAACGGTTCTGCTTGCTACGCCCGGCTTCATGCGGCCGGGCTTCAACTCAGTTCAGATAGCCGAGCAGGCGCAGCGCCGCGGCCGAAGGCGTGGTCGCGCCCTCCTCCACCGCGCGGGCGAGCCCCGGCAGTTCATGCTTCACTTGCGGATGGCTGCGGAAACGGCTGCGCAGCCCGGCATCGATTAGGTCCCACATCCACGCGAGCGCCTGGTGGCGCCGCTTGGCTTCGAATTCGCCGGATGCCGTCATCGCCTTGCGGTAGTCGCTCACCGCCGTCCAAAAATCGGCGATGCCCTGCTTCTGTAGTGCGGAGAGCGTCAGCACCGGCACGGTCCAGTTCGGGCTCGCCGGACGCAGCATGTGCAACGCGGTCTTCATCTGCGACTTCGCGCGCATTGCGGCGCCGGCGTCGATGTCGGCCTTGTTGATGACGATGAGATCAGCGATCTCCATGATGCCTTTCTTGATCGCCTGCAGGTCGTCGCCTGCGTTGGGCAACTGCAGCAGGCAGAAGATGTCGCTCATGCCGGCGACAGCGGTTTCAGACTGTCCAACCCCGACGGTCTCGATGATGATCACGTCGAAGCCAGCGGCCTCGCAGACGAGCATCGTCTCGCGCGTCTTCTCGGCCACGCCGCCGAGGCTGCCCGCAGACGGGCTCGGGCGGATGAACGCGGCGGTGTTCTGGCTCAACAGCTCCATGCGCGTCTTGTCGCCGAGGATCGAGCCGCCCGTGAGCGACGACGAGGGATCGACCGCCAGCACGGCGACGCGCAGGCCTTGTTCGATCAGGTAGAGGCCCAGCCCCTCGATGAAGGTCGACTTGCCCACGCCCGGCACGCCCGAGATGCCCACGCGCATCGCGCCGCCGGTCTGCGGCAGCAGCGCTTCGAGCACGTGACGCGCCCGCGCCTTGTGATCCTCGCGCTGCGACTCGATCAGCGTGATCGTCTTCGCGAGCGGGCGCAGCTGGCGCGCGAGCACGCCCTCGACCAGCGCGCGGTCGGCGGCGTCGAGCTCGGGCACGAAGTCGGCCATCGATTCGGGCAGGTGTTCGGGTTTGTTCATCGGCATCGATTCGTCGCGTACATCACTTCGCAGGACGGCAACAGTTCACGTAGGGCAGACGCCGAAGCGCGTCCCGCCGATCTCGGGGCGGGCACGGGTTCAACCGCCGCGCGGCGGGCGGCGCAGTGCCGTCCCGCCCTACACGAGCGTTCAGCCCTTGGCGCGCGCCGCGCGGATCTGCTTGAGCACTTCGCGGGCAGACGTCTGGATCGCCGTGCCCGGCCCGAAGATGCCTTTTGCCCCGGCAGCATACAACGCATCGTAGTCCTGCGCCGGAATCACGCCGCCGACGAAAACGACGATGTCGTCCGCACCCAGGCGCTTGAGCTCATTCACGATCTGCGGCACCAGCGTCTTGTGGCCCGCGGCGAGGCTGGAGCAGCCGACCGCATGCACGTCGTTCTCGACCGCGTGGCGCGCGGCTTCTTCCGGGGTCTGGAAGAGCGGGCCGATGTCGATGTCGAAACCCAGATCGGCGAACGCCGACGCAACCACCTTCGCGCCGCGGTCGTGGCCGTCCTGGCCGAGCTTGGCGATCATGATGCGCGGGCGGCGGCCCTCTTCTGCGACGAAGGCTTCGATGTCGGCCTTCAGTTCCTTCCAGTCGGCATCGTTTTCCACGACGGCTCCATACACGCCGGACACGGCTTGCGGGTTGGCACGGTAGCGGCCGAAGACCTTCTCGAGCGCGTCCGAGATCTCGCCGACGGTCGCACGCAGGCGCACCGCCTTCACGGCGAGGTCGAGCAGGTTGCCCTCATTGGTCTCCGCACACTTCGTCAGCGCGTCGAGCGCAGCCTGCACGGCGGCGGCATCACGCGTCGTGCGGATCTTGTTCAGACGCGCGACCTGCGACTCGCGCACCGCATGGTTGTCGATGTCGAGGATCTCGATCGGGTCTTCCTTCGCCAGCTTGTACTTATTGACGCCGACGATGACGTCCTTGCCCGAGTCGATACGCGCCTGCTTGTCCGCGGCGCACTCCTCGACCTTCATCTTGGCCCAGCCGGACTCGACCGCCTTGGTCATGCCGCCCATCGCCTCGATTTCCTCGATCAGGCTCCAGGCCTTGTCGGCCATGTCCTGCGTGAGCTTCTCCATCATGTAGGAGCCCGCCCACGGATCGACGACGTTACAGATGTGCGTCTCTTCCTGGATGATGATCTGCGTGTTGCGTGCGATACGGGCCGAGAACTCGGTCGGCAGCGCGATCGCCTCATCCAACGCGTTGGTATGCAGCGACTGCGTGCCGCCGAAGACCGCGGCCATCGCCTCGATCGTCGTGCGCACGACGTTGTTGTACGGGTCCTGCTCGGTGAGCGACCAGCCGGAGGTCTGCGAGTGCGTGCGCAGCATCATCGACTTCGGGCTCTTCGGGTTGAACTGCTTCATGATCCGCCACCACAGCAGACGCGCCGCGCGCATCTTGGCGATCTCGAGGTAGAAGTTCATGCCGACCGCCCAGAAGAAGGACAGGCGGCCCGCGAAGGTGTCGACGTCCATGCCGCTGTTGATGCCGGTGCGCACGTACTCCATGCCGTCGGCGAGCGTGAACGCGAGTTCGATCGCCTGGTTCGCGCCCGCTTCCTGGATGTGATAGCCGGAGATCGAGATCGAGTTGAACTTCGGCATGTGCTGCGCGGTGTACCCGAAGATGTCGGCGATGATCTTCATCGACGGCGTCGGCGGGTAGATATAGGTGTTGCGGACCATGAACTCCTTGAGGATGTCGTTCTGGATGGTCCCGGAGAGCTTGTCCTGAGACACGCCCTGCTCTTCGGCGGCGATGATGTAGCCGGCGAGGATCGGCAGCACGGCGCCGTTCATCGTCATCGACACCGACACCTTGTCGAGCGGAATCTCGTTGAAGAGGATCTTCATGTCCTCGACCGAGTCGATCGCCACGCCCGCCTTGCCCACGTCGCCGGTCACGCGCGGATGGTCCGAGTCGTAGCCGCGGTGGGTCGCGAGGTCGAACGCGACCGACACGCCCTGGCCGCCGGCGGCGAGCGCCTTGCGGTAGAAGGCGTTGGAAGCTTCCGCCGTCGAGAAGCCGGCGTACTGGCGGATCGTCCACGGCTTGACCGCGTACATCGTCGGCTGCGGGCCGCGCAGGAAGGGCTCGAAGCCGGGCAGCGTGTCGGAATGCTGCAGGTCGGCGGTGTCGGCCTTCGTATACAGCGGCTTGACCGCAATGCCTTCCGGAGTGACCCAGTTCAGATTCTGGACGTCACCCCCTGGTGCGTGCTTCGCCGCAGCTTTGTTCCAGGTATCGATATCCGTTTGCGGATACGCCGGCATCTTGGCGTTCGACATGACAAATCCTCTCTGTGAATCCGGTTGGCCGCGGGGGCGGCACGTGGCTCGGTGCGGTCGGGACGCAGTAGGCGCAGTCCCGTGCCCGCAGACTTATCCGATACTCGTCGGCTGCGACGACGAGACCGCCCGCGGGACTCACGCCCACGGACGGTCGCCGACGCCCCAGCTTGCGGCGTAGCTCCCTCTCCCTCAATCCGCCCGCGCTGACGAAGCAGCGCCGGCGGATTCTCCCATTCCTACGCCGTGCCGGGATGTTGACTTGTACTGGCGAGCGAATAATACTTTATCCATAATTATGAATGCAACTGCCTGTAAGGCGGTTTTTCAACGACAATCCCGGTCGCTCAAATTCAGCGAAACAGATCGCCAATGACTGCATCCCGCATCGCCCCGCTCGCGCTCTACCAAGAGGTAGCCGAAAGGCTGCGCCAGCGCATCTTTTCGCATGAATTACAGGCCGGCACCTGGATCGACGAACAGGCGCTCGCCGACGATTACGGCATCTCGCGCACGCCGCTGCGCGAAGCGCTGAAGGTGCTCGCCTCCGAAGGTCTTGTCACGCTGAAGCCGCGCCGTGGCTGCTACGTCACCGAAATCTCGGAACGCGATCTCGACGAAATCTTCAGCGTGATGTCGCTGCTCGAAGGCCAGTGCGCCCAGATCAGCACGAAGAAGGCGACCGACGCCGACCTCGACCGCCTCCGGCAGATCCACGCCCAGCTCGAAGAGGCCGCTAAGAAGGAAGACATCAACGGCTTCTTCGAAGCGAACCAGGCCTTCCACACGGCCCTGCAGGAGATCGCCGACAACCGCTGGCTGCTCCACTGCATCGAAGACCTGCGCAAGGTGATCCGACTGTCGCGCCATCATTCGCTCTTCAGCGAAGGTCGGCTGGAGCAGTCGCTGGAAGAGCACCGCGGCATCCTCGCCGCGCTGACCGGGCGCGAGCCCGATACCGCGGAATTGCGCATGCGCGAACACATCCTCAGCGGGCGCGCGGCGCTGGTGCGCATCGCGAAGGCGAAGAATAAGGTCGCCTGAACCTCACCCTCCCGGACGCGTCATCGCCTCCGGATCGACCCACAAGTCGAACTCCTCCGCCGCGACGTAACCCGACGCCAGCGCCGCTTCGCGCAGCGACAGGCCTTCGCGGTGCGCCTTCTTCGCGATCTCGGCCGCGCGGTCGTAGCCGATATGGCGGTTGAGCGCCGTCACGAGCATCAGGTTCTTCTCCAGATTCGCACGGATTCGCGGCAGGTTCGGCATCAGACCGCGTGCGCAGTGTGCGTCGAAGGCATCGCAGGCGTCGGCAAGCAGCGCGATGCTTTCCAGCACGTTGTGCGCCATCACGGGCTTGTAGACATTGAGCTGGAAATTACCCTGCGTACCGGCGAAAGCGACCGCGGCGTCGTTGCCGAACACCTGCACGCACACCATCGTCATCGCCTCGCACTGCGTCGGATTGACCTTGCCGGGCATGATCGACGAGCCGGGTTCGTTCTCGGGGATCAGTAGCTCGCCGATACCGCAACGCGGCCCGCTCGCGAGCCAGCGCACATCGTTCGCCATCTTCATCAGCCCGCCGCTCAGAGTGCGTAACGCCGCAGATGTCGCGACGAGCGCGTCGTGGGCGGCGAGCGCGAAAAAGCGGTCCGGCGCACTGCGGAAGGGCTGTCCGGTGAGCGTCGCGATCGCAGCCGCGGCGCAATCGCCGAAACGCGGATGGGCGTTGAGGCCGGTGCCGACGGCGGTGCCGCCGACCGCGAGGTCGTACAACGCCGGCAGGCTCGCACGCACCCCGCTCAGCCCGAACTCGATCTGCGCGACCCACGCCCCGATCTCCTGCCCGAGCGTAATCGGCGTCGCGTCCTGCAGGTGCGTGCGGCCGGTCTTGACGATGTCCTCGTAGGTCTTCGCCTTGTCGGCGAGCGTGTCGTGCAGCCGCGTGACCGCGGGCAGCAGGCGGTTCGTCAGCTCCCCGACGATCGCGATGTGCATCGCGGTCGGGAAAGTGTCGTTCGACGACTGGCCGCGGTTGACGTGGTCGTTCGGATGCACCGGCCGCTTCGAGCCGATCTCACCGCCGGCGAGCTCGATCGCACGGTTGGCGATCACCTCGTTGGCGTTCATGTTGGACTGCGTGCCGGAGCCGGTCTGGAACACGACCAGCGGGAAGTGATCGTCGAGCGTGCCGTCGATGACCTCGTCCGCGGCGCGTACGATCAGATCGGCGATTTCGGCCGGCAATTCGCCGAGCTCCGCGTTCGCCTGTGCCGCGGCCTTCTTCAGGATACCGAGCGCGCGGATCATCGGCCGCCCCCAGCGGAAGCGGTCGGTGCCGATCGGGAAATTGCCCACGGAACGCTCGGTCTGCGCTCCCCAGTAACGGTCCGCGGCGACCTGCACGGGCCCCATCGAATCGGTTTCGGTACGCGTCGCGCTCATCGCCTTCTCCCGTGTCGTCTGCGGATACATCGCGTTTGACGCGGCGGATCGTCCGGGATTCCGCGCATTTCGCACGTGCGGCAAATCGTGATTTTGTCACTTCGTTGCATTTGAAACATGCCGATAAGATGGCCGGCGTCGGTAGACACAAAATGTGTCAAGACCGAAGGGAGAGAAAACGAAAATGGATCGCGTCAGCACGACCGCAGAGTCGATGCCCGCTCCCGGCCAGATGTTCGCCCATGCGAGCAACAGCCCCGAGCTGCGTCGCGTCCTTGCGAACATTCGCGTGCTGGTCGCGATCGTCGCGGCGACCGAAGCGTTTTCGCTGTCGAACGAGACGCGCTCGCCGATGATATTTGCCGTGCTGGCCTACGCCGGCTGGGCGGGCTGGCTGTGCTGGGCCGAGCTGAATGGCCGCCACGCGTTTCGCTCGTCCCTCACGTGCTGGATCGACGCCACCTGGATCCTGCTCTTCGGTTGGATCGCCGGTACGCAAAGCAGCCTGTTCACGCTGCTGTTGCTCTTTCCGGTGCTCTTCGCGTCGCTGAGCTTCGGCTTCGTGTCCGGACTGCTGGTTTCGCTGTACTCGACGGTCGGGGCGGCCGCGATGCAAATCCTTCACGGCCAGCAAGCAGGCGTCACGGCGCCAGAGGTCCTCCTGCAACCGCTGTCCATCCTCGTTCTCGGGCCGCTGGTCGCAGGACTTGCTCAAGCCGGCGTGCAGATGAACGAACAGGTCCGAATCGCCGACCGCCTGCAAGGCCAGCTCGACCCGCGGCTCGGCGTGAAGCGCGTCGGCGAAACGATGCTGTCCTCGCTCGCCCGGCACTTCTCGGCCGACCTCGGACTTCTGCTGATCTGGCTGCCCGGCGGCGAGCCGCGCGTGTTCCGCTTCGACCGCAGCGGCAGAACAGCCGAGCTGTCGGGCGAACTGCACGCGAGCGTCCTCGAACTGTTGATCCGCCTGCCGCCCGACATCGCCAGCGTGCATCACCAGGCCCATTTCCTCGGCCGCTACCCGATCCGCTACCACGGCGGCTTCCACCTGGTCGGCAAGACGCCCTCCGGCGCGGCCCGTTCCCCGGTCCAGGCACTGGCCGAATCGCTCGATGCGCGTTCGATGATCGCGGCGCCCATCTGCCGGCGCGGGCCGCATCCCTGCCGGCTGGTACTCGAATCGGGGCAACGTCATTACCGGCTGCGCGACGCCGAACTGCTGTCGGGCGTGATGGAGCAGCTCGGGCCGATCATCGAGAATGCCGGCCTGCTCGAGCGGCTCGCCGATGAAGCGATGGCGACGGAGCGCGCACGCATCGGGCGCGACCTGCACGACACAGCCATCCAGCCGTATCTCGGGATCAAGTACGGCATCGAGGCGCTGGTGCGCAAGGCCGGTCCGAACAATCCGCTGCGTGAGGACATCCGCGCGCTGCAGGAAGTCACTGTCACGGAATTGCATGAGCTGCGCGAACTCGTCAGCGGCATGCGCACCGGCGCCAAGGGCGCGGACGATGCGCTGGGCCCGGCACTGCGCCGCCAGGCGCGACGCTTCTCCGAGCTCTTCGGGATCGAGGTCGGCGTGCGCTACGAAGGCGAACCCGCCGTCAGCCGTAAACTCGCCGCCGCGATCTTCCCGATGGTCAGCGAGGCGCTGACGAACATCCGCCGTCACACGCGGGCCACGCGCGCCGACATCGTCCTAAGCGAAGACGCGCACGATTACATCCTGCACGTCACGAACGCCCACGACCCGCTGTCGCCGCCGCAGTGCTTTATTCCACGCTCGGTCGTGGAACGTGCCGAAACTGTAAGTGGATGTGTAGTAGTCGACGTACAGCCATCCGGCATCACTGATCTAATCATCTCCATCCCGAAAACGTCCTGAGGGGCGAACGACCATGGTAGAGACCACCGAAAGGCCGATCCGCGTATTCCTCGTCGACGACCATCGCTCCACCCTGTGGGGCCTGGAACGCCTGATCGGCGCCACGGAGCGGATGAACCTCATCGGCAGCGCGACCAGCGTCACCGAACTCCTCTCCTCCCAGGCGAGCCGGGAGGCCGATGTGATCGTCGTCGATCTCGACCTCGGCGGATGCGATTCCACGGAATCCTTTGCCGAACTGCTGCACTCGCGCGATGCCAAGGTGCTGGTCCTGACCGGCGCCCGCGACCTCGACGCGCATCGGCGCGCGGTGCTCGCCGGCGCACGGGGCGTGGTGCGTAAGGAAGAGCCCGTCGACGTGCTGCTGCGCGCGATCGAGCGCGTGCATGCAGGCGACGTGTGGGTCAATCGCGCGCTAATCGGCGACATCATGGACATGCTGACCGGCAACAAGCCGAAGGCCGCCGCCGCCGAGGATTCGCGCATCGCCAGCCTCACGCCCAAGGAGCTCGAAGTCATTGCCGCCGTGGTCCAACACAAGGGCGCCAAAAGCCTCGTCGTCGCCGATGACTTGGGCATCAGCGAACATACGTTGCGCAATCATTTGACTGCGATCTACCACAAGCTCGAAGTGCATGGACGGCTGGAACTCTACGTCTACGCGAAGGAGCACGGGATCGGGGCGACCGTCGCGTAGGCGGTGGGGTGCAGGACGGCGCCTATCCCGACTCATCAACAGGACCGGCAGCGCCTTCCACACCCGCATGGTGTGCGAGGCGGGCATGGTCACGTGCTCGGACGGTCTTCTGACGTTGCAACGACACGAACAGGTTATGCGGATGATCTACCATCTGTTCAAAGCCGTATCGTTTTCAAAATCGACGGCTGATGACTTCGCATTTACCACGAGGCCAATGCCACCCACCTCGTGTGCAATGCGCGTCACGCGGTCAATGGCATCGAGAAGCATGTGCTCTCCGATGCCTTTGCCCCCGTGCCCTTTCGCGGTTGCCAACCTGCCAAGACGGAATACACGCACTTTGGTCGGCACCCGCTTCCGATATTGCGCGGGCAACTCCGTATTCACCAATTCAGCCAAGCTGACGGCGTAGAAGCCAAGCACTTCCGAACTGGCTTCGTCAGCCACGGCGACAAAGGTCGAAGAAACGCCCTTTTCCTTGTGTTGCCGGGCGACCTGAGCGAACCAACTATTCAGTTCCGCAGTTCCGCGCGACGCCCCGCTTGAAGCGGTCCAACTCGATTCAGGCACTTTGTCACGTTAGTACCGCGCGGTTCTTCCTATGGGCACGACTACCCGCTTTCCAGTATTGTGAAATCACCGTGGCCCATGCCGCTCGAGTGGAGCACGACATCGTGCCCTGCGACACCCTCGCCCCTCCGATCGAAGTCTTGCTCGTTGATGATCAGCGCGCGATTCTCGCCGGCGTGACGGCATTGATCGACAGTGAGGCGCCGACAATGCGGGTCGTCGGTCATGCCACTTCGGGTCGGCAAGCGGTCAATCTGGCATTGAATGCGCAACCGGACGTCATCGTTCTCGACATCGATCTCGGCGGAGAGGACGGACTGACTTTGATTCCGGAGCTACGCAGCCGCTGCGGCGCCCGAATTGTCATATTCACTTGTGGTGACAACCCCGACGCGCGTCGCCGTGCCCTCCGCCTGGGCGCCGCATCGGTCATCTCGAAGGCCGGCCCCGGTGAAGATCTGATCACCGCGATATGCGGGGCCTCTGCCGGGTGACTGGCAGCGCGACTTCCCCCTCTCCTGCCCAGTACCGGAAACATGCCGCACATGACCATCGTTCCGCGATGCCATGACGGCTGTGCCAGTTTCTGCCATCGACACGGTGGGTTTCCTCCCCATGACAAGTGTCACGAGTTCATCCCGTCTCATCCGCCTAGTGCATTTGGGCGCAAGCGCCGATGCCGGGGAAAGAGGGGAAGCCTAATCTGAACTCAACACGCACAGGACGGAGCAAGGCGATGAAAGAAGGTCGACTCAAGCAATCGCTCCTCTCGTTCTGGACGGAGCAGGATGGCGTTACCTCGATCGAGTATGCGCTGCTGGGAGTCCTCATTGCAGTTGCGATCGTCGGCTCAGTCAGCCTGCTGGGGCAGACGGTCAAGGGCCTGTTCGACAGCGTAGTAGCGGCGTTCCCTTGAGTTCCACTCGGACAAGCAGTGGAGCGCTAAACGTAGTGGTATTCCGGAACGGGCCTCCCGCTCCGGTTGAAGGCCGGGAGGTCCGGCGTTTTTTTCGATGAAGGAGATGATCATGTTGGGAATGCTCAAGCAATTCGTGCGTGAAGAAGAAGGCGTCACCGCAATCGAATATGGTCTGATTGCGGCGCTAATTGCGGTCGTCATCATTGTCAGCGTGCGGTTGGTCGGCACGAAGTTGGACGGCGTATTCGGAACGATCGCGGCCGCGCTTCCCTGATCGCAAACTGAATGAACGTTCGGACAATGTCCATCATTGTCCGAACGTTCTTTGCCATTGGCATTAGATCAATTTGGCGTGCACAAGAGGTAGAACAAAATGCATTTCGCACTCGCCGTCATGTTCGTTGCACTTGCGGCGTCAGTTCTGACTGATATACGTGCACGCAAAATCCCAAATCAGCTGATTGTCGCAACGCTGATTTCAGCGCTGGCCTTTCAGGCCCTTGCCAAGCCGGGCGACAGCTTTCTTGCGGCCGATGGGGGCGCCATCGGCCTCACGTCCGCCCTCGCCGGTATCGCCGTCGGCTTCGCGGCGCTGTTTCCTCTCTACGCCCTGCGCGCGATGGGAGCCGGCGACGTCAAGCTGATGATGATGGTCGGCGCCTTTCTCGGCCCGCTGCAGACGCTCGGCGTCGTCGTACTGACCTTCGCCGCCGGCGGCGTGCTCGCACTTGTCATGGCGTTGTGGCAACGCTCGTTCAAACAACTCGCGATCAACCTGCGCTTCATGCTGACGACCAGCGCAGTCAGCGCAGCAACCGGCAACAGCCCCAGATTCGAACCGCTGCAGCAGACCGCCGGCCGCATGCCCTATGCGGTTGCGATTGCAGCGGGCACCCTCCTGCAGCTCTTCCTGGTCCGCTCCGGAGGCTGGGCCCTGAGCTGATTCGACCGTCACGGAGCATCGCCATGAACGCACCCACGAGCGCCCAAGTCATCCCTTTCGATGAGCCGGCAACCTTCCCGCGCGCGCCACGCACGCTGGAAGACACCGGCCTGCCCTTGCTGTTTCTCGTCGAGCTCGCAACCAAGCTGCTGTTCGTCCGTGGCCAGATGCGCCTCACGGAGATCTCGCATCGCCTGCACCTCCCGGCAACCGTGCTCGAAAGCCTGCTGGCCTTCATGCGCGCAGAGCGGGTTTGCGAAGTGATGCGGCGGGGCGAAACCGATGGCGATATCTTGTTCGAACTGACCGACGGGGGCCGCGCGCGGGCCGCCGAATACCTCGGTCGCTGCAAATACGCGGGCGCGGCCCCGGTAAGCCTCGCGGCCTATGTCGCCCAGGTGGAGCGCCAGTCGGTGACGAAGATGTGCGTCACGCGCGAGCGTGTAAACGACGCCTTTCGTGGACTGGTCATCAATTCCGAAGTGCGCGACCAACTCGGCGCCGCGATGGGCTCGGGACGTGCGGTGTTCCTCTACGGCCCGGCAGGCGCCGGCAAGACCTTCCTCGCCGAACGCCTGTCGCTGCTCCTCGACGGCGACATCGCCGTGCCGCACGCGATCCTCGTCGACGGGGAGATCATCCAGGTGTTCGATCCGCTGATCCATGCCCCCGTGGACGCCGACGGGCACCAGGGCGGCCTGGACAACCTGATGCGACCGGACCTGCGCTGGGTGCGCTGCCGCCGCCCGATGGCCATCACCGGCGGCGAGCTGACGCTGCGCATGCTGGACCTCGACTACGACGCGAGCACCGGCTTCTACCAGGCGCCGCCGCATGTGAAGGCAAATAATGGCTTATTCATCGTCGACGACCTCGGCCGCCAGTTGATCAAACCCGAGCAGTTGATGAACCGGTGGATCGTGCCGATGGACCGCCGCCACGACTACCTCGCACTGCATAGCGGCACGAAGTTCACGCTTCCCTTCGACGTCGTCCTCGTGTTTTCGACCAACCTGATGCCATCCGAAGTGGCCGACCCGGCATTTCTTCGTAGGCTTGGTTACAAAATTCACATCGGCCCGATGAATGAGGACGAATACAGGAACATCTTCACGGCGGTCTGCGAAGAAAGGGGCGTACCCTTTAATCAAACGGCATTCACGACACTGCTCAACGAATACCACAAAGTTCATAGGCAGCCGCTGCTTGCATGTTACCCGCGTGACATCATCAACCAGATCGCGGACCTCGCCCGCTACCGCGGCGAACCGGCCAGACTGACTCCGGACGCGCTGCACTGGGCCTGGCATAACTACTTCGCGTCCCGATAGAGGTTGCGACAAGAGAGGGGGCGCCGGCCGCGGCATCGCGGCACCGGCGCCCAACCGCCCGCGCAAGCGGGCACTTGCAGGGCCGGCGGCGAACCACTGACGGTCCGGAAACTAGGGGACTCTCATGAAGACCAAAGGTCTCGTCTTTCTGTTCGTCGCGATGCTGGCCGGGCTTGCCGCCGTCGTGCTCGGAACCAAGTGGCTGCAGGCCCGGGCGACTCCCACTGACAACCGCATCGCGGTGGCGGCCGTCGAGCTGCCGTTGGGCGGCCGCATAGCACCCGATGCGATCCGCCTCGTCGAGTGGCCATCGGGCAGCGTTCCGAATGGTGCCTTCAATGACGTTTCGAAACTCGACGGCCGCGTTGCGATCACCGGCATCCAGCCCGGCGAGCCGATACTCGAATCACGCCTCGCTCCGGTCGGCACAAAGGGCGGGCTTTCCGCGGTGGTACCGGACGGTAAGCGCGCCATCACCGTGCGCGTCAATGATGTCGTCGGCGTCGCGGGCTTCGCGCTGCCCGGCAACTATGTCGACATCATCGTCAACACCGAAAAGGTGGGCGATCACGCAAACGACAAGGACCAGATGATCTCGAAGATTGTGCTCGAGCACATCCTGGTACTCGCCGTCGCGCAGGAAGCGAATCGCGACGAAACGAAACCGAAGGTCGTCAATGCTGTGACGCTGGAAGTGACGCCCGAGCAGGCCGAGCGCCTGGACCTCGCCCGCAGTGTCGGCAATCTGTCGCTCGTGCTGCGCAACCAGGTCGACGGCAAACCGACGGATACCGCCGGCATTACGAAGGCGATGCTGTTGCGCACCGCCGTCATGGCTCCCCCGACGCCGGCACCGGCCCCGGTCAAGGTTGCCACCACGCCGCGACGCGTCGCCGCGAAGCCTCAGTCCGCACCGGCTCCTGCACCGACCTCCCGCGTATGCGTCGAGGTGATCCGCGGAATCAACAAGGTCAACGAATGTTTCTAGCCACATTCAAACCCGACTGCACGCATGAGGACATCATGACCACGAAAAAGAACAAACAGAGGCTCAGGGTCGCAATGTATGGCACGCCGGCAATGCTTGCACTGCTGCTCTCCGGGACCGCGCAGGCAGCCGTCGCGACCGCGCCACCCGCGTCGAAGCCGGCTGCCGTGGCGGTCTCCAGCGGATCGCCCTGCGGACATGTCGAGATCGCGCCGATGGTGACGATTCCGGTCGGCAAGTCCTCGGTAATTCGGCCCCAGACACCGGTGACACGCATTCTGCTGGGCAACCCCGAGAATGCCCGGGCAGCGCGCCCGAGCGTCGAAGCCCCGAAGGACGACAAGGGAGCGCAGCAGCAGACACAGCAGGATGACGGCCGCCCCGGCGTCGCCCAGGTCGACGTGCTGCTCTTGAGCCCTAACGAAATTTACCTGCTCGGCAAGTCGGTCGGTGCGACCAACGTGGTCTTGGTGGACCGCGCCGGGGGCTGCACCGCACTGGACGTGACGGTCGCGATGGACGTGACCTCGGTACAAAGCGCGCTGGCAACGCTGCTACCGACCGAGACGGGCATCAAGGTGAGCTCGGCATACGATTCACTGGTGCTCAGTGGAACGGTCAGTGACGCGACGAAGGTCGATCGCGCCATCGAAATTGCTTCGGCGTACGTACGCGACACCGACACGAAGCAGCAGAAAGGTCGCAACCTGCGTGTACTCAACCTACTGCAGGTCGGCGCCCCACAGCAGGTGATGCTCGAAGTGAAAGTCGCCGAGGTATCGAAGGCAATGCTGGATCGCTTCGGGATCGATTTCAGTCGTGCCTTCGCTTCCGGTGACGGCCTGGCGATCCAGTTCCTGTCCGGCATCCTCGGCGGCCAATCCGGCACGCTTGGGCGGATCGCCGGCGCCGGCCCGAAGGGCGCACCGCTCAGCTCGGTGGGCACCGTCGTCGGCGGCACTGTTCCGAGCAGCATCGGCAGCGCGGGCAACGTGACTCAGGAACTGACCCAGGTGGGCGACCAGCTCGTTCCCAAGTTCACGACGACTTTCGGCACCGTTCCCGCACGCGGCGTAACCAACCTCGGGCTGGACATGCAGAAGACCGACGGCCTTGTGAAGATCCTTGCCGAGCCGACGGTAATGGCGATCAGCGGCCAGGAAGGGAGTTTCCTGGCGGGCGGCAAGATCTTCATTCCCATCGCACAGAACAACAATGGCGGCCAGACGATCACGCTGGAGGAGAAGGAATTCGGCGTGTCGGTGAAGTTCACGCCGACTGTGCTGGACGGCGGGCGCATCAACTTGGCCGTGCGGCCCGAGGTGTCGGAATTGAACCGCGAAGGCGTCGGCATCACGGCCCCGGGGGTCAACGGCTTGGCGATCCTGCCGTCCTTCACGACGCGCCGCGCCTTTACGACGGTGCAGCTCAACGACGGCCAGAGCTTCGCGATCGGCGGACTGATCAAGAACAACGCGACGACCAATATCAAGGCCTTCCCGGTCCTCGGCGAGTTGCCCGTCATCGGGGCGCTGTTCCGTAGTACCGAGTTCCAGACGGACAAGTCGGAACTGGTGTTCGTCATCACGCCCCGGCTCGTGAAACCACTGCCCCCCGGCTACACGCTGCCGACCGATAACTACGTCGAGCCCAGCCGAGCCGACGTCATCTGGCGCGGGAAGCTCGAAGGCGACCGTCCGGCGATCGCCGAGCCTATGGAAATGCCTGCAAACCCCGCCAACCCTGCCGGCGGCGGCTTCGATAACAAATGAGGACGCGGAACATGAAAAAGCAATGGAAGCTTCCCGCAGCGGTCGCAATCCTGAGCCTGAGCGGCTGCGTCGCAACCTCCCCGGACTATGACGCACGCTTCGGCGACGCCGTCAGAACGGTATCCGCCGAGCAGGTGATCGCCCCCAACGCGTCCCGCAACATGGACCCGGTCAAGGGCATCGACGGCAAGGCTGCCGAGGGCACGATGCGCGAATACGCGAAAGGCTATGCGCAGCCGCAGCAACAGTCGGGCGTCTTCACGATCGGGGTTGGCAGCGGATCGAGCCGCTGACAGCCACCTTCAGGAGAGCGGTCATGGCAAAGCATCCATCCCTGCGTTGTCGCCAGCGAGGTGTCACCGCTGTCATGACGGGCCTGATGGCCGTTGTGCTGTTCGCTTTCGGGGGCCTCGTGCTGGATCTGGGGCACCTCTATATCGGAAAGTCGGAGTTGCAGAATTCGGCCGACGCGGCAGCGCTGGCCGGTGCCAAGGAGTTGAATAACACCGCTGCCGGCATCACCGCCGCGGTAGACAAGGCAATCGCAATTTCCGGACAGCATCAGTACAACTTCTCCAGTCCGGTCACGATCACTATTGCGAACATCAGGGTTGGATCCTGCCCGAACGCGAGCAACGCAAATTCATTCGGCCGGCCGAATCTCCGCAACCCCAGCTGTACCTTCGTCCCCGCTGCGAGCGTCACGAGCGACGCTGCAGCAGCGGGCCTCAGCTTCCTCGAGGTAGACTCCGGCACCCGGACCCTGAATACATACCTGATGCGGGTCGCCGGCGCCGCATACAACACGACCAGTACTTCGGGCTACGCCGTTGCCGGACGCTTCGAGACCCTTGTGACGCCGATTGGCGTCTGTGCCGTCGATCCCGCCAATCGCACCAGCAAATACACGCACTCGAATGGTCAGACCGAACTGGTGGAACTGGGCTTCCGCCGTGGCGTCACCTATAACCTGTTCCAGCTCAACCCGCTTGCAAGCGGCCCGTCGGACCCCTATCTGATCAATCCGATCGATGCTCCCCCTAATGCGTGCGACCCGGGACATGCGAGCGCGAACTTCACCGCGCCCTTCATCTGTACGGGCAAGACACCCATAACGCTCGACCTTACCAGCGGAACCGGCAAGGTCTACACCAACACCGGCATGACCGCGTCGCTCGACAGTTCGCTCAACTCGCGCTTCGACGACTACAAGTCGCCCTCGGTCTGCGACCCTTCGAGCGCGCCGCCGGACGTGAATGTCCGCGAATACCGCTGCCATCCGAAATCGGCCGGCTCGGCGTGCGACAACAGCGGCGCAGACACGACGCCGACAGATTGGCTGGAACCGGGCGCGAGCACGCTTCCCGACCGCGAATTCGTCGATACCGACCCCACCAACAACAAGCCCCGCTATGCGCTGCCCCCCGGCCCGACCGGCATTTCCTTCGCCCAGTACGGCCCGTTGTGGTCCTATTCCCCGGCCTATCATGCCGACGGCAGTTCCCCGCCCAAGGCGGGTACGCCTTACGCGGTGGCCGACGCAAACGGCAGCAACATGTACCACACGACCACCGGCGTGAATTTCTTCGACACGACGGCAAATGGCTACCCGACGACCGGAACGCCGTACAGCCAGACCGCCGGCAAGTACTTCAAGGCGCCCAGCCATACGGGCACGAAGAACCGGCGCGTCCTCAATATCGTGATCGTCGACTGCCGGACCCCGCCGAGCGGATCGAGCTCTTGCGGCCTGATGACCGTACTGGGCGTCGGCAAGTTCTTCATGCAGACCAAGGCCGATTTCAGCGGCGGCCCCAATCGTTACCTGGATACGGAGTTTGCCGGGCTGGTCGATCCGGTGCCGCCCGGGGACATCCGGCTCTATCGCTGACGGGAGGCAAAGATGAATATGCCCATCGCCTTGACTCGCCAGCGCGGCGTCGCCGCCGTGGAGCTCGCGCTCGTCATCATCTTCCTGTTGCTGCTGGTGGCAGGCATCGTCGAGTTCGGGCGGGCGTTCTGGTACTACGATGCCCTGACCAAAGCCACGCGGGACGGCGCACGCATGCTCAGCGTCGCGGACCGGGCGACCTTTACCAGCGGTACTTTCATCGGCGACGCCAAGGACCGCGTGGTGCACACCGCGAATGCGGCAAACGTAAAACCGGCACTGACGAGCTCCCAGGTGTCGGTGACCTGTCTCGATGCCTCATTCAACGCCATCGGCTGCGCCAGCGGCGCCGGCGCACCGGCCAATGTGCGGGTGGCGATCAGCGGATATTCGATCACCATCGGTGGAATGATCCCCTTCCTGTCGCCGACTGGAGGGAGTCCCAAGGTGTATTCGGGCGTCGCGCTGGCTCCGCAAACCACCATGCGCTACATGATCGATTGAGGTGCGGCCATGAGGACGAATTTCCACAGTGCCGGAAGCAACGCCCGACAACGCGGCGCAACCGCCGTCGAGTTCGCGATCGTCGCGATGCTCTTCATTACCATTGTGCTGGGCATCATGGAGTTCGGCCGCGTCATGTACATCTGGAACACGGTCCAGGAGGTCACGCGACGCGCCGCACGAGAAGCCGTGGTCCGTGATTTCGCCGACGCCTCCAAGATTCAGCGTTCAGCCATATTTGCCGATGAAAATGGCACCGGTACCGCGAAATTGCCGGCCGGACTGGAAATCGCTAACACAAGCATCCGGATCAATTATTTGAACGGGGCCCTCGCCGTCGCGAGTCCGATGCCCTCCGACGCGACGGACAACGTCTCCGCCTGCAACGACATCACGCGCACGAGCAGTTGCGTCCGCTTCGTCGAGGCTTGCGTCGCGGCAGCCGGCAACTGTACTGGAACGATCAATTACGCCCCCATGGCGGGCCTCTTTCCCTTTCTGGCGATCGGCATCCCGATTTCGAGCGTGATCATGCCCGCAGAGAGCCTTGGCTTCACCTATACACCGTAGTCCCGGCGCATACAGCACTTAAGAGGTACCCGAAATGAGCAAGACAAGAATTACTGTCGTCTCTTCGGACGCGCAACATCTAAGCCAGATCACCAGCGTTCTCGAGAGGGATTCCAACGTCGGCGAAATCTCGGCAGTCCGTTGCGACGCCGCTCAATTGGAAGCGATTTCGGATATGCCCGACGTATTGATCGTCAATGGCGGATTGCCCGAGAACGGAGGTCTGGAGAGCCTCGCACGACTGCGGCAAAGCCATCCCGATGCCGCCTTCATCGTCGTCAGCGACAATCAGAGCCCGGAGTTCCTGCTCAAGGCGATGCGCGCCGGCGTGCGCGAGGTGCTACCCACCCCGGCGGTGAGCGATCTCCTGCATGACGCGATCGGCCGCATCGCCCCGAAGCGCAAGGCTGGCGGAGGCGGCCAGGACGGCAAGATCCTCGCCATGACCTCTTGCAAGGGTGGCAGCGGCGCGACCTTTCTGGCAACCAATCTGGCATGGGTGCTGGCAACGAATCACGGCAAGCGCGTGGCGCTGATCGACCTGAACCTGCAGTTCGGCGACGCAGCGATGTACGTCACCGACCAGACCCCGGCGAGCAACCTCGCGCTCGTCTGCCAACAGATACACCGGCTCGACGCAGCGTTCCTGGCCTCCGCCATGATCGACGTCGCACCCGGCTTCAGCCTGCTTGCAGCGCCCGACGATCCCGCCCACGCAACGGATGTTCGCGCAGAACACGTCGAAGCCATCCTCAAGCTTGCGCGTGCCAACTACGATTTCGTGATCGTCGACGTCGGCCGTTCGCTCGACGGCGTCAGCCTGCAGCCCTTCGACATGGCCGACATGATCTTCCCGGTGGTGCAGCTCACGCTGCCCTTCATCCGCGAAGCCAAGCGCCTGGTGCAGGTCTTCCTTTCGCTCGGTTATCCGATGAATAAGGTCGGACTGATCGTCAATCGCTATCAGAAATCGGGCGACATCAGCCTGGAGGACCTCGAAAAGACGGTCAATGCCAAGGTCTACAAGGCGGTTCCGAATGCTTACGAGGCCGTGGCGGCATCCGTGAATCAGGGCGAGCCGATTGCACGTCTTGCAAAGAACAGCCCGGTCACAAAGGCATTGCGCGAGATCGCGGAAAGTCTCGCCGCCGAACCGGAAAAGGCTGGCAAGGGCTGGCTTTCACGTCTGTTTGCCGCCCACTAAGCCCCATACAGGGGCCTCTGCAGAGAGGAGCAAGAAATGAGCTTGCGTCAGCGACTCGAATCGGTCTCGGCGGAACCCTCCCTGCGTACGCAGGCGACCGGTCCCGACGCCGGCGCTACCAAGGCTTACCAGAGCCTGAAGATGCGCATCCACCAATTACTGCTCTCGCGTATCGACCTGGAGGCGATGGAGAATCTTTCGCCCGAGCGACTGCGTGAAGAGTTGCGTCTGATGGTGGAGCGTCTGCTCGCCGAGGAAAACGTCGTCGTCAACACCAACGAACGTCGAGATCTTGTCCGTGACATCCAGTACGAGATGCTCGGTCTCGGGCCCATCGAACCGCTGCTCGCCGACCCGACCGTCTCTGACATCCTGATCAACGGGTCGCAACAGATCTACGTTGAACGCCGGGGCAAGATCGAACTGACGGACGTCACCTTCAGCGACGACGCCCACCTGATGAAGATCATCGACAAGATCGTGTCGCGCGTGGGGCGACGCGTTGATGAGTCGAGCCCAATGGTCGACGCGCGCCTGCCCGACGGATCACGCGTGAACGCGATCATTCCGCCGCTCGCACTCGACGGACCGGTGGTATCGATCCGGCGCTTCGCCGCGGTGCCCCTGACGATGGTCAAGCTGATCGACTACAAGTCTCTCACCGCGCAGATGGCCGACCTCCTCGCCGGGCTGGTGAGAGCCAAGGTGAACATCCTGATCTCGGGCGGCACCGGCAGCGGCAAGACAACGCTGCTGAACATCCTGTCAGGCTACATTCCCGCCGACGAGCGCATCGTGACCATCGAGGACGCCGCCGAACTGCAGCTTCAGCAGCCGCATATCGTGCGCCTCGAAACGCGGCCGCCGAACATCGAGGGCAAGGGAGAGGTCACGCAACGATCACTTGTCCGCAATGCTCTTCGCATGCGCCCGGATCGCATCATCCTTGGCGAGACGCGCGGCGCGGAAGCCTTCGACGTGCTGCAGGCGATGAACACCGGCCACGAAGGCTCGATGACCACAGTTCACGCCAACACGGCACGCGACGCGCTCGGGCGCATGGAGAACATGATCGGCATGGCCAGCGCAAACCTGCCGCCCAAGGTTGCACGCGCACAGATCGCGGGCGCCATCGGCGTCATCGTCCAGGCCAACCGCCTGACCGACGGCAAGCGCAAGCTGACCAGCATCCAGGAGATCACGGGCATGGAAGGCGACGTGATCACGATGCAGGAGGTCTTCGCCTTCCGCCAGACGGGAATCGCCGACAACGGCGTCGTTCAGGGCTACTTCGCCGCGACCGGGGTCCGCCCGCACTTCGCCGAACGACTGCGGTCCTTCGGCATCCGCTTGCCCGAAGAGATGTTCGACCCGGGCAGGCGCTTCGAGTAGGGGGTTGAAATGGACATCCTGACGCTGCTGTTTGCGCTGGCCACCTTCATCGCGGTGGTCCTGTTCCTCGAAGGCGCATATCTGTGGTGGGCGTCGGCCCACAGTGCAGAGGTCAAGCGCCTCAATCGCCGCCTGGAGGAAGTCGCAACCGGCGTCCAGGCTGCACAGAAGACCTCCCTGTTCAAGGGAGAGAGCGCCTCGGGCTCCGCCGCGGGAGACCGGTTGCTCGACATGGTCCCGCGGCTTGGCGGGCTGAATCGGCTGATCGTGCAGTCCCGGCTGAACCTGACCCTCGCTCAGTTCATCGGCTGGACGCTCGCGCTCGCAGCAATCGGTTTCACCATACCCCTGCTCTTGAATCGCCCCATCATCCTCGCGGTGATCGGGGGCGCCGTTCTCGCGGCATTGCCGACGATCCATGTCGCACGTGCCCGCTCGCGCCACATGCAGCAATTCGAGCGCCAATTGCCGGAGGCGCTGGACCTGATGGGTCGGGCACTCCGCGCGGGCCACGCCTTCCCGACGGCGATCAAGATGGTGGCCGAGGAAATGAAGGATCCGATTGGGGGCGAATTCCGCATCCTGTTCGACGAAATGAACTATGGCGTGCCGCAACAGACCGCGCTGCTGAATCTCGCATCCCGCACTGACAGCACCGATCTGAGCTATTTCGTCATCGCGGTACTGATCCAGCGCGAATCCGGCGGCAACCTGGCCGAGTTGCTTGACAACATCGCTGCCATCATCAGGGCGCGGCTCAAACTGTATGGGGAAATCCGCACGCTGTCGGCCGAGGGGCGGCTTTCGGCATGGATCCTGGGATGCCTGCCGTTCGCGACGGCGGCGATGATCAACATCGTGAATCCCGGTTTCATGAAGGTCCTGTGGGAAGACCCCGCAGGCATCAACTTCATCTATGGCGCACTGATGATGATGGTTCTTGGCGTCCTCTGGATGCGCAAGATCATCCGGATCAGGGTGTAGCTCTACGGCAAAGAGGAGAACGCAGACATGGATTACACGCAGATCGCGTTTCTCGGACTGCTGTTCATTGCAGTCACGGCCGGCGCATATTTCGTGATGAACCTGTTCACCCGCTCGGCGACGGCGGCGCGGCTCGAAGCCCTCGGGCCCGGAGGCAAGGCCAAGGCGACGTCGCCAGGCGCCGATGCCTGGATTGAACGCACCGTAAAACTCACCGGCCCCTTTGCGAAGCTATCCACTCCGGAAGACAACGAGGATGCCTCGACACTGCGGGCGCACTTCATGCACGCCGGCATTCGCAATCCATCCGCCCCACTCGCCTTCTTCGGGATCAAAACGGTGCTCGCGCTAGGCCTCCCGCTGCTGGCCTACTTCACGGTGCTGGTGTCCAGACCGGAGCTGGAGTTCCAGGGCACGCTCCTCGTCGTGCTGCTTGCGGCAGCCCTCGGTTACTACCTGCCGAACCTGGTCCTGAACCGGATGATCTTCGTTCGCCAGCGCGAAATCTTCGAAACTTTCCCGGATGCACTGGACCTGATGACGGTCTGCGTTGAAGCTGGACTCGGCGTCGAAGCGGCACTCGTGAAGGTTGCCGACGAAATGCAGCACAAGAGCGAGGCGCTCGCCGAAGAACTGCATCTCGTCACGCTGGAATTGCGTGCGGGCCTGGAGCGCGCCCGAGCCCTGCGCAACCTCGCCATGCGTACAGGAGTGGAAGAGGTCGAAGGGTTTGTCGCGATGATCGTCCAGGCGGAGCGCTTCGGCACCAGCATTGCCGCATCACTACGCGTGCATTCCGACATGCTACGCACTCGTCGCCGCCAGCGGGCAGAGGAAGCCGCCGCGAAGATCGCGCTGAAGCTTTTGTTTCCGCTGATTTTCTGCATCTTTCCGTCATTGATGCTGGTGCTGCTCGGACCGGCGATGATCCAGATCTACCGCGTTCTGCTGCCGACCTTTGCCGGCACCACCGGCGGCTGACAAGAGGAGAAACGGCCATGAAGAAGCTCGCGTTCACTCTGAAACCAGTGCTGGCCGCCCTCGTGCTGGGCGCCTGCAGCACTGGCCCAAGCATGCCCGAACGGGCGTGGAAGATTTCGCCGGTGCAGACCGTCAATCACGGCGGCTCGGCCGCCGCAGGCTACTTCGCTCTCGGCCGCGTCAAGGAAGGCCAAGGCGTGACCGAGCAGGCGATCGTCGCCTATCGCAAAGCCCTCGATGCCGACCCCACCTACACGGCCGCATGGAACGCACTCGGAGCCTTGCTCGCACAGCAAGGCAAGTACGAAGAAGGTCTGGCGGCGCTTGAAAGGGCCGTGAGCCTGTCACCAACCGCGAGCCATCTGCACAACAACCTCGGTTACGCTCAGCTACTTTCCGGTCGCGACGAAGCCGCCGCGGCATCGCTGCGCCGCGCTGTCGATCTGGACGCGGACAACCGCCGCGCATGGAGCAACCTTGCGACGGCCTACCGGCGTCTGGGCGCGAATGAGCGTGCGGAGTTCGCCGAAGCCCGCGCGAGCAATACCTGGGCCGCGATGCAACCTGCGGTGGCCGCGGCCGTTCCGCCGCAGCCGCGTGCAGATGCGGACACCGCCCAGCCCGCTCCACCCACCGCCCCGGCACCTGTCGTGTCTGAGCTTGCAGCCACCTCCGCGCCAGCGGCAGTAGCGGCGATCGCGCCAAGCACGCGCGTCACTACACCTCCGGTCCCGGCCGCAGAGCTCACGCCCGCTCCACGGACCACGCTCGTCAAGGTCGCCGAAAACGTCTTCGAGCTGCACAATGCGCCTCCGCCCCGCACGGTCGCCGTCGCCGAAGCCGCCGCCATCATTGCCGCGGCAACCAAGCCTGCCACGCCGCCGATCACGCAGGAACCGCGGCGCGCAGCGGCTGGACCAGTAACTCCCCTCACCGCCAACCCGGTTGCCTCGTCGAACCCGACCAATACCGCATCCGCACGCCCCGCCCGCTTCGAAATCACCAATGGCCACGGCGGCGAAGGACTTGCCCGCAGGCTCGCCGCACTGCTCGGCCAGCAAGGCATGACCCGCCCGCGGCTGACGAACCAGTTGCCCTACACTCAGACCGCGTCCTACGTCGAATATCGCAACGGCTACCGCGATGCAGCGGAAGCGTTCGCCGCACAGCTGCCGTTCCGACCCGCGGTTCAACCTGCTGCCGCCGGCAAGCTGCTGGTCGACGTCCGGCTCATGCTCGGCCACGACCTGACCACGAGCGACGCCTGCGCTGCACTCGGCGTCTGCACGCACGTCGCACGCGCCGCCCCCGTGCGCGCGGAGCCCGCACGCGTCGCCGCAGCATCGGTCCGCCGACCGTCCGGCGACTGATCCCCGCCCCAAAAACGACAACCCCCGCCTGGCCAACGCCGGGCGGGGGTTGTCGCGTGCCGCAACCAAAGCTGCGGCACCTGTTACTTCAAAGCTTAGTGCGATGCAGCCGTCGCCGCGCCGACACCGGTCTGCGCACGCACATACTGGTCCTCGAACGCTTCGATTTCCTTCTTCGCGGCAACGCTCGAATCGAGCTTCGACACGATGATCGCGAGCAGGAAGGCGATCGGCATCGAGAACAGCGCAGGCTGCGTGTAGGGGAAGATCGCCGCGGCGTTGTGTAGCACGTCGACCCACACCGACTTCGACAGCACCACGAAGGCCACTGCACTCGCGAGACCCGAGTAGCCGCCGAACAGCGCGCCGCGGGTTGTCAGGCCCTTCCAGTACATCGACAGGATCAGCACCGGGAAGTTGGCCGAAGCTGCGACGCCGAAGGCCAGTGCGACCATAAACGCAATGTTCATCTTCTCGAAGGCCATGCCGAGCAGCACGGCGACGATGCCCAGGCCGATGGTCGCGATCTTCGAGACCTTCAGCTCGGTCGTTTCCGACGCCTTGCCCTTCATGATGACGCGCGAGTAGATGTCATGCGAGATCGCCGACGCGCCGGCCAGCGCCAGGCCGGACACCACCGCGAGGATGGTCGCGAAGGCCACCGCCGACAGGAAGCCGAGCAGCAGGTTGCCGCCGACGGCTTTCGCGAGGTGCATCGCAATCATGTTGCCACCGCCGATGACTTTGCCGCCGAGCACGCCACCTTCGAAGAACTCAGGGTTGGTGCCGACGATCAGGATCGCGCACAGGCCCATGATGGCGATGACGTTGAAGAAGTAGGCGACGATGCCCGAGGCGTAGAGCACCGACTTCCGTGCTTCCTTCGCGTCGGTCACGGTGAAGAATCGCATCAGGATGTGCGGCAGACCAGCCGTGCCGAACATCAGGCCGAGGCCCAGCGAGATCGCGGTCACCGGATCGGCCAGCAAGCTACCCGGGGCGAGCAGTTTGCCACCCAGCTTGTGGATTTCCATCGCGCGGGTCGTCAACTCGTCGAAGCTGAAGCCGAACTGGCTGAACCCGAGCAGCATCACGATCGTGCCGCCGACCAGCAGCATGCAGGCCTTGATGATCTGCACCCAGGTCGTCGCGACCATGCCGCCGAAGGTCACATAGACCATCATCAGCGCGCCGACCACGAACAGCGCATAGACGTAGTCGAGACCGAACAGCAGCTTGATCAGCTGGCCGGCGCCGACCATCTGCGCGACGAGGTAGAAGCACACCACCGTCAGCGAGCTCACCGCCGCCATCGTACGCACCTTGCCCTGGTCGAGGCGGTAGGCGGTGATGTCGGCGAAGGTGAATTTGCCGAGGTTGCGCAGGCGTTCGGCCATCAGGAACAGGATGATCGGCCAGCCGACGAAGAAGGCGATCATGTAGATATAGGCATCGACGCCCTGGGTGTACATCATCGCGGTCAGACCGAGCAGCGTCGCGGCCGACATATAGTCGCCGGCGATCGCGAGGCCGTTCTGCCAGCCGGTGATGCCGCCGCCCGCGGTGTAGAAGTCGGCGGTCGACTTGGTGCGGCTGGCCGCCCAGTAGGTGATACCCAGCGTCATCAGCACGAACATGAAGAACATGCCGATGGCGGTGAGATTGAGGCCCTGCTTTTCCGTCTGAGCGATGGCATCACCGGCGAGCGCCGAGGCGGCAACCGACAGCGTGACCAGGCCCGTGGCAAGGCGCGACAGGAGAGACTTGTTCATTATTTTTCGTCCTTCCATGCGGCATGCACGATTTCGTTGTTGATGTCATCGAATTCCCCGTTGGCGCGACGCACGTAGAGCAGCGTGAGCACCCAGAAGAACACGAACTGGAACAATCCGGCGGCGACGCCGAAGGTCAGGTTGCTGCCTTCGGATAGGCGCTTCGCAATCAGCTCGGGCGCGAAGGCCACCAGCATCACGAAGCCGTAGAACAGCGTGAGCACCACGACCGACAAGATCGTCGCGAACCGCGTCCGCTTGGCGACCAACTCCGCGAAACGCGGATTGCGCCGGATATGCGCGTACATCGAACTAGACATTTCCTTCCTCCTCGAGAATACAACGTGAAACACGTCATCTCCTCCACTCTCCCAAGTGGAGTCGGCCCGACCGTCTGCGCAGTGGTGCCGGCTGATATATCATCTATATGACTCCATACCACACAGTATGGATATGTTTTTTGCGCAGTGCAACATATTGGCGCAAAACAAAAAGGCAGAAATATTCAAGTACTTGGGGAAATAGGCATGAGTGGCCAGATCACACTGACGAACGACGGGGGCATCGCCACCCTGACCCTTTCAAACCCCGACAAGCTCAATGCCATCGATTCGACGATGTGGATCGCGCTGCATGCGGCAATGGATGAAATCGCCGCTCGAGACGACCTGCGCTGCGTGATCCTGCGCGGCGCCGGTGACAAGGCTTTCGCCGCGGGCGGTGACATCGAGGAATTCCTGACCGTGCGAGCGACGGTCGATGACGCACTGCACTACCACGACACCCTGGTCGCGACCGCGCTCGACGCGATCCGCGCCTGCCAGATCCCGACCGTCGCCGCGATCCAGGGCGCCTGCGTCGGCGGCGGACTGGAAATCGCCGGCTGCTGCGACCTGCGCATCGCCGGCGAATCGGCACGCTTCGGCGCCCCGATCAATCGCCTGGGATTTTCGATGTATCCCGGCGAGATGGCGGGACTACTCGACCTCGTCGGTCCGGCGGTGCTGCTGGAGATCCTGCTGGAAGGACGGATCCTGGACGCGCGAGAAGCCATGCAGAAAGGCCTGCTGACGCGCGTCGTCGATGACGAGAAGGTGATCGACGAGGCAATCGGGGCGGCAAACCGCATCAGCGCCGGCGCGCCGCTCGTCGCTCGCTGGCACAAGCAGTGGGTGCATCGCCTGATGGACGGCCGTCCGCTGAGCGTCGCCGAGAAGCGCGCGGCCTTCGACTTCCTCGCGACGGACGATTACCGCGAGGGGCTGGAGGCCTTCTTTGCGAAGCGCAAGCCGCGGTTCACGGGTCGCTGACCAGCAGCGAATTCACTCCAGCCACTCGGCCGGCAACACCGAGCTGAGGTCGAGGTGCTGCACCATGCTGTCGGCGAGCCGATTGAGATCGGCCTCGCGCCGTGCGGCGAGATCGACCGCGTCGAGGCCTTCCGCGCCCGCCCACGCAAGCAGCGCGGACAGAGCCGCCGGGTCGTCGAACAGACCGTGCAGATAGGTGCCGAGGATCTGCCCGTCCTCGGACATCGCGCCATCGGAGCGCCCGTCGGCCAAGCGCACCGCGGGGTTCGCGAGCGCCGCACCGCGACTGACGCCCATGTGGATCTCGTAGCCGGCAACGGCAGGAGCGCCCGGCAGACACAGCTCGCCCGCGGCGTTCTCAAGGCGCTTCTCGGCTTCGAGCACGGTCTCCATGTCGAGCAGGCCGAGGCCGGGCGCAGTCGTCGGCACACCTTCGATTCCCAGCGGATCGGCAAGCGTCGCCCCTAGCATCTGGAAGCCGCCGCAGATCCCGATCACCTTGCCGCCGTATCGCAGATGGCGCCGGATGGGCGCCTCCCAGCCCTGCGCGCGCAGCCACGTGAGGTCCGACTGCACGCTCTTCGAACCGGGCAGCACGATCAGGTCCGCGGGAGGGATGGCCTGGCCGGGCCCGACCCAACTGAAATCGATCTGAGGATGCAGGCGCAGGACGTCGAGATCGGTGTGGTTCGAGATGCGCGGATAGACCGGCGCGACGACCCGCAGCCGCGACTCGCGCTTGTCGACGCTGGCCTTGCCGAGCGCATCCTCGGCATCGAGGAAGAGCCCGTGCAGATAGGGCAGCACACCGAGCACCGGCTTGCCCGTGCGCTCCTCCAGCCAGTCGAGGCCCGACTGGAGCAGACCGATGTCGCCCCGAAAACGGTTGATCACGAAGCCTTTTACGCGCGCCTGCTCGGACGGCGAGAGCAGTTCCAGCGTGCCGACGAGGTGTGCGAAGACGCCGCCGCGGTCGATGTCGGCGACGAGGATCACCGGTACGTCGGCCGCCTCGGCGAATCCCATGTTGGCGATGTCACGGTCACGCAAATTGATCTCGGCGGGACTCCCCGCGCCTTCGACCAGCACGCACTCATAGGCGCTCGTCAGGCGATCCCAGGACTGCATGACGGCTGCCATCGCGCGCGGTTTGTACGCGTGGTAGTCGCGTGCAGACAGGTTCGCGACGGCGCGACCGTGGATAATGACTTGCGCGCCGACGTCCGTCGAAGGCTTCAGCAGGATCGGGTTGAAGTCGGTGTGCGGAGGGACGCCCGCTGCGAGCGCCTGCAAGGCCTGCGCGCGGCCAATCTCGCCGCCATCGACGGTCACCGCCGAATTGAGCGCCATGTTCTGCGGCTTGAACGGCGCGACGCGCACGCCGCGGCGCGCAAGCATGCGGGCAAGCCCCGCGACGACGGTGCTCTTACCCGCATCGGAGGTCGTTCCCTGCACCATCAGGGTGATTGCTTGTGGCATCGCGTAAAATCCCGACTTTTTTCAACAGCGGCGGATTATCGCCGAAACCCCCTCAACGATGATTTCCCTGTGCGTCAAACTCGTATCTGGCATCGTCATCGACCGACTGCTCGGCGAGCCGCGCCGCTACCACCCCCTGGTCGGCTTCGGTCGCTGGGCCATCTGGATCGAAGGTCGGCTGCACGGACGCCTGCCGGGACGCACAGCCGGCATCGCGGCGTGGATGCTCGCCGTGCTGCCTTGGGTGGGGCTCGCCGTCGCCCTGCACGCCGCACATCCGGCGCTCGGCTGGATCGCGGATGTCGGTCTGCTGTATTTCGCGCTCGGCGCGCAAAGCCTCGCGCAACATGCCGAGGCGATCGCGAAGCCGCTCGCCGCCGGCGATCTCGACGCCGCCCGCAAGCGCGTCGGCTGGATCGTCAGCCGCGACACGCGCGCGCTCGACGCGACCGGCATCGCCCGTGCGGGCACCGAGTCGGTATTGGAGAACGGCAACGATGCGGTGTTCGGCGCGCTCTTCTGGTTCTGCGTCGCCGGCGGCCCCGGCGTGCTGCTCTTCCGTCTCGCGAATACGTTGGACGCGATGTGGGGCTACCGCAACGAGCGCTACCTCCACTTCGGCTGGGCCGCGGCGCGCATTGACGACGTGCTCAACTGGCTGCCTGCGCGCCTCACGGCGCTCACCTACGCGATCCTGGGCCGTACCCGCGAGGCCCTCGCCTGCTGGCGCTCGCAGGCACCCACCTGGGACAGCCCCAATGCCGGCCCGGTGATGGCCGCGGGCGCCGGCGCGCTGGGCGTGAGCCTCGGCGGGCCGGCGATCTACCACGGTCGCGAAGAGCAGCGCCCGCCGCTCGGCGGCGGCCCCGCTCCGGATGCGACAAGCTTGCGCTCGGCAATCGCGCTCGTTCGCCGCGGCGTGCTGCTGTGGCTCGGCGTCGTCGCACTTGCCGCTGTCGTGGTCACGTTCGTCGGAGCCGGCGGCCATGCTTGAACATCGCGGACGGCCGCACACGGTCGCGCAACGCTACGGCAGAACGTTGCACGCTCCATCACCGTGCCAAAGCGCCGCATAGGCTGATCATGCAACTCGACCACTACGTCAACACGATCGGCCGCCATCTGCGAGGCCGCTTCGGCGAGCGCGTGCACAAGCTGCCGCTGCACGCCCGCTTCACCTGCCCGAACCGCGACGGCACGCTCGGCCGCGGCGGCTGCACCTTCTGCAACGTGCGCTCCTTCAGCGACGCCTCGGAAGCCCCGATCGCGCAGCAACTCGCAGAGGGTCGTACGAAGATGGACCGGGCGCGTCGCTACCTCGCCTATTTCCAGGCCTACACCAGCACCTACGCGGAGGTCGAAACGCTGCAGCGCCTCTACGCCGAGGCACTGGAAGCCGCCGACATCGTCGGCTTGTGCGTCGGCACGCGGCCCGATTGCGTGCCCGATGCGGTACTCGATCTGCTCGCCGGCTACCGCGAGCAGGGCTACGAAGTGTGGCTCGAACTCGGCCTGCAGAGCGCCTTCGACGAGACCCTCGCCCGCGTAAACCGCGGCCATGGCTTCGCCGCCTACGCGGACGCTGTCTCTCGTGCCCAGGCGCGCGGTGTGCCAGTGTGCACGCACCTCATCGTCGGCCTGCCGGGGGAGCCGCTCGAACGTAGTTTCGACACCCTGGACCGCGTGCTCGAGCTCGGCGTCGCCGGGCTCAAGCTGCATCCGCTGATGATCGTCAAGGGCAGTCGCATGGCCGCCGCCTGGCGCCGCGGAGAGATCGCACCGGCCGAACTCGGCGCCTACGCAGAGATCGCCGCCGAAATGATCCGCCGCACGCCGGCAGCGGTCGTCTATCACCGCGTCTCGGCGACGGCGAACGCTCCAACGCTGCTCGCGCCGGCGTGGTGCGCGAGCCGCTTCGAAGGCATCCAGGCGGTCGCCCGGCGCTTGGCGGGAACCGGTACCCAGGGCAGCCTGACGGACAATCCGCTCGGCCCGCACGCCGCGGCGGACAAGGCGCACTACCTCCCCCACCCCGCGCCACCAGCTTCCGAGGCCCCATGCGCCCCCACCTGCTGACTCGACTTTCCGCCGCCCTCGCCACAGCCCTCGTCGCCTGCATGTGCCTCGCCCCGTCCGCATATGCGGACGTCGAGTTGCAGGACGACGCGGGCCAGCGCATCCGCCTTGCGCAGCCGGCACGACGCATCGTCAGCCTCGCGCCGCACGTCACCGAATTGCTGTTTGCGGCGGGGGCAGGAGATCGGCTCGTCGGCGCAGTGGACTACAGCGACTACCCGCCGGCCGCGCGCAAGCTACCGCGCGTCGGGGGCTACAGCAACATCGATATGGAGGCGGTCGCGGCCCTGAAGCCCGATCTAGTGATCGCATGGAAGAGTGGCAACCGTGATGCCCACCTCGACCGGCTGGCGGCCCTAGGCATCCCGGTCTTCATCAGCGAGCCGCACAGTCTCGACGACGTCGCACGCAGCCTCGAAAATTTCGGGAAGGCCGCCGGCAGCGAGCGCGAGGGGCGTGCCGCAGCGGATGCCTTCCGTCAGCGCAAGGCCGAACTCGCGCGGCGTTATGCCGGCCGCCCCCCGGTGCGGATGTTCTACCAGATCTGGGAGAAGCCGCTGATGACCGTCAACGACGAGCACCTGATCTCGGACGTGATGCGGCTCTGCGGCGGGGTCAACGTCTTCGGCAAGCTCGATCAACTGGCGCCGACGATCGGCGTGGAAGGGGTGCTTGCGGCGAACCCGGAAGTGATCGTCGCGAGCGGCATGGGGGACGCGCGGCCGGATTGGCTCGACGCGTGGAAGCGCTGGCCCAGGCTCGCTGCAGTCAGCAGTGGCAACCTCTATTTCGTGCCGCCGGAACTGATCCAGCGGCACACGCCGCGCATTCTGGAAGGCGCTTCGATGCTATGCGAACAGCTCGACACGGCACGGCGCAAGCGTCGCGGCGGCGGCTGATCAGGCGCAGCGCGCGCGCCGGTAGCGCTGACGCCAGTCGCGACGCGAATCCTCCCACCACGCGCGATCGAAGACCCACGACAGCGTGGGGAGCAAGGGGCCGAGGCAGACATTGGCCAGCGTGTTGGCGCCGGCGCGCGGCACGACCGGCGCAACGCGCAGCGCACGCAAGCGCTCGTTGAGTGTCGGATGGAAGTCAGAAGCAGACGCCTGCTGGCCATAGACGTGGCGGATATCGACGCTGCCCGGCATCGGGCGACGGAAACCGGCCATCACGCCGAGCCCCATCTCACGGAAGGGTCGGATCACCGGCCGCGGCTCGAAACTGCTCTGCTCCATGATCTTGCGCCAGTAGTCCTCGCTGAGGAAGCGCTCCTTCAGCGCGACCTCGACCAGCGCCTCGCCGACCAGCGGCGCGCCGACGACCTGGGCAGCGAGCGCATCGGCTTCGAACTCCTCCAGCCGCGACAGGCGCATCGCGTCGCGCAGGTCGGTGGACGACCAGCGCTCCAGCACGCCGCCGAGCCAGGTCGCATCCTCGACGCAGCGGTCGAGCGCGCGGAACCACCAGGCGCGCAGATGCCCCCACCACGCCTGCAGGCCGTGGCGCTGCAGCACCAGGTGCGCGAACTCGTGGGCGAGAATGGCGCTGAACTGGCGTCGCGAGACGCTGTGTGCGAGCGACAAACCAATCAGCAGATGCGTTTCCATCGGGCCGCCCCAACCCCAACGGGGCCGCTGCAGGATCGCGGCGTTCATGTCGTCGACGATCCAGACCGCGTCGATGCGCGCGCCGCCGAAACGGCGGCCCATGCGCTCGATCAGACGGTACAGCGGTTCCGCCGCTTCCCGCGGCAAGCGTACGCCGTCGGGGCGGGCAGCGGGCGCAAATAGCCAGCCGGCCGCCACCGCGCCCATCGCAACCGCCACCATGAAGGTCGCTGCGGCGAGCAGCGCATCCACGACGTGCCCCGCAACCAAGGCCTCCCAGGTTCCGGCCACCAGCGACGCGGCGATCCCGAAGAACCCCAGCGCGATCGACGTCAGCAGGAACAGCCCGGCGGCAGCGCGCAGGCCGAGGCGGCGAGCGAGTCGCGAACGGATACGGGACAGGTGGTTCGATTGTGTTGCCATGGGTAACACTCCGTAAAACCATGATGGCGACACGGACTATAGCGACCCCAATTTTGGGTGAAAATTGGACTTTAGTAATAGGCAACCCAACAATTTGCATGAAAATCAAGGCATAAGGCTTGTCGACACTGGAAAGTCACGCCGGAAAACTTTTTTTGCAGCGCGCAAAAAAAACGTACAATGCGCACAGTCGCGTACCTGGCCAATCGGTCGCGGCCTTTCCTTTCAGGACCATCCGGTCCCTTTTCCCCGCCCGCCTCGATTGGTGCCGCTCCGCAGGAGCGTCAGGCCGTCGCTGGAGCATCTTTTTGAACACACCCGAAGTTTCTTTCGCCGGCCTCGGCTTGGCCGAGCCGCTGCTGCGCGCCATTTCCGAATCCGGTTACACGCGTCCGACCCCCATCCAGGCCCAGGCGATTCCGCTGGTGCTCGCCGGGGGCGACCTGCTCGCCGCGGCCCAGACCGGCACCGGCAAGACCGCCGGCTTCACGCTACCGCTGCTGCACCTCCTTTCCACGAAGCCCGCCGCCACCCCGAAGGCCGGACGCCCGCGCTGCCTGATCCTGACCCCGACGCGCGAACTCGCCGCGCAAGTCGAGGAATCGGTGCAGACCTACGGCAAGCACCTGCCGCTGACCTCGATGGTCATGTTCGGCGGCGTCAATATCAATCCGCAGATCGCTGCGCTGAAGAAGCGCGTCGACATTCTCGTCGCCACTCCCGGCCGCCTGCTGGACCACGCAGGGCAGAAGACGATTGACCTGTCGGGCGTCGAAATCCTCGTCCTCGACGAAGCCGACCGCATGCTCGACATGGGCTTCATCCGCGACATCCGCAAGGTGCTCGCGATGCTGCCGAAGCAGCGTCAGAACCTGCTGTTCTCGGCGACCTTCTCGGACGAAATCCGCTCGCTGGCGAACGGCCTGCTGAACAATCCGGGCTGCGTCGAAGTCGCGCGCCGCAACACGACCACCGAACTCGTCGAGCAGTCGGTGTATTTCGTGCCGCAGAAGCAGAAGCGCGACCTGCTCGTGCATCTGGTGAAGGAGCACGACTGGCATCAGGTGCTGGTCTTCACGCGCACCAAGCACGGCGCGAACCGCCTCGCCGAATACCTCGGCAAGCATGGCATCCCCTCCGCCGCGATCCACGGCAACAAGAGCCAGTCGGCGCGCACCAAGGCGCTGTCGCAATTCAAGGACAACTCGCTGCCGGTGCTGGTCGCGACCGACATCGCGGCGCGCGGCCTGGACATCGATCAGCTGCCGCAAGTCGTGAACTTCGAGCTGCCGAATGTGCCCGAAGACTACGTGCACCGCATCGGCCGCACCGGGCGCGCGGGCTCGAGCGGCAAGGCGATCTCCTTCGTCGATAGCGAGGAGAGGTCCTACCTGACCTCGATCGAGCGCCTGATCAAGCGCACCATCGAGCGCACACCGGTACCGGAATTCGTGACGCACGCGCCCGATCCGGGCGACGACGCCTCGCGTCCGGCTCGCGATCCGCGCCAGTCCGGCCGCCGCAACGACAGCCGCGCACCGCGCCAGCCGCAGACCGAGCGTCCGGCCCCGCGCGCGCAAAGCCATGGACAAAATCGCCAGCCGGCACGGCAGGGCGAAGCGGCCTCGTCGGGGGGCCGTCCGGCGCGCCCCGAAGGGCAGAACAACCGCAACCCCCGCGGCGGCGAGGCGAATGGCAACCGCGCGCCGCGTCAGCAGGACGCCAGTGCCAACCGGGCGCCGCGTTCGACTGAGGCACCCCGTTCGCAGCAGCCCCGCTCGGACGCTGGTCGCCGACCGGCGCCGCGTGCAGCGCTATTCAACGCGAAGCCGGGTTCCCGCGGCGACTAAGCCTCCGTGTCACGGTGCGGCTCAACTGCGCCGCACCCCCACGAGCTTTTGATAAAGACCACCGAACAAGGTGGTCTTTTTCCATTCGAAGTCGCCCGAATGCGCGGACAGTGCCGGGATGTGCGCGTCCAGCAGCGAATCGGCGAAAGGTTCGAGCCAGCGGAACACCTGGGCCATGATCGGCCGCAGCGGATGCCACGGATGCGTGCGGTGGTAGTCGACGAACACAATCTTACCCCCGGGCCGCACCGCACCCAGCAGGTTGTGCACGATGCACGCGCGCTCGATGGGCGGCACTTCGTGCAGCAGGAAGAAACAGCACACGGCGTCGTAGGCTTCGGCAGCGACGGTGTCGGGCACAGCGAGATCGCCTTGTCGCACCTGCACCTGCGGCAGGCCGTCGAGTTTGCGGCGCACGTTGGCGATCTGGATCGGCGCCACGTCGACCACGTCGAGCATCCCCTCGGCGCCGACTTGGTCGGCCAGCATGCGCGAGAACGGGCCGTAGACGCAGGCTGCCTGCAGGAGTCTCTGGCCGGCCTGGAACTCCTCCACCGCCGCCTGCATCAGGCGCGCCGCGTTGCCCCACAGGATCGTCGACACGACGAGCGAACGATCCAGCCAAGGCAGCGTCCGGTGGTCGAGATAGGCCCAGTGATAGGTGCGCGAGAGGTAAAGCGGTACTGCACTGACGCGTGGCAGTGTTGGCATTAACGAATCCCGGTATCAGCAGTCTTCATCGCTACCAGCATAACCGTAGATTCGGCGGCTTGGAACGCCTTCTGCATACGCTAGCCAAATGTGCAGTGCAGCAAGCTCTCCGTGCAACTTGCATTGCGTAAAGCCGATCGCTATGCTCGCACTTGTTTTCGATCCGGGTTCCCCGCCATGCGACCGCGTGGAGGGGTGAAACGGGAAGTCCGGTGACGTCCGGGGACATGCTCCCCCGACCAGTCCGGCGCAGCCCCCGCTGCTGTAAGCCTGACGGATCCGCCACACGCCACTGAGCATTGCGCTCGGGAAGGCGGCGGAGTCCGGGAGAAGGCAAGCCAGAAGACCGGCCCGATCGAGTTAGTAGGTTTGTGCCCCGGGGTGAGGGCTTGCCGACTGGAATCCGATCGCGTCTGCCGCAGTCTTCTGCTCCACACGCCCTCATCGACCCAGCCACAAGTACCGATCCGACTACGTCCGCTTGGAGCGGCCACGGTCGGTCGTCGTCCTTCCCCGGAGCGCTCGTTCAACGCACTCGCGGGGAGTCGTCATGCATTCCGAAACCGCGTCGGGGACCGTCTGGTTCGTCGGCGCCGGTCCGGGCGATCCGGACCTGATCACCGTCAAAGGTCGTCGCCTGCTCGAACACGCGGGCGGCATCCTGTTCGCCGGGTCGCTCGTCGACCAGGCTGCGACGCTTTACGCGCCCGAAGGCTGCGCGATCCGCGACTCGAAGGACATGACGCTCGAGGAGATGAGCGCGTGGCTGATCGACGCCGCATTGCGCTGCGAAACCGTCGTGCGTCTGCAGACCGGGGATCCGGGCCTTTACGGCGCGCTGGTCGAGATGACGCGCCTGCTCGATGCGGCGGGCGTGCCGTGGAAGGTCGTGCCGGGCGTGTCCTCGGCGCTCGCTTCCGCGGCCGCGGCCGGCGAGACACTGACGCTGCCCGAAGTCACGCAGACGGTGATCCTGACGCGCGTCGCCGGCCGCACGCCGATGCCCTCGGGCGAGGAGCTCGACGCGCTCGCGGCGCACCGCACGACGCTGTGCATCTTTCTGTCGATCACGCTGCTGCACGAGGTGCAGGACGCGCTGCGCCGCGCCGGCTGGCCGGAGGATGCGCCGATCCTGGTCGTGCAGAAGGCGAGCTGGCCGGGCGAAGAGAAGATCGTCCGCGGCACGCTCGCCGACATCAAGAAGAAGTGCCAAGCGGAGAAGATCGCCTCGCAGGCGATGATCATCGCGAGCCCCGCGCTGGGCGCCCGCGACTGGCCCGAGATCGCCCGTTCCAAACTCTACGACCCGAGCTTCAGCCACCGCTTCCGCCGGGCCTCCGTCACGGAGAACGCATGATGCAAGACACCACGATCCTGCTGGTTGGCCACGGGTCGCGCAAGCGCGCGGGAAATGACGAGATCGAACGCTTCGCCGCCGAGTGGCGCGTGCGTCGCCCCGAATGGCGCATCGAGGCCTGCTTCATCGAGTACGCGGACGTGCTGCTCGACACGGGGCTCGATCGCGCAGCGCACGGGGCGAAGCGCGTGATCGTAATCCCCTTCATCCTCAACGCCGCGGGCCACGTGAAGATGGAGATCCCGGCCGCGATCGAGCATGCGCGCGAGCGGCATCCGGGCGTTGCCTTCGAATGCACGCGCCACCTCGGCATGGGGCGCGAGATCTTCGACGTGCTCGCGGGCCAGCTCGACCGCCTGATGCAAGCGCTGCACATGCCCGATCCTTGCACGACCGGGGTGATCCTGCTCGGGCGCGGCTCCTCGGACGCAGGCGCGAACGGCGAGCTGGCGAAGATGGCGCGCTGGATCTTTGAAGCGACCGACCACGAGTTGATCGACCTCGCCTTCACGGGCGTGACCTGGCCGCGGCTGGAAACGGCCGTACAGCGCCAGGTGCGCCTGGGGATGACGCAGATCGCGATCGTGCCGGTGTATCTCTTCACCGGCGTGCTGATCGAGCGCATCGACGCACAGCTCGAGCGGCTGCGTGCGCAATACCCGCAGATCGCCTTCGCACTCGGCACCCATTTCGGGTTCGACAAGGGGATTTTCGAACTGGTCGAGGCACGTGTCGCAGATGCGGAAGCCGGGGACGCCCCGCTGCTCGAATGCGACGGCTGCAAGTACCGCCTCGCCGCCGAGGCCGAGCATCTGCACGACCATAGCCATACCGCCGGTCATCACGGGCACGGCGGGCACGACCACGCGCACCACGGCCACGATCATGGCCATGCCTGCTCCCACAACCATGCGCCGCACGCCGGCTGCGCTCACCACGCCCACGCCTGAACCATGAACACGAACGTCGTCACCGAACAGCTCACCGCCGCCGGACGCGCGATCGAGCACGATTCCTTCGCGATCATCGACGCCGAGGTCGGCCGTCACGACTACCGCCCCGAGCAGTGGCCGGTCGTGCGCCGCATGATCCACGCCAACGCGGACTTCGAATTCAACGGGTTGACCGAATTCCACCTCGAAGCGGTCGCCGCCGGTCTCGACGCGATTCTCGCGGGTGGCACGCGTGTGGTCGCGGACGTCGAGATGATCTGCGTCGGGCTGTCAGCCTCGCGCCTCGCGCACTTCGGCATTACGACCCACCAGTTCATCTCCGACACCGACGTGATCGAGCAGGCGAAGGCCGAGGAGACCACTCGCGCCGTACAGGCGATGAGAAAGGCGCATCGTCAGGGCCTGCTCGACGGGGCGATCGTCGGCATCGGCAACGCGCCGACGGCGCTGATCGAGGTCGTGCGCCTGATCCGCGAGGAAGGCGCGCGGCCCGCGCTCGTGATCGGGATGCCGGTCGGCTTCGTGTCGGCGGCCGAGTCGAAGGACCTGATGGCCGAAGTGCTGGAGGTCCCCTGGATCGTGATCCGCGGCCGCAAGGGCGGCTCGACGCTGGTCGTCGCCGCGATCCATGCGCTGCTGGGGCTCGCCGAAGCACGCCAGCGCGAACAGCAGGCGCTGACGGCCTGATCGGGTAACGAGCGGAGTCGAATGATGGCAGCAGGCCACGTCTTGCCGGAGAAGGTCAGGAAGGGCGACGCGAAGCGCGAGCGCGGCAACCGCACGGGCTTCACGACCGGTGCGAACTCGGCCGCCGCGGCGACCGCGGCGACGCTCGGCCTCGTGCACGGCGAGGTGCCGGCCGAGATCGAGTGCGTGCTGCCGAACACAATGCACGTGACTTTCCGCATCAGCGACGGGCGAGTCGACGGCGACCGCGCCCACGCGGTGAGTATCAAGGACGCGGGCGACGATCCGGATGCGACCGACAAGGCGCATCTGACCGCCGACGTGCGCCGGATCCGCGATGGCGGGGGCGAGGTGATCCTGAAGGGCGGGCCGGGCGTCGGCGTCGTCACGAAACCGGGCCTCGGGCTCGAAGTCGGCGGGCCCGCGATCAACCCGGTGCCGCGCAGGAACATCTGCGAGAACGTCGCGCGGGCGGGTGCTGCGATCCTCGCCACGGGCGACAGCCTGGAGGTGACGATCTCGGTGCCGGGCGGCGAGGAGATGGCGAAAAAGACGCTCAACGCGCGCCTCGGCATCCTCGGCGGCATCTCGATCCTCGGCACGACCGGCATCGTGCGCCCGTTCTCCACGGCCGCGTGGCGGGCGAGCGTGGTGCAGGCGATCGAAGTCGCGGCGGCGCAGGGGCAGACTACGGTGGTTCTGACTACCGGCGGGCGTACCGAGAAAGGCGCGATGCGCGTGTTCCCCGAACTCGACGAAGCCTGTTTCGTCGAGTTCGGCGACTTCGTCAAGGCCTCCTTCACCACGGCGGTGAAGCTCGGCATGCGCCACATCGTGCTCGGCGCGATGGTCGGCAAGCTCACGAAGATCGCGCAGGGCCTGTCGGTGACGCATGCGTGGCGCGCTGAAATCGACCGCGCGCTGATCGCCGACGCCGCGATCGAAGCGGGCGCACCGCCCGAGGTCGTCGAGCAGATCCGCTCCGCCGAGACTGCGCGCTTCGCCGCCGAAAGCCTCGCCGAACTCGGGCTCACCGTGCCCTTCCATCGCGCGCTCGCGTTGCGCGCGATCCGTACCTTGCGCGAACGCTATCCCGGCCCACACCGCCTGACCGTGCTCGCGTTCAACTTTGAAGGCGTACCCATCGTCACCGTGGAGGACTCCGAATGTCTAAGCCCCGCTGCCTGATCCTGGGCATCCTCGACGACGGCTGGGAGGGGCTTTCCGCCACCGGCCGCGCACGCCTCGCCGCGAGCCGCGTCGTGATCGGCGCACGCCGCACGCTGGATCTCGTCTCGCCGCATCTCGGGGCCGACGTCGAACTGCGCGACATGGATGGCGCGCTCGGAAAGACGCCCGAATGGGTGCGCGCCGCGCTTGGCGACCATCTCGCGGTGACCGTGCTCGCGACCGGCGACCCGCTGTGTCATGGCATCGCGCGCTTCCTGATCGACAAGATCGGCGCGGATAAGGTCGAGGTACTGCCCGCGCCGTCGACGGTCGCACTCGCCTGCGCGCGGCTGAACAAGACCTGGCAGGAAACTGCGATTCGCTCCTGCCACGGCGCCGACGCCGGCGAATGGTTCAACGGTGCGACGCCCGGACATGGCCTTTACGGCATCGTGCGTGCGGTCGCCGAACATGCGCGCGTTGCGGCCTTCACGGGGCCGGCGAACAGTCCCGATCGCATTGCGCGCGCGCTTCTTGCTGCCGGTTACGGCGACGACGTCCGCATGTCGGTCGCGGCACGCCTGTGCCTGGCGGACGAAGCGATCTTCGCCGATCTCAAGCTTGAAGAAGCCGCTGCGCGTGAATTCCCCGATCCGAACATCGTCGTCATCGACCGCGCAGCCGCTTCCGCCCCACGCGCCGTGTTCGGCTTCGAGGATTCCGACTTCGTGCAGCGCCAGCCCGAAAAGGGCCTGATCACCAAGATCGAAGCGCGCGCGGTGTCGCTGGCGAAGCTGGGGCTGCGGACCGACAGTCTCGTCTGGGACATCGGCGCCGGGTCGGGCTCTGTCGGGCTGGAAGCCTCGCGCATCGCCCGCCTCGGCCACGTCTGGGCCATCGAGAAGAACGTGGGCGATGCCGCGAACGCGCGCGAAAACGCCCGCCGCCTGCAGGCGACGAACTACACGCTCGTCGAGGGCAAGGCGCCGGAGGGCCTCGACGCCTGGCCCGATCCGGACGCAGTCTTCGTCGGCGGGTCGGGCGGCGAGCTCGCGCACCTGATCGAACTGATTCTCGCGCGTCTAAGACCCTCCGGGCGGCTCGTGATGAACTTCGTGACGATCGAAAACCTCGCGACCGCGACCGCGGCGCTGGCCGCGGCCAGCGCCGCGTGGGAAGTGACGATGCTGTCGGCGGCCCGCAGCCAGCCGATCCTCGACATGCACCGGCTCGCCGCGCAGAACCCGGTGTGGATCGTCACCGCGTATAAGAACACCTCTAAGAACACCTCTTCCCAAGCAGAGAAGAACAATGAATGACGCGCTCCCCACGCCCCGCTACGGCCGCCTAATCGGCGTGTCGCTCGGCCCCGGCGATCCCGACCTGATTACGCGCCGCGGCTGGACCGCGCTGCAGTCGGACGCGCGCTGGACCTACCCGGTGAAGAAGGCCGAGGAACGCTCGTACGCGCTCGACATCGTCGTGCGTGGCGGCCTCGAGGTGCCGGCCGACGCCGTCGAACTGGTGTTCCCGATGACGCGCGACGCGGTCGCACTCGCGAAAGCGTGGGCGCGCGCCGCGGTCCGCACCGCCGAGCTCCTCGCCGAAGGGCGCGACGTCGCCTTCCTCGTCGAGGGCGACGCCTCGACCTACTCGACCTTCCGCCACCTCGCCCGCTCGGTGCGCGAGCTTGTGCCCGAGATCGAAGTCGAGACCATCCCCGGCGTGAGTTCCTTCGCCGCAGCGGCCGCCTGCGCCGACGTCGCGCTCGCCGAAGAGGACGAGACCGTCGCCGTGATCCCCGCGGCTTACGGCGTGTCGGTGATCGACCACCTCCTCGACGAGTTCGACACGCTGGTGCTGATGAAGGTGAAGCCGCTCCTCGACGAAGTGCTGGAGCTGCTCGAAGCGCGCGATCTCCTCGCGACGAGCTGCTTCATCGAGAAGGTCGGCTCGCCCGAGGAGCGCGTCGTCAAGGACGTCGCGAGCCTGCGCGGAGAGAAGGTCAATTACCTATCGCTGCTGCTCGTACAGAACCCCAAGCGCGCCCGCGGAGAGCTGCGTCGCGGCTGCCGCAAGCGTGCGGAGAACGGAACAGTTGTGACGACGGCGGAGGAAGCCGCATGAGCGTCCAGCTGCCCTTCCCCAACGAGCGTGTCGCGGTCGTCTCGATCACGAAGCACGGTATCGCGCACGCCGGCAAGGTCGTCGCCGCGATCCCCGGCGCGCAGCTCTTCGCCCCCGAGAAATTCCGCGCCGAGGCCGAAGCCGCGGCCCCCGGCGCCGCCACCTGCTACACGGGGAAGACCGGCGACCAGATCCCGGCGCTCTTCGCGAGCTTCGACGGCATCGTGGCGATCGTCTCGCTCGGGGCCATCGTGCGCCTGATCGCGCCGCACCTGAAGGACAAGGCGCAGGACCCCGGCATCGTCGTGCTCGACGAAGGCGGGCGCTACGCAATCCCGATGCTCTCCGGCCACCTCGGCGGGGCCAACGCGCTCGCCGGCGTGCTCGCCGCGGCGCTCGACGCGCAGCCCGTGCTCACGACCGCCTCCGACGCTCGCGAGACGCTCGCCGTGGATCTCCTGGGGCGCGAACTCGGCTGGACTTTCGACGCGAGCCATGACGAGATCGTGCGCGCAAGCGCCGCGGTCGTGAACGACGAGCCCGTCGCCCTCGTGCAGGAAGCCGGCAGCGGCGATTGGTGGGTGCGCCACGCCAACGGCCGCAGCGGCCCGCTCCCGGCGAATCTCAAGCGATTCGAACGCCTCGAGGACGTCGATCCCGAGAAATTCGGCGCCGTGCTGTGGATCAGCCAGCGCGATCTGCCTGCTGGCTGGCCCGAACGCCTCGCCGGGCGGCGCGTGATCTACCGTCCGCCCCAGGTGGCCGCGTGAACGCCTCACGCGCCCCCTCTCGTAATCCCGTTGCCCTCGGGCTCGGTTGCGACCGCGGCACGCCGACGGAGACGATCGCCCGCGCGATCGACGAGGCGCTCGCCCAGGCGGGCGCGTTCCTCACCGACGTACGCGCGGTCGCGAGCATCGACCTCAAGGCCGACGAAGCCGGGTTGCTCGAAATCGCAGCACGCCACGGGTGGGTACTGACGTTTCACCCGGCCGCCGTGCTCGCCACCGTCGATGTCCCCAACCCGTCGGAGACCGTGCTCCGATACACCGGCACGCCGTCCGTTTCGGAGGCCGCCGCCCTGATCGCAGCCGGGACTGACCTCACGCAACTCATCGTCGAAAAACACAAACTGCGCGGGCCCGACGGCCGCAATGCCACCGTGTCGGTCGCCCGCATGCCGGCATCGAACTGATTTTCAAACGCTGTCACACCATCAAAGAAGGAGAACCACCATGCAACAGCAAGCCACCCTGCAAATCGCCCGTCCGAAGAGCGCCCTGCTGGCCATCGCGATGCCCGTCCTGAGCGCTGCGTTGCTCGGCGCCGTGATCGTCTACGGCGTCGGCTTCAGCCACATCGCCGCCGCCCACAACGCCGCGCACGACACGCGCCACTCCAACGTCTTCCCCTGCCACTAAGCACGGAGCCGGACATGCTGTTCCGCCGTATCGTCCTGTGCGCCCTGCTGGTCGGGGCGCTCGCCGGCCTGCTCGTGAGTGCCGTCCAGCACTGGCAGGTCATCCCGATCATCGCCGCTGCGGAAGTGTTCGAAGGCTCGACCGAAGCCGCCGAAGCCCCCGAACCTGCTGCCGCGATGGCTCATGACCACGACGACGCCCATGGCGCCGCCCACGTCCATGAGGAAGCAGCCTGGGAGCCCGCAGACGGCACCGAACGGCATGTCTGGACCGCGATCGCCAACGTGATGACCGCGATCGGCTTCAGCCTCGTGCTGATCGCCGCGATCACGACCTGGGAACATCTGCGTGGCCGCCGCGTCGCCTCGGCACGCGCGGGCCTCCTGTGGGGCGCCGCCGCCTGGCTGTGCGTCTTCGCCGCGCCCTCGCTGGGTCTGCCGCCGGAAATCCCCGGCACCGCCGCTGCGGCGCTGGATGCTCGCCAGACCTGGTGGCTCGTCGCCGTCGTCTGCTCGGCAGTCGGCCTTGGCGTTCTCGCCTTCGTGCCCGGCCGTTTGCGCTGGCTCGGGATCGCCCTGCTGGCCCTGCCCTACGCGCTCGGCGCCCCGCACATCGACGGCGCCTTCGCCGCCTACAGCGACGAAGTGGCACGCCAGATGGAAGCGCTGACCGGCCAGTTCGCGATCGCCGCCGCAATCTCGAGCGCGATCGAATGGCTTACCCTCGGCGGCCTCGCCGGCTGGGCCGTCGCGCGCTGGGTGCGCCCGGCGCTCGCCACGCTCGGTTCCCCAACGACCGCGCACGTCTAGGACGGAAGCGCGAAGCGGATAAGGTTCCGGCACCCCATTTGACACGCGGCTGCCGGCCACCCGGCGCAAAACGGCGGGTTCATCCCGCCAGCGCCCTCAACAAAGAGAGAACACCATGAGCACAGGCAAGATCATGCTGGTCGGCCTCGGGCCCGGCAGCGTGGAACACATGAGCGGCCGCGCGCGCGCCGCGATCGCCGAAGCCGACACCGTCATCGGTTACGTCACCTACATCCGCTTGGTCGCCGACCTCGTCGAAGGCAAGGAAGTCGTCAAGAAGTCGATGACCGAGGAGCTCGACCGCGCGATCGAAGCGCTCGACCGCGCCAAGCAGGGCAAGAAGGTCGCGCTGATCTCGTCGGGCGACGCAGGCGTCTACGGCATGGCCGGTCCGACCTTCGAAGTGCTGTTCCAAGCCGGCTGGACGCCCGACTCGGACATCGAAGTCGAGATCATTCCCGGCGCGTCCGCGCTCAACACCTGCGCGGCACTGGTCGGTGCACCGCTGACGCACGACTTCTGCGCGATCTCGCTCTCCGATCTGCTGACGCCCTGGCCGGTGATCGCACGGCGCCTGCACGCCGCAGCGGCCTCCGATTTCGTCGTCGCGCTCTACAACCCGAAGAGCGGACGCCGCGCGCGCCAGATCGTCGAAGCGCAACGCCTCTTCCTCGCGCACCGCCGTCCCGACACGCCGGTCGCGATCGTGAAGTCCGCTTACCGGCCGAAGCAGCGCATCGAGTTCACTACCCTCGAAAAAATGGCCGAATCCGAGATCGGCATGCTCAGCACCGTGCTGATCGGCAACTCGAACACCTTCGTCCGCAACGGCCTGATGGTCACGCCGCGCGGCTATGCGAACAAGTACGACGTCGAATCGGGCACCACCCGCGACGGCGAAAAGGCCGGCCGCTCGCTGTCGACCGGCCTCAACGGCTGGCTCGAGAGCCTGCGCGAGAGCGGTGAAAGCGCCGAGGAACTCGCGCGCCGCTACGCGCTGCCGGTCGACTACATCACCGCGGCACTCGCCGACGACGCCGTCGAAGACGACGCCACAGCCGAAGGGGAGACGTTCGCATGAGTAGTGCCGCCCGACGACCCGAAGACGGCGCTCTTGCCCCCGCGGGACAATGGTCGCGCAGCGATCGGAAGGAGATCCAATGAGCGAGGTCGCAAAACCCAAGCTCGGCACCTACCGCCGCCACCTGCTGGTGTGCACCGGCCCCCGGTGTACACAGAACGGCGAATCGCAAACCCTCTTCGACAGCCTCGGCGACACCTTCAAGGCGGCCGGGCTCGACAAGGGGGAATTGCGCGTCAAGCGCACGCGCGTGTCCTGCTTCGCCGCCTGCAAAGGAGGCCCGGTGGTCTGCGTGCAGCCGGACGGCGTCTGGTACTACAACGCCACGCCGGACAACATGCAGCGCATCGTCGATCAGCACCTCGCCGGCGGCGAGCCGGTCGAGGACCTCATCTTCCACCGCGGGCCCAGCACCGGTCGCTGAGCGCGCGAGCGCACTTCGTTCCGCCTTGCTCTGCACGGCCTCCTCTCCCCAAAACGGGGACGGAGGGCGTCCCATACGCATGCGTATGTTTACCATACGCACCAGTATGGTTATGGGTATAATCGCGCCGCAATTTGGCCATGACAAGTCAGGAAACGGAGAGAGACGCCATGAACGCACACACCCTGTACCAGAAAAAGCGCATGAACGCGGCCGACGCGATATCCCTCATCAAATCGGGTGACACCATCGTTGTACCGACCGGCGTGGGCGAACCGCCGACCCTGCTCGAAGCGCTGTCCGAACAGCGTCATGGCCTCGAGAACGTCGTCGTCAGTCAGATCCTGCCGCTGCGCAAATACGGCTATTTCGACCCCGAAACCGTCCGCAACGTCCGCCACAGCGCGTACTTCTTCGGCGGCGCCTCGCGCGCGGGCGGCCAGGCGGGCTGGATCGACTTCATGCCGAACTACTTCTCCGAAATCCCGCAGCTCATCGACCGCGGCCTGACGCCCGCCGACGTCGTCTTCTCGATGGCCTCACCGATGGACGAACACGGCTACTTCGCGCTCTCGCTCGGCCCCGACTACACGATGGCAGCGGTGAAGAAGGCGCGGGCCGTCATCCTCGAAGTGAACCCGAACGTCCCCTTCGCCTACGGCGACTGCCACGTCCACGTCTCTCAGGTTGCCGCGATCGTCACCAGCGACGGCCCACTGACCGAAGTGGGCCTGCCGGCGATCGGCCCCGTCCAGGAAGCGATCGGCAAGTACGTCGCCGACCTGATCGACGACGGTTCGACGTTGCAGATCGGATATGGCGGCATCCCCGACGCCGTCGTGATGCAGCTCAAGCACAAGCACGACCTCGGCATTCACACGGAGATGATCGGCGACGGCATCCTCACCCTGATCGAATCCGGCGCCGTCACCAACCGCAAGAAGACGCACAAGCCCGGCAAGATGCTCGCGACGTTCGCGCTCGGCTCGAACAAGCTCTACCAGCACATGCACCGCAACCCGGCGCTCGAGATGCACCCGGTCGACGTCACCAACGACCCGTATCTCGCCGCGCAAAACGACAAGCTGATCGCGATCAACGCCACGATGCAGGTCGACTTCCTCGGCCAGTGCGGCTCGGAAAGCCTCGGCTTCGCGCCCTACTCCGGCACTGGCGGACAGGCCGACTTCGTGCGCGCGGCAAACCGCTCGAAAGACGGCAAGGCCTTCATCGTGCTGCCCTCGACCGCCAAGGACGGCACCATCTCGCGCATCGTGCCGACGCTGACACCCGGCACCCACGTCACGACGAGCAAGAACGACATCAACTACGTCGTCACCGAATATGGCGTCGCCCAGCTGCGCGGCAAGAGCGCCAAGCAGCGCTGCGAGGCGCTGATCGGCATCGCCCACCCCGACTTCCGGGGCGAGCTGCGCGAAGCGGCGAAGCGGATAAACCTGCTCTAAATCGGCCGCCAAGTACGTCCGTTCGCCCCGAGCCCTTCGGCTTGGCTCACGGCCGGCGTGCCGAAGAGTGGTGGTAGGGCTTCGACACCGAACCATATGGGCTGCCGGCCCGACGACCGGTTCGCAGTATTGGGCACAGCGGCGAAGCACGGCGTTGGATTCGCCCGCCGGGCTGTCGTGAGCGCCGCCGCGTTGCGACCCGCGGGGGAAATAAGGCGACGCATGTCTGAGCCCCCGCAGGGGGCGAGTTTGCGTCGCAGCCCCCGCGGACCGTAACGTGGCGGGGAGCCGAAGGCCGCGAGCGTCTGCCCGGCGGGCGAATCCAAGGCCGTGCCCCCCGCGGCCCCCGGATGCCCCACAATATCGGGGCTCGAAACCGAGGACCGCCATGCTCCCGCACCGTCATCCCGACCACTTCAACCTCGACGAACGCCTCACTGCTGCCACCATAACGCCGTCAGATGCGCAGATCATCGACGTCGCGGTCGTCGACCACGTCACGAAACGCATAGAGACTGCCGCCGAGTAGGCCTGCAGGCATGATGCCCTTCACGCGCCTCCTGTACGTCCTCGCGAGCTTCCTGCTGATGCTCGCCGGCAGCGCGCAGGCGGCGCCGTTCGAGCACGGCCTGCTGTGGGAGATCACGCGTCCCGGCGTCGCGCCGAGCTACCTCTTCGGCACCATGCACATCGCCGATCCGCGCGTCCTCAAACTGCCACCTCCGGTCGCCGAAGCCTTCTCGAAATCCCGCACCTTCGCGCTCGAACTCTACCCGGACGAAGCCGTCGCCCAACGCTTCAGCGAAGCCAGCCAACTCGAGAACGGCGGCCGGCTGTCGCGGCTGCTCTCCCCCTCCGCCTACGCCGAACTCGAATCGCTCCTCGCGCAACGTGGACTCACCCACGAACGCCTCGACCACCTCAAGCCCTGGGCCGCCTTGCTGCTCGCCACCGCCGCCGCGATCGAGGGCGGCGAAAGCCTCGACATCTCGCTCTACGTTCGCGCGCGCTACGCCAACAAACGCGTCGAGGAACTCGACAGCGTCGAAGAACAGATCGCCGTCTTCGACGACCTGCCCGAGGAAACCCAGCTCGCGCTGCTCACCGTCGCCCTCGAGCGCTACGACGCACTGCACGACGAACTCGAAGACAGCATCCGCGCCTACCTGCGCCGCAACCTCGCCGAACTCACGACGCTCGCGCGCCGCAATGCCGGCACCAGCGCGGAGGAACAACGCCACTTCGCCATATTCGAGAAGAAGATCATCGAAGACCGCAGCGTCACGATGGCCTACCGCCTGCAGACCCACCTGCGCCGCGGCCACACCTTCGCCGCCGTCGGCGCGCTGCATCTGTACGGCAATAAGGGCATGCTGAAACTGCTGCAGAACGACGGCTGGCAGGTCCGCCGCATCTACTGATCCGCCTCCCCATGTCACGTCGCATCGCCCACCTCGACATGGACGCCTTCTACGCGTCTGTGGAACTGCTGCGCTACCCGCAACTCACCGGCCAGCCCGTCGTCGTCGGCGGGCGCCGCGGGATGCTTTCGCCGGAAGAAGGCTTCCCCCGCCTGCGCGACTATGTCGGCCGAGGCGTCGCGACCACCGCGAGCTACGCCGCACGGGCGCTAGGCGTGCATTCCGGCATGGGCCTCATGAAGGCCGCCGCGCTCGCCCCCGACGCGATCCTGCTGCCGGCAAACTTCGACGACTACATCCGCTACTCGCGCCTCTTCAAAGCGGCTGTCGCCGAGATCGCGCCTCACATTGAAGACCGCGGCATCGACGAGATCTACATCGACCTGACCGACGTCGCCGGCGAAACCGTCGAACTCGCCCAACGCATCAAGGACGCCGTGCGCGCCGCAACCGGCCTGGCCTGTTCGATCGGCATCACGCCGAACAAGCTCCTGTCGAAAATCGCCTCCGACCTACAGAAGCCCGACGGCCTCACCGTCATCGACGAGATCGACATCCCGACCCGAATCTGGCCCTTGCCTGCCCGCAAGATCAACGGCATCGGTCCGCGGGCGAACGAACGCCTGGAGGCGCTCGGCATCCATAGCATCGGCGAACTCGCCGCGGCTGCGCCCGACTTCCTGGTCGACGAATTCGGCCAGCACTACGGCCGCTGGCTGCACGAAGCCGCGCACGGGCGCGACGAGCGGCCGGTCGTCACCGAACGTGAGCCGAAGTCCATCAGCCGCGAAACAACCTTCGAACGTGATCTCGACGTGCGCGCCCATCGGGACGAATTGACGGCGATCCTCGTGAAGCTGTGTGAGCGCGTCGCCGGGGACCTCACACGCAAGGGCTACGCCGGCCGCACGATCGGCGTCAAATTGCGCTACGCGGACTTCCGCACCGTCACGCGTGATGTGACGCTGGATCGCGCCACCGACGACGCGGCCGCGATCCTCGCCGCCGTGCGCAGCTGCCTCAAGCGCATCCGCTTCGAACAGCGCCTGCGGCTACTCGGCGTCCGCGTCGGCTCGCTGCTGCGACCGGGAGAGCCGGGCTCGCCGGAAGGCCACGCACCCGACGTAGGCGTCAATCTTCGTCTCTTCGACTAAGATCCCGTCCGTTTTATTAACAATCATTAATTTGACTGACATCAAACCGAAACGGATTCCGCGTTGAAGCGGATGCTGCAGGGCAACATAATACGATCACCTCGTATTTATGCCAAAGGAGTAGTCCAATGCAATCTGCCCTGCGTCTTGCCTTGCTTCTTTCCCTGTCCGCCGCGCCGTGCGCGTTCGCCTCCGACGCAGGTCACGCCGGCCATGCGCCCCACTGGACCTACGACGGCCATTCGGGCCCCGAGCACTGGGGTGAGCTGGAACCTCATTTTGCGATGTGCGCCGGCGGCAAGAACCAGTCGCCCATCAATGTGGATTCGACGATCAAGGCCGAGCTCGAGCCGATCGCCTTCTCCTACACGCTCGAAAGCCGGGAAATTCTCAACAACGGCCACACGGTGCAGGTGAACTTCGCGCCGGGCAGCACGATCAACGTCGCCGGACACCAGTACGAACTGAAGCAGGTGCATTTCCACACGCCGAGCGAAAATCTCATCGCCGGGCGCAGCTTCGCAGCCGAAGCGCACTTCGTGCATGCGGACAGCGACGGCAATCTGGCCGTCGTGGCGGTGATGCTCGAGGAAGGCGCGAAGAACGATGCCATCGCATTGCTGCAGGACAAGGCCCCGAAGGTCGCCGGTGAGCACGTCGCATTCGGCGACGGTCCGGCGCTGAAGTCGCTGCTGCCGGCGAGCCGCGACTACTTCCGCTACAGCGGTTCGCTGACGACGCCGCCGTGCACGGAAGGCGTCGCCTGGCTCGTGATGCAGCAGCCGCTCACGATCGCCCGCAGCCAGGTCGAGGCGCTGACCCAGGCAATGAACGGCCCGAACAACCGCCCGGTCCAGCAGTTGAACGCGCGCCTCGTTCTGAAATAAGGGTGGGATGAGGCCGGGCAACCCTCGGGAGCCCGGCCTTCCGACGAATTACTGCGCCGGCGCCGTCAGGCTGCCGGACTGCGCGTGTGCTGCGCTGTCGCTACCCGCGGCGGCACCGAGCGCGAAGGGATTGACCGGCTTGCCGTTGATCTTCAACTCGCCGCCGCGGAATTCCAGCGCCGATTTCACGAAGCCCTGCTCGCGCTGCACGAGCCCCTGGGCAGCGTAGCCCGCGAGCTGCAGGTCGACGCGGCGCGCAGCTTCCTCGGCCGAACCAGCTTCGTCCTTCTGCATGTCGGCAATCAGGCCCTCGGGCAGCGATGCATTGCCAGTCACGTCGAGCTTGCCGATCAGCACGAACGGGTTCTGCAGGTCGTCGGGCGAGAGCTGGTTGGTGCGCACACGCAGCGCCATCGTCGCATCGCCGTGCGGGCTGCGGAAGCTGATGCGGTCGATGCTGATCTCGGGATCGTGCGCCAGCAGCTCGCGCGCAGGCTCGGCGAGCGCCGCCAGAGCGAAGGCCGTCTGGCCTTGCTTCGCCTGCCGCAGTGCCTCCTCCGAATACATGCTCATCACCGCACGGGACAGCTTGGCGAGGGTGCGGGCATGCAGATGGTTCAGGCTCAGGTCGTAGTGCGCCGGTCCGTAGTCCTGCGCGCCGACCTGCACCGTCTCGGCACCGAACTTTGCGCTGATGTCGATGAACTCGCCTTTCGCGGGGGAACTCACGTCATAGGCCACCTGTTTGAGCAGCAGCGGCTCCGCCTTCTCGCCGCCTTCGCCGGCCGCGGCCGCCGCGCGCGGCGTCATGCGGACTTCGTCGATCGTGATCTTCTGGGTGCCGGCGTACAGCAGGGGCTCGTCCTCGAAGACCCGCGACTGATCGCCGCTCATGCGGATGCCACTGACGACGACATGCGCAGCGCCGTCCTCGATCTCGAGGCCGGGCGCCTCGCCCTGCATCGAGTAGCGCTGCATGTGGCGCGTGAAATCGACGGTGAACTTCAGGCCCTGCCAGCTGACGTGGCGCTCGCCGCCGTCCTTCGCCGGCACCGTCGTCTTGAAGCCCGGGCTCGTCAGCGTCGTGCTGCCGCCGCCCGAGAATCCATAGACCGTCTTGAGCTGCAGCGGCGCGGCATCGCCGAACACCTTCGCCAGTTGCGCCTTCGCGGCCTCGTCGAGCACGAGACCGGCTTCGGCGGTGGCTGCCCCGATCGTCCGCAGTCCGGGCAGCGGCCCGTGCGCGATTTCCGAGCGCACCGTGAAGCGCACCGGCTCCACCGGTGCGTCCGTCGTCGCTGCCTCTTCCTCGCCCGCACGCGCCAGCGCGCTCAGCAGTTCGCCGTTGAGTTCGAAGGTCACGAGTTCGGTCGAATGGAAGACGCCGCGCTCGAAGCTGCGCTCCACGACCTTGATGTAGGGCTGCTCGCTCAGCTGCTGGTATTGGGCGTCGAGAGCACTTTCGACCTGCTTGCCCAGCAGCCAGGCAGTGGCCGGATAGGCGAGACCGAGCGCCACGGCGACGGCGGTGGCGATCTTGGCGGGTTTGTTCATGTCGGGAGGATTCCTGGTTCTTGGAGGTGCGCGGAAGTGACCATGGTATATGCAATCGGCAGGCGCGCGAAAGCCTGCCGCTTAGCGCCACTCACCTTTCCGCGCACCCGCCCCTTACATCGGCTCGCCGCGCAGTGCGCGCAGGTGCCAGTCGAACACTTCCTCCAGCAGGTGCGGCGTCTGCCGACCGGGCGAGCGCTCGAGCGCTCGCTTGGAGTAGTCGCGCAACGCCGGGCGGAAATCCGGATGCGCGCAGTTCTCGATCACGACGCGCGCACGCTGCTTCGGCGACAGACCGCGCAGGTCGGCGAGGCCCTGCTCGGTGACGATGACCTGCACGTCGTGCTCGGTGTGGTCGACGTGCGAGGCCATCGGCACGATGCACGATACGGCGCCGTTCTTCGCCTGCGAAGGCGTCATGAAGATCGACAGGTAGGCGTTACGAGCAAAGTCGCCCGAGCCACCGATGCCGTTCATGATCTTGCTGCCCATCACGTGCGTCGAATTGACGTTGCCGTAGATGTCGGCCTCGATCATGCCGTTCATCGCAATCACGCCCAGGCGGCGGATCACTTCCGGGTGATTGCTGATCTCCTGCGGGCGCAGGATGATGCGCTCGCGGTAGCGTTCGAGATCCGCGTTGAGGCGGGAGAGCGCGTCATTGCTGAGCGAGAAGGCGGTTGCCGACGCGCAGGCGAGCTTGCCGGAGCGGATCATGTCGAGCATGCCGTCCTGCAGCACCTCGGTGTAGGCCGTCATGTTCTCGAAGGGGCCGTCGTTGAGGCCGGCCATCACCGCGTTGGCGATATTGCCGACACCCGACTGCAAGGGCAGCAGGTCCTTCGGCAGACGGCCCTTGCGAACTTCGTGCTGGAAGAATTCGAGGATGTGGGCGGCGATCAGACGCGAATTCTCGTCGGGCGCCGAGAAGGCCGAGTTGCGGTCCGGGCTGTGCGTCTCGACGACGGCGATGACCTTGTTCAGGTCGCAGCGCAGATAAGGTTCGCCGATGCGGTCGGACGGCTGCACGATCGGGAGCGGCTTGCGATGCGGCGGCAGCTGCGTGCCGTAGTAGATGTCATGCATGCCTTCGAGGTGCGCGCTCTGCCAGGAGTTCACCTCGAGGATGATGCGGTCGGCCTGGTCGAGCCAGGTCTTGTTGTTGCCGACCGAGGACGAGGGCACGAGCCGCCCGTCCTCGAGGATGCCGGCGACCTCGACCACCGCGACGTCCAGTTTGCCGAGGAAGCCCGACCAGACGAACTGCGCGACGTGCGACAGGTGGATGTCGACGTACTCCATCTCGCCGGCATTGATGCGGGCGCGGCAGGTGGGGTCGGACTGGTAGGGCAGCCGCATCTCGATGCCGCCCACCTTCGCGAGCGCGCCGTCCAGCTCGGGCGCGGTGGACGCGCCGGTCCACACGCCTATGCGGAACGTGTTGCCGCCCCCGTTGGCCTCCTCGATGCGCCGCGCGAGCGCCGGGGGCACGGCTTTCGGGTAGCCCGCGCCGGTGAAGCCGCTCATGCCGACGTTGTCGCCGTTGCGGATCAAGGCGGCGGCCGCGTCGGCCGGCATGATCCTGCTGCGCAGGCCAGGGTGCAGGACGCGGGAGGGCGGGGTGGAAGCGGCAGGGT
>NZ_DATFAO010000051.1:0-241222 GCF_035254505.1 Aromatoleum sp. | reverse complement strand
GCTGGTACGGGAGCCGGGCGGCTACGATCAATATGGCAACTGGACCGGCGATCAGTACGTGCTGCGCCTGCTCGGCTCGCACGACGAGCTGCGCTTCCAGCCGGGCACGATCCAGGAGATCCAGTTCGGTGACGGCACGGTATGGGACCAGTCCGCGATCGACCAGGCCGTGATGCAGACCCAGCTCCAGCAAGGCACCGACGGCAGCGATCAGCTGTGGGGCACCGAAGGCGCGGACGTGCAGTTGGGCGGCGCGGGCAACGACTGGCTGATGGGCAACGGCGGCGCCGATGTGCTCGATGGCGGGGCCGGCAACGACCACCTCGACGGCGGCGCCGGTGCCGACACCTACGTCTTGGCCGCTGGCGGCGGCTCGGACACGATCGTCGACAGCCCCGCTTACTGGACGGAGCAGAACCGCATCGTCACCGGCCCGACCATCCCGCCGGATCAGGTGATGCTGGTACGGGAGCCGGGCGGCTACGATCAATATGGCAACTGGACCGGCGATCAATATGTGCTGCGCCTGCTCGGTTCGCACGACGAGCTGCGCTTCCAGCCGGGCACGATCCAGGAGATCCAGTTCGGTGACGGCACGGTATGGGACCAGTCCGCGATCGACCAGGCCGTGATGCAGACCCAACTGCAGCAAGGGAGCGACTCCAACGACGGGCTAGTCGGCACCGAAGGCGCGGACGTGCTGCTGGGCGCTGCGGGCGACGACTGGCTGATGGGCAACGGCGGCGCCGACGTACTCGACGGCGGGGCCGGCAGCGACCATCTGGAGGGCGGCGCGGGTGCCGACACCTACGTGCTCGCCGGCGGCGGCGGCTCGGACATGATCGTCGACAACTTCTCATGGACAGAGCAGAACCGCATCGTCACCGGCCCGACAATCGCTCCCGACCAGGTCGTGCTCTTGCATCGATTTGGCTCGTACGACCCGTACACAGGAGCCCAGCAGCCGGAGGAGTATGTGCTGCGCCTGGTCGGCTCGAATGACGAGCTGCATTTCGCCCCGGGTACGATCCAGGAAATCCAGTTCGGCGACGGCACGGTGTGGGATGCCGAAGAGATTTCGTTTACCGCCGTGATGGACGTCAACGATCCCCCGATGGGCGAGGTCACGATCAGCGGCAACTTCGTGCAGGGTGAAACGCTAACGGTGTCGAACACTTTGGCGGACGTCGATGGAATAGGCGAAATCCATTACCAGTGGAGCTCCGACGGGCTTGCTATCGGTGGTGCTACCGAGACTACTTACACCCTTTCGCAGAATGACGTAGGCAAGACGATCAGCGTCGCGGCGAGTTATGTGGATGGATTCGGCGCAAATGAAACTGTGGTAAGCGCGCCGGCGTACCCCGTGGCGAACCTCAATGACGCGCCGGCGGGCGAAGTCAGTATCTTGGGCGACGCGGTGCAAGGGCAGGCGCTGACAGCAGTGCACAGCCTCAGTGACGCTGACGGAATGGGGGCAGTCCATTACCAATGGACCGTGGACGGCGCCGTGGTGACGAATGCGACCGAGAGCACCTACACCCTTACGCAGGCCGATGTCGGCAAGAACGTTGCCGTCACCGTGAGTTATGTTGATGGCTTTGGCACGCTGGAAAGCGTCGCTGGCACGCCGACGCTTCCGGTGGCAAACGTCAACGACCTACCGACCGGCCAAGTCACGATCATTGGCGACGCCGTACAAGGCCAGACGCTGACGGCCGCGCATAACCTCAGTGACGCTGACGGAATGGGCGCAGTCCATTACCAATGGACCGTGGACGGCGCCGCGGTGACGAATGCCACCGAGAGCGCCTACACCCTTACGCAGGCCGATGTCGGCAAGAACGTTGTCGTCACCGTGAGCTATGTTGATGGCTTCGGCACGCTGGAAAGCATCGCTGGCACGCCGACGCTTCCGGTGGCAAACCTCAACGACGCGCCGACCGGAGAGGTGACGATCAACGGGAAGCTCATGCAGGGTCAGACACTGTTTGCATCGAACACCTTGGCCGACGTCGACGGCATTGGGGCAGTCCACTACCAGTGGAGCGTCAATGGAGCAGCAATCGTTGGTGCGACCGAAAGCAGCTACGCTCTCACCCAAGGCGATGTCGGCAAGAGCATTTCCGTCACGGCCAGCTACGTCGATGGCTTTGGCACGGCCGAAAGTGTGAGCAGCGGCGCGACAGCCGCGGTGCAACCAATTCCGAATCTCGTTCTGACCGGGTCCGCAGGCAACGACTCGATGTACGGCGATGCTGGCAATGACAGCCTTACCGGCCTCGGCGGAAACGACACCATGTACGGCCTTGCCGGCAACGACATGCTGAATGGCGGGGCAGGCACGGACAAGCTGATGGGCGGAGAGGGCTCGGACCTGTATATCTTCAACCTGGCCTCGGACCATGCCGCCGGCGAAATCACCGACAATGGTGCGGCAGGAATCGACGAAGTACGGTTTACCGCCGGCAGCGCCAGTACGCTGAAGCTCTATGCCGCCGATACGGGTATCGAAACCATCGTCACCGGTACGGGTACGGGAGCCGTGGCGAACACCTCAGGCACCGTCAGTTTGAGCGTTGATGCGTCGGCCCTGATGAACGGCGTGAGCATCACCGGTAACGCGGGCGCAAACAGCCTGACAGGCACCGCCTACAACGACCTTCTGGACGGGGGCGCCGACGCCGACAAATTGGTCGGCGGATACGGCGACGACACCTACGTGGTCGATAATGCCAAGGACTCGGTAGTTGAGGGAAGTGCTTCTGGCGGTGTCGATACCGTCGTTTCGACGATCAGCTACACCCTGGGCACCTATGTCGAAAACCTCGTTCTGACGGGATCCGCCGGACTGACCGGCACGGGCAATACCCTTGCCAACTTCCTGTCGGGTGGCGACGGTGCAGATGTCTTGACTGGCCTTGCCGGCAATGACGTGCTCCAAGGCGGTGCCGGCAACGACCTGCTGGTCGGCGGTCTCGGTCTTGACGGGCTGACGGGAGGGGCCGGTGCAGACGCCTTCCGCTTCGAAAGCACCTTGGGTTCGACGAACATCGACACATTGACCGATTTCGACGGGACGACGGATACGATCCAGTTGGAGAATCTGATCTTCAAGAAACTGGCCGCGACGGGCAGTCTCTCGGCGGCGAACTTCGTCGCGAGCGCGACGGGGAATGCCCTCGATGCGAACGACTACGTGCTATACAACACGAGCACCGGCGGCTTGTACTACGATGCGGACGGCAACGGAACGACCGCGGCCGTCCAGATTGCAACCTTGACCGGTGCGCCAATGCTCGACGCGGGCGACTTCATCGTGACCTGATCGCCCACAAGCGGCTCTTCGGTGCAGTTCGGGCGAAGAGCCGCTTGCTTCTCGATCGAACGACCGCCGAGAGTCTGAGCGGTATGCAAGTGATCTGACCTCGACGCCCGGTCAGAACGCGGTCCACGCGAAGACGAACAAGGTATTGTTGTCCCGCGCATCCCGGCCGTTGCTGTCGAAGTTGTGGCGGGCGCCGTTGAACTTGTCGTAAAGCGTGTATTGCACGCCCAGTCGCAGGTTCGCCCACGGCGCCTTCCACGAGCCCTCCTTGCCCCACGGTGTCCAGTCGGCTTGCACGACGTATCCGGCTGTGTTGGGCAAACCGTGGGCGAAGCCGTCTCCGTAGAGCGTGGCGTCGCGGCTCCCGTGGCTCAGGAAGCGCGCCACGGTCGCCCCCCACGTCTGATCGTAATAGTACGAGGCGTTCAGGCGCAGCTCGTCGAGGCTCCCCTTGCGGTGTTCGGCCTCGCTACTGGCCAACAATGCGTCGCGGGTCTGCCGTTCATGGATGTAGCTGGTGTAGAACGTGCCGATGTGCTTGCGCGTGCCGAGAAACTGATAGGCCGCATCGACGCCGATATCGTTGAATTTGTTCGTCGGGCCGCTGCTTTCGTGGTCTGGCTGGATGCTGGTGCGAAATCCGAATACGCCTGCCGAGAACGACTGCTGCTCCATTCCCTGCATCCACGCGACGCGCCAGTAGCTGGTATCCCCGCCCAAACGTCCGATGTCCTCGCGATCCAGTCCGATCCGGCTTTGTGCCGTCCGCGACAGCGCGCGATAGGTGCCCAGCTCCGCATACAGCGTGTCGTTCCAGAATGCATAGCCGGAAGCGCCAATGACGCGGTGCTCGAGACCGCCATTGATCAAGGTGGCGGCGTCGCCGGTGCCGAAGCCCACCGCCGAAGCGGCGAAGGGGAAACTCCATACCGGCAGGGTGTTGAAGGGATCTTGTACGCCGGGGTTGTTGTTCACGGTGATGCCCAGGATGGCGTTCTTGCCGGCTAGTTCGGCGTCATGGGTGAAGCGCAGATCAGCATGGTCGAGAGCGCTGCGTTGCTCGACGCCGTCGTAGGTTGCTTCGACGAAGGTGCCAAGGTGATCGGCGAGGCGGCCGGCCAGGAAGATCGCGGCCTCATCGAGCGTCAGGTTGTTGTTGCGATGGGTATGATCGGCAGGCGGTTCGTCCTGCTTCTTTGCCGTATGAGTGAATCCGCCGAGTGCCATGGCGGCGAGGGGCAGCTTGCCATCCTGGCCATCGGTCAAGGCATATCCGCCAAGTTTGAAGCGGATGCCATAAGGAGTCAGTTGGGGGCCGAAGGCGCCGATGTGGCAGGCTGAACATGCCTGTCCAGTCTGGCGGGCGAAGGCCGGCACGGCATGGGCGACAGGCACGAGCGCGAGCAGCAGGGCGACTGCGGCGACGGACAGGATGCCTATCCGGCGCCACGCGCGTATCGAAGATTCGGGGGAAGCGGTCGGGGAGAGCATGGTTGACCTCGATGAAATGCGCGGCTAGCCTCGCTCGTACCGCGTGAGCGAGGCCACGATGCTGTGCAACGATTTGAGCTAGCGCGTTCCGGCCTCGTCGTGCCGGTCGTCATGCTCGTCATTGCCGACCGCGCGGATGGCGCCGTACAGACCGTGATTCTCGTCGTCCGGGCCGGCAGAGAAGAACAGGGCGTTGGTCGGTTGCTGCAAGATGCCGTTGCCGAACTGGAGGGCCCATAGGCCGTCGATCTTCAACAGACCTCCATCAGCGCGTTGCAGGCGGCCCATCAATGCTCCGGTGTGAATGTCGTAGGCCACGATGGTGCCGTCACCGAAATTGCCCACCAGCAGGCGATTGCTGAACTTCCCGAAGTCGGCCGGAGCGAGCGCCAGTCCCCATGGCGCGTTGAGGGCCCCTCGGTGCGCGACGTGGCGCAGGAGGTGGCCGTCGGCATCGAAGACATTGACGAAGCCCAGGCCCGGGCCGGCTACGTCGTCCTCGCCGGCCGCATCCTGCTTCGCATAGGTGACGTAGAGATTGCCGTTGATATTCTGGATCCCAAAGGGGGCGAAGCCCTTGGGGATCGCCGGGTCAGCAAATCCGCCGGGGGTGGCTACCGGTCCGAAAGCCTTGTCGAAGACGTCGATCTTGCTGTTGTGAAAGTCGGTGGCGTAGAGGAAGTTGCCATTGCCGTTGGCTGCCAGTGCCAAGCCCTTGTAGATCGCACCTGCGCTCACTACGGCCTGCAAGGCGTGTGTGGGATCGACATTGGGTGCCCAGCCTGCGATGACGCCATCCTCGGTCGCGAAGATGAAGCGGCTCGGGCCGGTGGTTGCGCCGTTGCCGACGGCGAAGTCGTTGGAGCCGTTGAAGATGATGCCTGTGGGCTTGCCGTGTTCTCCCTGGGCTCCCGTGGCAGACGGAATGGTGACCACGAGCGGCTGAGCATTGCCTTGCCCGTCGTAAAGCGTTGCTACCCCGGTGCCGTTGTCGGCGACCCACACGAAGGCGTTGGGATTGAATGCCACACCCCAGGCGTTCACCAAATTGGCGTCAACGTGCGCCGCCGATATGACGCCGTCCGAAACCAGATTCTGCTGCTCGTAGCGGTTATCGTCAGCCAGCACGGGTGCCGCCAATGTGACTCCCAGCATGAATGCCGCGGACAGCGCGCAGCGCCGGGCGGGAGACAGGGTCGATTTCATGTGCCACCTCCGTCGTAGTGTTCCTGGGCGCGAGGGAGCTCGCAGCCCCGGGAAAGCCGCCATGGGGATTGCCATGGCAGAGCACTAGATGGAGCAACGGCAGAAAATATTCCCGACTTTTCGGGGGAAGCTCAGGACGCGTTGTAAGCGCTTGTGAAGCGCGCCAGTTCTTCGGCGCCGAGATCGGAAATGGCACAGAAGTTGAGACCTGAACGCGCCCAGAAGACGACATGGAAGCCTTCGTCGGCGAGCGTCCTGCGCGGAAACTCGGTGTCGCCGACGGGCCACAGGAACACGTTGATCAGATGCCCGGAGCGGCGATAGACCAGCGCGCCGACCTGCCATTTGTACATATAGTCGAGGCGACCGCCAACCAGCTCGTAGCCATCGGCTTGCAGATCACGTACCGGTAGCTCGCGCTGGAGGCGCGCGCTAAGCCAAGTGCCTACGGCATTGGGATCGGCCGAGGCAAAGTCGGTGAGATGATTTCCCTGCAGGGAACGCATATGCGCCGAGACCGCGACATCGGTCAGGCGTTCCTCCGCCGGTTCCCACATATACCAAAAGCCCAACCCCGAAGTGAGCACCACTGTCGCCGCGAAGGCCAGGGCGAGGGCATAGCGCGGGCGTCGGCGTGGCGGAGGGAGGCGTGCTTCGATGGCAGAGCGCAGGCCGTCCAGGTCCGGTGTGGCCGCTGCATGCTCTCTCAGCGCCGACCGCAGCAGCGAGTAGTCGCGAAATGTCTGCGCGCATTCCGCGCAGGCGCGCAGGTGGGCTTCGATCAGGGCGTTGTCCGCCGCATCGAGTTCGCCGTCCACGTAGCCGGAAAGGCAGGTGCGCGCTTCAGAGCAGTCCATGCTAACCGCCTCTGTCCCTCAAATCCGCCAGCAAGGCCCCGCGTGCCCGGGCAAGCCTCGACATAACCGTTCCGAGCGGAATGCCGGCCAGGTCGGCGATCTCGCGATAACTCAACGCGTCGAACTCGCGCAGCACGATGATTTCGCGGTATGCCGCCGGCAGGCGCTCGAGCGCTCGCGTCAGACGCTGTGAATCGTCGCGCAACACCAGCAGCGCCTCGGGGTCATTCCGTCGCAACGCCGGGCCGACGTCGCCTTCACCCCCGAGGTAAGTCTCCTCGTCGAAAACCTCGTGAGATGCTTCCCGCCGGTTGCGCCGTAACCATTCATAACTCTCATTGCGCACGATGGCAAGAATCCAGCATCTACCGTCGCCGCCGCGATAGGCGGCGAAAGAGCGGTATGCGCTCTCATAAGCCTCCTGCACCACCTCCTGCGCAATCTCGTGATCGCGAGTCAGCCATCGCGCGAGGCGGTATGCCGCATGAAGATGCGGCAGCGCCACTTCCCTGAAGCGCTCTGCTTGGTGGTGTTCATCCATGGCGCGACGCCCGCGCGAAGGGGGAAAATCAGTCCCTGGGGCGTGGCGATGATTATTGGATATTTATCCATAGCCCAACTGGCGCCGGAAGAAAAGCGCCGGCCAGGGGCGAAAAACGCGAGCGTCCCCGCCTGGGCGCCGCTGCGTCACGGACTGCACCGCTGACCCTGTTTCTCCCGTTTCCTACGGTTTCAATTTGGTACGACTTTAAGCGTCGGTGAACTCGAAGAACCGCGTTGCGGGCAGAACCCTGCAGTCGGTGCCTACGATGGAGAGCGCGACTAGGGGCTCCGGCCTGCAATAGGGCGGGCGTACTCAGGAACGCTGGTCGAGCGACTTGATGGCGCCACTGATGGCGCGTTCGAAGATCGGCCGCTCGAACTTCACGATTTGGGCCGTTCCATTCTTCAGCCGCACGGCCAGCGCTTCCGGTGTGATCGATATCGCAAACGGCGAGGCACTGTTGCTGAACAGGAAGAGCGTGCGGCTCCGGTTGATCCAGGTCAGACGCTCACGGCGAGTTTGCCCCGCGGTCGTGAAATCTAGCCAGTCACCCCGGACCAACTGACGCACTCGGCGAAGATCCGCGCGATCCGGCGTGTTCTCGCCGCCAAGGCCCTGGCGGTCTGGTAGCGAGATGTCTTGGACGCGGACACCGAGGTTAGTCGCGTGGCTGACCTGCAGGGTGGGCCCGGCGCCGCGCGTTCGCCGTCCCGCTAACGCCTTGCCGGAGTCGAGCTTACGTGCTCGCATCGCCGCCAGCTGCAGCTCAAGCAGGGAGTCAAGGAAGGCTTTGCGCTCGGTGGGCGCGGAACCAATCTCGTCGAACCCGATGTTGAGCTTGCTCACGAGCATCGGTACTCCGGCAGCCTGTCGCTGCCGTTCCTCTGCGAGATGTTTCGGTGTTACCGACCACAGCAAATCGCTGGCTACCCGAAGAGCGTCAGCGGTCAGCGCACCTTCCTCGCCAGCCTGCGAGATACGACCCTGCACGACGTCGCGCCAGTAGGTGCGGAGGAATTCCTCGATCTCGAGTGGCGCATCGGGCACCAATATGCGGCCGATGCAGGTGTCCGCCATCTTCTGGGTCCGCACGTGCGCTTCGCGCTTGAGGCGCATGTCCTCCTCGCGAGCGTGCACCGCATCGGCCAGCGCGCGGCTCTGCTGCTCTTCGTGCTCCTCGCGCTCGGTGAGGAAGGTGTCTAGCTCGGCGTTGGCGGAATCGAACACCGCCATATCGCCGTCGTAGGTCCTCTGTACCGTGTCGACGAGCTCCGAAAGCTTGACGTAGAAGAGGTCCTCCGCGTTGACCACCTTGCCCCAGCGTACGGCAACGACAGAAATACTGTCGAGAAAGCGTCGTGCCGGGTGGCTGCGGTCAGCGAAGAAGCGCTGATTCAGCATGGCCGCCCGCAGCACTGTGGTCTGCAGGCGGGCCACCAAGGTCTTGATGCCGTCCGACACGTTCGGGTCGTTGAAGATCAGGTCGAACACCTTCGCAACGATGTCGAGCGTGACGGCCTCAAGTGGCTTCACATTCCGCGCCGCGCCGCTGTCGCGCGCGATGCGTACAACGTTGGTGTGCGTGCCGGGCGCTGCCCGCTGAGGCGCCGCCTGCAAGGTCTTCAGAGAGTCGAACAGCTCCTGGCTGGCGGTGCCTGACTTGGGCACGTCTTTAGCGCCCGTCTCCTTGGTGCGCGCCTGGACCAGCCGGTCGAGGGCACTTGCCACCTTCGTCGATTCCTCCGCCACCTCGTTGGCGTCAACGGGCGTGGTGTCCCGATAGGTGCGTTTGAGCGACGGCAGGATGTCGGCGTCGATCATTGCCTCGTTGGCCACGCGGTAGAGTTGAGGCATCTCCGTGGCCATCTGTTCGCCGATCAATTGCAGCAACAGGATGAGCGCCCCCGTGTCGGTCGTCACCTCCGCGCACGCTGCCTCGATGCACGCCCACAGAGCCGCGACATTAAAGGTCTTGTCGCCATGCTGCATCGCCCGACGCAGCACGATGTAATTGATCCGCCGCTCCAGCGGCTTGGTCTCATCCCGGCAGGCGAGAGTCACGCGATCCAGTACATCGCGCATTGCTAGTTGTACGGACTCCTCCGACTCGCTGAGCAGCCGCAGGTCCGCCTGATCAGCCGCTTCATAGCCGGATTTCTTCGTATGCACAGCGCGCGCACCGAGATGAGCCTTCAGAGACGAGGCGACCTTTTCCCAATGCGAAGGAAGGACCTGCTTGAGCACGGCCGCGGAAATGCTCTGGGCTCGGTCGCGACTGCTATTGCTGCACTCGATCGCCCCCTGGGTCAGTACGGGCCCAAGCTCCTCGAACAACTCGCACAGGTCGCTTTCCATCTGCGCACGACAACTCGCCACGAGCTGCGCGAGGGTTGCGGCGTCTTTTTCGGTCATGTCGGGGCAGATAGCAGGAGTCGTCTGGGTCAATTATTACATTTGCCCATCCTCGGCGCCCTACGTTTTTAACCTTCAATCTTCACGAGAGGCCAATCGTTTGCGTGCACCCACACCAGATGATCGTGTTGAGGTATCCGGATGAAGCATGCCAATTTCAAGCCATACCTGTAAAGTCAATTTACGGACACTTCTAGCATTACGAAAGCAATTTGCTTCCCAACTAAATACCAACCCTCACCTTGAGTCCGTAAATTGACTTCAGTTTGCTTGATCCTCCGCACAATGAGGACGAACATGTCTACTGTGCCTATACCATCATTTCCAATGCTCACCGCCGATCTGTGGCCCGCCAATAGTTTGTCCGCGTGGCAAAACGAACCCACGGCCGCCTTTTCAGAGTGGCTCGCTCGACAAGCCGTAGTGGCCAATCAATTGCGCGAATCGTCCTGCGAAACCTATTCATCGATGTTTCACACCTGGCTTGTCTTTTTGACGAGCAGACGCATGCACTTGCTCGAGGCGAGCGCTGCCGAGGCAAGCGAATTCTTCTCCAAACACAAATCCCTGGTTCCCGTTTCACGGCGTCGATATCTACAACTGCTCGATCGCGTGTACGTCCACCTGGGCACGCTCGGCTGGGAACGGGACAATCCTTTGTCTGTGGAACTGGCGAAAGAGAGAGAACTCGAGATCGCGCTGCCCCCTGGACTGACCGACGAAGAGCAGGCCGCGCTCCTGGCTGTACTCGAATACATGCCCTCGTGGAAAGGCGCGCGCGACCGCGCTTTGATCGCACTCCTTTTAGGAGCGGGGCTTCGCGCGAACGAAGTGGTGGGACTGACGACAGATAAGATGCGACCCGACTATTCCATACGCGTCATTCCAGCCACCGTACACGCGGAACATGTCACCTTGATGCTCCCGGACGGTAGGTGGCGAGAGTGGTATGAGTCCTGGCTCACTGAACGACGGCGTCTGGAAATAGCGGGGGAGTGGGTAACGCCAGCGACCTTAAGCGGCCGCCCATACTCTCCATCGGGACTCTTTCGGCGAACGTCCACTTGGTTTGACGCGGCAAACCTCAACCCAAAACAACGCGGCCCACACATCCTCCGCAATACCTTCGGGCGCAACGCACTCGCTTGCGGCAGGTATTCGTTGGAAGAGGTCCAACAATTTCTAGGACACGCGGAACTACGTGCTACGGCCCGGTACGGCCAGTCCCGTCGAATCTCCAAAGACCCTCAGGTCTAGGGAAAGCGGTCGAACTACCTCCGGTGTAGCGACGACTGCGATTCCATCGGACGCCTTCATGGCATCCAAAATTCGCCTTCCTAGTCGATCTTTCGCGCTCGAACGGGAAATGCACGCCCATTTTTGTATTGTATTTTCCGATTTTCCTGGCAGACTATTTGGTATCGTTGATAAATGCGGATCCCGCCATGGCAAAAATCATTTCGTTCGCGAACCACAAAGGAGGCGTCGCGAAGACGACGCTCGCCGTCAGCGTTTCCGACGCGATGGCTCGGGCGGGCTACGACGTCCTCCTAGTCGACCTCGATCCGCAATCGAACGCGACTCAGCTCGTTTATTCCTTTGAAGAGACCCCATCGGTAACCATCGAACGGGTGCTGGACGGCACAGCGTCTATTGCCTCAGCAATCGTAGAAAAGACGCAGATCGAAGGCGTACACCTGATCGGGTCCACGCTGAAACTCGCTAGCCTCGAACGACAACTGCAGCAAACTCCGTTCGCGTCGACGTCGATTCTTGCAAGCAAACTGGCTGCGGTTGCCGATGCTTACGACGTGATCGTGATTGATACGCCGCCATCCTTGTCGTTTCTCACCGCGAACGCGTTGGCCGCGGCGAACGCCGTCTTCGTCCCGGTCGAATCAGGGTCCAAACTGGCACTCCTGGGCACGGACGACATGCTCGCCTTCATTCGGCAAGCGAAGGGCGCGAACCCGGCTCTGTTGCTGGGCGGTGCCATCCTGACTCGTCACGACGCGAGAAAGAAGATGTGCAAGATCACCGCAAACGCGGTGCGCGAATACTACGAGGCGGTGCTGAATTCGGCACTACCTTCAACAACCGATATCCAGAAGGCCCAGGCACTCGGCCAGACCATTCTCCAGTTCGATCGCGACCACAACGCCTCCCGCGCTATCACCGAGATGACGAAGGAGATTGTAAACATCGTCGGTGTCACTCGGACCCAGGAAGAAGAGGTGACCAATGGCTAAGATGGACTTGGAAGCCGCAATGGGACATCGGCGCCCCAGAAAGGCGCTGGATGCAGATGTTGCAGAGACGGTTTTTGGCGAGATGGCGACCCCCGCCACTGAGGGTGCGAAGGAAATTTCCGTCGGCCGCATCAAGCCATCACCGTTTCAGCGCCGCATCGGCCTCGACCAGGAATACCTGGACAGTCTTAAGCAAACGATCCTGGACGGAGGATTGGTCACGCCGATTACCGTACGCTCGTCAGACTCTGACACTTATGAGCTGATAGCCGGTCACCACCGCGTCGAAGCATTTCGGCAACTCGACATGGGACTGATCCCGGCGTACGTCCGGAGAATGACTGATGTCGAAGCGGCCCGAGCGCTCACCGTCGACAACGCCGTTCATCGTCAACTAACGGATTACGAACGCTACAAGCACATCGTCATGTTGCGCGAAACCGGTGCGTGCAAAACCGTGTCGGACCTCGCGGAAGTCTTAGGCTGCAGTCGTGCTCAAATTTACAACTACGAAGCATTCGGCGCGCTTCCGCCTGCAGCCCAACAGCTGCTCGAGGTAGTCGGAGGCGAAGTCCTCGGTGCCACGCTCGCGTATGAACTGCGGGAGCTGTCGACGACGCACCCTGAAGCGGTAACCGAAGCGATCCGACGGCTCAGCGCCGGAGAACTCCGTCAAGCGGGCGCGCTGCTGTGGATCAAGAACAAGATCGCTGGACCGGCGAAGAGCACGCGGACTGTCGTCAAGATGCGAACTGCCGACAAGCGCGAATTTCGCCTTACGATCAAGGACGGCGAGGTGAGGCTCGTTGGCGAAGGTCTGGATGCCGAGAAGATTGAAGCGCTGCTTCGTGAAAACCTTGAGCAACTTGTAGTGCTCAACTGATCCCCATTCCGAAACATAGGGCTGAGGCGTCATCCGCGTCTCAGCTTTTTTTGCCTGGCGTCACTTGCATGCGGTTGCTCACGAATGCATCTGCGGTGCAAACATGCCTGCCTCCATCCGGAAACTCCGTCATCTGCGCCGATCGCAGAAGTAAAAGCTCGAACGCCACGTATGGCGGGTAACCGAAAGCGCCGGGCTTTGCTTCCAACAGCGCCTCCCGCGGCCGGTCACGCTCGGTAGCACGCGGAAATCGAGCAATGACGTTGCATCACGTTTGCAGCCGAGGGCTCAAGGGTGCGAGTTCAGGACGGCCATACGGCCCTTTGTTCTCTTATGTGCTGCGGAGGAAGAACAGACTCCATGCACACGGGACGAGGAGTGCGGGTACGCCGAGGCATGAGCTTTCGGGCCCTCCTCCGCACACTTTTCATCTCTATATCATGATTACTATACTTATCATTGTATTTACAAATAAGTGTAAAATGGGATCGATCTTCGAGCACACTGCCGATTTCGCTTTCCTTTCAAACACTTGTTTCTCGCAAAACGAACCGCACGAAAACGACGATGAAGCGCTCAAACCCCACGGCCCGCCCTCGAAAGCTCCATCGCGGCCACTTCGCTTTCATGCGCTCCGTTGTACAAGGTCTTGACCTGCGGGAAAGCTGGGACCGTTACGTCAGGCTCGAGGGGGAACACACTGACGCACGTGCCGTTCGTTCAACAATCGCCTGGATCCGTGGCGAGTTCGCGGCTGCCGCGCGTCGAGAGCGACGTCACGGCGCAGCCCGGCTCGTACTCATTGATGCAACCACAGTTGACGACCCCGGGGCTGCGGCTCCGAGCTTGGAAGACTTTGCCTACGCCCGCGGGCTCGAAGAATTTACCGAAGCCGACCAAATGGCCGCGTATGCTGCCGAGCACGGCACAGGCTCGACAAAGCAAGGCCGCCGCGCAAGGCTCATTGAGCGCCAACTGAAGGCTTTGCAGTGGCTCGAGTCCCTGGTCGCAGAACCTCCACGGGCCGGTGACGCTATTGCGGCTTGGATGCATCCCTTATTAGTTTCCAAGCTTGAATCGGCTGGTCTGCTGACCTTGGGCGATCTCGTCGAGCGGATCAACGGTATCGGCAAGGCATGGGCTAGGCATGTTCGAGGGATCGGCAACACCAAGGCGGAGCGTATTGTTGAATGGCTCCGCGAACACGAAGGATCGCTTGGCTGCACGCTCGGATCCCATGTCGACCTCGGACGCAGCAGCCTTGCCCCAGAAGTCCTCGATTCCGTTGTCGAAGTCTCCAGCCAACTCCGGCCGCTGGAAAAATTTCAGCCGCCGGCTGATCTGGATGGTTCCTCGGGGCTGTATCGTTGCCCATCGGAAAAGTGCCTTTTGAGAGCCGACAACGACTACGACGCGATCGTCGTCTGGCTCAAGGCGAAACCTGGGCTCTCCCCACAGCAAGTTGCAGCCAAGCGCGCCAGGAAGCGCGGCGCTTCTCAAACAGACAGCAATTCACTCGGCCTCGGTCTGTTGTCAAACACGCAGCGCGCGTATCGAAAGGAAGCCGAGCGCTTCCTACTTTGGGCAATTCTCGTTCGGCGCAAGGCCCTCTCTTCGATGAGCCTTGAGGACTGCGTCGCTTACAGAGAGTTTCTCGGCGATCCTCAGCCGCGCGAGTTCTGGTGCGGGCATCGCGCGCATGAGCGTTGGTCGCCGTTATGGCGTCCATTCGAGGGACCATTATCGGCGGCCGCGCAGCGGCAAGCCATCGTAATTCTGCGAAATCTGTACGGCTTCCTTGTTAGTCAGAGTTACCTGATGGGCAACCCATGGACCGGCGTGACAGCGCCGACGAGCTCCACCCCTCAGATCAATCCCGGCCGGAGCTTCAGCGTTGCTCAATGGGCATTCATTAAGCAACGCATAAAGGAGTTGCCCGACACGTCCGCTAAGCATCGCCTGGACGTCGCGCTGACGCTTCTTTACGCCACCGGCCTGCGTCTGTCCGAGGTGGTCGCCGCACGCGCCGACGATCTGCGTTGGATGGAATACCCGCCAGATGCGGACGACAGCGTTCCGCTCGAGGGCTGGATGCTGACCGTGCTGGGCAAGGGCCAGCGTCTGCGCGAAGTACCCATCCCAACACACATTGTGGAGCGGATCGGCCATTACTTCGCAAAGCGGGGACTGAGCGACGATGTCACGTCCTCGTCTAACCGGGGGGCCTATCTCCTCGGCAAATCATACGATTGGGAAGAGCGGGTCCCTCAACTTGCCGCCGCGCGCCCGGAAATCCAACCTAAGGAAGGTATCGCCGCAGCCACCCTAGCACGTCAGCTGAAGAGCTTCTTCCAGGAATGCGCCGCCATTCACGGGGAAAACGGCGATAGCCGAGGTGCAGCGCGCTTTGAGAGCGCAAGCACTCATTGGATGCGCCACACTCACGCGTCGCATGCGATCGCGCAGGGCATGCCAATCGAGATCGCCCAGCAGAACCTGGGCCATGCTTCGCTCGCTACGACGACGATCTATGTCACGACGGAGAGGAAGCGCAGGATGAAAGCCGCGATGGTGATCTTTTCCGAAAAGAAACGATAGAACACGTGAGTGTCAGACTCTGACACTCACGCCTGAGGGGAACTCATCCGGCTACAAGCAGATCCCTTGATCGCGCTGCGGCCGACCGCAACCTGTTAGCTCGGCACCTCATCCTCGGAATTCAAAAAGCATCCGGGCAATATCGCGATCAAAGATCAATCTTGAACGGCTACAGGACATAGCTTCGGGTGCTGATACAGGTATGACCGGCGGCCAATGAACCAGAGATGCGCGCGTTAAATCCGGTGGCGAAAATAGCATGGTCGAGCCCACCCTAGGACGCTCAAGGAAGCGCAAGCTCGGCAAGGCCTCAAATGCGATGAGAAGCAGACCCCGCCTCGCGGATGGATAAGCTGACTGAACGCGAGGCCGCATGCGACTCGCTTTTGATCCGGCGCTACTCGGATAATTAGCTCTAGTAGCGTGGGGTACGCCGACTCCCAAATCGAGACGACCGGGCGTGCAAATATAATCGCCGGCGGCCAGGAAGCTCGTACACCTGAATCAGCCCACCTTGTTCAGACACCAGCATGTGCGGTCCTTGGAGCGTATCGGAGGCAAGTGTCCTGAACGCCAGATCGAAGTGCTCGCAAAACGTCGTGGTCCAGAACCCTCCGCTGGCGCTCTGAACAGCCTCACCCTGGCCATTTCCAGACCGCGCTCGATTGCCGTAACCATTCGCCTTTTGCGCGGCCTCTACGTGGCCGGCCGGCAGCGACCACAATGTGCGCACAGTGCAATGTTCGGAGGCCGTTCCTGGAAAGGAGACACTACGGCGCCCGTCTGACCATGGCAGCGAACCGGCGCCCGTTGGCACTCTTTCTGCAACTCAGAAGCATCGGACACCGAGGCGCTCACGCCCAAAGCGCAATATTGTCGCGGCACCGCTCCGGAGCGCCTCGCGCCAGACGAATGGTTACGCATCACCGGCCACTTCACCGCATATGAATCTCCGTGCCAAAGGGAGGACGATGAGGATCGTTATCGGCTACGAGAGAGCCTCGGATTGCTCAAGCTGAGTCGAATGGACGGTACAACGCCACTCAGATGTTTGGTGCCGCATCATTGATGCGGGCCGATACCCGAGTGGATTCGAAAACCAACATTTGCGAAGATAATTCGATCTTTAGTCCCGGCTAAGTATGCCTTTGCGCCTTGACCGCGAATCGGCTCTTTCGGCGCGGCACCGACAAGTAGCTCGCCTCCACGGCCCGATGCTGGACCAAGCTGTCAGAGTCTGACAGGCTCGCGCTATACCCCAGACCGGCGCTGTCGTCGGGACCCTCCGTTAGCTTCAATCTCCACGCAGGCCATCACATTACAAGCCTCGCGCAACGACCGTGCGAACTGCCGCAATAAATCGGGTCCAGCCGGTGCAGATCGGTGCCCTCACTCCAAGACTGCCCTCACTCCAAGACTGCCGTCGATCGCAGCGCCGTCTGCAGACTCTCATGCTAATGTTCGGCACCCACCAATCCCACTCGGACCCTGGTTCTCTTGCCTGCCACCGCGTGTCCCACAAAACGGCTCACCTTGCCGCCTTTTCCTGCTTCGATAATCAGCTTAGCGCTGAAAGAATTCCATGAGCGCCCGGAAGATCACGCACTTACGCGCTGCAGGATCGTGTCCTACGCTGCTGCGCGCCGGATGCGGCACGGTGGTTTGTGGTCTCACGACCAACAGCCCCGTGAGTGCTGTAGTCGGCAATAGAAGGTCTTCGCCCCATTTGCGACTTGGTCAACGCCGGGTACCTCCCACCGAGTTGAAAGACGGCTACGAATTGATACGGCTCTGCTGTTTCATTCGTTTAGGATGAGAAGACTTGTGCCGACGGCTCCTTCGCACAATTCGGCTCACCTTCCCTCGGCGACCGCTTCTTACCCTCTGGGGCACAAATTTTCTCACCTTCCTCGGGAAGTGGGCCTCGCTCATGCGGATGTGTCAGACTCTGACACAAAATCACATATTCAAGCTCCGCCAACCAGTATGCAGCGACCGCTCATTGCGTAAAGAACTTAGCAGCCTTGTCTTTCACAATTTACAGTATGGAATTTCCGAAAGGGCTCGCTAGTCCGTAGGTTTCAAAGGAAAGTGTAAAAGGGACGGCTTTCTATCCATATGGCATTTCATTAAGTTTTTGATCCCATTGCACTGATGACCGTTTGACGTCGCCGAATCGCACGCGCCGCTCGATTCCCAAACAGATCATCGGCAACACAAAGGTGAGCTGTATTGTGATCTCCTTGCTAACACAAAACTTCTCACCTTGAGGAGGCGTCAAGAGGCCATACAGGATCACAATTCGTCTCACCTTCGTGCCTCACACAAGCATTTACGCTCACCCAAATGCCGCACAGGCCCCTTTCGATCCCACGCCTAGGTGAGCTGCGACCGCCGCGGTGAGGCGTTTTGTGATCCCGACTCGAAAATGGGGAGCAGGGTCGACTGTCCAGCCCATTTTTCGTCGTCCCGATCACAAGAGTTCTCACCATCGAGCCCGAACGCCGGTACGATTTCTACCCGCACCGCCCGGTTTTGAGCAAAACGTGTGGCAAAGTCGCGCGCGTCTCGCCGAGACCACAAAGTTCCTCACCTTTCGGGCCACAAATCTCCTCACCGCCCACAAAACAGCTCACCCTGCTGCGACCGCACTTCGGTCATTTTGAGAATAAAAACAGTGGTTTGGGTACGTTGCACAATTCATCTCACCTCGAGCGTCTAGCGCTCAACAATAGTCCTCACCTTCCGACCAAAAGGCCTCACCCAGCCCCACAAAACCCCTCACTTAGCGCACAACATCTCTCACTTTTACGCCCCTAAGTCCTTGTTTTGCTGAGACGGCTGTATCCCTGTTAGTTAGTTGGTTTCTTTTAGTTTCTTAAAAAACCAACACCACCTAACCCCAACATCCCCCCACGGTGAGCCATATTGTGGCGGCCCCACTCGAATGAGTAGGTGAGGATTTTTGTGCGCGGCCAGCTGCGGAACGTGTGGAAATCCGGCAAAACGTCCAGGGAATTCCTGACGTTTTCGCCCCCTGCCCGCTCAACGAAAGGTGAGTCGTTTTGTGCAGAACCTGGGGCCGGTAAGTAAGGTGAGAGATTTTGATTTGACGTCTCACCTTGGGGCCGCTACCGTCCACTCCAACGCTCGGGGGGAGTATGGGGAACGAAATCGGGGCACGGGCAACACCGCGGCAAATGTCCTTGTCGATCTTTGAGGATATGTTCGCCAAGGGCCTGGCGATCACGGAATCCAAGTCGGAAATTGGCTTTCAGCGCAACAACGTCTTCGTCGATATCGGAGATCTTGGTGTCACCGCCCGCAGGGCCGTCGATGCGGCCTTCTTCGTCGTCGCCCAGGAGAAGGGAATCCATACTCTGTACGACGTCGAACTCAGCTATTTCCGCTGGTTGATGCGGTATGACAGCGCGAACTACAAGCATCTCCGTTCCGTGCTCACTGAAGCGCAAAAGGCTGTCGTTCAGGTGACCGATACCCCCGTCGGTGCCGTGCCATCGGAGTCCGACCGCTGGATATCGGTTCATTTGATCGGGACGGTGGCGATCGCGAACGGTCGGATCGTATTCGATGTCCCGACCGTGCTGCAACGGCACATCAAGGATCCGGTGAACTCGCATTGGCTCAGTCTCCGTGTTACGACGGCGTTTACACTGCTCTATGCACGTGCGATCTACGATCATGTCCTTCCTTTCGTATCCGATGGCGTGACGGAGTGGTTCTCAGTGGATGCGATCCGGGCCTGGCCGGGGAAATCTGCGGCGAGCACTGCGGCGTTTAAGTACTTCAAACGGGACTCGCTTGAGCCCGCTGTGCGGCAGATCTGCGAGAAGTCCGACATCGAGATTTCCTACGAGACGCGTACGGCGACACCGTCGTCAAAGAAGATCGAGTTCATCCGGTTCCGGCTGTCGCGCAAGGGTGACGCCCCTCCGGTGGTGCAGGCCCTGATGGGCGCCAAGGAGCTCTACACGACGCTCAAGAACGAGTTCGGGCTCAGCGACAAGCATTTCGATGAGATCCTTGCGAACCGGGAAATATGGACCGACGAATGGATCAACCAGGCGATCGAGTTCACGCGCTTCAACCTGCAGCGGGGCAAGGTCACAAAGAGCCCGGCAGGTTTCTTGATGAAGGCATTGCGTGACAACCTTCGTGTGTCGAGTGCCGAAAAGTTGATTGCCGATCAATTGGCGCAGCGCGAAGCAATGGCGGCGGCGGCGATCAGTGCCAAGGCCGAGGCAGAAAAGACCAAGGCGGACGCCCTGGCGAAGTCGGGAGCGCGGGTGGCGGCGAAACTCGCCGAGGAGGTCCGCGCGGGCCACGAAGCTTTTGTGCTGCTCGAGTCGATGAATGATCGGGAAGACCTGCTGCTCGAGTTTTCGAAGTCACTGCCGGCCGGGATCATCGCGAAAAGGCTGAAGCTGGATCTGTCGGGGCTGACCTATGAGGTGCTTACGGAGATTGAGCCTTTGCACGCTGCGTTTGGGCAGTTCATGTTCGGGAAGGCGAAAGCGGCTGCTGCGGTAGCGCGAAGATAAGGGGCCGGCAAGGGGACGGGCCGGAACTTGACGGCCCTATGCTGGTGTTCGACCGGTTCGTTCAATTGCCCGTATAGCGGGCGCGGCGTCTTTCGAGGAAGGCGGATACGCCTTCTGCAAAGTCCGTAGTAGCAGAGCAGGCCGTGAACGCGTCTCGTTCGGCTGCGAGTTGCGCGTCGAAGCCGTGGCTGAATGATTCGCGGAAAAGCCGCTTCAGCATGCCTTGAGCGAACGGAGCTCCGGACGCGAGCCTCGCGGCCAGCTTACGCGTTTCGTCGGCGAGCGACGCCACGGGTACCACCTTGTTGACGAGCCCGAGGCGCAAGGCCTCCATGGCGTCGATCGGCTCCGAGAGCAGAGCGACTTCGAGGGCGCGGCGCAGGCCGATGACCCGGGGTAGGTTCCAGGATGCACCGAGGTCGCAAGTCGTGCCCAAATTCATGTACGCGAGGTTGAAGCGGGTGTCTTCGGCCGCGATCGCGAGGTCGCAGGCGAGTGCGAGGCTCATTCCGGCGCCGGCGACGGCCCCCTGAAGGCTGGCAATGACCGGCGCGTTCAGGGTGGTGAGGATAGCCAGCGCTTCGTGCATCGGATCGATCAGCGTGGTCGGGATTTTGGCGGCGTCTTCGCGGAACTGCGCGATGTCACCGCCCGCCATAAAGGCACGTCCTTCTCCGCTGATGACGACCACGCGGATTTCCGGGTCGGCGGCGATCGCGCGGCAGGCTCGCAGGAAGGCTGCGGCCATCGTGCTGTCGATTGCATTGAGGACGGTCGGGCGGTTGAAGCGGATGTGGGCGACTACGCCTTCGCGGCCGTACAGGAGGGGAGCGATGGAATCGCTCATCGGGGTCTCCTCAAGGTGAGTGTTTTTGTGGCGCGCTTAGCGCGCGTTGTAGTTGCGGTGGATTTTCTCCATCACCATCAGGTGATGCCCGTCGCGGACGTGATCGTAAGCCGCGATATTCACCGCGCGGAGATAGGCACGCTGGAGACGGTCGTCGAGGATGTCGAGCTCGATGATGTTGATGCATGCCGGATCCTGCTCGAAAGCGCCCAGGCCCGCGAGGCCTGCCCCGACGACCGCGGACATCAGCACGCGATTGACGCCGTCGTGGGCGACGAGCAGCAGGTTGCACCAGTCGTCACGGGCGATCAGGTCGCGCCAGGCGGCGGTGACGCGAGTACCAAAATCGATCCAGCGCTCGCCGCCAATGAAGCGGCCTTCCGGATCGCCGGCCGACTCGTAAGCGTATGCGATCGTCTGCTCAGAGGCGTCCGCAGGGATGTCGGAGAAACGGCTGCCGCGCACTTCCTTGAGGCGCGCGTCTTCCTCGAGCGGAAGGTCGCGGTTACCGAGGACGATGCGCGCCGTTTCGATCGTGCGTGTGAGGCCCGAGCAGAGCGCAAGGTCGAAGCGCACGTCGGCGAGCAACCGGGCGGACGCTGCCGCCTGGCGACGGCCTTCGGCTGTGAGGGGTACGGTGCGCGGGTCGAGCGGTTTGCCCTGCGCATCGAAGTAGCTGACGTCCGCGTGCCGCATCAGATAGATGCGGCGACGGCAGCGCGTGCCGGGCAGCGCAGGCACTCGTCGGACGTTGTCGCTCATGACTTGAGCCCGAGGTATTTCGGGTTGCTTTCGGCGACCTTCTGCCTCGCCACGCTCGCGAGATGTGCTCGTACGGCGTCGCGCATCGTGCCGTCGTCGGCGCGGCCGCTGCGCACCCAGTGAGCCAGCTTGCGGTTCGCGGCAACGAGTGCTTCTCGCAGCGCCGCAGGGTTGTCACCATTGTCGCCGAAGGGTTCGGAAAGCAGCTGCTCCAGCGCCGAGAGTTCCATGCGCTCTGACGCGTCGCCGTTCTTCAACTGGCGCGCCGCGATTGCCAGCGCGTTCGCGATCATCAAGGCCGCATGGCGCTTGTCGGTCGGCAGCGCGGGCATCAGCTCATCGCGAAGCACGCTGCGGGCCGCATCGAGGAGTTCATCGCCGAGGGGGCGTTCGCGCATGTCACAATCCTCCCGTCATTTTCAGTATTTCGTATTCGAGTGCCGGCACGATGTGGCCAGTGAGGGCGAGGAGTAGCGAGTTTTCCTCACCCGAGACATGGCGCTCGACCTGCTGGATCGCGATGATCGCCCAGTGCATGTGGGCCATGACTTCCCAGTAGCTGACACGCTCGCGGTCGAGCGGTTTGCCGGCGACGCGCTCGTAGCCGCGATAGAAATCCTCCCGCGCGCCGATCCCCCCGGCTTCGCGTTCGATTGCCCCAAAACGCCAGCAGCGGGCGCAAAACCATCCGATGTCCTCGAGCGGATCGCTCCAGCCGGCGAACTCCCAGTCGAGGATGCCGGTGAGGCCGTTCTCGTCGACCATGTAGTTGCCGGTGCGGAAGTCGCGGTGGCACAGTACGTAGTCGCCTCGCGGCGGCGCGTCGAGTTCGAGCCAGCGCAGGCCCCATTCGAGGGCGGGATGCGGCGTGTGGTGCGCATCGAGATAGTCGCGGAAGCGCTTCACCGAATGCAGCGCGGGCGCTTCGTCGTGGGTGGGGAGGAAGGCGAGGTCGGCGCGCGGCGGGCGGATCGAGTGGATGCGTGCGAGTTCTTCGCCGAGGCGTTCGGCGAGTCGCACATGGTCGCCGCCGGTCTTCAGGTCCTTCACGAGAACGTGCCCAGCGGCAGTGCCGGCGATGCGGCGCATGACGAAGAACTGGCGGCCGATGATTTCGCGATCCTCGCACAGCCACAGCGGCTCGGGTACTGTGACGCCGGCGGCGAAAGCGGCGTTCAGCAGCGCGAATTCCTGCGCACGGTTGTGGCTCACGGCGACGCCGGAAGGCGAGTCGGTGCGGACGACGAACTCGTGTCTGCCGCCGAAGGCGCCGCCTTCGATCTTGGTACGCACGAGCCAGTTTTCCTGGATCGCGCCGCCCGACAGCAAGCGGGCATCGCTGATCGTGACGCCTCTCGCACCGGCGGCATGGGCGATGAAGCGCGCGAGCGCGTTTTGCATGATGTCGTTCATTGCCCTTGCCCCTCCTGCCGCACACCCTTGATGATCCGTTTGGCGATGCTCCAGCGGTGGACTTCCGACGGACCGTCGTAGATGCGGAAGGCGCACATGACCCCAGAGGTCGGAAGGAGACGAAAATGCTGAAGGTGTTCGTGCTAGGCGCAGTGTGCGCCTGCCTCGGTGCAGTGCGCTTGTCTGATGGCCTCTCGACCGACGCGTTCGACGCCGGCGGGTGCGTGGGTGAGCCAAATTGTGGCGTCATGCCTCTTCCCGTGCAGGCATCGGCCGACCGGGTCTTCGCTGCGTTGGCCGCGAATTGAGCCTTGTGCAGCCCGCGGGCATCTCGCAGCTGTAAAGTAACGGTTCCACCTGCCGCGGGAGCAGCGACGTGATCCATCGACTTCGTGAAGTCCTGCATTTCGTGGCCATATGCGTGCCCTGCCTGACGAGCGGTACGCAGCCATCGGCGGCCGGGGAGCAGTTCGACACCGCCGTCCGCTCCGTCGTGGCCGTGCGTTTTGAACATGCTCCGGGCGATTTCAGCGAAGGCATGGGCGTCTATGTCGGCGACGGCCGCATCTTCACCGTTGCCCATGTGCTCGGGAGCGTGAAGCCCTTGACGCCGGTGACCGTCCTGACGACGAACGACAGCGGCTACTACGGGACGAAGATCGATGCGGTTGTCGAGAAGGTACATCCGAAGATCGACGCTGCAGTCCTGCGCGTGGCTGAGCCGCGCGGCCTATTGCCGTTGCCGCCATGCAGGTCGGCGCGTTCCGGCGACCGCGTCAGCCTTGCACGGCTGAGTGAAGTCGAGCCGGAGCCGGGGAATGCACTCGGCGGCACCTTCTACGTGCTCGAGATCGAGGACCGCGCCTTCGTCGCGCTGCCCGGAATCGAGCATCCGGTGATCCTGGGGCGGGTGGAGCAGGGCTTTTCGGGCACGCCTGTCCTGAGCATGGAAGGCGAATGCTTTTATGGCATCGTCACCGGGAGCCTGGTGATGACGTCGCAGACGAAGGACCGCGTTCGCCGTTTCGAACGCGTAATGCTGCTCGACCCCGCGGTGCTGTCGGATTTCTAGCGAGGGGTGCGGCGTCCCTGACGCCGCCTTGCACAAGGATCCGGCAGCGCGTCGCAACCCGCGGCCCGCGCCGGCTTGGCAAGGTTATCAACACCCCTCTCCACAGCGCTGTCCCCAGCGAATGGGGATAACTTTGGCGATGGGACTATTTCTCCGCGAAGCAGTAGAACAGCCCGTCTCCGCCGGTGCTCTGCAAGGCCGCCTGATTGCAGCCGCCGCGGGTGGGATGGGAGGAGTTCCACGACGTAGACCACGGATGCGGAGTCGGTCCCGAATGGTCGTGATGGCCCAGCATGGCAGAGCCTTCCTCGCCGTTCTTCGTCCAGTTGCCGCAAGTCATGTCCTCGAATGGGGGGCTCGGCGGAAAGGCGGTGCCATCGGGCCGGGACCCCGTGAGCATGTCATGGCGATTCGGCTTTTCGGTCCGTCCGTTGACCATCTGGCCCTTCTCGTCCAGGGCGGTCTCCTTCGTCAGTCTGGACTTGGGCGAGTGGAGCTCCTCGACGTTCTTGGCGATCATGACGCCTTTCGCGTTGTACCAAGGGCCTTTGCCGATGCGGTCGCGCGCGTGGATTGCGCTCGCGTCGTCAAGCTTCGTGCCTTGGGTGCTCAGGTAGGCGCGCCACGTGTGCTTTCCCGCACCCGCGGCCGTGGCCAGTTCCTGGCAGTGCCGATCGGCGCCTTCGAGGCCGCCGAGATTGGCGCCGTCCCCCATGCCGACGCTCGTCACGAAGAACGACATGTCCTTGCCGCCCGCAATCACGCCGGTCGAGCCCAGCAGCAACGCGGCAACGAAGGCCCTTTTCCGTCTGTCCATGACACCCTCCTTCTTCTTGCTTGGTCGGGGAAAATTAGATGGATTCGAGGCCGATCGGTTCTGTCGCCTCCGGCCGGATCAGCGCTTCACTTCAAGCAGCTCGACGGCAAAGGTCAGCGTACTGTTCGGCGGAATAACGCCGGGAATGCCGCGATCTCCATATGCCGTTTGTGCCGGGCAGGTGATGCGTGCGGCGCTGCCGGGTTTCATGCGCTGCAGCGCTTCGGTCCAGCAGGGAATGACGCGATTGAGCGGAAACTCCGTGGGCGTGCCGCGGCTGTAGGAGCTGTCGAATTCCTTGCCGTCGCTTAGCGTGCCCTTGTAATGAACGCGGACCTTGTCCGTCGGGCCGGGAGGCGTGCCCGAGCCGTCGCGGCTAAATTCGATCGTGACGCCGGAGGGCAAGGTTTCGGTGGCGGGTCCCGCGGCCAGGACGGGCAATGCTGCGAGAGTAATCAGGGTGGCGGCGATGAGGCGCATGCAAGAGTCTCCAGTGGATGATCCGGGAGCGGATGTGCGCTCCGCGTGACGACTATAGCGAATATCCGCACGGCAATGCGGGGCCCGGGGCGAGACCACTTGTGACAAGGTTCATCGTGTGGGGCCGGTCGAGCGTAGCCGTCGCTGACGCTCATGGTATCGTATGCCGATACCATGAGCGTCAGCATGTTCTGCGTGCGGTGTTCGGGCACGATGAGGTCATGCTGCCGGAAACGGCTTTGTCGGAAGGTGACCTCAGGATATGAAAATCACACGCGATCTCGTTGCGTTGGTGGCGGGCCTGCTGCTGAGCGCGGCCGGGGGGCAGGCGGCCGAAGGGCGCTTGTCGCCGGAAGAGGTGCCGCAGCCGCTGCGGCCTTGGGTCGATTGGGCCCGCTTCAACGCTCCTCCGCCCGAGTGCCCGAAAGTGCCGGGCGCCTCGACTGAGGCGCAATGTGTTTGGCCTGCGGGACTCGATCTGCAGCTTGCCGCGGGTTCCGGCTCGTTTGCCCTTATGGTCGATGCCTTTGCCGACGGGGTGGTCGTCCTGCCCGGCGACAGCGACAGCTGGCCGCGCGAGGTGCGGATCGACGGGCAGTCTGCAGCGGTGGTCCCCGTCGATGGAAAGCCTGCGGTGCGCGTTGGCGCGGGGCATCGGGTCGTTACCGGGCGATTCGAATGGCGCCAGCCGCCGCTCAACCTGCTGTTGCCGCCGCAGGTGGCAAGGCTCTCCGTGAGCTTGGAGGGCGCGAAATTCGCGGGCCAACCGGACGCGGAAGGACGCTTGTGGCTGCGCGAAACCCAGGACAAGCAGGGTGCGGTCGATGCGCTTGCGGTCAGAGTGTTCCGGCAGTTCGTCGATGAAGTGCCGATGCAGTCGAGCGTACGTTACGAGCTGTCGGTCTCAGGACAGCCGCGCGAGCTTCGACTGCCGCGGGCGATGCTCGACGGCTTCGTGCCCTTGTCTCTGGAGTCAGACCTGCCGGCCCGCATCGAGGCGGACGGTAGTGTGAAGGTCCAGACGAGAGCGGGATCCTGGGCCGTGACCGTCAGTTCGCGCAAGATGAGTCCGACGACCGAGCTGAACCTGGCGGAGACGGCCGCCGAACAGGAAGTCTGGTCCTTCGCGCCGCACAACGAATTGCGCGTCGTGACCCTCGAGGGCGTGCCGGCGGTCGACCCGAAGTCGGTCGGGGTGCCGGCCGCTTGGGCGACGCTGCCCGCGTTCGTCGTGAAGCCGGGCGAGTCCTTGCGCATTACCGAGCGGCAGCGTGGCGACACCGGCGGCAGCGCGGACAGGCTGACCGTCAAGCGGACGCTTTGGCTGGATTTCGACGGCGGCGGCTATTCGGTGCAGGACAAAATCAGCGGGACGGTCGGCCGTAACTGGCGGCTTGATCTGCCCGAGGCCTTCGCGTTGGGCAGGGTGTCGATCAATGGCGTCGACCAGCCGCTGACCCGGAGTCCCGCGGGACGAGGAGTGGAACTGCGCGAAGCGGCGCTGGCGCTGGAAGCCGACAGCCGCATCGAATCGTCGGACAGGGAGCTTCCCGCGAGCGGCTGGAGCATTCCGCCGAGCGCCTGGTCTGCCGAACTCAATCTGCCGCCCGGCTGGCGCCTGATCCACGCATCCGGGGCCGACTCCGTGCGCGGCGAATGGCTGGCGTCCTGGACGCTGTGGGATCTCTTCGGGGTCCTCCTCATCGCGGCGGTGACGTTCCGCGTCGTCGGGTGGGGGACTGCGGCCATCCTGCTCAGCGGACTCGTGCTGACCTGGCACATGCCGCTCGCGCCGAAGTTCGCGTGGCTGGCGCTCGTCGTGCTGCAGGCCATTGCCCGTGCATTGCCCGATCAGGCGAGACTGCGGGGCTGGGCGACCCGGGGCAGTCTGGCGAGTGCCGTGCTGATCGCGATCCTGCTCCTGCCTTTCGCGGTGACGCAGGTGCGGCAGGCGATGTATCCCGCCCTGGAGATGAACTACGCGTATACGGCGAAGCACCAGTATGCCCCGCAGGCGGCGAAACCCGCGGCAGCTCCGGCACCGGCGGAGCTGGAAGGGAAGGCTGAGTCGGTGCTCAAGCGACGCAACGAAGTCGATGCGGCCGGCTCGCGGCTGGGTTCGAGTTCGGTCGACTACGGTGCTTACCGTCGCATCGATCCCAACGTGAAGGTGCAGACCGGACCGGGGATTCCGGATTGGCAATGGACCGTCGTGGCGATGTCCGCGCAAGGCCCCTTGGGGCCGGAGCAGGGACTGCGTCTGACGCTGCTGCCTCCCGCGGCTTCGGCGCTCTGGTCGCTGGCATCGATCGTGCTGTTGGCGATCGCGCTGTGGCGTTGCTGGCCGACCGATCTTGGGCGCCTTGGCGGGCTGGGGCAGCGACTGCGCGGGGTGCTGGGGCGCCGGGCCGCTGCCGTGCTCGTCGTGGTCGGAGCGCTGATGGGTAGCATGCCGGACGAAGCGCAAGCGCAGTCGGAGTTTCCCTCCGAAGCCTTGCTCCAGGAGCTGCGCGACCGGCTGCTCGCCCCGCCGGTGGCGCCCCCGTGCGCGCCCGCCTGTGCCGATCTCGCTGCACTGGACATCAAGGCGTCCGGGAACGCGATCACGCTGAAGCTCGAAATCCACGCCCAGGCCCGGACGCCGGTCGCACTGCCGAGCCCGGGCGCAAACCTGCGTCCGTCATCGGTACTCCTGGCCGGCAAGACGCCGCCGCTGTTCCGGGACGAAGCCGGGCGGATCTGGACCTCGGTCCAGGCCGGCATCAGCATCCTCGAACTAGTGATCCCTGCTCACGTCGATGACCTTCCCCTGCATCTGCCGATGGCGCCGCGTCGGCTCACAACCGAGCTCGACCGGTGGAGCCTCGCGGGGCTGGATGCGCGCGGACTGGCGACCGATACGCTGACGCTCTCACGCTTGCGTGAGGCGGCCGGACAGGGTCGGACCAGGGAATTCAACGGCGGCGCCGAACTGCCGCCGCTGGTCGAAGTCGAGCGTCACCTCGACCTCGGTCAGACCTGGACGCTAAGCACGACGGTACGCCGCCACGGCACCAGCGCCCTGCAGGCAAACGTGCGCATCCCGCTGCTGGAAGGGGAAGCCGTGACCGACCCGGGCGTCACGATCGATGGGGGCGAAGCCGTGTTCGACCTCGCACCGGGAGCCACGCGCAGTTTTGCAAGCGTGCTTGCTCCCGCCCAGGTCCTGAGCCTGCGAACCTCGACCTCTCCGGGCCAGATCGAGCGCTGGTCGGTCACTGCCACGCCGCTCTGGAATGTTCAGTCGTCGGGGCTGATGCCGATCGCCTGGACCGACGGCGCGCGGTGGCAGCCGCGCTGGCTGCCGTGGCCGGGGGAGACCGTCGAGCTGAAGGTGTCGCGGCCGGCGGTGATCGACGGGGCGACGCTGACGATCGACGACGTCAAGTTGGGCGCGAGAGTCGGGCAACGGTCGACAGACATGACCGCGTCCCTGCGGCTGCGCAGCAGCACCGGCGGAAATCATGTCGTCGGGCTGCCGGACGGCGCCGAGCTCTCGTCCGTGCGCATTGACGGCAGCGTGCAGCCCTTGCGTGCCGACGGGAACAAGCTGGCGCTCCCGGTGACGCCCGGCGAGCATTCGGTGCAGATCGACTGGCGCGACCGGGCGGCGATGGATGAGCATTACATTGCCCCGCAGCTCGACCTCGGAGCGCCCGCCGTCAATGCGAGCGTGACGCTTGCGGTGCCGCAGGATCGCGTGGTCCTCTTTACGCGCGGGCCGCTGGTCGGGCCGGCTGTTCTGCTGTGGGGCGTACTCGCGGTAGTGGTAGCCGTGGCATTGGTCCTGCCGCGCGTGCTGCCGACTCCGCTCGGCGTCACGGCATGGGTGCTGCTGGGGATCGGACTGGTGCAGGCTTCGGTCGAGGCGGCCTTCCTGATGGTGAGCTGGTTTGTGGTGTTGGTCGTCCGCCGCGCCTATCCGCCGGCGTCGCCCTGGCGCTTCAACCTGCTGCAGATCGCGATCCTGTTTCTGACGATGATGGCGGCCGGCGCCCTGTTCGACGCCCTGCGGCAGGGCTTGCTCGGTTACCCCGACATGCTCATCACCGGGAACGGTTCGAGTGCCTTCGAGCTCAACTGGTATCTCGACCGGCTCAAGTCCGTGACCCCCGTGGTCGAGGTCTACAGCATCCCCGTGTTCGCCTATCGACTGGCGATGCTCGTGTGGGCGCTCTGGCTCGCGGTTGCGATCACGCGCTGGGCACGGTGGGCGTGGGACTGCTACTCGGCGGGCGGCACCTACTGGCGGCCGCTCGACGGTCTGAGCCGGGCCGGCAAGAAGACCTCGGGCGCGATTGCGGCGTCGGTCGCCGAAGCGCCGCACAAGTCGGGAGACTGAGAGCTCGGCGACACGGAGGTAACGCAATGACGACCAGACCCGTTCCCGTCATCGCCATCCATGGCGGAGCCGGTTCGCGCGGCCCGGGGGAATTCGACCCGAACATCGAAACCGCCTACCGCGATGCCCTGGCGGAGGTCCTGCGCGCCGGACGGCAACTACTGGCCGACGGCGGCAACGCGCTTGATGCGGTCAGCCTGGCGGTGGACCTGCTGGAGGATTGCCCGCTCTTCAACGCCGGTCATGGTGCCGTGTTCACGCGCGACGGTACGCATGAGCTGGACGCCGCGGTCATGGACGGCGCGACGCTGCGGGCTGGTGCCGTGGCGTGTGTGAGCCGCATACGTCGTCCGCTCCGCGCCGCGCGCGCGGTGATGGAGCACAGCAAGCATGTGTTGCTCGTTGGCGCCGGTGCGGAGGCGTTTGCCGAGGCGTTCGGACTGGAGCTGGTCGAGCCGGAGTACTTCTCGACGGAGTTGCGGCGCGAGCAGCTGCGGCGAGCGCAGGCACCGGCGCTCCTCGTGCCGGGGCAAGGTGCGGCGGTGTCGCCGCTGGATGACGAGCTGAAACATGGCACCGTCGGCGCCGTCGCGCTCGACGCACGCGGCCATCTCGCCGCAGCGACCTCCACCGGCGGCGTGACGAACAAGCTGCCCGGTCGTGTCGGCGACTTGCCGCTGATCGGTGCCGGCACCTATGCCAATCGTGTCGCCGCCATCTCCTGCACGGGAACGGGGGAATACTTCATCCGCTATGCGGTCGCCCACGACGTGTGCGCGAGAATCGCCTACGGCGGTCTGACGCTGCAAGCGGCGACCGAGCATGTCGTGATGGAGGTCTTGCCTGCGATCGGCGGCGCGGGTGGCCTGATCGCCGTCGACGCCTACGGCAATGTCAGCCTGCCCTTCAACACCGAGGGCATGTATCGCGGCTACATGCGGGCCGACGATCCCGCGCCGTGGACGGCCTGTCTCGCCGACTAACCGCAGGCCCGGGGCTTCGACAAGGACGCGTCGAAGACCCTGACTTCGCCCCGGTTCTCCTTCGCCTTGTACATCGCGATGTCCGCGAAGCGCAGCAGCTGTTCCATGTTGCGGCAGTGGTCAGGATAGAAGGTGATGCCGACCGAGCCCGAGACCTCGACGACGACGCCGTCCAGATCGAAGGGGTGCTTCAGCGCTTCGAGGACGCGCGTGGGCACCTGCATGACGGGGTCGATGCGGTCGACATCGGTCAGGATCATCGCAAACTCGTCCCCGCCCAGCCGAGCCACGGTGTCGGAACGGCGGCCGCAGGCCACGAGCCGCTCTGCGACCTGCTTGAGGAGCAGGTCCCCTGCGTGGTGTCCGTACTGGTCGTTGACCGGCTTGAAGCGGTCCAGGTCGATGTACAGCAGCGCGACGTGATTGTGCCGCTCGTCCGCCGTTTGTAGCGCGGACTTGAGCTTCTGGTGGAAGAGCAGACGGTTCGCCAGGCCCGTGAGCGGGTCGTGGAAGGCCTGCTTCTGCATCATCTCTTCGAGGCGCTTGCGCTCGGTGATGTTCGTGAACACCGACACGACGCGATCGACGCGCCCGTCGTAGTTACGCACGGCGCTGATCGACAGCCATTCCGGGAAGACGCCGCCGCTGCGCGTGCGGCTCCACACCTCGCCTTCCCACCGACCGTGCTCCTCGACGGCCTGCCGGATCTCGCGGGTGAAGGTCTCATCGTGAGTGTCCGACGAAAACAGGAAGGCGTCGTCGCGGCCGGTCGCCTCGCCGGCCGGGAACTCGGTGATGCTCGTGAACGCCGGATTGACGGCGACGATCCGGTGTTCGCCGTCGGCGACCATGATGCCTTCGCTGACGCTGTCGAAGACGATGCTCGCGAGCCGTTGCGACTCCTCGGCATTCCGGCGCTCCGTGATATCGCGCAGCCATGCGACGATCTGCTTTTCGCCGCGGTCTTCCCAGGCGCCGAGCTTCACTTCGACCGGAAAGAGCGATCCGTCCTTGCGTCGGATGTTGCCTTCGACAGTCAGGGCGCCCCCGGCGGCGAGGCGGGCCCAGATGCCGGCGCCGGGTCGCGCCTCGCGATCGAGGTCCCAGATCCGCAGGTTGAGCAGTTCGTCCCGCGTGTAGCCGGTCTGCACCGTCGCCTGGTGATTGACGTCGACGATCCGTCCTTCGGTGTCGTGCAGAAGCAGGATGTCGCCGCCGTACTCAACGAGCCGGCGGGCGCGTTCGGATTCCAGTTGCTGGCGTACCGCGAGCTCTCCCGGCGCGAGATCGCGCATCATCACGAGCCAGCGTTCGTCGTCGGAACCGAGTCCGCGCATGCGCCGCGCGTGAAGTTCCACCCGCGATTGATCCTGTTGGCCGGTGAGGAACAGCGCGGTCGGAAGTTCGACCGAGGCCGCGCCTTGCATGCGCGCCGCCACATCCAGCGAGGGGTCGAGCTTGGCGTACCAGGGCGCGGCGTCACCCAGACGCACGCCCGTCACGCGCTCGGCGGCCTCGTTGGCGGCGACGATCCGTCCGTCTCGCTCGCAGAGCAAGGCCCCGCAGGGCATGTTCTCGATGAGCTTGGCGATATGGTCCGGCAGATCGCCGCCGGCGCCGATCTGACCTCGCCGCGCGACTGCGACGCGCAGGCGCTGGATGAGCTGCGACACATACAGGCCGGCATGGTCGATCAGCACGAGATCGGCCGCGCCGGCGAGAACGAAGTCGAGTCCCCTGTCCTCCTGGTCGTCCAGGACGATCACCGGACAGCTCACCTGCGACAGCGTCGTTTCGAACGCGCTCTGCGCCGACGGGGCGAAGTGCGCCGCCATATGGACGACGACCTCTGCCTTGCAGCGGGCACTCGCTGCCTTCACCGCGCGAACGTCATCGACGCGCTGCACCGGGAAACCCGCATTCGACAGCGCGGCCATGCGCTGCGACTGCGGATCGGTATCGACGAGCAGGACGCGCGGCAGCGGGCGGGCGGTCCGATCAGTCACGGGGCGGCTCCCCGTAGTCGATCACCGGTCCGATCGGCACCAGGCCGGACGGATTGATGTGCGGGTGGCTGACGAAGTAGTGCTGGACGATGTGGTCGAGGCGGATCGTCGGCTGGATCGCCGGATGGTGGTAGAGCCGGCGCAGGAAGCGCCACAGGTTCGGATAGTCCCAGATGTGCTTGAGCGAGCACTTGAAATGGACGTAGTAGACCGGATCGAAGCGCAGCAAGGTCGTGAAGAGCGCGATGTCCGCTTCGGTCAGCGTGTCCCCGCACAGCCATCGCCGGCGTCCGAGCACGTCGTCCCAATGTTGCAGGGCCGCGAACAAGCCACGCGCAGCTTCTTCGTAGGCTGCCTGGGATTGCGCGAAGCCCGCGCGATAGACGCCGTTGTTGACGGGCTCGTACAAGGCGTCGATCACCGCCTCGATCTCGTCCTGCATTCCCGGCGGACAAAGATCGATGTCCGCATTCCGGGCATAGGGCCGGAACACCCGCCCGAACATGCGGACGATCTCGCGCGATTCGTTGTTGACGATGCGTTTGGTGACCGTGTCGAGGAGCACGGGCACCGTCACCCTTCCATTGCAGCCCGGTTCGGCACGCGCATACACCTGCCACAGGGCCTCGGCGCCGAACACCGGCTCGGGAGAGATCCGGCCAGCGTCGTCCTTGAACTCCCAGCTCTGCTCGAGCATGTGCGGGTGGACGACCGACACCGGAATCGCCGACTCGAGGCCCAGCAGGGCGCGGGCGATCAGCGTTCGATGCGCCCACGGACAGGCGTAGCTGACGTACAGCCGATAGCGCCCTTCTTCCAGCGGGAAGTCGTCGTCGCCCACCTTGGAGCGGAACAAGGTCTTCTGCCGCTCGAAGCGCCCGGCCCCATCGGCCTTGTAGGGGCGGACTTCCCAGCGGCCATCGATCAGGATGCCGGATGCCATGCGCTGCCTTTTGAGACGGTCAGGGGATGGAGACGAAGGGCGTGTCTTTCAGCATCCCCTTGAAGCCTTCGAGCGCTTCGCTGACCCTGGGCCACGAGGGTAAGGCGCGCATCGATTCATACCAGCGATTGAGGTTGGGGTATTGAGTCAGATCGACCCGGATCAGTTCACCCGCCGACAGGATGCCGGCGCCGAAATAGTCGGCGATCGTGAGCTTGTCACCCGCAAGATGCCGACGGCTGGCGAGTACGGAGTCGAGATAGGCCAAGCCGTTGCGCACGCGTTCCTGCCCCCAGTGCACGGTGCACTGTTGCGCCGCGTCCGAGTCGCGCTTGTGATGCGGGAAGAGCTGCGGGTAGATGAGGTTGTAGCCCCAGTCGCGGTAAAAGTCGGAATTCAGGTAGTCGACCATTTCGTCGACGCGCGCCCGTTCCCGCAGGTCCGTCGGGTACGCGGCGGAGCCGGTCTTGGCGGCCAGATACCGTAGGATGGCTGCGCTTTCCGACACGATGAAGCCATCATCTTCGAGCGCCGGGACGAGGCGCTTCGGGTTCACGGAAGGAAAGGAACCGGACAGGTGGGCGCCGGAGAGGATGTCCACGACTTCGGGTTTCAGCTCGATCCCTTCCTCGGCTGCGAAGAGCAGAACGATACGCGACGTGGTCGATGCTGGATGGAAATAGAGCTTCACTTGACCTCCCGAAATGTTCGGCTATCGATGTCGAAAAATGACCTTTTGGAGTGTGCGAGTATCCGGCGCGGCCTCGCCTAGGTCAATTGGCCTATCGTACCGTCCGTCATTACCGGGCCGCGTCGGGCGGGTCACCATTTTTCATTTGTTCACCTTCGCCTTCAGTAATAGGTCCCCGCGTAACCGCGATAAGGATTTCCGTACACGCGTCGCCCCGCCGCGCGGTGCTCGTCCATGAAGCGCTCGATGTGCTCGGGGGTGGCGCCCTTCAGCATTTCCTTCACTTCGCGATTGGGAAGCAACTGCAGATAGCGCACCGGCCTTCCAGCTACGGCAGCGCCTTCGGCCAGGTCGACCGGAATTTCGGTGGGATCGAGGAAGAGCGCTTCGCCGAGCTCCGAATCGTAATGGCGCTCAACGCGCTTCGCGGAATCGAGGATGCCTTCCATGACGTCCCCGAGCGTGCGTCCGCTCATCTTCGCTTGCCATGCCGCGCGCTGGAAAAGCAGTTCGTGCGGGGCGACGCCGGGGCAGGCGCCCTGGTAGGCGGCGGTCAGGCAGTGATCGGCGGCCGCGAGCAGGCGCTGCGTCACGTCGGGCTCCATTTCCAGCAGCCGCAGCACCTGTCCGACCGAGGACCCCTCCATGTAGGCTTCGGGACCCTTGTCGTAGCCGGCGTCGCCCGGATGATGGTGATCGACGCGCCACTCCGGATCGTGGCCCAGGACCGTGCATTCGACGAACACTGCCGGCGCCTTGGGGAGCAGGACGGCGGGCATCGCTTGTCCCGTCCGCGACATCCGTATGACGCCATCCGCGTCGTAGGCGGTACGCGCGAGGCAGCGTTCCCCCTGCCTCGCCGCGTGGACGAACGGGCGCTTGGTGCGTCGCAGGCAGCGCTCGATCTCCCGCATCTCGGGATCCTGCGCGCCCAGAACGAACGTCCACTCCTTGTCTACCATGCGAATCTCCTGCGGCATTTCGTTCAGCGCAACGGCCAGGGGAATACTGTACCGGCACATCGAGGCCGACGGCGCTGTGTTAGCATCCGCGCGGCTTCTGGAGCCCTTTTCGCATGCCTTTGCCTTCATCCTGGATGTCTGTCCTCGCCGAGCTGCGTCTCGACGCCGTGGTCGCGCAACGCGTCTCGAGCATCGAGGCGGAACTCGCCGCACGCGAGGCGGCCGGTAGCGTGGTGCTGCCGGCGTCGATCGATCGCTACCGCGCGCTCGATCTGGTGCAGCCTGGCGAGGTGCGCGTTTGCATCGCCGGGCAGGATCCCTATCACGGCATTTCGACCGTGGCCGGCGGCCAGCAGATGGCCGAAGCGATGGGCCTTTCGTTTTCGGTCCCGCAAGGCGTGCGGATTCCGCCGTCGCTGCGCAACATCTACAAGGAACTCGCGGCAGACCTCGGCGGTGAGATCCGTTCCTCCGGCGACCTCACGGGCTGGGCGCAACAGGGCGTGTTGTTGTTGAACACGATTCTGTCGGTCGAGCTCGACAAGCCGAAATCGCATCACAAGCTTGGATGGGATCTCGTCACCGGTGCGCTGCTGCGGGCGCTTTCGGCGACGCAGTCGGGCATCGTCTTCATCCTCTGGGGCAAGCCGGCCCAGGCTTTGGGTGAGCACATCGTCGGGGACGGCCATACGGTGATCCAGTCGAGCCATCCTTCGCCGATCGGCGGGGCCTGCAACAAGGGCTTCTTCGGCTCGCGGCCGTTCTCGCGGGCCAACCAGGCGCTGGTTCAGGCAGGTCGGTGCCCGATCGATTGGTGACCCCTCCCGCGGCTCAATCCGGGATTTCGGGCTCGACAAGCCGTGCGAGGTGGTCGAGCGACTCCTGCCAGCCGAGGTAGCAAAACTCCGTCGGAATCGCCTCGGGAATGCCTTCCTGCACGACGTTCATTTCCGTGCCGCAAGCGACCGCACGTAGCGTGACCGTCGTGACCATCTCGCCGGGCAGTTTGGTGTCGTCGAACTTGTCGGTGTAGCGGATGCGCTCGTCCGGCATCAGTTCCAGATAGGTGCCGCCGAAGGAATGGCCGTTGCCGGTGCTGAAGTTCCTGAAGGCCATCCTGAACGTGCCGCCAACCTTGGCATCCAGCTGGTCGACCTTGCAGGTGAAGCCGTTGGGGGGCAGCCAGCGGGCGAGCGCTTCGGCGTCGAGGAAGGCGCGGTAGATCTTCTCGGGTTTGGCGCGCATCACGCGGTGCAGGCGGACGGTTCCGGTAGGCATGGTCTCTCCTCTGGTGTGTCGGGATAGTCGAAGGGCGATGTTGCGGACTAGGGAAGCGTCCTCACTTCGTCGCTCGCTCTCAGGTATTTGCACTCGGGGTGTTCGTAATACTTCGGCCGTTCACACTCGGTCTTCATGCAGCGGTACAGCGAGAACTGGGTGCGCGCTCCGCACAGCACCCGCGGATTGTTCTGCTCCTTCTTGTCGAGCTTGGTCAACGTGTTGTCGAGCCTGGTCAGCGGCGGCGACCGGTCCGCGGGCGCTTCTTCGACTGCGGCGGCTTCCCTTGGAGGGGGTGCAGGGGGCGCGGGTTCCGCTGTGGCGGGGGCGGGCGGCGGCGACTCGGCCGCGGGGCCGGATGCCGGCGGTGCAGGCTGCTGGGCCGGCAGCTCTGCGGGAGGTGCCGTGGCGGGCGGCACCGATGGAGTCCGGGGTGTGGCGGGGTGGCCCAGTTCGGCGCTCGCCGTGCTGAAGCGTTGCATCACTTTCGCGTGGCGGTACTCGGACCACATCATCCAGCCGCCGGCCCCGACGGCGATGAGTGCGACCGCTGCGCCGCCGATCAGCACCGTCTGGCGCCAGCCGCCCGCTTTCGCGTCGCGTCGCGAAGAATGAGGTCGGCCGAATCCGTTCGGATCGGGTTCGAGAGCGGACTCGAACGCGGCCCACAAGGCCGGATCGTGGGCGTCGTCGGTGCCGGGCGGGGTTTGAGCGCTGGGCGACCCGACGTCGGGCTGGGCTTCCCGCGCCGGCTCCGCCCGCGGTCCCGGTTCTTGCGGCGACCATGGCTCCGGGCGTTGCCGGAAAGAGCCGTCCACTTTTCCGGCGTCCTGGGGTGGCGGGACGTCCTGGTGGAACGAGCCGGGCTGCTGCCCGCCCGGCTGATGCGCGACCTGAGCCTCGTGCGGTGGTGTCGCCTCGACGGGAGACGTCGCGACGGGCTCCGCGACCCCGCGGCCGCCGAGCAGGATGCGCCTGAACTCGGCCACGCTCTGCGGCCGCTCCTGCGGCCTGACGCTGAGGGCTCGCTCGATCGCCGAAACCAGGGCGACGCTGTAGTTGAGCTGGGGGAAGTTGCGTCCGAGGCGGTCGACGATCTGGGATAGGGGCTCCAGTTGGTCGTCCAGCGCGCGCACCGTGGAGGCCACGGGCGGGTAGCCGCTGACGCAGTAGTAGGCGACTGCGGCGAGCGCGTAGAGATCGGTCCAAGGCCCTTGGCGCAGCTGTGCCGATTCGGCGTACTGCTCGATGGGCGCGAAGCCCGGGTTGAGGACGACGCTTGTCCCCTGCTTGCCCTCGCCAATAACGTGGAGCGCGCCGGAATCGAGCAGCACCGGGCGGCCGTCGGGCTGCAGCAGGATGTGCTCGGGCGAGATGTCCCAGTGATAGCACGAGGCGCCGTGCAGCACATCGAGCGCGTCGAGCAGTGGCAACAACAGGCCGCGCAGCCAGGCTTCATCAGGCGCGTGCGCCATGGACTGGCGCGCGACGTCGACCGTGACCCCCTCGTAATGGGGCATCGCCATATAAGCGGTGCGGTTGGCTTCCCAGAAGCGATACACGCGCATCAGGGCCGGATGATCGAAACGCGCCAGCAGCTTGGCCTCGGTGACGAAGGACTCGAGGCCCGCGCCAAAGCTTTTCGCGTACCCGTCGGAACGCAGCATTACTGCCATGTCCCGGCCGCGGGCCGCCAAGGCGGCGGGCAAGTACTCCTTGATGGCGACCTGACGTCCGAGGCCGTGGTCCATGGCCAGATAGACGATGCCCGATCGCCCCTCGCCGAGGACGGACAGGAGCTCGTACTCGGCGAAGCGGGTACCGGGCGGCAAGGCGTCCCGACTCGGGTCGACCCGGCGCTGGGTCGGTTCCTCTGCGGGGCGAGAACCGTTGAAGGGAGGGAGATCGGAAGGAGAAGGTCGACTCATGGTGCAATCGGCGAGACCGGCGGTCTGCGGGACTGCGCTGAGCCCGAATCGGACTATTGTCGCCGCGAACCTATCCGCCGGCGGAGGCCAGAAGAAATTGACACGCTGCAGCAAGGGTACGCGGCTCGACTGGAATGCGTGAGATTTTTAACTTTTCTCACAAATTCCGGGCACGCGACGGCGGCTCCCGCCCAGGTCGGGCGGGAGCTCGACAGGGTCTTTACTGTAGCGCGCGCTCGAAGTCGGCGATCAGGTCTGCTTCGTCTTCCAGACCCACCGAGACGCGGATCAAGCCTTCGGCGATGCCCATAGCCGCGCGTGCAACCGGCCCTGCCTCCCAGAAAATCGTCGGCGCGACCGGGATGATCAAGGTGCGGGTGTCACCCAGGCCGGTGGCCTTGATCGGCAGGGCGAGGCGGTTGAGGACGTCGACCATCGACGACGGGTCCCGCAATTCGAAGCTCAGCAGCCACGAACCGGCGGCGAAGAGGTCCTTGGCGCGCTCGTGTTGCGCGTGTGACGGCAGGAAGGGGTAATGCACCGCGTCGACTTTCGGATGCCGTTCGAGCCACTGCGCGAGCGCGAGGGCCGTATTGCTGCTCTGCTTCACGCGCAGCGGCAGGGTCTCGCTGCCGATGCTGATGCGATGCGCCTGGTCCGACGACAGCGTGGCGCCCATGTCGCGCAGGCCTTTCTTGCGGATCTGCTGCAGTCCCCAGGCTTTGGGATCGCCTTTGCGATAGGACGCGAAGATGTTCGGGTAGGGCGTCCAGTCGAAGAGCCCGGTGTCCGTCACGGCGCCCCCGAGGGCCTCGCCGTGGCCGGCGATGGTCTTGGTGAGCGAATTGATCACGAGGCTCGCGCCGACCACGCGCGGCCGGAAGAGCGCCGGGGAGGTGATCGTGTTGTCGACGACATAGAGGAGTCCGCGCTCACGGCACAGCTCGCCGATCGCCGCGAGGTCAGCGACCTGGGTGCGCGGGTTGGCGATGGTCTCGACGAACACCATTCGCGTTTCCGGCCGGATCGCGGCGGCGACGGCTTCGACGGAACAGGCGTCGACCTTGTCGACGGCGATCCCCAGGCCCTCAATCGTGCCAAGGAGGCTGTTGGTGTTGCCGAAGATGAAGCGGCTCGCCACGAGGTGGTCGCCCGCGCGCAGCAGCGTGAGCAAGGTCGCTGCGATCGCGCCCATGCCGGTCGAGAAGCAGATCGTCCCCGCGCCGTTCTCCAGCGCTGTGATCTTGGCTTCGAGTGCAGCGGTGGTCGGCGTGCCTTGGCGGGCGTACTGGTAGCCGCCCTTGTAGGTGCCCTGGAAGGCTCCGATCAGGTCCTCGACGCGGTCGAAGCCGTATTGCACCGAGGTGTGGATCGGTTTGTGGATTCCTCCGTGTTCGACGCCGAAGCGACGATCGGAATGGACGTTGTCAGTGCTGAAAGCACGAGTGTCTGCGGGTGATTTCATCGTTCAAGGATATAACAGCCGGGCCCGAACGGCGCGGCCTTGCGGTCTCTTTGAAAGGTTCCGAGTCCGTCACTGCTCCGCGAGCGCGGCTTCGTCCGGCGCGCTCTTGTTCACGGGCGAAGCGTTGGCGGTCGTCGTGATCCGGGCCGCCTGTTGCTGCTTCTTCGCGAACTTTTCGGCGGCGATCGCGAGTGCGTCGAGGGCACCGCCGTGATGGAGCCACGCTTCGACCCATTGCGGTTTGCGGCCCCGTCCGGACCAGGCGAGATCCTGTTTCGACGGATGGCGGTACTTCACCGGTACAGGCGCCTTTTTCTCGGTCGTGCGGCCGGGGTCCGCTTTCATCGGCGGCAGTGCCGCGGCGTCGCCCAGCACTTCCTCCAGCGACCAGCCATACTCGCTGGCCATGCGGGTGAGTTTTTTCAACATTGCCGCTTTGGCGTCCGACTGACGCCGCGCAATCTCTTTCTCGATGCGTGCGTCGAGTTGTTTCAGCTGCGGGAGCGTGTAGGTTCCGAGGTCAGTCTTCATAAGCCGTGGATTATATGGGGGCACAGCTTGAATGATGCCACCGCTGGTGCACGAGCGGTGGCGGAATTGGCAACAACTTGAGCGCGCTTCTCGGACTGACCGTCAGATTCTGACACTTTCGACGCAGCGGAGCGGAAGAAGGGCGTCGCCGCTGATCGATAAATAGGTCCGCCGGGTTGATAGTCTCGGTGCAAATGCGTCCGATTAGTGGATTGGCGGCAACAGTCTTTTGCGGCGCAGCGTCTTAAAGCCAGCGCGCGTTTCGGGCCTAATTCGATCATCAGCAATCCGCCCCTGTAGGTGATACCGATGAAGAGATTCTTACTGCTGCTTTCCGCGTTGCTTTTCCTCATGCCCGCGGTGCATGCGGCCGACGCCGCGAAGGCGCCCGATGCGCTGGTGCGCGAGGTCAGTGACGATGTGCTGACGATCGTCCGCAAGGACCGGTCGATCCAGTCGGGCGACACGCGCAAGGTCGCCAACCTGGTCGAAGACAAGGTGCTGCCGCACTTCAACTTCCGTCGCATCACGATGCTCGCGGTCGGCAAGGACTGGCGCGGTGCGACCCCCGAGCAGCAGGACAAGCTGGTCGAAGCCTTCCGCTCGCTCCTCGTGCGCACGTATTCGAACGCGCTGACGCAGTATCGCGACCAGATCATCCAGTACAAGCCTGCGAGATTCGCCGAGGCCGACACGACGGTGCGCGTGCAGACGGAGGTCCGCCAAGCGGGTGCGCAGCCGATCAGCATCGACTACTCACTCGAGAAGACGGCCGACGGCTGGAAGGTGTTCGACGTGGTCGTGGCTGGCGTCAGCCTCGTCACCAATTATCGCGGCAGCTTCGCTCGCGAGGTCCAGACGGGCGGCATCGACGGTTTGATCCGTTCGCTCGAACAGAAGAACCGGGATGTGGAAGTCGCCTCGACGCGTTGAGCCGCGGACGCGGAGCAAGGCCAATCGCGCCAACGTAGCGTCGGCTCCAGATCAACTGGAGAAACAGGAAGAGCGGACGCCGAGCCCCGCCGGCCGGCAGTCCTTCCGCGGAGGAGCCGTCTCGCTGCGCAACAGCCCCAGCGTCTCCCGGATGACTTCGTCGGGCGGCACGTCGGCGACGAAGGAGGCGACGTGCGTGCAGCCGCGCTGCGTCGTGTTGGCCCCGCACTCGGGGCAGGTGACTCGCCACGAGATCAGGGGACGATGGCGGCTGCGGCTTCCCGCACCGGCGTTGATGAGGTTGCCGCTCCAGTAGATGCCGACGCTTGCGGTGCCGACGGCGTGGGCGAGGTGGAGCGGTCCGGAATCGTTGGCGACGATCAGCGCGGCGTTCGCCAGCACACCGGTGAGGCGGGACAGGGTGCAGTCGGCCCCGAGGTCGATGAAGGGGGAGTGCATGCGCTCCTTGAGGACATCGAGGAGCAGCCGTTCGTCGTCGATCGCCTCTACCGCAACAACAGCGCCCGCTTCGACGAGCGCGTCGCCCACCGCGGCAAAGTTCGCGATCGGCCAGCGCCGCCGCGAATCCGATGCGCCGACGTGCAGCACGACGAGAGGCTGTGCGGCGGGAAGATAAGGCCGCGCCGCGACATGATCCGCCTGCGTCACGGCAATCCGGGCTTCCCACCCGGCCGGACGAGCGCCGGCCAGAGCGACGACCTCGATATAGCGGAAGGTCTCGGGCTGGTAGTCGATGTAGAGAACCGAGAAATCGAGGGCGGCGGCATCCGGCGAGCGTGGCCCGAAGGTATGGCGCGCGCCCAGTTGCTGGATGAAGGCATTCGACCAGCGCCCTGCGTCGTGAAGCTGAAACGCAAGGTCGAAAGCCTCCCTGCGCATCGCGCCGAGGAACGATGCCAGCTCCTGCGCATCCTCGTCGGCGTCGGCGGGCGCGGTGACACCGCGGGCCGTCGGCAATTCGACCACGCGATCGACTGGGCCGGGTCGCCCCGTCAGATAGTCGCTGTGCCAGCGCTGTCCGAGCAGGACGATCTCGGCGGCCGGAAAGCGTAGTCGCAGCGCGTCGAGGGCTGGCAGAGAGAGGATGTAATCGCCGATGCCGTTGGCGCGCAGCACCGCGATCTTGCGAACTGTGCCGGGATTGATCATCGAATCAGCCTGCACCGGCCTCCTTCCAGACCCGCTCGGCGGTGGAGTCTGGATTTGCGGCACGCCCACTGAGGCCGGTGTCTATCCTATTCGGTTATCCGGCGAGTGGCGCGCTCGAGTCATTCCGGACCTGATGCGCGTCGGTCTTCCGGAACGGAGAAATTCGATTGTTCGGCATGACGGGCCTCCTGTGGAAAGACAACCCGAAGAAACGTCGTAGTCGGTCCGCCTGCACATTTCGTTCCCGGGAATCGGAGTCGTACGAAGTTTGATTGGGGGCCTGCGCCAGTAAAGTCGTTGGCTGACCGGTAAGAACTGCCGGCCGTGCCGGATTTCCGCCCCACTGAATCAGGGCCAATCTTTGATACATGCGGCGGACTTCCCGGCCACTAGAATCGGCGTCATTCCAGTTCCGGAGTCATTGCAGGAAGCCACATGGACATCGATCCCAGCGAAGTCATCGAAAGGGCAGCGCGCGCCCAGGAAATCCAGGACGCCAAGGCGAAGCGGCTCAACGCGGTCGTTGCCGTGACGGTGGCCATCATTGCGACCTTCATGGGCATCTGCAAGGTCAAGGACGACAACATCGTTCAGGCGATGCAGCAGGCGCAGGCCGACAAGATCGACCACTGGAGTTACTTCCAGGCGAAGAACATCCGCGCCGACCTCGCGGCCGCGACGACAGTCCAGCTGGATCTCGCCAAGGAAGGCGCGGCGCCGGGCGCGGCTGCGAAATACGACAAGGCCATCGCCGATTACCGCGAACGGCACGACCGCGAGGTGCGCGAACGCGACGCGCTCAAGCTTCAGGCCGAGCACGATCAGCAGACCTACGATCGCTTGAACTACCGCGACGACCAGTTCGACCTCTCGGACGCCCTGCTCGCCATTGCCATCGCGCTGCTCGCGGTCACGGCGCTCACCGGATTCTGGGCGCTCTACTGGGTCGGACTGCTGCCGATCGGTTGCGGCGTCCTGATGGGGTTGGCCGGCTTGTTCGAACTGCCGATCCACCCGGACACCTTGGTGCGCCTGCTGTCCTGACCACCGAGTTGATCCCTCAGCGCCGGCATCGGCACGGCCGTCGCGCAGATCCCGGGAGGTTCGCTCGACCCGAATTCGATCACGAAATTCGTGACGCCGCTGCTGATTCCCCCCCGTCATGCCCAAGGCCGGGCGGCTGGTGCTGCCGGGCGGCCGGGTCGGGGCCTACTACGAGATCTCCGTACGCCAGTTCCGGCAGCAGATCCTCCCCGCGGGACTGCCCATGACGGCCAGATCCTGCAGTTCCGCGTCGTCCTGGCCCTGGCCGCGGACCCGACCACGCCGCCACAGTTTCTGGTGCTGCCGCCCATCGTCCCGCTGCCGGCAGCCGATAGGACGCGCCGCTTGGCGCTTCTCGAAGAGATGTCGAAGTACTTCGCGGATGCCCCGGCCGAAGCCCTGCTCGGCATCGTGGTCGGCAATCCCGCCGAAGCGCCCGCCACGTGCGAGCCACTCCTCTGGGTGGACGACGTCACCGAGAACCCGGCGGCGGGCACCACCGAAGTCTGGGAGATCTACAATACGACCGCCGACGCGCACCCGATCCATGTGCATGAGATCGCCTTCGAGGTCGTCGACCGGCAGGCCATCGTCTTCGACGAAGCGACGCGCCAAGTCAGTCTGGCCGTCGGGTCGGCACCGCGGGCCCGCGAAGCCTGGGAAACCGGCGTGAAGGACACGGTGATTTCCTACCCCGGCGAAGTCACGCGCATTCGCGGGCGCTTCTCCAATCCGGGGCAGTTCGTCTGGCACTGCCACATCGTCGAACACGAGGACAACGAAATGATGCGGCCTTTCCGCATCGGCCCGGAGCAACCCGGTCAGCCGTGAGGTGGGTGCATCGTTGCCAGCGCGCTGACCTGGCTGATCGCCGGAAAGCGCTCCCGGATCTTGACCGCGACGAACTCGCTCAGCGTCTGGTCGGCCTGCCCGCAGCCGTGGCAGCTCCCGCCGAACTTGAGCAGCGCCGTGTCGCCGCGCTCGATGCCGTGCAGCACGACCGACCCCTGATGGTCGGCGAGATGCGGATTGATCTCGGTTTCGAGGAAGTGGCTGAGCTGCAGTTCGAGAGGCGCATCGGGCGGCGGCGCGACGGAGTGCTTGATGTGCGGCGCGACGAGCTTCAGTTGTCGGCCGCCCATCGACTTGTGGCAGGTGATGCGCGCCTCCCGCAGGTAAGACGCATGGGCCGGGTCGAACCACAACGGCAGGCCGTCGATCGCCAGTCGCGTCTCCTGCGGATGTTCGCCGCGGCGCGCGTAGCCGAGCCCCGCATGCGCGAGCGAAGTGCCCGGATGCAGGACGTAGAGGCGAACGCCGGCGCAGTCTGCGCCCTGCTTTGCGAGCATCTGCTTCAGGTGGTCCGAGGCTGCCGGATCGATAGCGATATCGAGTGCGATGTCGTCGTTCATGGCGCGGCTCCCGTTCGTGTCACTCGGCTTCGTCGAGGAAGTTCTTCACCAGCTGCAGGAAGCGCGCGCCGTGCTCGATCTGCGTCCAGTGGCCGCAGCGGCCGAAGACGTGGAGCTGGGCGCGGTCGATCTTGGCCGCGAGCCTGAGCGAGACGTCGAGCGGAACGACGCGGTCGTCGCGGCCGTGGATCACGAGTATCTCGTGGGGCAGGGCGGCAAGGTCCTCGTCGGACATGACCTGCGCGTCGACCCAGCGCTGGCGCGGCGCCGGGAAGACCTTCTCGAAGCGCTCCTGCACGCCGGGCCGGGCGGTCGCACGGTAGCGCATCTCGGCGAGCTCGTCGGTCACGATCGAACGATCAAAAGCCATGATGTCGAGGATGCGCTTCATGTTGTCGAGCGAAGGCGTATAGCCCCATAGCGCGTCGAGCTCGGGCGTGAACTCGAAGGGCTGGCCGCCGCTGCCCATCAGCACGATGCGGCGGAAGCGCTGCGGGTGGCGGATCGCCAGCGCCAGGCTCAGCGTGCCGCCGAAGGAGTTGCCGATCAGGTCGGTCTTTTCGATGTCGAGTGCGTCGAGGAGGCCGATGATCTGCTCGACCCAGGTGTCCATGAGGCGGAATTCGATGTCCGCGGGAGCCTCGGTGTAGCCGAAGCCGACCAGGTCGGGGGCGATGACGCGGTGCTTGGTCGCGAGCTCGGGAATCGCGCCGCGCCAGTTCGCCCAGGCCGTGACGCCGGCGCCGGAGCCGTGCAGCAGCATGACGGGAAAGCCCCTGCCTTGGTCATGATAGTTCGTCGTGATGCTGCCGATCGTGATGCGATGGGCGATTTCGGGATTGCGGTCCATGTCGGGGTCTCCTGTCCTTCTCTCTCTGTTTTGGTGCTTGCGTGAGTGAAGATTATTGTTCGGGTAGATGTACTGTCAACTAAAATTCAATAGAAAATACATCGAAAAACATGGCATAATGCGCCCATGGCAGGAAACAGCATCGGCAAACTCTTTAGGGTGACGTCCTTCGGCGAGAGTCACGGCCCAGCGATCGGATGCGTCGTCGATGGCTGCCCCCCGGGACTCCCGATCGATGTTCGCGTCGTCCAGCGTGCGCTGGACCGGCGCCGGCCGCGCGTGGTCGGCGCCGTGAGTCAGCGCAGCGAGCCGGACGCCGTCGAAATCCTGTCGGGCGTCTTCGACGGACGCTCAACCGGTCAGCCGATCGCGCTGCTGATCCGCAACCGCGACGTGCGCTGGCTCGACTACAGCCGCATCGACCAGCTCTTCCGGCCCGGTCATGCCGAATACACCTACTGGCACAAGTACGGCATCAACGACCACCGCGGCGGAGGCCGTGCATCGGCGCGGGAAACGGCGGTGCGGGTTGCGGCCGGCGCGATCGCGTCGTCGTGGCTCGGCGCAGGCCACGGGATCTCCGTCAGCGCGTGGTTGAGCCGCATCGGCACGCTGGAGCTGCCTTTCCGCGACGCGTCCGATCTAGCAGCGAGCCCGCGCTTCGTTGCCGATGCTCGGCTCGAGCCGAGCGTGGAGGCCCTGTTGGCGGACTATCGCGACAGCGGCGATTCGGTCGGCGCCGAGGTCGCGATCGCGATCCGGCTGCCGGCGCCGCTTGCCGAGCGGGCGGGCGATTGGGGGCACGACTGGCAGGGCCTTCTCGGGCATGCGCTGATGGGCGTCAACGCGGTGAAGGCCGTCGAGTTCGACGAAGCGGAGGACGCCTTGCAGATACGGGTCGCCGTCAAGCCGACGCCGAGCGTGCATCTGCCGCGGCGCACGATCGACAAGGCGGGGCGTCCGGCGGTGCTGATGACGCGCGGCAAACGCGATCCCTGCATCGGGATTCGAGCCGTTCCGGTGCTCGAGGCGATGGTATGGCTGAGCCTCGCGGACATGGTGCTGCGCGAGCGGGCGGTGCATGCCGGCGCACTGACAGGCGGGGACTAAGTCGTTACCATTGGCCGGCGCGATCGGCGTTCGACAGAGTCTGAAATCAGGAATTGACCCCCATGACAGTGAATGCGAAATGGGCTCCCGGGGAGGAACCGACCCTTGCCAACACCGGCTCCGCGGTGACCGGATGGCACCTGGCGCTGACCTCGCTGGAGGCGGCGACGACGGAGTTCGAGTGGGCGATGCTGCGCTGGCGCGAGGCTTTCGACCGCTACAACAGGCAGGCGCTCAACATGCTCGGGCTCGCCACCGTGAGCATCCCCGAGATGTCGATACTCCATATCGTGCGCCTGCATGACCGGGCGAAGCCGGCGAGCATGATCGCGAACCTGCTCAATCGCGACGATGTCCAGAACATCCAGTACAGCCTGCGCAAGCTGATGGGGCTGAAGCTGATCCAGAAGGCGAAGGACGGGTCGGGAAAGAACTCCAACGTCGAGGTCACCGACAAGGGGCGCCAGGTGTGCGACGAGGTGGCCAACATCCGCCGACAGCTGCTGATCGAACAGATCGCACAACTTGAAAACGGTGAGGCGCGCCTGCTGTTCACGGCCAAGACGGTGAGCATGATGATCGGCCTCTATGACGAGGCGGGCCGCGTGTCGACGGGCTACATGGCGCTCGACACGTCGTCAGACGAATAGTTGATGTAAACGGAACATGACAAAAGAAAAAGGCAGCGCCACGCAGCACAAGCCGCCGACGCGTCCGCGTGCATGGCACCTGGGCGCGACCCACCACGAGGCGGTGACCACCGAGTTCGAGTGGTCCGTCTTGCGCTTCTTCCAGGCCTTCGAGCGCTACTGCATGCAGATCGCGCACATCTCGGGCCTCGCCGAGCTGTCCTTCTCCGAGCTGATCCTGCTGCATGTGATCGGGCTGCAGGACACGCCGAAGACCGTCGGCCTGCTCGCGCGCCAGACGAACACCGACTCGGTGACCAACATCCAGTACAGCCTGCGCAAGCTCGTCGGCTACAAGCTCGTCGTGAAGATCCGCGAGGGGCGCAGCAAGGTGTTCACCTACGACGTGACCGACAAGGGGCGCGAGCTGATCAACCAGTACGCGCATTTCCGCCAACTGGTGCTCACCGAGCAGACGAAGTCGATCGAGGCGATCGACAGGAAGCTCTCGGACGCGTCACGCCTGATCAGCATGCTGAGCGGAGTGTACGACGAGGCGATGCGCGTGTCGGCGACCTACAACCCTTACGTCGCTAACGACGAGACGCCGGCGAAGGTAGCGGCGAAAGCACCTGCGAAGGCGCCCGCGAAGCGTGCAACCAAGGCAGCGGCTGAGGCCTCGGCCAAGCCCGCCGCGCGTACGGCGACGAAGGCAAACAAGGCGACAACTGCCAAGACGGCAGGGAAAGCCGCGGGGAAGGCCGCATCGAAAGCGGCCGGAAAAGCCGCCGCCGAGTGACTGGTAGGTGCTCGCCGGGCGGACCGCCGCCGCGGCGAGCGGGACAGCGTCTTCAAGCCGCTGCGGTTTGAGCCTCGCTGCAGGCTTGTGCGATTTCCGCGTAGCGACCCTGGTAGAAGAGCAAGGGATCGCGGACGGGCGAGGTCGCGAGCCTGAGCACGCGTCCGACGAGGATCAGGTGATCCCCGCCGTCGTAACGATGCTCGGTCGCGCATTCGAAAGTCGCTGCGCAGCCCTGCAGCATCGGACTTCCGCCGAGGCCCCGCGCGAGTGCGAGGCCCTCGAACTTCGCGCTCGACGCGCGCGCGAAACGGTCGGATAGCTCACGCTGCGCGCCGCTCAGCACATGCACGCAGAAGTGGCTCGCCGCTTCAAACGCAGGATGGCTGAAGGCGTTCTTCCCCAGGCTCCACAGGATCAAGGGCGGGGACAGCGACACGGCGTTGAAGCTGCTCGCGGTGACGCCAATCGGGCGCTCGTCGGCATCGAGCGTCGTGACGATCGTGACGCCGGTCGCGAACTGCCCGAGCGCCTGGCGCAGTTCCAATGTATCGATCATGTCGGTTCTCCTCAGAAGCGCATCGCATAGCCGACCGAGAGCCAGCGCTGACCCATGTAGAGGTCGGTGACGCCATCGGGGGCCGGGCCGGTTCCATGCACGGTTTCCTTGAAGGAGTGGGCGTAGGCGAGCGACAGCTCGGTGTCCTTGCCGAACGCATAGCTCGCGCCGATTGTCGCGTGGCGCCGGTTGGCCGAAGGTGCAAGCACGCCGAGGAAGCCGTCGCGCGGATCGAGCAGCTTCGTGCCGTGGTTGTAGCCCGCGCGCAGCGTCAGGGCGTCGCTCACCGCATGTGCGATGCCGAAGCGCCACACCGACTGGTCGTGCCAGCCGAAGCCGGGCCCGTCGCGGCTGCCCGGAGGGCCGCCGGCGCTCGTGACGCCGGGGTTGCCAAGCGAGCGCACGTCGCTCCACTCGATGCGCAGGTAGTCGGCGGCGATCGTCGTCGCACCGATACGCCACGCGAGGCCCGCGCCATAATTCGCCGGTACGTCGAGGCCGCCGTGCTCGGCCAAAAGGCCCCGGAACTCGTCCATGCGCGACATGTGGATGCGGCTCGCGTAGGTCGCGCCGAACGTGAGACCCGAGGCAAGCCGGGCGGTCCAGCCGACGCGAACGCCCGCGCCGTAGGAGTCGTCCCGCCCTTCGGGCAGCCCGAGACCACCGGGCCCGTCGATGTCGAGGACCTGCCGTGCGAGCACGAGCCCGGCGCCGATCGCGTTGGCCTCGTCGAGCTTGCGGGCGTAGGACGCAGTCGCGACCATCTGCTTCAGTTCCGAGCGCGGTCCACGCAGGCCCCCGATGTCGTCGCTGTGGCGATAAGCCGTGCCGACGCCGTTGCCGACCACCGACAGCCCGATCGAACTCGTGTCGTCGAGCATGCGGTTCGCGCCGAGTTGGGGGATCACATAGAGACTCTTGTCGGCGCTGCCGTCGAAGCGCGTACCGGCAAAACGCGAGCCGTTGTCGACCTTCAGGAAGGCAGCTCCAAGGTCCAGGCGGTTACCGACCTCGACCATGCCGGCCGGATTGGTCGCACCGGCGAGCCCGTCCTGCGCCAGCGCGATGCCGGCGCCACCCATGCCTTCGGACTTCACGCCGTAGCCGTGGGGGAAGGTGCCCTGGGTGGCCAGCGCGGGCTGCATCGCCAATCCGGCGAGCAAATACGCTATCAGTCGCTTCGGGCTCGGCCTGTCTGATTGAAGCACTGCTGCGCCTAGGCGGCGCGCGTGTCGGCGTGAGGATGTGCGCATCTTCATGGCACCCCTCACGCCGTCGCGACGGCGAAGGATTCGATGAAGCGGTCGGCTTCGACCGGATCGTAGTACCACGGCGCCAGTCCCTTCGGGTCATCGAAGGCGTTCGCGACGCGCGCCGCGAGCCGCGGATTCTCGCCGCAGGCCGCAAAGACCTTCAGCACCTGGGGCGGCGGCGGGAGAAGATGCGTGTTGGTGAAGCGCGTGACCCATTGCGCGTAGTCCCAGTAACGCTCGAAGGTTTCGCTCATCCAGTCGGCGTCGAAGGTGCGAGCGCCGTGTTCGAGGATCGCGTCGAGGTAGACCTTGACGCACTTCGCGGCGTTGTTCGACCCCTGGCCGGTGATCGGGTCGTTGAGCACCAGCACGTCGGCCATTCCGAGCACCCGGCGTCCCGAGGGCAGGGTGCCGACGGGTTTGCGCACGGTCGGCGTGACGCGCCCGACGAGGATGCCGTTGTCGTCGGTGAGGCGCAGCTGCGCGCAACGCGGCGCTTCCCAAGGGAAGAACTCGTGGATCAGTTCGGTTGCGAGCGCGAGATGCTCGGCGGGCGTGGAGACTTCGCTCCAACGGTCCATCGGGCCGCCTTCGATGCATTCGAGGTTGATGATGTCGCAGGGGCCGGTATGCGTCAGCGCCGGGAAGTTCACGTACTCGCCGATCCCCGGGTTGATGCTGATGTTCAGCGCCGAAAAGTCCTCGCGCGGCTTCATTCCGTGGACGTAGGTGAGAGAAATTGTGCGCATCGGGTGGTCGAAGACGCTGCGCTCGGCGTCGCGCTCGAAAAGCCTCCCCAGTTCGCCCTTTCCGGTCGCGACCAGCACCAGATCGCTGCGTTCCGCGTAGCCTTCGATCTCCGCAATGCCGGCTTCCTCGACCACGAGCCTGCCGCCCTTGCGCTGGAAGAGATCCATCCACGCCGGCATCTTGATGCGCTGGTCGACCGACTGTCCGTTCGCCCGCATGCGCGAGCGCCAGTCCACCATCGTCGCGCCGTCGCGCGTGCCCGCGCGCATGTGCACGCCTTCGATCGGCGGACAGTGCTCGTCCCACAGCGTGAGCCCCAGCTCCCGCTCGTAGCCGATCGCCATGTCGTACATGGATTGGCTGGACATCACCTTGCCGGCCGCGATGTCGGCGGCAGACCGATTGGAGACCAGCGTGACGTCGAAGCCCTTGGCGAGCAGGCCGATGCCCAGATGCAGGCCGGCCTGGCCGGCGCCGATGATCGTGATCTTGCGCATGTTGTCGCTCCGTTTTTGCGTTGTCGGGGAGCCCTTTCCGTGAAGGGGCGAACGCAATGTGCGACAGGCGCTGTATCGGGACTATGCGCTCAGTGCATCCTCTGTGCAGGGAGTGCAGAAATGTGAAGGTGAGAGGTTTTGTGGCGAGGTCGTCGAAGGTGTATGGGCGGGCATGATGCATCACGAGCGCACGGCGGCCGATAGCTGCGGGCGCACCCGGCGCCGCCGTGTCGCAGCATTTCGACCGCGCAGTCAGCCAGTTTGCAGCAGGCCGTGGAAAGCTTCAGGGTCTAAGCTCGCCGTCTTGTCACCGCAAGGGCCGGCGGCTGCTTCAATGTCTGGCAAACGACGCAATACCGCTCGGTAAGCCGCAGACCAGTGCCTTGCCGGTCTCGATGCGGCAGTTCACCCCGTCGCCGAGACTGGCCCTGGGCCTTCAGCGCGATCAGGGCGGATTCGGGATCCTGCCTTCAGCGGCGCCTGGATCTCGCGCAATTCATTTCCATTCATCGTCGGTCTCCTCGTGCTTTTCGTCAGTTCGGCCATGATCGTACGACGTCATCGTAAATCCAAGCGCGCCGATCGGACTTGTCCCACCATCGCAGCACGGCAGGACGTAAAATCCGAGCATGACCTCGAATGCAATGAACGAAGCCGCGACGGACGACGAAGCCGCTCCGGTGAAAGAGCCGCGCCTGTGGTGCGACGACGGCTGGACCGCCCGCGTCATCAAGAACATGGATGACGACGGATGGGCGGTCGAGATGATCAAGGATGGCGAGCCCGAGCCCGCCTTGGTCGGCCCCTGGACGATGGGGCGCGACAAGAAGAACCCCAAGCCGCTTGACGCCGCTGCGTTCAATACGCTGGTCAAGACCGCCTCTGAGGTCCTGCGCCGGCACGAGCAACAACTGCATGCGACGCTTCACAAGAAGCTCACCGTGAACACGGAGTCCGGCCCGGTCATCGTCACACTCGACATCGTTGCCGACGAATACGATCCCCATGCGCTGCTGGGGGCCTACGACGCCGCGGGCGACGAGCTGGCCCGGCTGCGCGTGGACGTGGGGTTCAAACTCACCCAGGCCAGCGCGCATGCGTGGCTCGAGGATGACTTCCGCAAGCCTCGCTGATCGGGCTTCGCGGGGGCGCGGGAGAGCCTGCGCGAGCAGTTCGGGTAGGTACGATGAATGCGGTGCTTATCCGAAGTAGCGATGGTGAGCACATGCCCCGCCTCTCCATTCCCCGTCAGACAGGCAAGACATGCGACGCAAGACCATGGGGCTTTCTCAGTGCAGTCTCGGCCCGTATCACCCCTCCCTGATTTTGAGTATTTTTTAGGCAGCACCGGCTCTTTCTGTCCGCGCAAGTGTTCCGAGCCTTTTCGCCCGAGTTGTCCACAGCGTAGCCCACAGAGTCTGGGGGCAAGTACTCGCCCAGCTCCCGAGAAAGGTGAGATGTTTTGTGGTGCCTTAGTGAAGGCTGAGCCCCCGCTCAGCTCGCGCGGCGAAGCGTCGTCGCCGGGCATTCGCCGTAGCGCTTGCGGTACTCCGAGGCGAAGCGCCCGAGCTGGAAGAAGCCCCATCGCGTCGCGACCTCGGTCACGCTGCGTGCCTCGGCCGGGTCCTGCAAGTCGCTCCGGGCGCGCTCCATTCGCACATCCCGCAGGTGGCGCATCGGGCTTATGCCTCTGTACTTTTGAAATCCGCTGTAGAGAGTGCGGCCGCTGACACCGGTGAGCTCGGTCAGGAGCTCGATCGTGATCGGCTCGTCCGCGTGGGCGCGGATGTAGTCTTCCGCGAGCCGGACGTGGCGCGGCAGGACCTCGCGCGCATCGCCACGCAGCGCTTCGCCGAGGCTGCCGGGCTGCCATTCCAGCAGGGTGGTCATCAGGATCTGTTCGAACTGGCTGCGGATCAGCGGCGATTCCAGTAGGGCGGGCGTACGCCGCAGCGTGTCGAGGACGTTGCGTGCAGTGCGCATCCACGCTTCGCCCGCGCCGCGCCGTACGTCCATCGTCGAGCAGAAGCGCAAGGGGCGGGGCCGCGACGGCGAGCCCGCGAGGCTGCGCGCATGGCACTCCAGCGCTTCGCGCTCGAAGCGCACGACCATCTTGTGGCAGTTCCCGCTCCACAGCATGCCCAAGTCGTCGTCGGGCGAATGCACCGTCGCGCACGCGGCGTCGCTGCGTACTGTCTCGCGTCCGATGCGGATCAGGTCGTGGCCGGTGAGCGGCATCTGCACGAGGAAGAAAGACTTGAGCGGGCCGGGCGTCACCTGCACGTCTGCGCCGTAGCTCATCAGGCTGAATCCGACGCGTCCCAAGGTCGCGTGCAGATGTCGGTAGTCCAGCGAGCGGCCGGGCCGGACGAGATCGAGGCGGTGATCGCAGAACACGCCGGCGACGAGCTGACGTGTTTCCTCCAGTTGCCTCGAGCGAAAGTGATCGAAGCCGGTCGCGGTGTGTGGCACCGGTGTCTCCATGGGGCGTCTCCTTGTGCGGGACGATTCTGTTTGTTGCAATCGATTGAAAATCAATCGATTGCAAAGTAATAATCAATTCTCCTGTTTCGTCAACTTCCTCCGCTTGGACAGGGCGCCGTCGCCTTCCGTGCACCTTCGCGCTGTGCGGCACTTGGGCCCGAGCCCCACCTGCCCCCGGCGGTGACCGCGCCCGCCACAAGCGGAATGCACCGCACAACATCGCCTCCCGTGCGGCATCTCGCTGACGCCGCTCCCGCCTGAATGCAAGCCAATCGATGTGTAGTCGACTGATCGTGCACTGCATTACAACAAAAACTAACGTGAAAATGAATTGACTTTCAATTCATCATCGACGATATTTTTCCCGTGGCCGGACATTTCCGGCACCGGGCGCGAGTCCGGACAGCGTGGTGATCGATCAAGAAGCGGACTAGACGGAGACAAAAGATGGACATGAAAAGAACGGTCAAGAAGGCCAACGACGCAGCAGCTCGGCGCCTGTATGCCCCCTATGCGGAAGCCGAGTGGGGCTTCCTGAACCACTGGTACCCCGCGCGCTTTTCTCAGGAAGTGCCCGAAGGCGGCGCGGTCGGCGTGCAGATCTGCGGCATCCCCATCGTGCTGCGTCGTTCGCGCGGCAAGGTCTATGCGCTGAAGGACCAGTGCCTGCACCGCGGCGTGAAGCTGTCGGCGAAGCCGATGTGCCTCACCGAGGACACGATCACCTGCTGGTACCACGGCTTCACCTTCAGCATCGAGACCGGCGAGCTGGTGTCGATCGTCGCCGCGCCCGACGACGAGATCATCGGCACGACCGGCATCCCGACCTTCCCGGTGGAAGAGGTGAACGGGATGGTCTTCGTCTTTGTCCGCAGCGAGGACTGGGACGAAGAGATCCCGCCGCTCGCGCAGGATCTGCCGATCCGCTTCCCCGACAACAACGAACGCTTCCCGCACCCCTTCTGGCCGGACACCCCCAGCGTGCTCGACAAGAACTCCGTCGTGCTGGGCGTGCATCGCACCGGCTACGCGAACTGGCGTCTCGCCTGCGAGAACGGTTTCGACGCCGGCCATCTGCTGATCCACAAGGACTGCACGATCGTCCAGGCGAAGGACTGGGCGGTGCCGCTGGGCATCAAGCCGCTGACCGACCAGGCCACCCAGCTGATCGAGGACGAGGAGGGGCCGAAGGGCTTCATCAACATGTACTTCACCGAGAACTACGAGCCGGTGCTCGTGAATGAGCGGCTGAACGTCAAGGCTTCCGGCTCGGTGCCCAAGTACTTCCGTACCTCGATGTTCCTGCCCGGCGTGCTGATGGTTGAGAACTGGCCGGAGGAGAACGTCGTGCAGTACGAGTGGTACGTGCCGATCACCGACGACACCTACGAGTACTGGGAAGTGCTCGTGAAGCGCTGCCCGACCGAGGAGGACGTGAAGGGCTTCGAGTACCGCTTCAAGAACTTCTACGAGCCGATGGCGCTGCATGGCTTCAACGACTGCGACCTCTTCGCCCGCGACGCGATGCAGAACTTCTACGCGGACGGCACGGGCTGGACGGACGAGCAGCTGGGCGACATGGACTACTCGATCATCACCTGGCGCAAGGTCGCGTCCCGCTACAACCGCGGCATCGCGCCCAAGCCGCGCGGTGTGGCCGGTGTCGTGAAGGGCGCGAGCAACGTGCTTGCCGAGATCCGCGGGCCTGCCGGCGGCTGCTATCGCGAGACCCAGGGCGAATGAGGCATGGCCCGGGGCGCCTCGCCGGCGCCCCGGCCGGAGGAGACGAAAATCATGATGAATTCAGAAGCGGAAAAAACGGCCGTCTGCGAGGTGGAAGTGAATACCGCCACCGTACGCTTCGCGGACGGCGTCGAGCACCAGTTTCCGGTGCGCCGGGATCAGACGATCCTCGCCGCGGCCAAGGAGAACGACGTACGCCTGGTGCACCAGTGCCTGACTGGCAGCTGCGGCACCTGCGTGACGCGGGTCGCGTCCGGCGCGGTGCGGATGAGCACGGCGCGTGGCACCTCCTTGCTGCCGAGCGAGGCGGCGGAAGGTTATCGACTGACCTGCACCTCGTTCTGCGATAGCGATGCGGTGCTGCAGTTCGACTATCCGAGCAGTGTGTTGGACGAGCCGGGCCCCGTGCGCTGCTCGGCGCGGGTCGCGGAAGTGACGTGGGTTGCGAGCAACGTCGTGCGCTTGAGTCTGCGCCTGCCCGAGGACGCGGGCATGGATTTCCGCAGCGGCCAGTATGTGCGCGTGCGGGTCCCGGGGACCGAGGACTGGCGGTCGTATTCGATGGCCTCGACCGCCGCCGATCTGCCCGAGCTGGTGCTGCTGCTGCGCGTGCTCGATGCGGGCGTGATGTCGGACTACTTGCGCTCGCGCGCCCGGGCCGGCGACGCGGTCGAGATCGAAGGGCCCTTCGGCATGTTCCATCTGCGCGAATCCAAGGGCCACCACATCATGATCGCGGGCGGCACGGGGCTCGCGCCGATGCTCGGCATGCTCGAGGACATTCGCATGCGCTCCGGGCGCAAGCCGAAGGTGCTGCTGAGCTTCGGCTGCGCGAGCGAAGACAACCTCTTCTACCTCGACGAGCTGGACGTGCGCGCCGCGTGGTTGCCGGGACTGAAGCTCAAGGTCGCGGTGGCGAATCCGGGGCCGGATTACAAAGGGCTCGTCGGCAACCCGGTGGAAGTGATCACGGCCACCGATCTAAGCGATCCCGCGACCGCCGTCGCCTACCTGTGCGGCCCGCCCCCGATGATCGAGTCCGCCCGCGCGCATCTCGAACGCCTCGGCGTCCCCGCGGAAAACATCTACGCCGAGCACTTCTCGGCCAGCGCGGCCTGACCGGCCCCGTACGTCAATCCTTCATTCAGGGACGGCTTTTGACATGATCAATGTGACTCAGTTGGGATACGCCGGCGTCAACGTCGTGGAACTCGATGCACTCGAACACGTGCTCGGCAAGATCTGCGGCGCGGAGGTCCGGCGCGATGACAACCGGCTGTATGCGCGGGTCGACGAGCGCCATCATCGGATGGCTTTCTATGCCGCGGACAAGATGTCGCTCGCGTACATAGGGCTGGAGGTGGAGTCGCTGGCGGCACTGCGTGCGGCCGAGGACGAGCTGCGCGGCAAGGGGCTGGAGGTGACGCGGGCGACCGCTGCCGAGCGCGAGGAGCGTGCGGTGCTGGACATGATCCATCTGAAGGGGCCGGACGGCGTCCGCATCGAGCTGTATTTCGGTGCGCTCATCGAGAAGCTCCCGTTCAAGCCCGGCCGCGCGATCTCGGGCTTCGTGACGGGCGACTTCGGCCTCGGGCACGTCGTGCTGGCGAGCGCGGATCGTGAGGCGGCGACCCGCTTCTACACCGAGCACTTCAGCTTTCGCCTGACCGACTACATCTTCTGGGACGAGGCCGAGGCGACCTTCCTGCACTGCAATGCTCGCCACCACACGCTGGCGCTGATGAACCCCTGCTTCGGCATGGTTCCGGGCCAGTTCAACCACGTGATGCTGCAGGTCGCCACGATCGACGACGTCGGCCGCGCCTACGACATGGTGCAGCAGATGAAGATCCCGATGGTCATGACGCTCGGTCGCCATACCAACGACCAGATGACGTCCTTCTACATCAAGACCGAGTCCGGCTTTGCCATCGAGTACGGCTACGGCGGGGTCGAGGTCGACGATCGCGACTGGGACGTGAAGGTGTTCAACGCGCCCTGCCTGTGGGGACACGCGTTGGCGGCATAGCAAGGAGCGGGACGGCGGCCTGCCGTTCCGCCTCTGGCTGGTTTCCTCCCGGGCTGTCTGATCGTCAGTCCGTTTGCGCGGCCGGTCCGCGGCCGCGCGCATTTTCTTCGAGAGCACTGCTGTCGAGATGGGGTTTTTCATGGACAGGAACAACGAATTGCTGAGGCTCGCGCAGCCTCTGGTGCTGCCTGCGCCGGGGATTGCGGCACGGGCCTTGAAGGTGACGAGCTCCGTCGTGCCCTGGCTGATCATCGGCGGGCTGCTGTGGGCGGGGCTCTTCGTGAAGCCCGCGGCAGTGGGCAGCACCGTGCAGCCGCCGGTGCTGGAGACGCGCGATCGGATGTTTGGAGTCGCGGCGCCCGGTGACGGCCGGGTGTGGCTCGCGGGGTCGGGCGGGAAGATCGTCGCGGTCGCGCCCGACGGCGGTCTGAGCCTGCTCGCGAGCGGCACGGACCGGACGCTGCAGGACGTCGCGGCGTGGGATGCGCGGCACGGCATCGCGGTCGGCAACGACGGCGTGATCGTCACGACGGCCGACGGCGGCCGGACCTGGAGCGCGGCGAGCGACGTGCCGCGCTCGGAAGTCGCCAACAAGCTGACGCGCGTGCGGGTGGCCGAAGGGGGGCGGGCGGTCGTCGTCGGCGAGATGGGGGCGATCCTCGCGAGCGACGACTTCGGGGCGAGCTGGCGCCGGCTGCGTGACGAGGAGGACGTCGCATGGAACGACGTCGCGCTGCTCGACGCGCGCGAGCTGCGGGTCGTCGGCGAGTTCGGGCGGATGCTCGTGAGCCACGACAGCGGCGCGAGCTGGCGCGAGGCCAAGGCGCCGGTCGAGACCTCGCTGATGGCGGTCGCCTTCCGCGATGCGCGTCATGGCGTCGCAGTCGGGCTGGATGGCGTCGTGGTCACGACCGAGGACGGTGGCGACAGCTGGCGCCTGGCGGAGACCGGCATTCATGACCACCTGCTCGACATCGCCTGGGATGCATCCGGTGCGCGCTGGATCGGCGCCGGGGTGCTGGGGCGCTGGGTCAGTGCGCCGGAGGACGCGAAGGTCTGGAGCACCGGACGTGTCGACGAGCACGACCTCTCCTGGCACACGCGTGTGCTGCCGGCGGGCGGCGAGCTGTGGTTTGCCGGGGCGGGCGTCGGGCGCTGGGACGGCAGTCGCTGGCAACCCCTCGTGAAATAGCGGGCGCAATCAGACCAAAACTCGACCCGACCCCTACAGAGAGACATAAAAAATGATCGAACGTATAGCGGAGTTCTGTATCCACCGCCGCGCCTGGCTGGTCGGCGTGATCGCCACGCTGACCCTGGTGCTGGGCTGGTCTGCGCTGCGCATCGAGGTGCGCACCGTGTTCGAGGACATGCTGCCCTCGAAGCACGAATACGTGCAGACGCACGAGCGCTTCAAGGACACTTTCGGCGGCTCGAACATGGTCACGATCATGTTCGAGGCGAAGGAGGGCGACATCTTCAACCCAGCGCTGCTCGGCAAGGTGCGCGCCGTCACGCTGGGCCTGCGTGAGGTGTCGGCGGTCAATCCCTACCAGATCACCTCGCTCGCCTCGAAGAAGCTGAAGGAGGTGCAGGCCTCGACCGACGGCATCGCGACGACGCCGCTGATGTGGCCGGATCTGCCCGAGGGCGCGGAGGCGATGGCGGCGCTGAAGGAGGCGGTGCTGCGCAATCCGCTGGTCTACGGCCCCTACGTGTCGAAGGACCTGCAGGCGACGCTGATCACCGTCGATTTCATCGATCGCGACGTGGATTACGCGAAGGTCTTCGACGAGGTCCGCAAACTCGTGGCCTCGGTCGAGGACGACTCGGTGTGCATCCGCGTGGTCGGCGATCCCATCCTCTACGGCTGGGTGAACCACTACGTGCCGGAGACCATCGACCTCGTCGCGGCCGCGTTGGCGGTGACGCTGGGGATGCTCTTCGTGCTGCTGCGCACCTGGCGCGGCGTGCTGCTGCCCTTCCTCGCGGGTGTGGTGAGCGCGGTGTGGGCGCTGGGGATCTGCCGCCTGCTGGGCATCCATTTCGAGCCGCTGGTGATCGTCGTCGCGATGCTGATCACGTCGCGCGCAGTGTCGCACTCGGTGCAGATCGTCAATCGCTTCGACGACGAGCTGGAGAACATTGCGAAGGGCTCGGAAAGCGCACGGCATGCGGCGAAGGTGGCGCTCGCGGACCTCTTCCGGCCGGGCATGCTGGGCGTGATCGCCGATGCAGCCTGCATGGCGGTGGTCGCACTGAGCCCGATTCCGATGTTGCAGAAGCTGACGGTGCTGTCGGTAGTGTGGGTGTCGACGCTGACGATCAGCGCGGTGATCCTGACGCCGGTGATGCTGTCCTTCATCCGGCGCCCGCACGGCACGGTGCATGGGCTGAATCTCGCGCCTTGGCTGCGCAAGATCCTCGACCTCGGCGTGTGGATGGCGACCTCGCGCTTCCGCTATGCGGTGATCGGCTGCAGTACGGTCGTGATGGCGCTGTCCGGTTATTACGCCTTCAACCTCAAGATCGGCGACGCGAACCCCGGCTCGCCGATCCTGTGGGGCAACTCCGAGTACAACCAGGACGCGGCCGCGATCAACGCCCGCTTCCAGGGCGCGGACCGGATGTTCGTCGTGCTCGGCGCCGAAGGGCAGCCCGACCTCGTCAAGAAGAACGAGATCCTGACGACGATGAACCGCTTCCAGCGCTTCATGGAGGCGCAGCCGGAGATCGGCGGTTCGGTGTCGATCGCGGACGTGCTGCCGGTCGTGAGCCGCACGCTGCGCGAAGGCAATCCGCGCTACGAGGAGCTCGGCGACAGCCAGGCGACCAACGGCAGCCTGATGGCGGTGCTCGATTCGGTGTCCGAGCCCGGCGACATGGACCGCTTCGTCGACAGCCAGTACGCCAACGGCGCGGTGACGCTGCTCTTCCGCGACCGCAAGGGCGAGACGATCCGCACGGCGGTGGCGCGCATCAAGGAGTTCATCGCCGCGAATCCGCTGGCGCAGGGCTCCTGGCAGCTCGCGGGCGGCCTGATCGGCGTGATGGCGGCGGTTAACGAGGTGATCCTGTCCGGCCAGATCGAGGCGGTGGCGCTCGCGCTGCTGGTGCTGGTCGTGATCTGCACGGTGGTCTATCGCTCCACGGTGGCGGGGATGCTCTTCATGGTGCCGGTGATCATCTCCAACACGCTGACCTTCAGCTTCATGGCGTGGAAGGGCATCGGCATGAACATCAACACCGTGCCGGTCGCTGCGCTCGGCATCGGCCTGGGCGTCGACTACGCCTTCTACATCGCCGACCGCATCAAGGAGGAGATCGCCGCCGGCAGCAGCCCGGAGCGCGCGATCAGTGTCGCGATGCATTCGGCCGGCATGGGCGTCGTCGTGACCGCGAGCGTGCTGATCCTTAGCACCCTGCTGTGGTGGGCGTCCTCGCTTAAGTTCCAGGCGGAGATGGGCCTGCTGATGGCGATCTGGCTCGGAATCTCGGCGATGTCGGCGCTCTTCGTGATGCCCTCCGTCATCTACGTGTTCCGGCCGGAATTCATCTTCGGCAGGCGCGAACGCCCGGTGCTTGCCGGCAAGGTGCCGGTCATGCAGCCGCAGTGCGCGTTCGACTAGCGCAGCGTCGTATTCAAAACAACAAAGACACACCACCCATACAGAGAAGGAGACGATATGAAAAGCGGCAAACGTTCCAAAGCACCCGGCAGAGTGTTGGCGATCGCCGCGGCACTGGCGGCGATCGGGCCGGCAGCGCGCGCGGAGGAGAGCAACTTCAAGGTCGACGGCTACCTGCGCGAGGAGCTGTCGTGGAACACCCTCAACTGGGTGGACACCCCGGGCTACAACGACCGCGGCAAGCTGTCGATGGCGCGCACGACGGCCCGCGTCAACACCGAGTGGCGGGCGATGGACGATGTGACGGTCGTCGGCAAATTCCGCGCGGTGCGCGAGTTCAGGACGCCCTTCCTGAACCACCTCGAGAGGATGGGCGCCAACAACTACCAGTCGGGTTCGCGCGGCGACATCATGGATCTCTACGACAACGGGGAGATCCGCGAGCTCTACGTCGACTTCCCGGTCGGCGACCGCACGAAGGTGCGCTTCGGCAAGCAGCAAGTGGCGTGGGGCGAAACCGACTTCTTCGCCGCCAACGACCTGGTGCACGGCTTCAACTACACGTGGCGCTCCTTCCTCGAACCCGCCAACGAGGAGCTGCGCAAGACGAACGTGATGGCCAAGATCAACGTCGACGTGCCCGAGCTCGACGGCGGTCTCGAAGTGCTGGTTCGCCCGGGCTGGGACGGCTCTAAGGACATCGGCAACGAGCTCGACATCTACGGCGGGCGCTGGTCAAGTCAGCCCTACGCGGGCGTCGATTTCCGCAACATCGATCCCTACGACTACAAGAACAGCGAAGGCAACTACCGGAAGGTGACCGGCGGCTTGCGCTGGAGCGGCGTAGCGGGCGACATCAACTACTCGCTGTCCTACCTCAACACCTTCTGGCCGAATCCGATCCTGAATGCATCGAGCACGCTCAAGCTCTTCGGCCTGCCGGGCGTGCCCTCGGGCGCGAAGACCGTCGGGCGCACGGACACCAAAGGGCTCGCGGGCGACATCATCTATCCGATCGTGGACGTCTTCGGCTTCACCGCGAGCGGCTATTCCGACCGGGCGGATGCGGTGTTCAGCACCGAGATCGCTTACATCAAGGACGCGCCCTACCAGTTCCTCGCGCCGACGCCGACGCTGATCTCGCAGGCGGTCGCGCCGGGCTTCGATGGCATCAAGCGCAAGGACCTGCTGGCGTGGATGCTGCGCATGGACAAGAACATCGCGGCGACCCAGCAGTGGCTGGGCAGCGAGAAGCCGATGTTCTTCTCGGTGCAGCTCTTCGACAAGTGGATCCAGGACTACGACCGCTCCGACCGACTCTTGAACTCGGTGGGCTGGGGCGCGCGCACGAAGGAACACTCCTTCCTGCTGACCGGGATCTTCAGCCTCAGCTACGACAACGGGCGCATCAAGCCCGAGCTCGTCGTCGGCAAGGACCTCACCTACGGCGGCGGCTTCGCGGTGCCGTCCGTGACCACCGAGCTGAGCAAGAACTGGAAGTGGAAGGTCGAGTACGACAAGTTCTGGTCCGACGACTGGCGCGACGGCAGCAAATGCACCTTCCCCAACGCCGCGAGCTGCGACAAGGCGGGCCTCTTCGGCTACTTCCACAAGCGCGACCAGCTCTACACCAGCCTCACTTACCTTTTCTGACTACCTCTTCTAATAAACCACCGCCCAACGGAGACAACCATGACCATCCAACCCAAGGCCCTCGCGCTTTCGCTTTCCGTCGCCTTCGCGGGACTCGCTTTCGATGTCGGCGCGGCCGAACTTCCTGAAGGCACCGTGGTGTCGGCGGAGAACATCGAGCAGATCCGCAACGACACCTTCGAAGGCAAGACCATCGCCAGCTTGCTGACTGAGAAGATGGAGTGGCGGATCAAGAACAACGGCTGGAAGCTGCCGCTCTACAAGTCGAAGGAAATCCCGCTCGACCCGAGCTGGGTGAAGGCTTCCCAGGCCAACGCCGGCAAGACGAAGATCAACGCCGAGACCTGCCAGGTCGACGGCTGGGGCGCCGGCGCGCCTTTCCCCAACATCGACATGAAGGACCCGCAGGCCGCCGAGAAGGTGATCTGGAACTGGCACCTCGGTCAGCTGACGGGTGACGTCGCGATCGTGCCCTACTACACGCAGGTGCTGATCGACGGCGCGAAGGGCGTTCATGCCGAGCCGGTCGCCGAGTTTACGCGCTATGCGATGAAGGGGCGGCTCGCGGGCGAGGCGGTCGAAGGCGACGGCACCGAGCGCGGGCGTCAGCTTCTCTACTTCAAGTCGCCGGCCGACATGAAGGGGCTCGGGACCTACACGGTGCAGTACGACTCGACCAAGTTCAACGACGTGTGGGCCTACATCCCGGCGGTGCGCCGCGTGCGTCGGCTCTCGGGCGGGGCGTGGATGGACCCGGTGGGCTCGTCCGACCAGCTGCAGGACGACCTCGAGATCTTCAACGCGCGCCCCTGCTGGTATCCGGGCTACAAGATGGTCGGCAAGCGCTGGGTGCTGGCGGTCGCGAACGGCAAAAACCCCTTGTGGAACCGCAGCGGCACGAGCTTTGAGGAGAAGTATCCGGTCCTCGAGAACAAGCCGCCGTACTGGAACATGAACAACGACCGCTTCGAGCCGCGCGAGGTGTACGTGATCGAGGCGACGACGCCGTCCGAGCATCCGTACAGCAAGAAGATCCTCTACGTCGACGTCAAATACCCGCGGATCTATTACGGCGAGACCTACAACCGCAAGGGCGAGTTCTGGAAGTTCATGGAGTTCCACTCCTACGTCGGCAAGGCTGAAGACGGCTTCCGCGACGTGCGCACCACGGGCGGCGCGGTGATCGACTTCCAGCGCAATCACGCGACGGTGTCTCTGATCGACGCGGCGACCTGGCGCACCAACATCGCCGGCGTCAGCGCGAAGGACTTCTCGCTGCAGACCTTGCAGGCGGCCGGACGATGAGAAAGACGCACTTTCGCATCGGCCAGATCGTGCCGAGCTCGAATACGACGATGGAGACGGAGATCCCGCGCATGCTGGCCGCGCGGGAGCGGATCCTCCCCGAGCGCTTCACCTTTCATTCGAGCCGCATGCGCATGAAGCACGTGTCGCGCGAGGAGCTGGCGCAGATGGATCGCGAGTCCGACCGCTGCGCCGCCGAGCTGTCGGACGCCGCCGTCGACGTGCTCGGCTATGCCTGCCTCGTCGCGATCATGAGCCAGGGGCGCGGCTACCACCGTGCCTCCGAGGAGCGCCTGCATCAGGTCACGCGCGACAACGGCCATCCCGCGCCGATCGTGAGCAGCGCGGGCGCCTTGGTCGAGGGCCTGAAGGTCATGGGCGCGAAGCGCGTGTCCGTGATCACGCCCTACATGCAGCCGCTGACCGACCTCGTGCTCGACTACCTGGAATCCGAAGGCATCTCGATCGTGCATTCGATCTCGCTCGGGATCCCGGACAACCTCGAAGTCGGCGCGCGCGACCCGATGGCGCTCGTGGATATCGCCCGCGGCCTGAACACCGCGACCGCCGAGGCGGTCGTGCTGTCGGCCTGCGTGCAGATGCCCTCGCTCGCGGCGATCCCCGTCGTCGAGCAGGCACTTGGGCTGCCGGTTGTGTCGGCCGCGGTGTGCACGACCTACCGGATGCTCGACACGCTGGGGCTCGAAAAGCGCGTGCCGGATGCCGGATACCTGCTGTCGGGGCGCCTGTGATGCGCCCGCGAAATGGAGACCAAGTCATGAGAGCTGTTTGCATCGATAGCTTCCGGCCTGCCGCGGACGTCGTCGTGAGCGAGGTCCCGATCCCCGAACCGGGACCGGGGGAAGTCCGTCTGCGCATCGCCTACGCAGGGGTCAATCCCGTCGACTGGAAGATCTGCCAAGGGGCGATGCAGGCAGTGTTCCCGCACCGCTTTCCGCTGACGCTGGGCTGGGACGCGGCCGGCATCGTAGATCGCATCGGCACCGGCGTCTCGCACCTGCGCCCAGGCCAGCGCGCGATGGGCTACTGCCGCCAGTACGGCACGCCGGTGGAGCGAGGCACCTACGCGGAGTATATCTGCGTGCCGGAGGACTTGCTGGTGCGCGTCCCGGACGGGCTGTCGCTGAAGGCCGCCGCGGCGCTGCCGCTGCCCTTCCTGACTGCCCGCCAAGCCTTGATCGAGGCGGGCGGGCTGAAAGCGGGCGAGACCGTCGCGATCGTCGGCGCGGCCGGCGGCGTCGGCTCGCTCGCGGTGCAGATCGCCCGCCTGCAGGGCGCGCGGGTGCTGGCCTATTCGCGGCCGGGCAACGAGGACTACGTCAAGGCACTGGGCGCCGACCGCGTCCTCGATACCTTGTCCCTGTTCGACCCCGGCGCGTCGGGCGGCGAACAGCCGGACCTGATCTTCGACTGCATCGGCGGTGAAGCACTTGCGGCCGCGATCGAACGCGTGCGTAGCGGCGGACGCGTCGTCACGATCGCCGGTCAGCCCGAGGCGCGTCGCGCCGATGAACGCGGCGTGCGTGCCGAACGCATCGTCGCGAAGGCGAATCGCGCGCACCTGGAGCAACTCGCCGAATTGTGTGCGCGCGGCCAACTGCAGCTGCCGCAGATCGAGGCGATGCCGCTGGAAGCGGTGGCCGAAGCGCTGGCCCGCAGCCAGCGCAGCGCGGTGCGCGGGAAGCTCGTGCTGGAGGTGGCGCCGCAGCTCGCGCAGGGCGAAGCGGCCCGCTGATGAGCTATTTACCCCGAACGGCTCTTGGTTGCCGAGCGAATAATCAGAACCCCAAGAGAGGAACAGACATGAACAACGAGAACCTATACGTGACCCTCAAGGCGGGCTTTCCCGCCGACGCGGCAGCGCCCGCGCTCGAAACCGCGGACGCTGTCCGCTACACCTACGGCGACCTCGATCGCGCCAGCGCGCGCTTCGCCGGCGTCATCACGAATCTCGGTCTCCGCCCCGGCGACCGCGTCGTCGTGCAGGTCGAAAAATCCCCCGAGGCGCTTTTCCTCTACCTCGCCTGCCTGCGCGCCGGCGTCGTCTTCGTGCCGCTCAACACCGCCTACCAGCGCGCCGAGCTCGCGTACTTCCTCGGCGACGCGCAGCCCAGCCTGGTGGTCTGCCGTCCGGCCGCCGAAGAAGCGATGCGGGCGATTGCCGGGGAGGCGGGCGTCGCGCACGTGCTGACCCTCGGCGAGGCCGGCGACGGCAGCCTCGCGGACGCCGCGCGCAGCCGACCCGAAGACTTCGCGACCGTCTCGCGCGCCGGCGACGACCTGGCCGCGATCCTCTACACGTCCGGCACCACCGGCCGCTCCAAGGGCGCGATGCTGACCCACGACAACCTCGCCTCGAACGCCCGGACGCTTGTCGCGTACTGGGGCTTCCGGCACGGGGACGTGCTGCTCCACGCGCTGCCGATCTTCCACGCCCACGGGCTCTTCGTCGCCTGCCACTGCGCACTCCTCAACGGCAGTCCGATGCTGTGGCTACCGCGCTTCGACGTCGATGCGGTCATGAAGCTGCTGCCGCGTGCGACCGTCTTCATGGGCGTACCGACTTTCTATACGCGCCTGCTCGAACAGCCCGATTTCGGCCGCGACACCATCCCGGCGATGCGCCTCTTCATCTCCGGCTCCGCGCCGCTGCTGGCGGAAACCCACCGTGAGTTCGAAGCGCGCACCGGCCACGCGATCCTCGAACGCTACGGCATGACCGAGACCGTGATGCTGACCTCCAACCCGCTCGACGCCGCGCGGCGCGCCGGCACCGTCGGCTTCCCGCTGCCCGGTGTCGCCGTGCGCATCGCCGACGGAGAAGGGCGAGCGCTCCCCAACGGCGAAATCGGCCACGTCCAGGTCCGCGGCCCCAACGTCTTCCCCGGCTACTGGCGGATGCCGGAAAAGACGCGCGAGGAATTCACCGCCGACGGATTCTTCCGCACCGGCGACCTCGGCAAGATCGACGAGCGCGGCTACGTCGTCCTCGTCGGCCGCTCGAAGGACCTCATCATCACCGGCGGGTACAACGTCTACCCGAAGGAGATCGAGTCCTACATCGACGAGATCGCGGGGGTGAAGGAGTCGGCTGTGATCGGCCTGCCGCATCGCGACTTCGGCGAAGCGGTCGCCGCGGTGATCGTTCCGGAGCCGGGCGCGGCGCTGCACGACGCCGACGTGATCGGTACCCTCAAGGGCGAACTCGCGAACTTCAAGGTGCCCAAGCAGGTGTTCTTCCTCGACGAGCTGCCGCGCAACGCGATGGGCAAGGTCCAGAAGAACCTGCTGCGCGACCGTTTCGCGGGCGCCGGCGCATGAGCGGCAGCTCCGTCACCGCCACCACCTGCCTCACGATCACCCGCCACGCGGCCCAACAGGCCGCCGTGGCGGCGATCGAGGAGGCCGAACGGCTGGGCGTGTCGGTCAACGTCGCCGTCGTCGACCGCAGCGGTGTGCTGATCGCCTTCCTGCGCATGCCCGATGCGTCACTGCATTCGATCGACGTCGCGATGGACAAGGCCTACACGGCGGCGAGCTTCCGTTTCCCGACCTCGCAGTGGGGCGAAGTGCTGGCCGGCTTCTCCGAGCCGGTGCAGCGCGGGATCGTGCTGCGGCCGCGCCTCGTCGTGTTCGGCGGCGGCGTGCCGATCGAGGCGGACGGGCAGGTCATCGGGGCGATCGGTGTGTCCGGGGCGAGCGAGGACGAAGACGAGCGGTGTGCACGGGCGGGCTGGCGGGCGGTGGTGGACGCCTGATCTGCGGCCGATAAAAGGGGGCGACGCGCCCCCTTTTCAGCTGAAGTAAGCCTCGCTGAAACGGCAACTCCCTGATTTCCAAAGGGCTCGCGGAAATACAAGATATTTTCGCGGCGCCGCGAACCGTTCATACGCCCGGTCGCCTCTTAGGGGGTATCCCTCCAATGAAAGGAACCGTCATGAACAACTTCACCCTTGTCCCGCATGTCGAACAGCAGCAAATGACTTTCGAACCCGCAACTCGGTGACCGTCAAAGGAGAAGATCATGAAATTCCTGCGCCCCGTCCTTTCGCTGCTCCTGGCATCCGCCGCTTCGCTCGCGGCAGCCGGCGAGATCAAGCCCTACTCCCCGACGGAATTCGACAAGCTCACCCAGGCTGGCAAACCGGTCGTGGTGGATGTCACCGCCACCTGGTGCCCGACCTGCAAAGCGCAAAAGCCTATCATCGACAGCTTGATGCAGCAGCCGGCCTATCGGGACGTGACGCTGCTGACGGTGGATTTCGATAGCAACAGCGCCGCGCTCAAGCGCTTCAAGGTCAGGATGCAAAGTACGCTCGTCGCGTTCAAGGGAGAGGCCGAAGTGGGCCGCTCGACTGGCGACACGACAGCGGCGGGCCTCGAGAACCTCATCAAGAAAACGGTCGACTGATGGAGTTCGGCTTCGGCGCCTACGGCCTCGGCTTCCTGGCGGGATTGCTATCGACGCTGTCGCCCTGCGTCCTGCCCCTGATCCCCATCCTGCTGGGCTCGGCGGCGAACGCGCATCCGCGTGCACCGCTGGCCCTGGCAGCCGGTCTGGCGCTTTCCTATGCCGTGATCGGCTCATCGCTGGCTTGGGCCGGGGCGGCGCTCGACGTCGATGCGCGGCTTTTCCGTAACGTCGCCGCCGCGATGCTGGGCCTGCTCGGCATCGTGCTGATGTCGGCCAGCCTGCAACGGCGCTTTGCCGCTGCCACTTCCGGCCTGGGCGACACCGGCAACAGCTTGCTGAACCGGATGCAGCCTGACGGCCTTGGAGGACAGTTCGCCATCGGTCTGGTCCTCGGGGTCGTGTGGAGTCCCTGTGTCGGTCCCACGCTGGGAGCCGCCGTCGTGCTCGCCAGCCAGGGTTCCCAATTACCGCAGATCGCGTTGCTCATGGGCATCTTCGGGCTCGGGGCTGCCTTGCCCATCGTCGCCCTGGCTTACGTGTCGCGCAGCGCCATGAGCCGCATGCGCGGCCGACTCATGCAGGCCGGCAGGAATGGCAAGACCGTGCTCGGTGTCATCATGCTTGCCGTCGCGTTGCTAATCCTCTCCGGTGCCGACAAGGCCGTCGAGGCGTGGCTCGTGGAGCACTCGCCGGCGTGGTTGACGGCGCTGACCACACGTTTCTGATCGGATATTTCTTTCATCATTGCGAACCGCTTTTCGGCGGCCAAGCCTCCTAGTTTCTGAGGACTGTCCTCGAACGCTGATTGATGAAAGGAAACCACATGTTCTACGTCAAAAACCTGCCCAATTGGGAACGCATCATCCGTGTCATCATGGGCTTGATGAGCCTGGCCTACGCGGGCATGAACTGGGGGGGCTCCGGTCTGGCCGTCGGCCTCGCCCTCATGGGTGCGGTGCTGGCCATGACCGGGCTGTTCGGCTTCTGCCCGATGTGTGCCATGGCTGGCCGCAAGCTCAACAAGGAGCGTTAAGCGATGGCAGCCGGCGCAGTCGAACGTGAAGGTTTGATAATCGCCGCTCAGACGGGAGACGCGGTTGCCATCTCCTGTCTGCTCGCGGTTTGCCAAGCCGATGCCCGGCGCTATGCCTACAGGCACTGCCAGGCAAGCGACATCGACGATGCCGTACAGGAGTCGCTGCTGGTGGTCTCCCGCAAGGTTCGGGGATTGAAGGCGGCAGCGGCTTTTTCTGGGTGGCTGTTTACGGTCATCAAGCGCGAGTGTCGCAAGCTTGCACGCAAGATGTTCAAGCACGACCCGCTACCGGAAGACATTGCAGAGGAGCTGCTTGCCCATCGCAGTGACGAGACGCTGCGTATTGACCTCGCCCGGGCGCTGGAATCCTTGCCGGCCCACTACCTGGAGGTGGTCCTGCTGCGCGATTTCGAGGAACTGACGATTGCCGAGATCGCTGAACGCCTGAATGAGCAGCAGGGGGCCATCAAGAGTCGCTTGCACCGTGCCCGAGAACTCGTACGGGAATATATGCTGGGCTCAGAGCGGGTTATGAACGGCTGATCTATCGCGAGCCCCTGCATCACCTCGGGGCTCTGCTTGACGTACTCGCCGATGTATTCCAGCAAAGCGTCGGCGGACGCTGGCAAATCCCTACTGGCGCTCCGATGCCGGGTTCGGATTATCGCGCGGCGCAGATGTTGGGAAGCGCGATTGTCCGCCGATTTGCTTCCGCCCGCGAGCCGGCGAGGGCCGGCCTTCGCCAGCCGCCCTCGCGCTCTTCGACGAGTCAGCTCCGGTTCAGTGGAGGCCCAAGGACACGAAAGCATGGTCCTTGAGCGTTTCCGGCGCCGGATACGCCTTCTTGCTGTGCGCGATCCCCAAGTCGAGGAAAAGCTCGCACAGCTTGTATGCGACGACGCCGGGGTTGAGGATCGGCACCGGCAAACGCTCGGCGAGCCAGGCGTGCGACTGGTGCATCGTGGTCGAGCCGAGCACGATCACGTCGGCGCCGTCCTCGTCGATCGCCGCGCGTGCTGCGGCTTCGAGCTTCGCGAAGACGACTTCCTCCTTGCCCGTGAGCAGCGCCTCGGTGTCGGGGCGGACATCGATCGAGCGGATCGACGCCAGTCGCGATTCGAGACCGCAGTCGCGCAGGCCCTTGCGGTAGAGCGGCAGCCAGCGGTCCCACATCGTCAGGATGCTGAACTTGTGGCCCATCATCGCCGCGAGGTGGAAGGCGCTCTGCCCGGGCGAGAGCACCGGTATCGACAGCCGCGAGCGCAGCGCCGCGAGGCCCGAGTCGCTGACCGTGTTGATGCAGACGGCGTCGAAACCTTCTTCTTCGGCCTGCAACCCGGCCTGGATCACCGACAGCTCCATCAGTGCCATGTCGTAATAGGTGTCGGCGAGCGTCATCGCGCTGCCCGCGCCGACGAAGGCGACCTCGATGTCCGGGCGCTGGATGCCCGGAGGTAGTTGCGACTCGACGAGCGGGCGCGTGGCCTCGCTCATCGGCACCGGGAAGATCATCTTGATGCGTTTTTTCATGCTTTTGTCTCCTCGAGGATCAGGTCAGGCGGCCGCCATCCCGCCGTCCACCGGCAGGGCGGCGCCCGTGATGTAGGACGACTGCGCGGACAGCAGCCACAGCACCGCAGCGCTGACTTCGCCGGGCGCGCCGATGCGGTGCATGGGCACGCCGTCCGAGTACATCTCGTCGTCGCCGCCCGTGACGCGGTCGTAGCTGGGCGTCTTGATCGGTCCGGGGCACACGGCATTGACGCGGATGCCGCGGTCCGCGTAATCGAGCGCGGCGGCGCGGGTCGCGCCCACGATGCCGTGTTTGGCGGCGACGTAGTAGGCAAGTCTCGGCATCGCCTTGAGGCCGAAGATGGAGCTGTTGTTCACGATGCTGCCGCCGCCCGTGAGCATCGCCGCCGCCTCGTACTTCATCATGTAGAGCATGCCCTTGAGGTTGATGTCGATGACCTGCGAGATGTCCTCGTCGGGCGTCTCATGGATGTCGGCGAACTCCCTTTGCAGGCCCGCGTTGTTGAAGGCGCCGTCGAGGCGACCGAAGTGATCGAGGGCGCAGGCGACCAGTGCCCGGCAGTCGTCCGCGCGCGAGACGTCGGTCGGCAGGAAACGGGCGCTGCCGCCCGCCGCCGCAATCTCGCGCACGACCGCCTCGCCGTCGTTCCGGTTGCGATTGCCGAGTACGACGTGGGCGCCGGCGCGGGCCAGCGCCAGGCAGGCATCGCGGCCCATACCGCTGCCGCCGCCCGTGACGACGATGACCTTGCCCTGCAGGTCGAAGGTTTCTGCGATGTTCATGCGGCGACCGCCTTGGCCTTCGCGAGCGTGATGGCCGTGTCCTCGATCATGTCCTCCTGCCCGCCGACCATGCCGCGGCGGCCCATCTCGACGAGGATCTCGCGCGCGGGCACGCCGTACTTCTTCTCGGCGCGCTTGGCGAAGAGGAGGAAGGAGCCGTAGACGCCCGCGTAGCCGAGCGTGAGCGCGTCGCGGTCGATGCGGATCGGGAAGTCCATGATCGGCACGACGAGATCCTCGGCAACGTCCTGAATCTTGAAGACATCGACGCCGGTCGCGATCCCCATCAGGTCGCACACGGCGACGAGCACTTCCATCGGCGTGTTCCCGGCGCCCGCGCCCAAGCCTGCTGCAGCCGCATCGATCCGGGTCGCGCCCGCCTCGATTGCGGCGATCGAATTCGCAACACCCATCGCGAGGTTGTGATGACCGTGAAAGCCCAGTTCGGTTTCGGGCTTCAAGGCCTCGCGCACGGCGGTGATGCGCGCCTTCACCGTGTCCGGGAGCAGGTGCCCCGCCGAATCGGTGACATAGATGCAGTTCGCGCCGTAGGACTCCATCAGCTTTGCCTGCGTTACCAAGCCCTCGGGGCTGTTCATGTGCGCCATCATCAGGAAGCCGACGGTGTCGAGGCCGAGTTTCCGCGCCATCGCGATGTGCTGCTCGGAGACATCCGCCTCGGTGCAGTGGGTTGCCACCCGGATCGTCGACACGCCCAACTCGTGGGCCATCTTCAGGTGATCGACCGTGCCGATGCCGGGCAAGAGCAGCGCCGAGACTTTCGCGCGCTGCATCAGCGGGATTACGGCGGAGAGATATTCCTCGTCGGTGTGGGCGGGAAAGCCGTAGTTCACGGAGCTCCCCCCGAGGCCGTCGCCGTGCGTGACTTCGATCAGGGGCACGCCTGCCGCATCGAGCCCGCAGGCGATGGTCTTCATCTGTTCGAGCGTCATCAGGTGGCGCTTCGGGTGCATACCGTCGCGGAGCGTCATGTCGTGGACGGTGATTTTTTTGCCGCGCAGATCCATGGCGTTCTCCTTCAGGCGGTGACGGGCGATTGGGATTGGGGGGCGAGGGTTTTGAGCACGAGCTCACCCTTGAGGAGCTCCTCGGCGAACATCTCGGCCGTGCGGGCGGCGGCGGCCGTCATGATGTCGAGGTTGCCGGCGTACTTCGGCAGGTAGTCGCCGAGGCCTTCAACCTCGAGGAAGACCGACACCCGTTTGCCGTCGAAGACCGGGCCATTGACGAGCCGGTAGCCCGGCACGTATTGCTGGACTTCCTCGATCATCGCGTGGATCGACGCGGTGATCGCCGCCTGGTCCGGTTCGGATTCGGTCAGGCAGTGCACGGTGTCGCGCATGATCAAGGGCGGCTCGGCCGGGTTGATGATGATGATCGCCTTGCCCTGCTTCGCGCCGCCGACTTTTTCGACGGCGCCGGCCGTGGTGCGCGTGAACTCATCGATGTTTTTGCGGGTGCCGGGGCCCACCGAGCGGCTGGAGACGGTGGCGACGATCTCGCCATAGGCGACCGGCTGCACGCGCGAGACCGCTGCGACCATCGGGATCGTCGCCTGGCCACCGCAGGTGACCATATTCACGTTCATCTCGCCGCGCCCAAGGTGCGCCTTGAGGTTTACCGGCGGCACGCAGTAGGGGCCGATCGCCGCGGGCGTAAGGTCGATCATCAGCACGCCCAACTCGTTCAACTTGCGGCTGTTCTCGGCATGCACGTAGGCACTCGTCGCGTCGAACGCGATCTGGACGCCGTCGGCCTTGACGTGCGGCAGCAAGCCGTCGACGCCGTCTGCGGTGGTCTTCAGACCCATCTCTCGCGCGCGCACCAGGCCGTCGGACGCGGGATCGATGCCGACCATCCACACCGGCTCCAGCACCGGGCTGCGCAACAGTTTCGCCAGCAGATCGGTACCGATGTTGCCGGGGCCGATCAGGGCGCATTTGATTTTCTTCATGATGAATTCCTTCTCTCTTGGGGGGCGGGGCGATTTACGCGAAGCGCACGGAGCAGCCGCCGATGCCGGCGATCGTCAGGCGGAGGTTGTCGCCGGCCTGCACCGGGACCATCGCCCCGAGCGCGCCGGACAGGATGATTTCGCCGGCCTTGAGCGGGATATCGAGGCGGCCCAGCGTGTTCGCGAGCCACACGACGGCATTGACCGGGGAGGCCATCGTCGCGGCGCCGGCGCCGGTCACCGCGACCTCGCCGTTCTTCTCCAGCACCATGCCGCAGGTCACGAGATCGAGGCTTCGCGGATCGACCAGACGCGAGCCGAGGACGAGCGCGCCGCAGGACGCGTTGTCGGCGACGGTGTCCTGGATCTTGATCTTCCAGTCGCGGATGCGGCTGTCGACGATCTCGAAGCAGGCCATCACGCCTTCGGTCGCGGCCAACACGTCGGCGGCGGTAACGCCCGGCCCCTTGAGGTCGCGCTTCAGCACGAAGGCGATCTCGCCCTCGGCCTTCGGCTGGATGAGGCTCGTCATCGGGATCGCCTCGCCTTCGCCATACACCATGCTGTCGAGCAGCCAGCCGAAGTCGGGCTGGTGCACGTTGAGCATGTTCATCACGGCCTTGCTGGTCACTCCGATCTTCTTGCCGACGACCCGGCTGCCCGCGTCGATCCGTCGCGCGAGCATGCGCTGCTGGATGCGGTAGGCGTCTTCGATGCTCATGTCGGGATGGCTGTCGGTGAGCGGCGCCAGCACCTCCTTCGTGGTCAGCGCGGCGTACAGCCCGTCGCCGAGTCTTTCGATGTCTTCCTGTCGCATGCGTGGTCTCTCTCTGTGGTGGGTGTTGCGGGTTTGTCTTCCTGGTTTGTGTTGTTGTTTTACGTCGAAGTTAATGTAAAAGTCAATTGACTTTAAATCTAACGAGAAGGAAACTTAAAGCGCGACTTGAGACGAACTCAACGCGAAGCGGGCGGCAAGTCCTCGACGAGACGCTGTCCCGCATACAAAACCGACAGAGACAAAGAGGGCTTTATGAGCACGATCCACATCGATTTGCTGGGCACCGAGACCCGCTTCCACGACACCGGAAAACACCGCACGCGCTGCATCGAGGCCGGTTCCGGCCCCGCACTGTTCGCCTTCCACGGCGGCGGCGGACACGCCGAGACCTACGCGCGCAACATGACGCGCCTGGCGACTCGCAACCGCGTCATCGCGCCCGATTTCATCTGGCACGGCATGTCGTCGAAGCCGGCCTTCCAGTCCGGCAACTGGCTCAAGCAGTTCACCGGCCAGATCCTCGACTTGATGGACCACTTGGGCATCGAGAAGGCGAGCTTCGAGGGCGAATCGCTGGGCGGCTGGATCGTGATGGACCTCGGCATCCACCATCCCGACCGCGTCGAGAAGCTGATCCTGAACACCGCCTGGGGGATGAACCTCGGCAGCGACAAGGCGGAGGACCTGAGCGCGCTGCGCGAGACCTCGCTCAATGCGCTGCGCAACCCGAGCCGCGAGCTGATCCGCAAGCGTCTCGAATGGCTGATGCCCTTGGGCGGCGTCACCGAAGAGCTGATCGACCTGCGCGTGAAGCTGTGGTCGGACCTCGCGACGCGCGAATCACTGACCGGCTACTACGAGCGTCTCTTCGCGCCCGAATGCGAGCATTTCCTCTACACGCTCGACGACCTCGCCCGCATCAAGGCCCCGACGCTGCTCTTGTGGACCGAGAAGAACCCGATCGCCGGTCCCGAAGCGGCGTTCGCGATGCACGAGGTCATCAAGAATTCCTCTGTCCACATCGTCAAGGATGCGGCGCACTGGCCCCAATGGGAGCGGCCCGAGGAGCACGACCGCGTCGTCCTGGACTTCCTCGCCAAATAAGCCGGCGGCGTGTTGCGGCCCGCGGGTCGCAGCGCCGCGATCCCAGGAGAGTGAAGCAATGGACGATCTGATCAGGATTGGCGCGTCAGAGGCGGCGCGTCGCATCGCAAACGGAAAACTCACTTCGGTCCGGTACACCGAGGCGCTGCTCGCCCGCATCGCCGAGCGTGAGCCGGTGGTGGGCGCCTGGATCCACTTGGACCCGGACGCCGCCCTCGCGCAGGCGCGCGCTGCCGACCGGCGCGCGCCGGCAGGACCCTTGCACGGCGTACCCGTCGGGCTGAAGGACATCATCGACACGGCCGACATGCCGACCGGCTACGGCTCGCCGATCTATGCCGGACATCGGCCTGGGCGAGACGCGCGGTCGGTGGCGCAACTTCGCGCGGCCGGCGCCGTGATCCTCGGCAAGACGGTGACGGCCGAGTTCGCGACCTACCACCCGGGCAAGACGGCGAACCCGCACAACCCGGCCCACACCCCGGGCGGCTCGTCGAGCGGCTCGGCCGCGGCGGTGGCGGATTTCCACACGCCGCTGTCGCTCGGCACGCAGACGGCCGGTTCGATCATCCGGCCGGCGAGCTTCAACGGCATCCTCGGCTACAAGCCGACTTTCGACGACTTCGACTACGGCGGCCTGCATGCGCTGGCGCCCTCGCTCGACACGCTCGGCGTGTTCGCCCGCGACTTCGAGGACTTGTCGCTGTCGCGGCAGGTGCTGTCGCGCCGTCCGGTCCGTGCCGTCGCCGCGCCGGCCGCGTTCGTGCCGCGCATCGGCGTATGCCGCACCCCGATGTGGCCGAAGGGCGACGCGGACATGCAGCAGGCCTACGAGCGCACTGTCGAGCGTCTGGCGAGTGCGGGCGCGGAACTCGCCAAGATTGAACTGCCGGCGGATTTCAAGGCGCTGATCGACGCTCAGACGCTGATCTTCATGGCCGAAGGCGCGCGCCATCTCGAGCGCGAATGGCGGGAGCCGGGCGCGTTGCTGAGTCCCGAACTGCGGGATTTGCTCGAACGGGGCAGGGCGTGCAGCGAATCGGCGGTCGCCGCGGCGCATGCCCTCGCCCTCCGTTGCCGCGCGCAACTGGCAGACCTCATGCGGCCGGTCGACGTGCTGCTGGTGCCGTCCTCGGTCGGCGAGGCGCCGGCCGGCCTATACGCGACGGGCGATCCGGTCTTCAGTCGGATCTGGACGCATCTGCACGTTCCCTGCATCACCTACCCGATCGGGCTGGGCGATCAGCAGTTGCCGCTCGGCGCGCAGGTGGTGGGGGCACACAGGGACGACGACCGGCTCATCGAAATCGCGTGGTGGATGGCCGAGCGCTCGGCCAAGTGGACCTTCGTCGCCTGAGCGAAGGCCTTTCTTGCACCCAAAGGAGGAAGCATGGCAACCCAGCACAAGGAACTCGACGCGCAGCAGCGCGCGTGGTACGAAGCGGCCTGCGCGCGGATCAACCCGGCCCGCATCAAGCAGCTCAACATGCAGCTCGTGGACATCCACAGCCCGACCGGCGCCGAGCGCGCCGCGAGCGAATTCATGGCCGCGCACATGCAGCGCATGGGCCTGAAGGCCGCCTACCAGCCGGTCAATCCGCAGACCGGCAACGCGGTCGGCCGGCTGCATGGAGACGGCAGCGGCCCCGCACTGATGCTCTACGCGCCGATCGACACCCACATCGAAGCCGATCCGGAACACGACCTGCCGTGGGTTGGTCCCGAGCTGCGCGACGACATGAAGCCGCAGGCCCAGGCGCGCGGCGAAACGGTGATCGGCCTCGGCGCGTCCAACCCGAAAGGCATGGTCGCGGCGCTCACGGAGGCGGTCAATGCGGTGTGCGAAGCCGGCATCCCGCTGAAAGGCGACCTGATCCTCGCCTTCGCCGGCGGCGGAATGCCGGTCGTGGTGCCGGAGCGCGGCCACTACGGGCTGTCGAGCGGCGTCACGCACATGATGATGAACGGCGTAACGGCCGACTTCGGCATCATCCTCAAGCCGTGGAATGAGGTGTATTACGAGCACCCGGGCATGTGCTGGTTCAAGGTCACGGTCAAGGGCACGCTCGGCTACTCGGGTATCCCGCGCGGCACGCCCGGCTTCCGCAGCTCGATCGTCCCGGCCGCGCGGCTGATCCTCGAACTGGAGCAATGGCTACCCGAATACACCCGCCGCCACACCTCCGACCAGATCGCCCCGGAAGGCTGGATCGCGAGCGTGCGCGCCGGCTGGCCGGAGCGCCCGGCCTTCCCGGCCGCCGCGACCGAGATCTACCTCGACATGCGGACCAATCCGCAGCAGAGCACCGCATCGGTGGAGGCCGAGTTTGGCGCAGCGATGCGCGGAATTATGGCCCGTCACCCGGAGATCGACGCGGAATGGGCGATGATCGCGGCCGTGCCGGGCTCCCGCACCGATCCGTCGAACTGGATCGTGCAGAGCTCGGAGCGCGCGTGGAGCGAAACCCACGGTGGCGAGCGCTATCCAGGTGCCCCCAAACTCTCCGGCCAGACGGATGCCGCGGCGATCTGCAAGCTGGGGCTGCCGCTGGTGCGTGTCGGCTATCCGTGGATCGGCGACAAGGACATGCCCGAGGAGTTTTCCGACGGCCTGGGCGGCATGGGTGTAAGCCATATCCCCGACCTGATCGACCCGATCAAGGCCGTGATCTACTCGATCATCGACACCTGCACGCGCAGTCGCCAGGAAGTGGGGCTCGCCGGCTAATCTTCAAGGACACAATGTCAAACAACGTGACTGTTTTCGCTGCTGAAACAACTTTCGACAAGACATGACCTAAATTGGACTATTGAGCCGGGATTCTGCTGTCACGCGTCGGTCATGGTTTCTCCGGCAGACGCGTGACAGGGCCGGTTATTGCGAACTGCGACCAGGAGCGCGCGGTGACGCGGAACGTCCATGGAATACGCCGCAGTTGAAAGCAGGCACAGCGCCCAAGTGTTTGCCGAGCAGGTGGGGCTGCTCTACAAGAACGCGCCCTTGGCCTATTCGGTCACGCTTGTAAATGGGGCCATCCTTGCGCTGGTTCAGATATCCCACGTTGCGCTGATTCCCTTGCTTGGCTGGTACTGCGCATTGGTGTCGGCGACCGCCTTGCGCGCGCTGATCGTGGCGTGCCGCGCCCGAGCCCGCTCCGATCCCGGCACCGCGCCACGATGGAATGCCGCCTATGTGGTCGGTACCGCAATCGCCGGCAGTGTCTGGGGCGCAGCCTCTTTCGTCATGGTGCCCAGTCCCTCGGTGGCTCACGAGGTGTTCGTCGCCTTCGTGCTCGCCGGCATGTCGGCGGGCAGCATTACCGTGCTGGCCTTCAGGATGGAGGCCTGCCTCGCCTTTCTGTTCCCGACGCTGCTGCCGCTGGTGGTCCACTACCTGATGCTCGGCACGACGCTGCACATGGCGATGGCCTTGATGACCGCGATATTCCTGATCGCGATGCTCGTTTCCGCATTGAACTTTAATCGTTCGGTGCGTGCGTCCTTGACGTTGCGCTTCGACAAGCGCGACCTGGAAGATGAGATCAAGCGGCGTGACCAGGCCGAGCAGGCGCTATTGCTGGAAAAGGATCGGCTGCAGGCGGTGCTGGGCTCGATCGGCGAGGGCGTGGCGCTGATCGACGCCAGGGGCTGCATCGAATACCTGAATCCCGTCGCGGAAAAGATCTGTGGCTGGCCTTCTTACAGAGCCTTGGGCCGCCCGGCGAGTGCCGTGTTCGAGAGCTTCGACCGTCATCTGCACGAACGCACCACCACCGCCATGGAAGACACCGTGCATGCTGCGCGTCAGATCACGAAGCAGACGGTGATGTATCTCAACGGCGGGGACAAGCGCATCATTGAAGAGTTGGCGACGCCGCTTTACGGCCGCCATCGCAGGGTCGTCGGAGCGGTCTCGATCCTGCGCGACGTCACCGAATCACTACTGGAGGCGGAGCAGCTGGCTTATGCCGCCGACCACGACGCGCTCACAGGGCTGCCCAACCGCGGCTTGCTGCAAAACCGTCTGGAACAGGCCATCGCCCGCGCCCAGCGCAGACAGGAGCGCTTTGCGCTGTTGTTCCTCGATCTCGATCGATTCAAGGAGATCAACGACACGATGGGACACGCGGCGGGCGACGCCTTGCTGGTGGAAGTGGCGAGGCGCCTGAGCGACACGGTGCGGGAGGAAGACACGATCGCCCGGCTGGGTGGCGACGAATTCGTCGTCATCGTCGAAGGGCCGGCGCAGGAACATCACGTCAGAGCGCTCGTCAACAAGATCCATCGCATCCTGTGCGAGCCGTACCGGCTCGGTTCCGAAATCGCGACGGTCTCGGTCAGTATCGGCATCAGCTTGTTCCCCGAGGACGGCCACGACCCGGAAGCGCTGCTGGGCCACGCCGATGCGCGCATGTACTGCGCAAAGAACGGATAGGCGTTCGCCTTACGGTTTCGTGGCGCCGGAACCGGAAAGAATCGCCTGCACGCGTTCCGGCGTCGACGGGTGCGTCGACAGATACCCCGCCTTTTCGTCCTTCGACCGGTCGAGCCGTTGCAGGATGTCGGCAAAACGTTGCGGGCCGATGCCCAGACGGTGCAGCACGTCGACGGCGTGCCGGTCGGCTTCGCGTTCGAAGTCCCGCGAGTAGCCGAGTTCGGTGAGCATCAGCGGAAGCGCGGTGACGGCCGAAGACACGGATGAAACGTCCCCGACCACCAACGTGGCGATGAGCCCCATGAAGGAGGCCTGGATCGAGCCGCGCATCGCGTGACGGTAGCGGATGTGACCGATTTCGTGAGCCAGCACGGCGACGATTTCTTCGTCGTGCTGCGCCAGATGCACGAGCTGGTCCGTCACGACGATGGTTCCCGCCGGCAAGGCCAGGGCGTTCGCGCCGATGGTGTCGGCGGCGTCGCGGAACAGGACACGCACTGGCGGGTCTTGCGGCACCTCTTTCAGCAGCGGGGCGAAGGCGATGAGCAGGCGCTGCTGTTCCTCTTCGGGCAGGCGGCTGGCCTTGAAGGCGTGGCGGTCGAGGATCTCCAGCACCATGCGGTCCGCGTGGCGGTTGACCTCGGCGGGCAGCGCAAAGGCCGCGATCTTGGCGAGCGCCGGCACGCCCAATTGCACGCTGCCCCAGACGAAGGCGACCGTGAGCGCCAGGCCGAGGAGGACATAGCGCAGCTTCGATTCGAGCAGATGGATCAGTCCGCCTGCAGACAAGCGCTGCGCGGCAAGCTGGTCGACCGCGTCGTTGTCCTCCGTTTCGAAGCTCGCGCCGTCGGGAAAGCGCAGGAAGCGCGGCGTGTTGCCGACACGGGACGAAAAGTCGACGCGTTCGAGTGCGATCGACGCCAGCAAATCCCCGCCGGACTGCGCTGCCACCCGTGCGTGACCGTCTTCGATAAGGAGGCTCGCGCGGTGGCTGCGCGAGCTCTTGCCATCGAAGAAACGGCCTTCGAGTCGCATCAGATGCCCAGGTCCACGTCGAACAGGTCGCCGATCTCGCCGCCGACCGCCGACACCTGCTCGCGCTGTGCGGCCGCGAACTCGCCCAGATCGCTGTCGGCGACCAAGCCGATGTGCTGAGCGGCGTAGCGTGCAGTCCGCACCTTGGCCCAGGGGTAGAAGAGACCAGCAGTGAGGCCGATGGCGAGCGTGTTGGTGACCATCAGCATCACGTAGGAGCCGAAACGGTAGTTCGCCTGGAGCGCGATCGTGCCGAGGGTGGTGTGGTTGTAGCGCAGGTTGGTGTACATCACGTTGGAAACCGCGAAGATCACCGGATAGGTCGCGACCATCGCCAGCGGCATGAGCGGCGGGAAGACCTTGGCAAAGAGCATGGACAGCAGAAAGCCGCCGATCGCGGTGCCGATCAAGGCCAGCGCGATCCGGTAGAACGGGCCGGGGCCCGCGTGGAACTCGAAGGGTTCGACGCCGTAGCGGCTATTGCCGATGACGAACTGCTGTTGGCGGTGCATCGCGTAGGGCATCAGGAGGCCGAGACTGAGTACGCCGAGGAACGGCCACATCAGGAAGACCTTGTAGGCGTCGCCGAGACTGCCGTCGAAGCCGAAACGCACGCCGCGCCACGCGGCATTCTGGTTCCGGAAAGCCAGCCCGCGCACCATGACCCACGGGAAGATGCCGAGGAAGCCCAGCATCAGCAGCGCCCCGATGGGCGGCGCGAACTTGTTCGCGAGCGAGTAGGTCGCCAGCAGGGCAAAACCGATCAGGCGCCCCTTGAGGATCTTCACGGGATCGGCGAGGTATTCGAAGCTGGTGCCGTCGCAGCGCGTGTTGCCATAGAAATAGCGTAGCGTGCGCACCTTGGCCCAGGCGGAATAGATGCCCAGGGTGACGATGCCGAGGACCAGGTTGACGATCCAGATGCGGAAGAACTCGAAGCCGTTGCCCGTGAATTCGAAGTCGAGCTCACGCGGCTCGGCGGCGGTCACGGGCGTTGCGACGAAGGGAGCGCGCGGAGCGGCGGGGGCGGATTCGAGACCCGTGGCGCGCGGGGCGGAGACAGGTTGCGCGCCGGCCTCAGGGTTCGCCAGCGTGTTCGCCCTCTCGTTCACCGACTCGTCCGTCGTCTCGTCGGCCGGTTCCTCGATCCGCAATTGAGGGGTGGTCTGAGTTGCCGCGGTCGGTGCAGGGGGCACCGCAACTGCCGGCGGCGCCGACACCGAATTCAGGCTCACCGCCATACCGATACCGGCGAGCCGCTGCCGGTAATCGTGGGCCACCGTCTGGTCGAGATTGCGCTTGAGCACGACGCGCGGATGGCCGAAGATCCTTTCGACGTCCTCCACCGGCAGGCGGAACACCTCGCGGAAACGCTGCATGACCTCTTCGCGCGTGAAGCCCGCAAGAATGTCCCCCTGGAACACCAGGTCGTAAGTCGCTTCTGCCATCACTCCCCCGAAAATTGCCGACGCCGCCACCTGACGCGCGCCACAGTTGGCGTATGACGGGATGGTAGCATTCCGAAACTTTCGGCGTCATGACAAACGCCGTGCCGTATGTCCTCGCGCTGCGCCAGGCTTCGGTCAGCGGAGCGAGTCGAGGAACTCCGACACCAGGTTGAGGACGGTCCCCGGGTTTTCACGGTGCGGCACGTGATAGGTGTCCGGGAGGATCTCAACCTGCGACGGGCCGGCGGAAAGTTGCCCGATCATCTCGGGATGGCACGTCGAGCCGTATTCGTCATGAATCCCTTGGAGGGCCAGTACCGGACAGCTCACGCTCGGCAGCACGGGGGCCAGCGACCACGACGCGAAGTCCGGATGAAGCCAGCTTTCGGTCCAGGCTTCGAGCACCCACCGGGCCTTGTCGCCGTGATACTTCGCGAGCCGCCCGATTTGCGTCTCGTCCTTGAACTGCTCTTTCGCCACCGCGATGCTTTCAAGCGTCCGGTCTTCGGGGAAGACCTGCGCCGACTCGGTGATCAGCGCTTCGCAATCCGCGGTGAAGGCCGCGGCGCAATGGATCGCCATGCCGCCGCCGACGCTGTGCCCTAAGGCGATGAATCGCTGGAAGCCAAGCTGCTCGCGCACGATGGGGAAGTAGGCCGTGGCCTCCTCGGCGACGAAGTCCAGCGCCGGGCGGCCAGTGCGAGCGTCGGATTTGCCGAACCCGAGGCGGTCGTAAGCGATAGCCCGTCGTCCGGTGGCCGCGCTGAGGTTTGCCGGAAAGTCGCGCCACAGCTCGACGCAGCCCAGCGAGTCGTGGAAGAGCACGATGGGCGTGTCGGATCGGGAAGCCGCTGTCGCGTTCGACGGTGTCCACGAGCGGGCGAAGATTCGTCCCAGAGGATGTTCTATCCAATGGTCGTGGGAAAGGATGCCGGGGGTTTGAAGGTCGGTCATTGTCTTTGATCTCTCGTCGGTGCCGGGGTTGTCCGTCTCATGCGGGCCTTCCCTTTCATCGATTTTGATTCACGTTGACGTAAACGTCAATATGTTGTCGGAACTCTCCGCTCGGGCGCCAGGCTGAAGGGGCGGGATGCGGAAACGATGCGCGTTACGCAGGACAGGACAATTTGTCGCGCGTCACGCGCCTGAGCTCGCAGGCGATCGCGTCGACGTAAGCATCCTGGAGTCCGTGCTCGGCCAGTGCGCGGTCGAGCGCAAGGACGTAGTCGGCGTTGGTTCCGAATATCCCGGTCGCCTCCGCTGCGATCTGCGCGACTGTTTCGACCGTCGTGTCGGGGTCGTAGAGCGGCCGTTCGGGATTGATGGTGAAGGTCATCGCTCTGACCTCGCGCCCGTCTTCGAGGATGACCGGCGCCCAGAGCGGATGGTAATCACCGCTCGCCATCTCCCGCATCCAGAGCAGGCGTAATTCGGCGGCGATCTGATCGTCGTGCAGGCGTAGCGCCACGCCCTGCACCTGTCCGCCGGGCTCCAGTGCGAGCACTCGGCCGGGGCGGTCGGGGCTGCCACGGTGGGAGACCGAGCGTAGGCAGAAACTCCGATGCCAGCCGTCAAGGGATGCCGCCTGCCGCTCTTCGAAGGCGAAGAGCGGGTTCCAGATCAGCGAGCCGTAAGCGAAAACCCAGATCGCGCCCTCGGGTCGCGCACGCCACGCAATTTCGAGCGAACGGTCGAGTTCGGCGTCGCTCCACCAAAAATCCGAAGGCAGGTCGGAGTTGCGGCGGAAGCTGCTTGCCAGGAGGTTTTCGCGGGTCAGGATCGTCATGAATACGGCCGAGCGGTTTTGGTCTTCGCCGAAACATTAGCGCGAAGTCGAAGCACTCTGCTGCAAACTTTAGCAAAGCCCGACGCACTTCGGCCGTCAGGCGCTGACCGGCTCCCGCACCAACTGATCGCGCCGGGCGAGGCCCGGGAAGAGCCGTATCCAGGCTGCGGCGACTAGCAAGGTGCCGACGCCGCCCACGACCACCGAGGCGACCGGCCCGAACCATGCCGCGGTCGCGCCGGACTCGAATTCGCCGAGCTGGTTCGACGCGCCGATGAAGATCGAATTGACCGCGGAGACGCGGCCGCGGATCTCGTCCGGGGTGTCCAGCTGCACGAGGGATTGGCGGATGACGACGCTGATGTTGTCGGCCGCACCGGTGACGGCCAGCGCCAGCAGCGAAAGGCCGAAATGGCTCGAGAGACCGAACACTACCGTCGCCAGACCGAACACGGCTACGGAGACGAGCAACAGCGGTCCGGAACGGCGGCGCACCGGCCAGCGCAGCAGCACCAGCGAGACGGCCAGCGCCCCCACGGCGGGAGCGGCCCGCAGCAGGCCGAGGCCCTCGGGCCCGGTGTGCAGGATGTCTCGCGCGAATATCGGCAGCAGGGCCGTCGCGCCGCCCAGCAGCACCGCGAAGAGGTCGAGCGAGATCGCGCCGAGAAGCGGCTTGTTCCGCCAGAGGAAGGTGACGCCGGCGAAGGCCGATTCCAGCGTGATTGCACCGGCTGCCGGCTGATGCTCGTAACGGACCCCTGCCATCAGCGCGCCGGCCACCGTCAGGAGCGCCATGCTTGCGGCGTACACATGCGCAGCGCCGGCAACGTAGAGCGCGCCACCGAGGGCCGGGCCGGCGATGACTGCGGTCTGCATGCCGCTCGCGGCCAACGCGATGGCCTGGCTGAGGAGTTCGGGCGCGACCAACAGCGGAATAAGCGCCTGCTGGGCGGGACTCTGAAACGCGCGGGCGACCCCTAGCACGACCGAAACGCCCAGGATCAGCTCGCGGCTCGCAAAACCCTGCGTCGTCGCAGCCAGCAGCAGGAGCGCGACTGCGGCCTGGAGCAGCATGCAGGTGGTAAAGATCCGATTGCGCCGGAGACGATCCGCGACGTGGCCTGCCGGCAGCGTCAGGAGGAAGGCCGGCACGAACTGGAAGAGGCCGACCAGGCCCAGATCCCAGGCACTGCCCGTGAGGTCGTACATCTGCCATCCGACGGCCACCATGAGCATCTGGTTGGCAATCGTGCCGACGAAGCGGGAAATCCAGAATTTGACGAAGCGGGGTTGGCCGAAGAGTCGGCGCAGGGTGGGGGTCTGCATTTAAGGGAAATTCAGGGATTGGGGGAGGAGCGTCGCGGCTGCGGCACCCCGGGATATCTTTTTTTTTAGGAATTTTCCGCGGGAACTGCGGTTTGGTCGTTCTGTTCGCGCCACTGCGCATAGGAGATACGCGGCGCGTTGAAGCGATCGGTGCTGCGGCAATAGACCGAGGGCGACCCGAGGCGACCGAGCGGAGCGAAGCCTTCGATATGAAGCCGCGGCCCGACGAGGTGATCGGCCAGGTGGAACATCACGACTTCGCCAACGTACACCTTGTTGGTGCCGAGGGGGATGGTGCTATGCAAGCGGCATTCGAGGCTCACCTGGGCTTCGGCGACCCTGGGCACCTGGATGTGGACCGACGGCGCCGCCGTGAGCCCAGCGGCGGCGAGTTCGCTTTGGTCGGGCGGGAAATCCGCGGCGGAAATGTTCATCGCGGCGAACAGGTCCTCCGTGACCATGTTCACGACGAATTCCCCGGTCGCCTCGATGTTGACGGCGGTGTCCTTGAGCTGGCCCGCGTCGTTGCTGCCGACGCTGATCATCACATACGGAGGGTTGGAGGCGACGGCGTTGAAGAAGCTGAACGGGGCCAGGTTGACGGTGCCGGCTGCGTTCACGCTCGTGACCCAGGCGATGGGCCTGGGCACCACGACGTTGGTGAGAAGCTTGTAGTTATCGGCTGCCGAATGGCGGGAAGGGTCGATTTGCATCGGGCTCTCGGCGTTGGGGGAGGGTAGTATCGTAACGCCTTTGTTCCTCCAGGACGCGCCGGCGAAACTCTCCGCCGCTGAAGCCTCCATCCCTGGGGCTTGGCACGACGCAGGGCGTGTCTGACCCGCATCCAAGCACAAAAACACTCACCATGCCGGTCCCAGGCCGTGAAGGCCTTTGTGCCCGCCGCCAGGGGCGAATGCGGCACGATTTGAAGGTGAGAGATATTGGGCTGCGGGAGATCAGGTCACTCCTCGCGCGCCAGCTCCTCGAGACGCCGCGGGGACCCCGCCGCGACGCCCAGACCGTCCAACGCCGGCCGTCCACAGGGCTCAGCTCCGACGCTCGCGGCAAGGTCTGCCAGTTCGGGCGGAAAGTACAGCACGAGTTCGCAGTGCAGGCGCCCGATGTTTTCGTGTCGCATCAGCACGGCCGTCGTTGCATTGCGCTCCTGCGCCGCGAAGAGTGCGCTCACGTGTTCGAGTGCCTCCCCGGCGAACATCGCATCGCCCAGATTTGCAGCGAACCATTGCTCCATGTGGCCTCCGTTGCGTCGCCAAGCTGCTATGTGTAGGCACCAACCGGCGCGACTGTTACCTTTTCCCCTGATCGACACTCTAATCGCCACGAACATTGAGGAACAGGAAGCCGCAATGAAACTACAGATCGTATCCGACATTCATCTCGGGCTGGCGCCGTGCGAGGTTCCTGAGACAGGCGCGGACCTGTTGATCCTGGCCGGAGACATCCACCGTCCGCGCGAAGCGATCGAGTGGGCATCCGCGTTGAAGCGGCCCGCGATCTATGTGGCGGGGAACCATGAGTATTATGGCTCCAGCGTCCCCGCGACGAACCGCCTGCTGCAAGAGCTGTCTCGCGATACCACCGTAACGGTGCTCGACTGCGAAGAAAAGCGCATCGACGATGTGCGCATCCTGGGTGCGACGCTGTGGACGGACTTCCGTCTGATGGGAGATGGTGCGCCGCGAGAACGGTCCATGGACGAAGCCGTCCGTTTCAGCCGCGACTTCAGCCGTATCGCTATTGACGAGGCCCAGAAGGAGGTCTTCACACCCGCGCACTGTGCGGCGCTGTTCGAGCATCATGTCCGCTGGCTGGAGGCTCGACTCTCGGATCCGTTCGACGGGGTCACGGTTGTGGTGACTCATTTCGCGCCGGCTCGCGGCAGCATCGCTGAACGCTTCGCTGGTTCTCCCCTCAATGCCTGCTTCATCTCCGACCTCGAGGCCCTCGTCGCGACCAGCGGTGCCGCGCTGTGGATACACGGCCATACCCACGACAGCTTCGATTATCGGGTCGGCGCCACGCGCGTGCTCGCGAACCCGCGCGGTTACGTACTGAAGGGCGTTGCCGAAAACGCCCGCTTCGATCCCGGCCTGACGGTACAGGTGACCTAAGGGCAGGAGGTCGCGCCGGCGATCAGCTGGATGAGCGAGCGGTTTGTCCATAAGATGAATCAAAAATATTGCTTTTGACGGGGCGAGCCAATAACATATATTGGCACAAACATAATTCTCAAAAATATTTCGACCCCACAGAGGTGACTGTTCGTCATGGACATCCCGTTGCTGTTGCTTTCGTCGTTCATCATTGCCGTCACAGGCTTGTTCTTTTTCATCTGGTCCCTGCGCAGGGGACTTCTCGACCCGGATGCTGCCGGGGCCAAGGTCATCTTTTCACCCGGCGAGATCGGGCGGGTCGAGGAGCCGGCCGCGACGGGAGTTGGGCAACGCGAGCTGCAGCGGACGATGACGGCTTCGCACGGCGAACCGGACGCGGACGAACTGCAGGCACGGCTCGCCGCCGATGCCTCGTCGGCCCGCCCGGCCTTCGTGCTGCTCGGTTTCGCGGTCTTCTGGCTGCTGGTCGCTTCGCTCGCGGGCCTGACCAGTTCGATCAAGCTTCATGAGCCCGACTGGCTGACGCAATACGCCTGGCTCAGCTTCGGACGCATCCGCACGATCCATCTGAACGCGGTTGCCTACGGATGGGCACCGATGGCAGCGCTCGGCGTCGCGTTGTGGATGATGCCGCGCCTGCTGAAGACTCGACTCGAAGGCGCTCGCTTTGCCGTATGCGGCGCCGTTCTTTGGAACATCGGTCTCGCGATCGGCATCGGCTGTATCGCGGTCGGCATCAACGACGGCATGGAGTGGCTGGAAATCCCGGGGCAGGTCGGCGTGCTGTTCGCGGTAGGCGGGGCGATGATCGGCCTGCCGCTGGTGTTCACGCTGCGCCGGCGCAAGGTCGAGCACCTCTACGTGTCGGTCTGGTACATGGGGGCGGCGCTCTTCTGGTTCCCCGTCCTCTACATCGTCGCGAAACTGCCCAATCTGCACTTCGGCGTTGAGCAGGCAACGATGAACTGGTGGTTCGGCCACAACGTGCTGGGGCTCTTCTATACGCCGCTGTCGCTCGCCGCCGTCTATTACTTCTTGCCCAAGGTCATCGGCCGGCCGATCCAGTCCTACAACTTGTCGCTGATCGGTTTCTGGTGCCTCGCGTTCTTCTACGGCCAGGTCGGCGGTCACCATCTCGTCGGCGGTCCCGTGCCGGAGTGGCTGGTCACGCTGTCGATCGTGCAGAGCATCATGATGATCGTGCCCGTCGTCGCGTTCTCGCTGAACCAGCACTTGACGATGCGTGGGCACTTCGCGGCGCTGAAGCATTCGCCGACACTGCGCTTCGTCGTGCTGGGCGGCATGATGTACACGCTGAGCTCGATCCAGGGCTCGTTCGAAGCGCTGCGCAGCGTCAACACCGTCACCCACTTCACGCATTTCACCGTCGCGCACGCTCACCTCGGCCTGTACGGCTTCGTGACGCTGGTGATGTTCGGCGCGATCTACTTTGCGATGCCGCGCATCGTGTCGCGCGAATGGCCTTATCCGAAGCTCATCGCCGTGCACTTCTGGCTGGTTGCGATCGGTTTCGCGATCTACTTCGTGTCGCTCACGACGGCCGGACTGCTGCAGGGCTTCGCGATGCTCGACGCCAGCAAGCCGTTCATGGAGTCCGTGCGCGTCACGCTGCCCTGGCTGGAAGGCCGCTCGATCGGCGGTGCGTTGATGACGCTCGGCCACCTCGCGTTCGCCGCCCACTTCCTGCTGATGGCGCTGGCCCGCGGGCCCAGGCGCAGCGGCGCCGCCATTCTCCGTCCTCTCGCCCGGACCGCCTGAACCATGGAAAACCACGTCAAACTGATCTCGGGCGCAATGGTGACGCTCGCCATCGCCACCGCTTCGCTGGTCGTGCTGCCCTATCTGCAGCTTCGCCACGAACCGCCCACGCCGGGCCTGAAGCCCTACACCGAAGTGCAGCTGCGCGGACGGCAGGAGTACATCCGCCAGGGCTGCGTCTACTGCCATTCGCAGCAGCCGCGCGACCCCTCCCAGGCGCCGGATGACAAGCGTGGCTGGGGCCGGCCCTCGGTCGCGGGCGACTATTACTACGACCGCCCGCATCTGCTCGGCACGATGCGCACCGGCCCGGACCTGCTCAATATCGGCGCGCGCCAACCGAGCCCGGACTGGCAGCTCGGCCACCTCTACCAGCCGCGTGCCTATACGCCGGGCAGCATCATGCCGGCCTACCCCTTCCTGTTCGAGGTCAAGAGCGAGGCCGGGCCGGGCGACAAGGTCGTCGCGCTGCCGCCGCAGTTCGCTCCGGCCGGCGGGGTCGTCGTCGCCACCCAGGAGGCGCAGGACCTCGTCGCCTATCTCCTCTCGCTCGACCGGACCTTCCCGGCGCTGGCGCCGCTCGCCGACGCGAGCCCGGCCTCCAAATGACCCGCAGCCACGTTCCCGACATGCAAGCCAAGACCCGCAACGACCATCCCCAGCGGCGCGAAAACCTCGATCCGCATGAATCCTTCAACCCTGTGCCGCGCCTGATGCTGGGCCTGATCGGCCTGCTGCTGATCTGGGCGGTCTACTACATCTACACGGCGCATCCCACTACCCGTCCCGCCCTCGGAGACCGCCGCAACCCGGAGGTGCTCGCGGCCATGCCTTCCAAGGCCGTGGACGGCGGCCAGATCTTTGGCGCCAATTGCGCCGCCTGCCATCAGGCGACGGGCACGGGCATTCCTCAGGTTTTCCCGCCGCTGGCGGGTTCGGCCTGGGTCAACGGCGGCGAACAGGTCGTGATCCAGATCCTGCTGCACGGGATCAACGGCAGCATCGAAGTCGCCGGCAACACCTACAACGGCGTGATGCCGGCCTTCGGCGACAAGCTCGGCGACTCGGAGATCGCGGCGGTCGCGAGCCACATCCGGAGCCAATGGGGCAACCAGGGCGCGCCGGTCACGGAGGAATCCGTCGCGGAGCAGCGCAAGCGCACCGCCGAGCGCAAGGCGCCATGGAACGGCGGCGCCGAACTCGCCACGCTGAAATAAGGCTGTCGCGCCACCAGCCATGCGAACTGCCATCACCTGCGCGCTGATCCTGCTGCTGGGCCTCGCGGCCTTCTCGGAGGTCAGCGCTGGCTTCCGGGTCGTCACGAGCGAGGCCGCACGCCGCCTCGACGTGCGCGAACATGCGCCGCAGATCCCGGACGCGATGCTTGCCGCGCCCGGCACGACTGCCTACTCGCTGCGCAGCGATCTCGCGCGGGACGGCCGCATCGCGCTCGTGGACTTCATCTACACTCGCTGCGAGTCGGTGTGCAGTGTGCTCGGCACCGAATTCCAGCAACTGCAGCAGGAAATCCAGAAGCAGGGGCTGCAGGACCGCGTACGGCTGATCAGCATCAGCTTCGATCCCGCCGACGACGCCGACGCATTGTCGCGCCACGCAAGCCGCATGCATGCCGATGCCTCCGTCTGGCGCTTCGCGAGCGTGGCCGATACGCAGGCCTTGCGCCCGCTGCTCGACGCCTTCGGCATCGTCGTCGTGCCTGACGGCATGGGCGGCTTCGTGCACAACGCCGCGATTCACACGCTGCGGCCGGACGGTCGACTCACCCGCATCGACGACCTCGGCGCGGCCCGCATTGCGTTGCGTTCCGCGCTGGCCCGCGCAGAGATTGCGTCACGATGAGCCCACTCCAATATGCGCTCCTCGGCGCGGCGCTCCTGGCAACAAGCACCGCGCCGGAGCTGCGCCCCTGGCTCGAAGCCGACATGGCGCGCCACATGCTCGTGCAGTTTCCGCTGCTGATCCTCGCCGGCGCCGCATTCGCGTCCGCGTTGCGGCCACGCGTGCGCGGTGGTGGCGCTGCTATCAACGCACACGGCCTCGCAGGGCTGCTGCTCTGCCTGCTGGTCTCGGCGTTCTGGATGATTCCGCGGGCCCTCGATCAGGCCCTGCTGTCGTCCGCGGTGGAAGTCGCGAAGATCGCGACGCTGCTCGCGGCCGGGGGCGCGCTACGCCTGTCATGGCGCCCGGCCGGGCTCGTCGTCCAGACATTCTTCGTCGGCAACTGGGCCTGGATGACGGCCGTCATCGGACTCATCTACCAGGACCTGAGCGCGCGCCTGTGCAACGGGTATCTGCTTGATCAGCAGGTCATCGCCGGACAGGGGCTCGTCGCCCTGGCGATTGTCTTGCCGACGGCATTCGTCGTCGTGCTCGCGAAGCGAGGAGTGCTCGCAGGCAGCGCGCTCGAAAAGGCTGAGACCTGTCCGCCCGGAAGCACTGCGCGCTAGAGAAATTCGGTCGCCAGAACCGTTGATCGCTCAGCCCACCACCCGCGCGAGCAGTGTGATCGGTAGCGCGACCGTACGGCCGAGCAGGTCGAGCACTTCGCCTTGCAGGCGGTTCCAGCGCACGCCCGGGGTCACCCGCGGCTCGCCTTCGAGATCGGGATCACAACGCATCTCGGTCCAGCCGGTGTAGTCCTTCACCGGAGGAACTTTGCGGGGAAGGTTCTGGAACTCGGGCAAACGCTTGAAAACGGTCGTAGGCAACTCGTTGACCACATCGATAACATTTCGCCCCTAGCCTTCGCCGAAAGGCTTCGAGGTCATGAACAGGTGACCGTCCTTCGTTTCGATGAAGGCTTGCTGGTTCACGACGGTGAGCGAAGCAATTTCCTCCGCGTAAGGGCGCGTACCTACCCAGCGCGCGCTCTCGAACGTCGCTCCGTTATCTATCGAGACACGGAATGCCGATACATCGTCGTAGGGGATGAAGATGAAGTTGCCATCATCGTCCGCATGTCTGAATTTCTGCAAAAAGACTCGAGCGAATTGGTGCATGACGCGGGTTCTGATACCGCGTCTGATGTCCACGTAATCGATTGCACCTTCGCAGGCATATCCTTCCAGTTCCAGATGCCGGTGATCGTCGAAGCGATAGACGATCTGCGTCGCAGGCTTTCGTGGAGGCTCTGCGCGGCTTGCGGGGAGCAGCGGAATCAGGCCAACAATCGCCAGGAGCGCAGCGAGCCAACGAGCAGGCACCTTAAGCCGATCGCGCGCCAGCCCCTTAAGAGCCGCGGCGAGTGCCAACGTCCACATGGGAATCCACCACATCAGCGCAGTATTCACAGCGTGCGCGACGGGCCGTTTAGCCCACCGCCCGCGCAATCAGCGTGACCGGTAGCGCGACCGTACGACCAAGCAGGTTGAGTACTTCGCCTTGCAGGCGATTCCAGCGCACGCCCGGGGTTACCCGCGGCTCGCCTTCGAGATCGGGATCACAGCGCATTTCGGTCCAGCCGGCGTAGTCCTTCACCGGAGGAACTTTGCGGGGAAGGTTCTGGAACTCGGGCAAACGCTTGAAAACGGTCGTAGGCAACTCGTTGACCACATCGATAACATTTCGCCCCCAGCCTTCGCCGAAAGGCTTCGAGGTCATGAACAGGTGACCGTCCTTAGTTTCGATGAACGCTTGCTGGTTAACGACGGTAATGGCGCCAATCTTCTGCGCATGCATGCCTCCTCCGACCCACCAGGCATCCTGAAATGTTCGACCATGGTCATACGATACGCGAAACGCTGAGGGTTCGTGATAAGGCACGAAGATGAAATCACCATCGTCGTCCGCGTGAACGAAACGGGGCAGAAAGACTCGGGCGAACTGCTCGATCATCGGCGAGTCGATCCCTCGCTTGTCGTCGACATAATTGATTGACCCCTCGCAACCATAGCCTTCCAGGGTCAGATATCGGTGATCATCGAATCGATAGACGACCTGTCTGGAGGGCTTTCGCGGCGGCTCCGCATGACTCGCCGGGAGCAGTGGAATCAGGCCTCCAATCGCTAAAGCCGCCGCGAACAGTCGTGCAGCGGGCTTCATCCGGCCATGTTCGAGCAACGCGCAGACCGCGGCGAGTGTCAGCGTCCAGGCGGGAATCCACCACATCAGTGCAGTATTCACATTGCATCCTTCATTGTCCGTGAGCGACCGGGAACAGCGATTGTTCCCTCCGGGCGTTCTCGTACGCGTGTTCCAGCGTGCGCCGCTGGCGCCGCAGATCCCGCATCCGTTCGTCCCATTCGCGCTGCGGCCACTGGCTGCGCTCGCGTTCGAGGCGGGCGATACGCTCATCGATCGCCTGCAGTTCTCCACTGGCGTAGTTGGCCATAGTGCTCTCGTTGACGATGCCCGAGAGGGCTGGAGGCTTGTTCATCTGCCGCTTCAAGTCTGGCGGCAAGATGCCCTTTGTGTAGTAGTCACGGTCGAATTCCAGCTCACTGAACCGCCAATCTGCTAGTCGCAGCAACCCCTGCCAGAACGGCCCGCCGTCCACCTTGGTCTCGTCATAGCTACGGCAACGCCCGACGGCCAGATCGAAGGCCATCGCGCAGCGCGCGGCATTCTCGTCGAGGACGATTGCGGAGTGGTTGGAAATCTCCGTTGCCGTGTCGCGGGCCTGTTCGCGCAACTCCTCGCTGCTCATGTAGCGGGTGATCATCAGGCCGTCGCCCACCTTGACCGCCCGCGTCAATCGCCAGGGCTTGCCCTGTGCGGTGAAGGCAGATTGGACCGCGGCAAGTTCGCGCGGCGGCAAGTCGTGGACGTGTCCAGGTAGCGCGCTCGGGATGCCGCTGCGCGGATCGGGGGCAGTATGGGTGGTGAGGTTTCCGCCCTTCTGGGCCGCCGCTGCTGCATAGACGCCCCAGTCCGACGAACCCAGCGTATGGCAACCGTCGGGGAGCTTGAAAGTGTATTTCAGGTCAGGCAGGGCTTCGGCATTGATATCGCGCGAGACTCCGGTGGGAACATCGTTGTTCGTGCCGATTTGCATGCCGCTGCGCTCCAGGTCCGGCAGTCTCACTCGTCCCGGGGCCATATGCATTGGCCGCCCTTCCAGGAAGATGCGCTGTGCGAAGGCCGGCCCGAGCCGCATTGCGACCTCTGGTGGGACTCCCTGCCAGCCGATGCCCTGCACGTTGCGCAGCGACACCGTCATGTCGTGGGGGCAGAAATAGTTGTACACCTTGCCGTGGTTGTCGCGCACGTGGTCGGGTTTGCCGACGGCCTCGCGGCTAGCGTAGCCCTTGGCGGCGAGCTCCGCCGTCGTGGGACCTGCCATGCGCTGCTTGGCGATGAGCTTGCAGAAGTTCGCCAGCGTTTCGGTTCGGGCGCGCGTCGACTGTTGCGGTCCGAAGGACTGCATGGATTCGAGCCGTGGCGCTTCGAGGCTGTAGGGCGAATGGTTGAGGATGAGACAGTCGGCGGGGCGACACGCGGGCGTGGCCTGGGCAACCAGAAAGTTGGCGAGGATCGACACCAGCGTGCCTTGACTGTGGGCGACGAGGTTGATCGAATCGTTCTCTGTCTTCTCGTTTGCCCGAATCTTGATGATCAGGTTCGCCAGCCGCTGCGCCGCGTTGACGAAGTAGATGCGGTGCGGGTTGTCGTAGACCGGGTGACTGAGATCGTCGCCCACATGGCGGGAGGCCCAGCGCGCGAGGCCGAGGATGTCGCCGCCCGGCCCCCACAGGTCGATCAGGTTGGTGGTCGCGTTCGCGAAGACGCCGCCATTCTTGGCGAAGTGCTCGTCGAGGCGGTTGTTGAAGCAGTCGACATTTTCGAAGCCGCGCTTCGGCTCGCCCTTGCCGTCGATGTAGTAGGCATCGTAGGGAGCATCCGCGTTGGCCTGGCCCCGTCGGCGCAGTTCTTCCCGGTAGCGCGCCTGGTCTGATTCGTAGGTGGCGCGATCGACCGGCCGGTAGCCCCAGTAGAAGGGAATGATTGGATTGTAGCCTTGGGCGTCGGCACGACGCTCGTAGCTTGTGATGCGATTATTCTTGCAGGCCTTGGGGATGTCCCAGTCGCCCGGGGTCAGATCCTGGCGGCCAAGCCGCAGATTGAGGCCCGCGCAAAGGCCGCGCGCCTGGGTTGCGTAGGCTTCGCCGACATCATTGACGCCATGGACGAGGATGACCACGCCGGGCATCGGGCGCGGCATCTGGACGCGCACTTCGGGTGCCGTGGATTTGGGCACCGTGGTCGTCGTACGGATGACTTCGCCTTTATTGCGTGCCTGCTCGATGCGCCGATTGGGGGAAAAATTCTTCATGGCTTTGACGTTTGGCTAAGCTTCATCGGGCAGTACTTCAATGGCCACGTGCTGAAAATGTGCGGCGTCAACGATGTCGGCGTGTCCATGAGCGTCGGTGCGGCCCTCGATCACACGGCCGTCTTCGAGCGTCATGCGGAATCGGCGGCTGACGATGGGATCCTCACTCCCTTCCCAGGTCAGGGTCGGCCTGCGGTGGAAGGCATCGACGGGCATGAATGAAGGGGCGTCATAGCTCAGGCTCGTGGGGCCGCTGAAACTCTTCTTGCTCGCATGCACCGTGATCGTCCCCGGGCACGCGACCGTGATCCCGCCGTCGATGGTGATGCTCGCGCCGCCTTCGACGGCGAGCACGATGCGTTTGGCGGCGGCGAAGTCGATGTGGGCGTTGGCGCTGACGAGTTTGAGGTCCTGCTTCGCTTGCAGCTTGAGTTCGTCGCTTTGCGCCTGCAGGTCGATGTCGTCGCGGGCGGCGATGAGGCGGATGCCGGAGTTCCCTTCGCCGGGGCGGATCGCGCCGGCGACGAGGCCGATGGCCTGGCCGGTATGGAGGCGCGCCTTGCCGCCGATGGCGAGGTTGGTGTCGGCGCCGCTCATGAAGGCGACGGTTTCGCCGGCGGTGAATTGGAGGTTCTGGCCGGCGACCAGACCGAGGTCGCCGCGGGCGCTCTGGACGAGCATTGGTTCAGCGAGGTGTGGGAGCTTGTCCCGGTCGATCGTTACGTTGCCGGCGGCGGCATCACTCGCGGCCTGATCGCTGTTCCCGCCGTCGACCATGCCGGAGGCCGCGTGGACGAAGGCGGCAAGGGGAGCGTGGTCGGGGCTCCCGATGCTGGCGCCGGCAGCGGTGGTGCCGAGGGCGGCGGCGAGTTGCACGGTCTGGTGGGTTTTGGCGGCGCGCGAAAGGGTGTCGGCGAGCGTGCAGGCTTGACGCAGGAGCGCCAGGCCGGGGGCGAGGTCGCCGGCGGGCTCTGAATCGCTGCGCAGGCCCCAAGTGCTCATCAGTACGCCGCGGCCGCCGCGCAGCGCCCCCCAGGCGTCGGTGCGCAGCTCAGCCCCGATGCCACGGAAGGAGCCGCGGTAGTTGTCGGTCTGGTGGACGAGATGGCCGAGGTTGAGTTCGGAGGCGTGTTGGGTGGTCTTGAGCTGGACGCGTTGCTGGCCGTCGCTGTCGTCGAAGACCAGCTGGTTGTAGCCCGACCCGCCGAATTCCTTGGTCTTGAAGCCGGTGAGTGCAGCCGGATGGCGGTGCGGGACGGGGGCAGCGCCGTGCCACGCGGGGCTGTTCCCAGCGGTGAGATTGGCTTGGCCTCCGGGATGGTGATCGGTGGCAGCGTCGAACGCGCGGGTGTCGCACGCCTCACCGGGAGCGCCGCCGGGGGTCGGAGGCTCGCCGCCTTCGCCGCGGCCGTTGTAGAGCGCGCCGAGGATGACCGGGCGGTCGATGTCGTGGCCGAGGAAGCCGACCAGCACTTCCTGGCCGATGCGCGGCAGCCACTGCCAGCCCATGCCGGGGCCGGCCTGGCGAGTGGCGACGCGGACCCAGCAGCTCGTGCGGTCGTCGGGCGCGTCGCCTTGCTGCCAGTGAAAGCGCACCTTGATGCGGCCGAGAGCATCGCACCACAATTCGTCCGCGCCGTTCGGCGTGGTTTCGCCGTGCGGGCCGACGACGATCGCGCTCATCGGCCCCGGAGAGGTCGGGCGCGCGTTCAATCGCGCTCCGGTGTCGTCTTCGAGCTGCGGGCGCCAGGGGACGTGGCCGCGCAGGGCCTCGAAACGGTTCGCGTAGCCGCGCTCCGCGGCGAGCGCGAGGACTTCGGCGGGGAGTCGCCGCGGGGCGCGGACCGGTTCGATCACGTCGCCCGTCGCGAGTGCCTGCAGGTCGTCGGTGAGAAGTTCGGCGGCGGCGAGGCGTTTCGTGATGCCGGCGATCGATTCGCCGGTGAGGTTGTTGATGCCGATATGCAGCACGTCGGTGACGGCAAAGCGGCGATCGCGTTCCGCATCCCCCGCGCCGACGGCGCCGGCGAGTGCGTCGAGCGGCGAGCCCATCAGGTCGAACGCGCCTCCGGGGCGTAGACTACGGACAGTAGCGCGGCCGAGGAAAGTTTCGCTGCGCGCCTCGGCCGCTTCTATCAGGAGGCGTTGGGCTCGCTCGGCCTCATAGACGTTCGCGAAGGCGTAAGGTCCGGCGTCATCGTAGGCTTCGAGGTGTGGGGCGTGTTCGCCACCGACGTCGAGCGCGGTCGGAGTGCTTGCTGCGACCGCGCGCGCCGCCTTGTAGTCGTGGCTGAGTCCGGTTGCGAGCGCGATCGACAGGCGCCGCTGCGCGCCGAAGGCGACGACGCTGTCTTGCGCCTCCTGGGAATCCGCCCGGTGAAAGCGCAGGCCGAGGCCGCCGTTGGCGTGGGCTGAGAGCGGGTCTTCGGGAAAGCGCGTGCTGTCGGCGAAAAGCCGCAGGCGGTGGCCAGAGGGCGCCGCGGCATCGTCCTCCACATACCAGCCGAGCCCTTCTTCGGCGAGGAGCCGCGACATGAAGGTGTAGTCCGATTCGCGGTACTGCACGCAGTAGCTGCGCGGGCGGACGTCTGCGAGAAATTCGGCAACTTCCTCGCTCCAGTGCCAGGCGGCGTGGTCCGCGTAGTCGGCGAAGACCGCTTCGACGATCGCGATCACCGATTTTTCCTGGAACACGCGGTTGTGGCGGCCGCGCGTGAGGAGCCAGCTCCAAGGGACGACGACAATCCGATAGCGCGCGAAGCCGCCGTCCGCGCCCAGCGCGAGGGCCGCGCGCACGAGGCCGCTGCGGCCGACACGGCTGCCGTCGGAAGTCGTCGCGTGCAGCGTCACCGCCTGGCCGAGCATCGCGTCGAGCGGGATGAAGGCGTCGGGAGACAGGAGATCGATGCACAGCTCGAAGCCCGCCGACAGGCGCTCGCTGCCCCAGCAGGATTCCACCGGCAACTCCAGGTCCGCGTCCCGCCAGCTCAGGGAGAAGAGGCGGGTGTCGGACGTGAAGGGAAGCATGGCAGGGGCGCGGATTTGATGAAACCGGCATCCTACCGGTTTTCATGCCAATGACAATATGCAGAATGCAATATGCCAGAGCGCCGCAATCTGAAGGTGAGATAAATTGGGCTGAGGGAGGGGCTGAAAATTACGGCACGACGACGAAGTCCGGATTGGCAACGGCGAAGGCAGCATCGCGATCCGGTGCGGGCGGGTAAATCCATTTCGTCGTGATTTCCCGTTTGAGCGACTTGGCGTCCTCCCGCAGCAACGAGACCTGAGGGTCCCAACCCTCAGTGTAGAGCGCGCCCCACGGCCCTAAATCCAGGCAGGTCACATACTTCGGCTGGCTATAGGGGTGCAGCGGCAAATCGACCAGCTCCGCCGCCGCGTTATGACCGGCCAGACGGCCAAGCCGGTCATGCTCATTCTGGAACGGCTGAGAACATCTGTCGGGCAAGGCGGCCCTAACCCACGGCAACTTAGCGCCCTCTCCGGCGTCTGTAAGATTCAGCACCCGTGCTACGACAAAGAATACGTCACCCACCAGAGAGACAACGCAATGAAACGCTATACGAAGAGTGAAGCCGCCATCGCCGCTTTGACGCCGGAGCAATTCCGCGTCACCCAGCAAAGCGGAACCGAGCGCCCGGGCACGGGGGAGTATCTTCACAACCACGCGCCGGGAATCTATGTGGACGTCGTATCGGGCGAACCGCTGTTCGCATCCAGCGACAAGTTCGAATCGGGCTGTGGCTGGCCGAGCTTCACGAAACCGATCGTCCCGGCGTTCGTCAGCGAACTGCGCGACACTACCCACGGCATGACCCGCACCGAAGTGCGCTCGGCCCATGGCGACAGCCATCTGGGGCACGTTTTCCCGGACGGCCCGCGCGACCGCGGCGGACTGCGTTACTGCATCAATTCGGCGTCCCTGCGCTTCATTCCACTCGACCGGATGGAAGCCGAGGGCTATGGGGAATACATCGGCCAGGTGGAGGTGTGACCATGGCCAATTCCCAACGCGCCATACTCGCGGGCGGATGCTTCTGGGGCATGCAGGATCTGATCCGGCGTCTGCCCGGCGTCCTCTCCACCCGTGTCGGCTATACCGGCGGCGAGGTGCCCAATGCGACCTATCGCAATCACGGAAACCATGCGGAAGGCATCGAAATCCTGTTCGATCCCGAGCGAATCAGCTATCGGCGCCTGTTGGAGTTCTTCTTCCAGATCCACGATCCGACCACCCGCAATCGTCAAGGCAACGACACCGGCCCGTCCTATCGTTCGGCGATCTACTACGTCGATGAGCAGCAGCGGCAAGTCGCGCTCGACACGATCGCCGACGTCAATGCGTCCCGGCTGTGGCCGGGCCGGGTCGTGACCGAGGTCGAGCCGGTCGGCGATTTCTGGGAAGCCGAGTCTGAGCATCAGGACTATCTCGAACGCTATCCTGGCGGCTACACCTGCCACTTCCCGCGTGCCGGCTGGGTCCTCCCGAAACGCGCCGCGACCGACGCCGGGTAGCGGCTTTCGTCACTCTCCCCTCAGGCGGGCTCGTCCGGAAATACCTGCTGGTAAAGAGATTCGGTCGCGAACGCCATGACGGGGAGGGTCACCGTGAGCAGCAGGGGCACGATGATGGACACGATGACGGTGCCTCCCAGGATCAAGCTCCACGTCATATTTGCCGCAATGCTGCGAAAAATGGCGCGAACGCTCGCGGTGACCGCGACGACCAGGTTGGCTCGCCGCTCGATCAGAAGCGGAACGGCATACGCGGTGATGCAGAAGACGATCACCGCGAACAGGCTGCCGGCGACCGCTGCCCCCAGATGGAAACGCATCAGCTCGCCGGACAGGGGAAACATCATCTTCCATCCCGCGTAGCTTCGCCCGAGCATGAAACTGTAGAGAATCCCCGCGTCCGTCACCCAGATCACGAACAGGAAGAGGCAAACCACGAGCAGGCCCCAGAGCGCCCGAGGCGATTGCCGAAAGCCTTGGGTGATGTCCCGCCAGCTTGGTTTGCGCCCGCTGCGCAAGGCCCTCGAAATGCCGAAGAAGCCGGCCAGCAGCGCCGGCGCGATCAGCAGGAATCCGCCGATCAGCGGCAAGCCCATCGGTGCCAGTCCCGCCGCCGACAGCAGCGAAATGATGCCGACGCCGAGGATCGCGAAGCTGCCCGAGAACGCCACGCAGAGCGGAGCAACGCGCAGAAAGGTGCGCAGGCCGCAGGACAAAGCTTCGAGCACTTGTCCCGGCCGGATGCGTCGAGGTTCCGGACGACCGCTATTTGCTGGCATGCGGCACCATGAAGAGGAGGTGGGTTTAAAGATGCATCAAAGTTGACTCTTTTGCAACGCCTTCCTATATTCGAACGGACGGTCACCTGTCGCCCCTGCATATTCTCCAGCCGACGAAAACATTATGGGTCATGTTCAATCCGTGTTCGCGCAGCCTCCGATTGCCGGCCCGTTCATGGATCGATGCCAACCGGATCTCTCGCTCCTCGTGCAAGGCGGGCGGCATCGGCGGCTGGCGGCGGGGGAATCCCTGTGGTTCGCCGGCGAGCGCGCAAGCCACTTCGCGGTGCTGGAATCGGGCGTCGTGCAGGTCCGGCGAATGACGCCGACGGGAGAGGGCATCGTCATCGGCCTGTTCCGGAGCGGCGAGGCGATCGGCCTCGCGGCCGCGCTCGAGGATGTCGCCTACCCAGCCGACGCGATCGCAGTCGGTGGCCCCGTCGACGTGGTGGCGATCCGTGCCGACACCTTGCGCGAATCCCTGCGCAGCTCGATCGACGTGGGACTCGCCGTCAATCGAGCGCTGCTGCAGCACAGCGCCGCGCTGCGGGCGAAGATCGACATCGTCAGCGCCGGTTCGGTGCCACGCCGCCTCGCTGCGCTGATGCATTACCTGATCGAACGCTTCGGCCACCAGACCGACTCGGGCAGCATCCTTGTCGACGTGCACCTCGCGCGCGAGGACATCGCCCAACTCGTCAGCGCGCGCGTCGAGACGGTCATCCGCATCCTCAGCCGATGGCAGAAGGCCGGCTGGATCACGCCGCGGCCGGGCGGCATCGAGATCGAGCGCGCCGACATGCTGCGCCGGATCATCGATCCCTGACTGCCATCCGGAGCGCGCTCGCGCTCAGCGTTCGAGCAGCTTGAGCTTGTCCTTCACCGTCGCCCAGAACCCAGCGTCCTCGGGCGCCGGCTTGACCTGGACGATCGGCTGCCATTGCTTCGCCAGCTCTTCGTTGAGTGCGATGAAGTGCCGCTGGTTCGCCGGCATGTCGTCCTCCGAGAAGATCGCATCGACCGGACATTCGGCGACGCACAAGGTGCAGTCGATGCACTCCCGCGGATCGATCGCGAGGAAATTGGGCCCTTCGCGGAAAGCGTCGACAGGGCAGACATCGACGCAATCCGTGTGTTTGCACTTGATGCAGGCTTCAGTTACTACGTAAGTCATGATTCGTCTCTCGTTCGGAATGGGGCTGCGTCTGCAGCGCGAGACAAATCTAGGCGATAGGCGAAAAAGCCTGAATGACAAAAATCATTTTGGAGGCAGCGAGCTGCACCGAAGCCTTTCGTTCCAGTCTTCTATGGAGTCCGGTCCCGCGACTAGCCCGAGCTTCCCAGAATGGAGCGGCGCGCGCGCTCGTGCGGGTCGATCGCCGGCTGCGATCCCGTTGCGAGTGCGGGCCGGAATGCGACTCCTGCCGCGGGCAACGCAAGGATTAGCTGGCGCGCGAGTTCATGCGGATCCGTCGGCGTTTGCGCCTCGGTTACCGTCGTGGTGGGGATAGCCGCTGAATGTTGTGTCGCGCTCAGTATCAACTGCCGCGCCTGCTCGTGAGGATCCATGGGGCGGCCGGGATCGGCCAGCGCGGTGTGGGCGGAAAGGACGAGGGCGATGCCGGACAATGCCAGGATCGATTTCATGATGAGTCTCCTGTTGGGTGAAGCAGTCGGGGTGAAACAGTTGGCGGACGGTACCGTTGGCGCTCGGCGCGGTTCCGCCGGGAAATTTCTGTTATCCGTTCATGGCGCGAGAGAGAAAGGCCCGGTGCAGCCAGCGTGGCGTTGCCCACGTGAGGATCACGAGGGCCTTGTTCGCCCAGCCCGACACGACGCTGATGCGTCCGGCATGCAAGGCGCGGATGCCGGCACGCACCACGGGGGTCGGCTGCATCATCAAGCCCTTCAACGCGGGGGTGAGCTTCATCTGCGCCGCGCTGGCGAAGCGGGCGAACTCCTCACCGAAGCCGCTCGACGCGCCCGTGACGAGCACCCATGATTTGTCGGTTGTGGGCATTTTGCTTACCTGCGGTCAGTGGTGGAGAGGTGGCTGTAGAGGCGGTCGCTGCTTGCATGTGACGCATCCCACCCGCCCCCCAAAGCCCGGAAGGAGGCAATGGCGGCGCGTGCCGCCTCCGTTTGCGCCTGTGCTTTCGCATCGCGCGCCTGCAGCAGGTTGCCGTCGGCATCGAGCACCTCGATCAGGCTGACGACGCCACCCTGGTAGGCGGCAAGCGAGTTCTCGCGCGCACGGGCGAGAGAGGATTCACCCCGCGCCAGGATGCCGACCTGGGCCTCGCGTTTGACGAGCGCGGAGAAGGCGTTCTCGACATCTTCGGCTGCCCGCAGCACGGCCAGCCGATAGGCCGCCAGGGCTTCGGCCTCCTGGCCGCGCGCGGCGGCGATCTGCGCGTCGACACGGCCGAAGTCGAAGAGGCGCCAGCGCAGTCCGAGGACGCCCTGGGCCTGGCTGGCGGCGCCGGTGAAGAGGTTGCCGCTCGCGATCGCCGTAGCGCTGCCTACCAGTGCAGCGAGCGAGAACTTGGGGTAGTACTCCGAGATCGCGACGCCGATGCGCGCACTGGCGGCCGCCAGGCGCCGCTCGGCGACGATGAGATCCGGCCTGCGGCGAATCATCTCGGCCGGGGTGCCGGTCTCGGCCAGACCCGGAGCGACCGGGACCGGCGCCACCGGCGTCAGCGCCGCGCGATTGGTCCCCGGCTGCACCCCGAGCAGCACGTCCAGCGCGTTCATCGCCGAATCGAGGCCGGCTTCCAGGACCGGGATCTGCGCCTCGGCCTGGGTGAGCGAACCTTCGGCCTGGTTCATCTGGAGCTCGGCGGCGACTCCCTTCTCATACTGGAGCCTGACCGTGGCGAGCAACTGGCGGCGGGTCTCCACTTGCTGTCCAGCGATCGCGATGCGCGCTTGCAAGCCCCGGATCGTGACGTACACATCCGCCGCCTGCGCGGCCACGGCAAGCCGTGTCGCCACTGCGCCGGCTTCGGAAGCCTCGTACGCCGCGCGTGCAGCTTCTTGCCCTCGCCGCAGTCCGCCGAACACGTCGATCTCCCAGCTCGCACCGAGGTTGGCCTCGTAGGAGTTGCCGCTGCGATCGAAGCCGGGCGTGGTGTCGAGCACCTGCCCCAGCGGGGTCTCGACCGACTGATAGCCTCGTGCAGCGTTTACACTCACGTTGGCCGCCGGAAGCAGCGCCGCATCGGCGTAACGCAATGACGCGCGCGACTGGGCGACCCGGGCCGCCGCTTGCGCGATGTCGAGGTTCTGTTCGAGGGCCAGGGAGATGAAGTGCGTTAGCTGCGGGTCGTCGAAACCGGCCCACCAGGTCGTGAGGTCTGCCTTGTGCTGAACCTGCCGGTGATCGATACCTTGCTGCCCGAGGAAAGCGGACGACAGCGCGATCTCGGGCGGCTGGTAGGCGGGGCCGACGGCGCAGCCCGTCAGGACGCCGATACTTAAAAGCAGGGCGAGAGAACGGGGATGGGCGGGCATGTGAGTCCTCAGGGGAGTTGAGTTGTTGTGACTAAAATCAATAATAGTCACACGTTGGTGACTGTCAACTAAAATCGTCACTAGTTGAAAAGATAGGACATGTGAGGTACTGTTTTCTTATGAGCCAAATCCCGTCTTCCGCCCCCGCGTCGCGTGGGCCAGCCGACCACAACGTTCGAGACCAGATCGTCGAGGCGGCCGGCGAGCACTTCAGCCACTACGGCTACGAGAAGACCACGGTCTCCGACTTGGCCAAGGCGATCGGCTTTTCCAAGGCTTATATCTACAAGTTCTTCGATTCCAAACAGGCCATCGGCGAGGCCATCTGCTCGAAGACCTTGAGCGCCATCATTGCGGCGGTCGAAGAGGCGGTGGCCGTTGCGAGCACGCCGACGGAAAAATTTCGCCGAATGTTCAAGACCTTGGTGTCGACCGGCGTCGGTCTGTTCTTCAACGATCGCAAGCTGTACGACATCGCAGCGTATTCGGCCGGCGAGGGCTGGCCGTCCGCCCGCGCCTACTGCGAACGCATCCGGCAGATCCTGATGGAGATCGTCCGAGAGGGCCGGGAGAGCGGCGAGTTCGAGCGCAAGACGCCGCTGGACGAGACCGTGCATGCGATCGATCTGGTCATGCAGCCCTATGTGAATCCGCTCTTGCTCCAGTACAACCTCGATGTTGCGGAGGAGGCGCCGGCGCAGCTTTCGAACCTGGTGCTGCGCAGCCTCGCGCCTTAGAAGATAGAAGAAGTGTGATGTGACTATTGACAATAATAGTCACTAGATAGAGCATGGAGGCCTTCGCGTTCCCGGAGGTCGCCATGCTTCAGCGCCGCAATATTCCCTTCCTCGCCCTCGTCGGTCTGCTGCCGCTAGCGCTCGCAGCCTGCAACAACGCCACTTCTTCAACGGATCCACGGACCCAGACTCCCGCCGTGCGAGTGGGGGCGGTGGAGGCCGCGGTCCGCGTCGAGCGTTCCTTCACCGGTGTCGTTGCGGCGCGGGTGCAGAGCGACCTGGGCTTCCGCGTTCCCGGCAAGATCCTGGAGCGCCTGGTCGACACCGGTCAGGCCGTCAAGCGCGGCCAGCCGCTCATGCGCATCGACCCCACCGATTTGCGGCTTGCCACCCGCGCCCACGACGAGGCTGTAGCCGCGGCCACGGCACGCGCGCGCCAGACGGCGGACGACGAGGCGCGATACCGCGATCTCGTCGCGGGCGGTGCGGTGTCGGCCTCTGCTTACGACAAGATCAAGGCCGCCGCCGAGTCGGCACGGGCGGAGCTTAAAGCGGCCCAGGCCCAGGCCGACGTTGCCCGGAACGAAACCGGCTACACGGTCCTGCTGGCGGACGCGGACGGCGTGGTGGTGGAGACCCTGGCGGAGGCGGGCCAAGTCGTCGGTGCCGGTCAGGTTGTCGTCCGGGTGGCGCATGCCGGGCGCCGCGAAGCCGTCATCGAGCTCCCCGAAACCCTGCGCCCGGCGGTCGGGTCGGTGGGGCGCGCAGCCTTGTACGGCAGCGGGCTCACCGGCGCGGCGAAACTGCGGCAGTTGTCGGATGCCGCCAACCCCCTGACACGGACCTTCGAGGCGCGCTATGTGCTGGAGGGCCGCCTGGCGGATGCACCGCTGGGCTCGACCATTTCCATCCAGCTCCCGTCCGACCGCGCTACCCCGGCCCTGCAGGTCCCGATCGGCGCAATCTTCGATCCGGGCAAAGGGCCCGGCGTATGGCGGGTCGAAGGGGAGGGCGGCGAGGGGCCCCGGGTCAGCTGGCGCGCCGTGCAGCTGGCCGGCCTGAGTAGCGAATCCGCCTCGGTCGTCGCCGGCCTGGTAGCGGGCGATCGCGTCGTCGTGCTCGGCGCGCATCTGCTGCACGAAGGCGAGCAGGTACGACTCGCCGACGGCGGAGAAAAGAAATGAGCGCCTTCAACCTCTCCGCTCTCGCCGTCCGCGAGCGCTCGGTCACCCTCTTTCTGATGATCGCGATCTTCATCGCGGGGATCGTGGCCTTCCTGACGCTAGGCCGGGCGGAGGACCCCGCCTTTACCATCAAGCAGATGACCGTGGTCACCGCCTGGCCTGGGGCCACGGCCAAGGAGATGGAAGAACTGGTCGCCGAGCCGCTGGAAAAGCGCATGCAGGAACTGCGCTGGTATGACCGGACCGAGACTTTTACGCGACCGGGCCTGGCCTTCACCACGGTGTTCCTGCTCGACAGCACGCCGCCCACCGAGGTCCCCGAGCAGTTCTATCAGGCGCGCAAGAAACTCGGCGACGAGGGGCTCAGGCTGCCGCGTGGCGTCATCGGTCCGATGGTGAACGACGAGTACGCCGACGTGACCTTTGCGCTTTATGCCCTGAAAGCGAAGGGCGAGCCGCATCGGCAGCTGGTGCGCGACGCGGAGACCATGCGCCAGCGACTGCTTCACGTGGCGGGCGTCAAGAAGGTGAACATCATCGGCGAGCAGGCCGAACGGATTTTCGTCGAGTTCTCTCATGATCGCCTCGCGACTCTGGGCGTCTCGCCGCGCGACCTTTTCGCGGCGCTGAACGGGCGCAACTTCATGACGCCCGCCGGTTCGATCGAAGCCAAGGGCCCACAGGTCTTCATCCGCCTGGATGGCGCCATCGACGATCTGGAAGCGATCCGGAACTCGCCGGTCGCGGTTCGCGGCCGGACGCTGAAGCTCGGCGACATTGCCGAGGTGAAGCGGGGCTACGAGGATCCGGCCACCTTCCTGATCCGCAACAACGGCGAGCCGACCTTGCTGCTCGGCGTGGTGATGCGCGAGGGTTGGAACGGCCTCGATCTCGGCCGGGCGCTGGAGGCGGAAGCGGCAGCGATCAACGCTGAGATGCCGCTCGGCATGAGCCTCTCCAAGGTCACGGACCAGTCGGTCAATATCCATTCGGCCGTCGGCGAGTTCATGGTCAAGTTCTTCGTTGCCCTCGGCGTGGTGATGCTGGTCGGCTTCCTCAGCATGGGATGGCGTGCCGGCATCGTGGTCTCGGCCGCGGTTCCTCTGACGCTGGCCGCGGTCTTCATCATCATGGCGGCGACCGGCAAGAATTTCGACCGCATCACGCTGGGCTCCCTGATCCTCGCCCTGGGGCTGCTGGTCGACGACGCGATCATCGCCATCGAGATGATGGTCGTGAAGATGGAGGAGGGCTACGACCGCATCCGGGCAGCGGCCTACGCGTGGAGCCATACCGCCGCGCCGATGCTCTCCGGCACGCTGGTGACGGCGATCGGCTTCATGCCGAACGGCTTCGCCAAGTCGACCGCCGGCGAGTACACCAGCAACATGTTCTGGATCGTCGGCATTGCGTTGATCGCCTCGTGGATCGTTGCCGTGGTGTTCACGCCCTACGTGGGGGTGAAGCTGCTGCCGAACTTCGAGAAGCATGCGGGCGGGCACGGGGCCATCTACGCCACGCCGAGCTACGAGCGCTTCCGCCGACTGCTGGGAGGGGTGATCCGGCGCAAATGGCTGGTTGCGGCAGGCGTGATCGGCGCCTTCGTTGTCGCGGTGCTGGGCATGGGCGCGGTCAACAAGCAGTTCTTCCCGACCTCCGACCGGCCGGAAGTGCTAGTCGAGGTGCAGATGCCCTATGGCACCTCGATCGAGCAGACGAGTGCCGCGACGGCGAAGGTCGAAGCCTGGCTAGCGAAGCAGAAGGAGGCCAGGATCGTGACGTCCTACATCGGCCAGGGCGCTCCGCGCTTCTTCCTGGCGATGTCGCCCGAATTGCCCGATCCGTCGTTCGCCAAAATCGTCGTCCTCACGGGGAATGACAAGGAACGGGAAGCCCTCAAGTTCAGACTGCGCGAGGCGGTCGCCGACGGGTTGGCGCCCGAGGCGCGGGTGCGCGTGACCCAGATCGTGTTCGGCCCCCCTTCACCCTTTCCCGTGGCCTTCCGCGTTATGGGGGCGGACCCGGACAAGCTGCGTGACATCGCGGCGCAAGTGCGTGGCGTCATGCAGGCCTCTGCACAGATGCGAACGGTCAACACCGACTGGGGCGAGCGCGTGCCCGCATTGCATTTTTCGGTCGATCAGGACCGGCTCCAGAGCCTCGGCCTCAGCTCCAGCGACGTGGGGCAACAGCTTCAGTTCCTGCTGAACGGCATCCCGGTGACCGATGTGCGCGAAGACATCCGTTCGGTGCAGGTCACGGCCAGATCGGCCGGAAGCACACGGCTCGATCCGGGCAGAATTGCCGATTTCACGCTGGTCGGAGCGGCCGGCCAGCGGATTCCGCTGTCGCAGGTCGGCAGCGTGGAGGTGCGCATGGAAGACCCCATCCAGCGTCGTCGCGATCGCACGCCGACGATCACCGTGCGGGGTGATATTGCCGAGGGCTTGCAGCCGCCGGACGTGTCCACCGCCGTGATGAAGGATCTTCAGCCGATCATTGCGCAGCTCCCGGCCGGCTACCGGATCGAGCAAGCGGGCTCCATCGAGGAATCCGGCAAGGCCAATCGCGCCTTGGCGCCGCTGTTCCCCATCATGATCGCCCTGACGCTGATCACCATCATCTTCCAGGTCCGCTCGATCTCCGCAATGGCGATGGTGTTCGCTACCGCGCCGCTGGGCCTCATCGGGGTCGTGCCTACGTTGCTCGCGTTCGGGCAGCCGTTCGGCATCAACGCGCTGGTCGGCCTGATTGCGTTGTCCGGGATCCTGATGCGCAACACGCTCATCCTGATCGGCCAGATTCGCGGCAACGAGAAGGAGGGATTGGCGCCTTTCGACGCCGTGGTCGAGGCTACCGTGCAGCGCGCGCGTCCGGTCATCCTCACCGCGCTCGCCGCGATCCTGGCCTTCATACCGCTGACCCAGTCGGTGTTCTGGGGCACGCTGGCCTATACCTTGATCGGCGGCACCTTCGCCGGGACAGTCTTGACTCTGGTGTTCCTGCCAGCCTTGTACGCGATCTGGTTCAAGATCAGGCCGGCGGCGGGGGATGGGCAAGCCGTTCCGGCGATGCGAACGGACGCTATGGCGGCCTAGCGGAAGGAATCTGGATTTAGCCGAAGAAGCGGGCGCGAGTCTCGTCGGGAATCGGCATTCCGGTGGCGGCCGCGCGCTTGAGCAGTTCCCAGTAATAGCGGTAGGAGGCGCGGTCGTGGAGCTTGCCGGCATGCTGGATCGGGCCCCAGTGGACATCCTGGGCTGCCGTGAGGATGCTGGCGGCTTCCTCGACTTCCGAGAAGTCCGGTCGCATCGCTTCGATGATCGGCTGGATCTGGTTCGGGTGGATGCTCCACATGCGCAGGTAGCCGAATTCCCGGCGAGCCCGCTCGGCGTCACGGCGGATGTAGTCGATATCCTTGAGTTCGGTCGTCACGTTGTGAGACGGGACAACGCCGTTGGCCAGGGCCGCGGCGGCGATGTCGCACTTGGCGCGGACGATCAGCGGGTGCTCGAACTGACCGGGGCTGCGCATCGCCGAACCGGGGATCGCGCCGTGGTGGCCGCTGACGAAGTCCATGAGCCCGAAATCCAGCGATTCCACGCTGTCGAGGGCGGCGATCTCCCAGGCGTCGCGCAGGGCGCCGTGGGTTTCGATCAGCACATGCACGGGAATCTCCCGCTCGATGCCGTGTTTGCGCTCCGCCTGGCGGAGCGCCTCGATCTGCTGCGCCGCATCGGCAGCACTGCGCGGCTTCGGCAAGGTCAGGAAGGCCATGCGGGCGCCGGCCTTGCCGACCAGGATGTCCACGTCCTGTTCCCAGTGCGGGTGGGTGACGTCGTGGATGCGTGCCCCGACGCGGCCGAAGCGGTTGTCGTTCGACATGATGATGGAGGCCGCCATCGCTGCATGCTCGCTTTCCGCGCCGGAGCGCGCTCCATCCTCGCAGTCGCAGGTAATGTCGAAGACCGGTCCCAGCTCCTGCTGGACTGAGAGGGCCTTGAGCATCAGCTTTTCGCTGCCGGCATAGTGGTCGACGGCAGGCAGGACGGGAAAGGGCTTTTCGCCCTGGAAGAGGACGTCGTCAGGCAGCGTTTTGGAGTGCATGGACTAAATCGGCGAATGATGGGTGAATGAAATTAGCAGAATCAGGGCGACGAGTTCCTTGAACTATAAGTCAGCAATGCGGGTTAGGGGTTGCCCATTCCGAAACTCTGGCGAGGGCCTTGTGGTCTTCTTCCCCCGAGGCTCGCCGTCAGGGGAAGAAGAAACGAGTGCTGCCTGATCAGGCAGTCGCGGCAGAGAGCACCGGCTTTGCCTGCTTGCTCATGCGATAGCCGATCCCCAGCAACGCGAACCAGACCGGTGCCACATAGAGCGCCACACGGGTACTCGGGTCGATGGCCAGAAGTGCGCCAACGGCGACCATGAAGCCGACCACCACCCAGTTCATGTAAGGCGCGCCCGGCATGCGGAAGGCCACTGCCTTGGCTTGCCCGGCTGCCACCGCCTTCCGGTAGCGGCGGTGCGCGATCATGATGATCGACCAGGTCCACAGGGCGCCGATCAGCGAGATGCTCGTCACCCAGGTGAAGACCTCCTCCGGCACGAGGTAATTGAGCACCACGCCGATGCTCATCAACGCAGTCGAGAAGGTGATCGCATTGGACGGCAAGTGATTGCGATTGACTTTGCCGAATGCTTGCGGCGCCTGACGGAACTGGGCCAGGGTATAGAGCATGCGTCCGGTACTGAAGATGCCGCTATTGCAGGACGACGCCGCCGCCGTGATCACGACGAAATTGATGATGCCGGCCGCCCCCGGAATGCCGATGCGTTCGAAGACGAAGACGAAGGGACTGACACCGGGCTTGAGTTCGTTCCACGGCACCAAGGCCATCATGACGACAAGGGCACCGATGTAGAAGGTCAGGATGCGCCAGATCACGCTGTTGGTGGCGCTCGGCAGGACCTTTGCGGGGTTCTGTGCTTCGCCGGCCGTCACGCCGATCAGCTCGACACCTTGATATGCGAACATCACCATCTGCAGCGTGAGCACGACGCCAAGGATGCCGAAGGGCATGAAACCCTGGTGGCTCCACAGGTTCGAGAAGCTCGCAGTGTGACCGAGCGGCGTGATGTCGAAGAAGATGATGGCGAGGCCGATCAGGATCATGGCGATGATCGTGACGACCTTGATCAGCGCGAACCAGAACTCGAGTTCGCCGAATATCGCCACCGAGATCCGATTGACCGCGTACAGCACGCTCAGGGTGACCAGCGCCGGTATCCATTGCGGCACGTCGGGAAACCAGTAATGGATATAGACCGCGACCGCCGTGATCTCGGCCATGCCAATGGTCACCCAGGTAAACCAGTAGGACCAGCCCGTGGCGAAGCCCGCGAAAGGCCCCACGAATTCTTCGGCATAGGTGGCAAAGGAGCCGGCTACCGGACGATAGAGCAGCAATTCCCCCAGGGCGCGCATGATGAAGAAGATGATCAAGCCGCCAAGGGCATAGCTCAGCAACAGTCCCGGGCCAGCAACGGAGATGGCACGCCCGGCGCCGAGAAACAGGCCGACGCCGATCGCTCCGCCGATGGCGATCATCTGGATGTGCCGGTCCTTCAAGCCGCGATGGAGATCCCGCGCTTCGTGCGCTCGCTCTTCGGCAAGCAGTGCTTTTACATCAGTCATGAAAGACTCCTTTCGATCCGGACCCACCGGATCGGACGATGGGAAGAAGCGTCAGCCCAAGCGGGCGACGACCTCGATTTCGACCTTGGCGTCGCGTGGCAGACGTGCCACCTGAACGGTCGAGCGCGCCGGCTTATGGCTACCGAAACGACGCTCATACACGGCGTTAAGACGCGCGAAGTCGTTCAGGTCCTGGACGAAGACCGTACTCTTGACGACCTGGTTGAGCGAGGCGCCGGCTGCCGCCAGCACGGCCGACAGGTTGTCGAAGACCTGTTCTGCCTGAGCCTCGATATCGAGATCGATCAACTCGCCACTGGCCGTGAGCGGAATTTGTCCCGAGGTATAGAGCCATCCGTCGACCGCGATGGCCTGGACGTACGGCCCAATGGCTCGCGGTGCGGCGGATGTTTCAATGACTTGCATTACTTTGTCTCCTTTGTGTTGTGCCGGTCGAGGATGAGGGTATGCCGGTGAATTACCCAGTGAATGCATGTCGGTTCAGCAATGCTCGTGCCAGCTTTCTTATCCTTTTAAAAACAGGAATTTATAAACATTTTTGTCGCCCGAAAACTCGATGTGTATCGATTTCATTACGCAGAGTCTTCAGTTTTTCCGAATTTATTTAGATAAAGCATGTTTATCAAACGTTTACGCGTTTTGTCTTATTTCTGATACGCTGTCTCGAATTGATTACAGGCGGCAAGATGCGTATTGACGTCTTCTTCTCTGACCGTGTTGGCATTGCCCAGGAAGTCCTGGCCGAGCTCGCCCGGCGCCGGCTGAACGTGACCGCGGTCGAGGTGGAGCCGCCCCACATCTACATCGAGGCGCCGGCGGTCGACGCCGCCGCGCTCAGGGAATTGCGCACCCAGTTGCTGCAGGTAGCCGGCGTGAGCAGCGTCGAGCCGGTCGGCATGTTGCCCGGAGCGCAGCGCCGGCTGTACCTCGATGCGCTGCTCGCTTCGCAGCCCGATCCGGTATTGGCTGTCGACGAATCCGGCATCGTCGTCGTCGCCAACAGCGCTGCGGTGGCAGCCAGCGGCATCGGCGAGGGCAGCCTGATCGGCAGTTCGATGCAGGAACTGATCGGCAATCCGGCGCTGCTCGGCGAGTTGATCGACCGCGGCTACCATCTCCCGGTTTGCGAAATCGACATGAACGGCGAGCCCTACATGCTGGAGACCATGCCCCTGCACGAAACCGGGGGCCGAGTCGCCGGGGCCGTGATGACGCTGCACGCGCCGAGCCGTATGGGCGAACGCCTGAGTGCCCTGCACAACTACGATGCGGGTGGCTTCGACGCCATACTCGGCAGCTCGCCGGAAATAGAACAACTCAAGCAGCGCGCCGCCCGCATGGCGATGGTCGATGCCCCGCTGCTGATCACGGGCGAGACGGGCACTGGCAAGGAATTGCTGGCCCATGCCTGCCACGCGGGCAGCGGGCGCAGCAGCGAACCCTTCTTTGCCTTGAACTGCGCCGCCCTGCCGGAAAATCTTGCGGAGAGCGAGCTCTTCGGCTATTCCGCCGGCGCCTTCACCGGCGGCTTGCGGGGCGGCAAGCCCGGCCTGCTTGAATTGGCCGACGGCGGCACGGTATTTCTCGACGAGGTCGGCGAAATGTCGCCCTATCTGCAGGCCAAGCTGCTGCGCTTCCTCAACGACGGCAGCTTTCGTCGAGTCGGCGGTGACCGCGAGGTCAAGATGAATGTACGTATCATCAGTGCGACTCACCGCTCGCTCGAGGACATGGTGATCAGCGGCCATTTCCGCCAGGACCTGCTCTTCCGCTTGAACGTTCTCAGCCTGCATGTGCCACCCTTGCGTGAACGCCCCGGCGACATCCTGCCACTCGCTCAGTTCTTCTTGAGTCGTGCCTGCGCCCAGGCCTCGCGTCCCGTCATGCGGCTTACCCAGGCGGCCTGCGCTGCCATGCTCAGCAACCCTTGGGTCGGCAACGTCCGGCAGTTGCAGAATGTGATTTTCCGTGCCGTGACGATGGCCGAAAGGACCATCATCAACGTCGACGACCTGGAACTCGCCCAGGTTGCGACGCCCGTACAACCCGGCGAAAGCAACGACGTCACCACCCTGGACGAAGCCGTCGCGGATTTCGAGAAGAGCCTGCTACAACGCCTGCACCGGGAGTTCCCATCCAGTCGACGCCTGGCCAAGCGGCTTGGTGCCTCGCATTCAGCCATCGCCAATCGCCTGCGACGTTACGGAATTTCGTAAACGAGGAGCCTGGATGGCTGGATGGATGTTCGGTACAGCGGAGCATCCGGGTGCGCTGAGGCCTGCATGGACATCGCCTTCGACGGCGCGCGCGGGAATATGGTATTCAGGAGGAGTTCCAAAAAGGAAGGCACGGGTCATGTCATTGCCGGATTCCGATCCCCGGGTGTTTTTCGCCGCCGAGCGAACCTTGCTGGCCTGGCTGCGCACAGGCATCACGATTATCGGACTCGGCTTCGTCGTCTCGCGCTTCGGCTTGTTCCTGCAACTGGTCGCGAGCTCGCGACAGCTGCATCCCGCGCTCTCCGTGTCGTGGGTATCGGAAGCGCTGGGCATCGGATTTGTCCTGGCCGGCGCTCTCGCGATCGGCATCGCGGCCTTGCAACATCGGAGGTTCGTGGCAACCTTGCCCCTCCATGACCTGCCGTCCGGCTACTCGAGATTGTTTGCGCTCGCGCTGTCTTCTTTCGTGGCCGCGCTTGGTCTGGCGCTGGCGGCTTATCTCTTCTTCGTGGGGAGCTGAAAGCCGTCTCGACATCATGTCCGATACCAACAAGAGCTACCGTTCGCGCTACCTATTGATCGCCTTGGGAGTCCTTCTGACGCTCCTGGCGCTGTCGGGAATCGGCACCTATGACTTCGCGACCTGGGTGATGGAAGTGTTCCCGATCTTCATCGTCGTTCCGGTCCTGTGCGCGACTTACCGGCGCTTCCCGCTGACGAACCTCTTGTACGTGTGCATCTTTCTGCACGCGCTCGTCCTGATGGTCGGCGGGCATTACACCTATGCGCGGGTCCCGATCGGCTTCGAAGTCGCGGAAGCTTTCGGGCTGCACCGCAACCCCTATGACAAGCTCGGCCACTTCTTCCAGGGCTTCGTGCCGGCGCTCGCCGCGCGTGAGATCTTGATCCGCGGCGCCTTCGTCAATGGGCGACGCATGCTGAACTTCCTCGTCGTGTGTGTGGTGCTGGCGATCAGCGCGAGCTATGAGTTCATCGAGTGGGGCGCTGGGCTGGCGATGGAGCAGGGGGCCGACGAGTTTCTCGGCACCCAGGGCGATCCGTGGGATACGCAGTCGGACATGTTCATGGCGCTCGTCGGGGCGGTCGTTGCTGTTGCCGGTTTTGCGCGGCTGCAGGATCGGGAGATCGCGATGCTGCCACGGCAACGACAATAGAGTTCTCGCCGCTTACGTCGGATCTACTTGCGACGTTGGAGCTCCGGAATCGCTGCCGCAAACATCCCTTGCTTCGTCCCGCTGCGAAATGCCTGGTGTGCGATACCTCATCCACAAGATCTGGGGATAACTCGCGGGATAAGTGCTTTCGGACGGCGGCAAAGTGCCGGGGTGACGAGGGGATTGGATTGTTGCCTCAAAATGAAGCAGAACGCTCGACCAACGTCGGCTGATGGCCTGCTTCGTCGCGACACGGCCCCCGCAGCAGCGCGCGCAATTGAGGTTGACAGCGTCAAGCACATCATTGATGGGGCGACTCCGTCTGGTTTGTCGGGCCTCGAGAGGTCGGCGGAGTCCGAGGTTCGCATACGAGCCAATGACTGGCAGCGTTTCCTGTGACAACTCCCGCCTCCTCCTGGAAATCTGACTAGAGCTCCCAACCCTGCCCAACTTTAGTCAGGCGCGGCCCCAACCCGTCTTGATCAATATCGTCCACAAGGGACGCCTTCACAAAAAACACATTACGAAGGACGTCTCGCGGACGCTGCGAAGCGCGCTTCGCAGCCATCAAGACTGGATGGGGACACCAGATGGACTCGAGTATCACCGTTTCACGAGGCCGTGCGGCTTCCGATATCAGCGGCACCGACGGCACGGCCGTCGTCAGGACCTGGGCGCTGGTCGGCGCCGGTTTCATAACTTCATGCTGTACCTGGTCTAACGCTGGGTGACGGCGCCGTATTTCGGGCCGACCGAGCTTGCGGGGGTCGAGGTGCCGCTGAATTTCAAGATCGACGTGCGGTGATTGGCTTCTGCATAAGGCGGCGCTACCTCGTCCCGGTCGCTTGGGCCGGAGCGCTTGTCACATAGCGTCCCTGCTTGCCGGGGGCATCGGGGAAAGTCGGCGCCCTTGTCGGCCGCTGCGGGACAGGCCAGCCAGAGCGCGTGGCCCACTGCGCGATGTCTGGAATGGGACCGGGCTGGTCGCCGGCAGGGCAGTCGTATAGGCAGTACCACGTGTCGGCGTCCTTGCCGATCACGGGCTTGCGGTCGCCAAAGCGCGCCCAGCCGACGAAAGGCCGAATGTAGGTGCCGTGTGGATGGCTTTTCGTCTTCGGCGCATAGCTAGTCACGTCGATGTAGGGACGCATGTCGTCGTACAACTGATAGCCCCATTCGCGGCATCCGAAAATCGGCTTGACGGGGTCTGTCGCCTTGAACTTTGGCCCGTACTTATAGAACTCGTCGGTCGCCGACCACGGGGAGGGCATTTCGTCGGTACTGCAGAACGTCGGCGCCCAGTCGACGCTGGAGTCGCCAAAGCCGTGAAACCAGTCGGAAACCGGATACTGTCTGTCGCTTTTCGAGTCGCCTTCCGACAGGACAAGGAGAATCAGTCGTCCGACGGTAGCCAGTTGCCCCTTGAGGGGGCGCTCAACCATGTTGGATGAAATAACGACGCCGTCTTTATTGAACTCCAAAGGAGTGAGACTGTGACTTTCCCTTTCCCCGAAGGGGGTAAAGGTGTAGGTTGGATCGACCATGGCCAAATAGTTGTATGTCGGCATGTGGACATCTGCTGGCTGCGCATTGAATTTTATTGCGCTCTGCTTCATTTCTGACCAGTTGCCTCCCACAAGTCTCATCCAATATCGCAGTTCCCAAGGCCGATCCAGCCGGCGTGCAACCCAGGGATTTTTCTCATCAGACACCTTGGACGGCGGCGAGGGGGCTTGAGCGAATGCGTTCGTGGCGAGAGCAAGGTACAAGGCAGTATGGGTAATGCAGCGTAGCAAAGTCATAGGATTCTTGGCTCGCGCACTGTGATATGCAAATGGTTCGCATGCAGTTGTTCATTTGATTTGCCTTTTCCATTCACATTCGGTCGCTGCATATTCGGCTCGGGCGGCTGATTGTCGTGTGTATTGAGATCCATGTACCACGGGTCAAAGAGCTGATTCACGTTGCCATCCCTGAGCAGGGACTCCCGAAAGTCCTTGACCGATCGGGGCTCGCCATTGCGAACCTCATCGACCCAGCGCCGTTGGGCCATGCCGGCCAGAAGTTGAGCCGTTTCAACTTCCGCCTTGGACGCACCTTGATTAAGCAATGCCGCGACCTTCTTTCTTGATGCTTCCAATTCAGTGAATAGGCTTTTCTCCTGGGTGCTGACGTTTGGCGTATGCACGGCCTTTGACTGTCGTAGCTCCTCACGGTTGAGCCTGATGTTGTCTACGTAATTAACATCCAGGCCCAGCCCAGCCCGGTGAGCAATGCTGCCCAGCAGGGGACGCCAGCACGAAGTAACGTTGAGGGACGTCGTGCCGTTTTCGACTGCTGCATGTAAGAGCGCCGCATAGCCGGCAGGATGCACGCGCGTCAGTCCGTCGCTCAAGAGCTCGTAATCGGTGATGTTGTCGCGCGGGTTCTCGGAGTCGGAGAACACGATCTTGACGCGGATAGCGCCCTTTCCAGGTGTGGCGGGAAGGTCGAGGATCAACGACGGATGCGCGAGCGGACCATAGATGCTTGCGACCGCTGTGCGGATTTCCGGCAGTGTGATGTTGGGCAATAGGCTAAGTGCCTCTGCCGACGTGTAGCGGTGTGAGACCTTCATCCAGATATTGCCGGTCAGGGGAGCCGTATATTCGTCGGTCCCTGCTTGCTGCGCGGAAGCGTTCACTAACGTTGGACGATCGCTGTCCTGATGCTTTCCTCCTTTTTCTTTGACCTTCACCACGATGTCGCGTTGGGTGGGCCTGACCGCATAGACCGGTGCAGTGCGGTAGGAGGGGTGGGCATCGCTATTGAGAAATAGCGAGACCGTCGAGCCGGCATCGACGACAACCTCGATCTTGCCGTTTCCGCCGGACACCTTCGCTGGCTTGTTAGCGTATACGGGCAGAACCTTCCCATTGACCGCCACGGCATAGGGAATCTTCAATTGTGCCGAGGTGGCTCGTGTATCGAAGATGTAGGTCACCTTGCGTTTCGGTGTCACCTGCAGCAGGTTAATGGGCGGATTGATCTGCGTCTGACCGTTTGCGAAAGTGTTTGTCGATGTCATTTTATCAGCAGCACTCGATATCTGAATCGTCACCCGCCTCACACGGTTCAGTGGTTACGTGTTCCCAATAGAGGCGGAGATTCTGCGGATCGGCCGTCGCGATTTGCTGCGTCAGCCCCTTTTTGTCCGTGATCCCGCGGAGGACGGTACCGTCGGCCAACTCGACGCGGTACGGTAGGTCTGGCATGGGCTGGCCGGTCATGCTATCGACGGCCTTGAATTGTTCGGTGTAGATCCTGGCTCTCGAATCCGGCAGCGCGCCCAGCTTCGTTTGGCCTTTCGCTGGGCCGATGAACGCATTCCCCGACCCCTTCACCGAAAAGGTCCCCGGACACGCAAAGGTGATATCGCCGCCTTCCAGTGTGACGCCAGATTGCCCGGCCTTTAGCGCGATACGCTCCTTGGCGGAGATGCGGATTTCGTCGTTCGAGCTGGTGATCGTCACCGAGTCGTCGGCGAGGATCTCCATCGCGTCGGTATGGGCCTGGAGGCTCAGCGTGCCTGCAGCGGCGATCACCTTGATGCCGCCGGAGTGGCTGAACCAGCTGGCGTCTTCGCCGACGGCGGCAGCGAGGGTGTGGCGGGCGGTGGCGTGCAGGTCGTGCTGCGCGGTCGAGTGGAAATGTCCGCCGGCAAAGGCGAGGGCGCTGGCGGGCGTGTTGAGGCCAATGTCGGCGGGGCTTTCGGCGAGGAGGAGCGGGTCGGCGAAGCGCTCGGTGGGGGCGCCCGGTTCGCGGCTCGCCGGGGCGGCCTTCGTCGCGGCTTGGCCGCCGACGCTGCCTTCGTACTTGCCGCGGTGTGCCGGATCGATCGTGTCGGCGAAAGCGCGCAGTTCGACGTTGGCGGCGAGCGCGCCGGCGCCCTGGGCGGCAGCGGCGTTCGACAGGGCTTCGGCGCTGCGCTCGGCGGTGCGCAGCCGCTCGACGGCCTCGGCCGCGTCCATCTGAGTGCTTGTCGCCAAGGGCCGGCTGGTCGCCGAAATGAGCAGGCCTTCGCCGGCCCTGACCGCGAGCCAGCCGTCGGTCCGCAGTTCGAAGCCTTCCCCGCGCGCTGCGCCGCGCGTGGAGCTTTGGGGCGATTGGTGAATGGCACGACCGAGCACCAGTTCGCTCGTGCCGTGGCTCGTTGAAATGCGGGTGCGCAACTGATCCGGCGTATCGTCGGCGACCCACTGGTTGTAGCCCGCTTCAAAGTTGTGGCTCATCCAGCCGGACAGGACGCCGGGATGGTTGGCGGCCGCGTCCACTCCCGCGCTGAACGGAGGGAGTTGTTCACCGTTGTAGAGCTGGCCGACAACGATCGGGCGGTCCATATCCGCGTCGAGAAAATCGACTAGCACTTCGGTGCCGATGCGCGGGACGAAACTCGTCCCCCAATTCGGCCCGGCGAGCCACTCGGCGACGCGAACCCAGGTGCCACTGGCGGCATTGCCCGGGGCGTTGCCGTCGGGCGAACGGCTATCCGCCGACGTCGGGGCGGCGAGACCACCGGGGTTGGGGGCGAGGCCGCGTTGCCAGTGAAACTGGATCTTGATGCGATGATCGCGGTCGGTGGTGAGCGGCGCCTCGGGGAGTCCGACGACGAGGGCGGTTTGCGGGGCCGCGACTGGTTTGACGCGGGGCAGGGGGACGACGGGCACGTCCGCCGGCTGAGCCACGAAGGCGTTGCGATAGGTGCCGGCCTCGACGTCCGGTGCGTCCAGCAGTGCCGCGACCTGAGCGCCGAGATTGTTGGCCCCGTGGTGCGTGACCGCGAGGCTGGCGAAGCGGCCCGGATCGGCCGAGTGCAGATCGTGCTGCGTAAGAGCGAAGGTGCGGCCGGCAGCAAGGGCACGGACCCGGCCTGTGCCTTCGAATTTCCGGTAGCGGGATTCGTGGGCGCTCAGTGCGAGGTCGGTCCGCAGGGTGGCGGCTGCGGCGTCTTCGAAGCGATAAGCATTTGACCCGTCGTAGATCTCCAGTGAAGGCAGTTCGCCGTTGTCCTGCGGGCTCGCCGCCGCGCTGGCGGTGGCGCCCACACGCTTGTAGTCCCATCCGCAGAGGGTGACCGCATTGGGGGCAGGCTGGCGAATCTCGTGCAGGGACTGGATGGTGTCGCTGCCTTCGGTGGCGTCGTTGCGATGAAAGCGGATGGTGGCCTGCGGGCAGGGCGGCAGGGTCGCATCGCGATCGACCAGGACCAACCGGTGCCGCGCGCGGCCCGAACCGTCGCCGGAGATGACATCCTGATCGTGCTCGAAATGGAAGGACAAGCCTTCGTCAGCGAGCACGCGCTGGAGGAATTCGAGATCGGACTCGCGATACTGCGTGAGGCGACTGTGACGCCGGAGCGGTTGCGTGACTTCACTGCGCCAATCGGCCGACGGGTAACGGGCGAAGATCGTTTCGGTCAGCGTGACCGCATCGACATCCTGGTAGAGGCGGCAGTCGCGCCGTTGGCGCAGAAAGGCGAGCCACGGCTCGATGACGAGGCGATAGCGGGCGAGGCCGCCATCGGCCCCCAACTGCATCGCCTCCGTGACGTAGCCGTGCCAGCGCCGCCCGCTCCCGTCGGCGAGCAGGAGACGCAAGGACACTTCTTCGCCAAGAAGCGGGTTGAGCGCGAGGTGCGCGTTGGTCGATACGCAATCGACTTCAAACCGGAACGGCTCCGACAGCGCTTCGCGTCCGCCGAAGCGCTCGACGACGAGGGCTGTGTCCGGCAGCGGGGTGGTCAGCTCCAGCAGACGGGCGTGCTGGGAGAGCAGCGTGTCGAACAGGTCGCGCAGGTCGATCATCGGTAGGCGGCAGAGGGGATTTTTCGAAGGATGCGAATTGCATCACATGAGGGGTGTGATCGCAAGTCGAATGGAATATATGAGGAAGGTGAGGGCCATGTCCCGCCTTTCCATGGCGTGCCGGGCAGGCCGGGCGGGCCAGATTTTCGTTGCGCCCCACGACATCCTCCACGTCGATGTCGAGCCGCTCGACGAGGCCGGGGTCGAGTAGATGCTTACCGCGGCTGTACGACGTGCTGCCGTTGCGGCACGTGGCAGGCGCCGGACCGAATCATTTGGACTACGAGAAGCTGCGGCTCGGGATGGTCTTGCGAGACAGGAATGCGCATTACCGGCTGCGCGACATTCAGCGCCGCCGCTTCACCGGCGCCGTCTCACAATGTGGCTTGGGGCCGGGCAGGGAGGCGATCATCGACGACGTCGTCAGCCGGCTGCCGGAGATGGCAGGGAACCCGCCGTGATCGACGGGATGCGCCGGTCGGCGGAACGTCTCCGCTGACCGGTAGGCGTAGCTGTCCTACGAGCGCTGGCGCGTCACGGCAAAGGCCGGCGGCTGTTTCAGTGTCTGGTAGACGACGCAGTAGCGTTCGGTAAGCCGTAGCAGTGTGTCGAGCTGTTCTTCGCTGGCGTCGGTGTCGAGTTCGAAAGTCAGGCGGATCTGCTGGAAACCGACCGGCACATCCTTCGCCAGTCCGAGCGTGCCGCGGAAGTCGAGGTCGCCCTCGGCCTTCAGCTTCGCATCGCGCAGCTCGATCCCGAGCGCGGTGGCGACGGCATTGAGCGTGACGCCGGCGCAGGCGACGAGCGCTTCGAGCAGCATGTCGCCCGAGCAGGCGGCGAGCCCCGTTCCGCCGGTCGCCGGGTGCAGGCCGGCCTCGACCAGCGCCTTGCCGGTTTCGATGCGGCAGCTCACGCCGTCGCCGATCCGGCCCTGGGCCTTCAGCGTGATCAGGGCAGTTTCTGGCTCCTGTCGGTAGCGGTCCTTGAGCGGTGCCTGGATCTCGCGCAATTCGTCGCTTTTCATCGTCGGTCTCCTCGCGTTTTTGTCGGTTCGATTAGGGTTCGGCGCCCGGTCAGTTACTCAGCGGCATCGACTCCCGCCATGCGCGCCCGCCGGGCGGCATCTTCGGCACGGGCCGCTTCGATGACCTGCATGACTTCATCCAGGTCGGCGAGCTTCTCGTCACGCTTGAACTGTCCGGTCAATTCGATATCCGGGTGCAGGCTGCCGGACTCGTAGAGCGACCAGATTTCCTTGCCGTAATCGGTCGCCAGAAGCTCCGGCGCGAACTGGCCGAAATAGGCGGCGAGGTTGTCGACGTCCCGCTCCAGCATGCGGCTGGCGTTGTTGTTGGCCGCGGCGTCGATTGCCTGCGGCAGATCGATGATCACGGGTCCGTCCGCATCGACCAGGATGTTGTATTCGGACAAGTCGCCGTGGACGATGCCCGCGCACAGCATGCGCACCACCTGCCGCACCAGAAAGGCGTGGTGACGACGTGCATCGTCTTCGCTCATCGCGATGTCGTTGAGCCGCGGCGCCGGTTCGCCGTCGGCGTCGGCCACCAGTTCCATCAGCAGCACGCCTTCGTGGAAATTGTATGGCGTCGGCACGCGCACGCCGGCCGCGGCGAGGCGATACAGCGCGTCGACCTCGGCACTTTGCCAGGCCGCCTCCTGCTCCTGCCGACCGTAGCGCGAACCCTTGGCCATCGCGCGCGCCTGCCGGCTGTTCTTGACCTTGCGGCCTTCGGTGTAGTCGACCGCCTGGCGGAAGGCGCGCTTGTTGGCCTCCTTGTAGACCTTGGCGCAGCGCACTTCGTCGCCGCACTCGACGACGAAGACCATCGCCTCCTTGCCGCTCATCAACTGACGCGTGACGCGGTCGACGAGGCCGTCAGTGACCAGCGGCTCGATTCTGCTTGGCGTCTTCATGCCTTCGGTGAGCTCCTGTGCAACTTCGCGTAGCCCGTGAACGGTGCATTGGCCTGGCGCAGTTTCGGGGGGAACACCCGCATCATCGCGGGCGCAACCGCGCAGTTTACACCCTTACGGCGTCGAACCACGATTTGCGTCGTGGCCTGCGATCAGCGCGAGGGTAGGAAGAAAAAGCCCGCTTTCGCGGGCCGAATCTCCGATTTCACTCTGAGGTTAAGTGCGCTCTTGCGTGCCCCCAGCGCCGCTCACCCGTTCAGTCGGAATTGCACCGGTGTGAGTGGACAATGTGAAGTTCGAACGGGAGTGTGCGCATGTGTCTGCAATAGATAGGGCAGAGCGAAGGACGTATTGTCGTTCTCCAGCTGCGCAACCAGGCTGCAGATAAGGCCGGCAGGCATGTCCACAGCAAGTGTGGATAACTCGACGGATAAGTCCGTAGAGACGGTCTTAAAAGGCCGCCGCCGCAGGGAAATCTCTCCGTGCCTCAAAATGAGGCGATTAGCGGTTCCCCGACGACGTGGGACAGGTCGCGGCGCTGGTATCCTTGATCCCCATGATCAGCATCGATGTCGCGCCGGCAGCATTCGCATCCCGTCCGCTCTTCGAACCGATTGCGGGCCTGCTGGCGCGCTTCAAGTCGGCGCACTTGCCCGATGTCGATGCGCTGAATTGCCTGTTTGACGAAGTCGCTCCCGCCGCGAGCTCCGGCGCGGGGAAGCGCGTCCGTTTCGTGATCCCGCGCGACGAGGAGCCGGCCTACGAGGAACGGATCTTTGCCACGGGCGAAGTCCCGACCCGTCCCGACGACTGGCACGACTTCTTCAACGCGATGGCGTGGTGCGTCTGGCCGCGCGCCAAGGCGACGTGCAACGCGCTGCACCTCGCGCAGATCGCGGCGCGTCGGGAGGCGGAGCTTCCCGGCCGCGGTTCGTGTCGCGATGCGCTCACGCAGTTCGACGAGTGCGGCATCGTGGTCGTGTCGGCGAGCCCGCAGATCCCGGCCTTGCTGGTCGGTCATCGTTGGGAAGACGTGTTCTGGGAGCGAAGGGCCGAACTGCAGGAGACGACCCGCTTCCTCGTCTTCGGCCACGGCAGCTGGGACCAGCTGCGGCACCCCTTCTTCGGCCTTTGCGCGAAGGCGATCTACCGTAGCGTCGATAGCGATTGGCTGGCGCTTTCGCCGGATGACCAGCAGGCGGAGGCCGACCGCTGGCTCGCGGGCCATCTGCACGAGCAGACAGCACAAAACTTCTCACCTCGCCGGCTGGCGCCCTTGCCGCTGCTTGGGATTCCCGATGTAACGCCCGACAACGCCGAGCGCGGGTATTACCGGGACACGCGCCAGTTCCGGCCGCGGCGGGGCTAGGTGTTGGACAGCGTTCCGCCGCCGGTCATCCCGACAATGCCGAGAAATTCGCGGCGCGTCGACGGGTCGTCGCGGAAGGCGCCCAGCATGCGGCTCGTGACGAGGCCCGCGCCGGGCTTATGCACGCCGCGCGTCGTCATGCACTGATGCGCCGCCTCGATGACGACCGCAACGCCCTTGGGCTGCAGTACGCTCTGCAGCGTGTCGGCGATCTGCACCGTCATTTTCTCCTGGATCTGCAGCCGCTTCGCATAGACCTCGACGAGCCGCGCGAGCTTGGAGATGCCGACGACGCGGTGGTTCGGCAGATAACCGATGTGGGCCTTGCCGATGATCGGCACCATGTGGTGCTCGCAATGGCTCTCGAAGCGGATGTCGTTCATCACGATCATCTCGTCGTAGCCTTCGACTTCGGAGAAGGTCGTCGCGAGGATTTCCGCCGGGTTCTGCAGGTAGCCGGAGAAGAATTCCTCGTAGGCGCGGACGACGCGCCCGGGTGTGTCGAGCAGGCCTTCGCGCTCGGGGTCGTCGCCGGCCCAGCGGATCAGCGTGCGCACCGCTTCCTCGGCGTCGCTGCGCGCCGGTCGTGGTGTGAAGGGATCCGGTTGTGAGTTCTTTGCGTTTGCCATGGAAGCCTCGCAGACAGTAGGTTCATCGGGATCGGGCCGTCTGGAACTCGGGCAGCCGCACGATCTCTGACGGTTCGAACCGCGGCGAGGCTCCCGCGTTCCGCTCAGCTCTCGGTTTTCAGCACGCCGCGGCGGATCTGATCGCGTTCGAGCGACTCGAACAGCGCCTTGAAATTGCCCTCGCCGAAGCCTTCGTCGCCCTTTCGCTGGATGAATTCGAAGAACACCGGCCCGAGCACGCATTCCGAGAAGATCTGCAGCAGCAGCCGACGTTTGCCGCCTTCGGTCGTGCCGTCGAGCAGGATCGCGCGCGACTGCAGCGCGGCCGCGTCTTCGCCGTGCCCGGGCAGGCGCTCGTCGAGCATTTCGTAGTAGGTGGCAGGCGGTGCGGTCATCAGCGGCACGTCGGCCGCGCGCAACTTGTCGACGGTCGCCAGCAGGTCGTCGGTGAGCAGCGCCACGTGCTGAATGCCTTCGCCATTGAAGCGCATCAGGAACTCCTCGATCTGGCCGCTGCCCTGGGAGGACTCCTCGTTGAGCGGGATGCGGATCTTGCCGTCGGGGGCGGTCATCGCCTTCGAGGTCAGCCCCGTGTATTCGCCCTTGATGTCGAAGTAGCGAATCTCGCGGAAGTTGAAGAGGCGCTCGTAGAAGCCTGCCCAGTAGCTCATGCGGCCGCGGTAGACGTTGTGCGTCAGGTGGTCGATGAGCTTCAGCCCGTGGCCGGCGGGGTGGCGGTCGACGCCTTCGACGAAGCGGAAGTCGATGTCGTAGATGGATTCGCCGTCCTTGAAGCGGTCGATCAGGTAGAGCGGCGCGCCGCCGATGCCCTTGATCGCCGGCAGGCGCAGCTCCATCGGGCCGGTCGGAATGTCCACGGGTTGCGCACCGAGTTCGAGCGCGCGGCGGTAGGCGAGGTGCGAGTCGCGCACGCGGAAGGCCATGCCGCAGGCCGAGGGGCCGTGTTCGGCGGCGAAATAGGCGCCGATGCTCTTCGGCTCGCTGTTGATGATGAAGTTGATCTTCCCCTGGCGATAGAGGACGACGTCCTTCGAGCGGTGCTTGGCGACGAGCGTAAAGCCCATCGCCTCGAACAGCGGTTCGAGGACGTTCGGCGTGGGCGATGCGAACTCGACGAACTCGAAGCCCGTCAGGCCCATCGGGTTTTCGAAGAGGTCGGCCATGGCAGTGCTCCCCGATTGCGTTGATGGAAGTGTCGACGTCATCGGCGCGTGGCAGTTCGACCGATCGGAGGCGAACCAGAAGGCGGTGCGAGCGGCTAGTACATGCGGTGCCGGAACAGCCAGCCTGCCAGGAGCATCGTGCCCGCGCCGATCAGGGCCATCGGCCAGAACTGGTCGAGCAGGATGTCGAAGCCCGCCCCTTCGAGGAAGACCTTGCGCAGGATGATCAGGAAGTAGCGCAGCGGATCGAGGTAGGTGAAGAGCTGCACGAGCTGCGGCATGTTGGCGATCGGCGTCGCGAAGCCCGACAGGATGACGGCCGGGACCATGAACAGGAAGGCGCCCAGCAGGCCTTGTTGCTGGGTGGCCGAGAGGGCCGAAATCAGCAGGCCGGTGCCGACGCCGGAGAGCAGGAACAGGATCAGCCCGCCGTAGAACACCGACAGGCGACCCATGAAGGGCACTTCGAACCACTGGGTCGCGATCAGCAGGATCACCGTCGCCTGGATGATGCCGATCACGAGGCCGGGCACGGTCTTGCCGATGAGGATTTCGGCGGGCCGCAGCGGGGTGACGAGAAGCTGGTCGAAGGTGCCTTGCTCGCGTTCGCGCGCGACGGTCAGCGCCGTCACGAGCATCGTCACCATCAGGGTCAGCATGCCGATGATGCCGGGGATGAAGAACCAGCGGCTCTCGAGGTTCGGGTTGAACCAGTCACGGACCTCGATGCGTGCCGGCGGCCCGCGCAGACCTCGCGCGGCGATCCAGTCGTCGTTGAAGCGGTCGACGACGCTGCGTACGTAATTGAGCGCGATCATCGCCGTGTTCGAGTTGCGGCCGTCGATGATGACCTGCAAGGGGGCAGGGCGGCCGGCCTCCAGGTCGGCGCCGAAGCGCGGCCCGAGGTGGATCGTCACGAGCACGTCGCGCGCGTCGACGAGAGGCGCGATTTCGGCTTCGGACCGGATCTCGGCCACCTGACGGAAGCTGGGGGCGCCGGTGAAACGCGCCATCAGCTCGCGCGAGGTGACGCCGCGGTCCTCGTTGTAGACGGCGTAATGGATCTGCTTGAGGTCGAAGCTCGCGGCGTAGCCGAACACGAGCAACTGGATCAGCGGCGGCACGATGAGCACCGTGCGGCTCTTCGGGTCCTTGAGCAGCGCCAGGAACTCCTTGTGGATGAGGGCGAGAATGCGTTGCAGCATCAATCGAGCCGCTTTCGGGAATTGCGCCAGGTGACCGTCAAAAAGATCGCCGCCATCACGATGAGCGCCAGCGCGTTGGGAACGATCACCGACCACACGTTGCCGGCGAGGAAGAGGGTCTGCACGATCGAGACGAAATAGCGGGCCACGATGAGGTGCGTGATCGCCTGCACCACGGGAGGCATGCTGCCGATGTCGAAAATGAAGCCCGAGAGCAGGAAGGCCGGGAGGAAGGTGGCGATGATGGCGATCTGTCCGGCGACGAACTGGTTGCGGGCGAGCGTCGAGATCGTCAGCCCCATGCCCAGCGCGGCGAGCAGGAAAAGGCTCGAACACAGCCACAGGACCCAGAACGAGCCGCGCAAGGGCACCTCGAAGACCCACACCGCGAGCCCGACGGTCAGCAGCATCCCGCCGGTGCCGAGGATGAAGTAGGCCGCGAGCTTGCCCACTAGCACTTCCGTCATGCTGACCGGCGTCACCATCAGCCCTTCCATCGTCCCGCGCTCCCACTCGCGGGCCATGACCAGGGCCGTGAGCAGGGCGCCGATCAGCGTCATGATGATGGCCACGAGCCCCGGCACGAGGTAATTGCGACTGCGCAGCTCGCTGTTGAACCAGATCCGCGGACGCAGATCGACAGGCATCTCCAGCTCTTCGCCGCGTGCGGCCGCGAGGCTACCCAGCCAGCTTCCCCATGCGCCCTTGACGTAGCCCTCCACGAGACGGGCGGTGTTCGCATCGACCCCGTCGACGACGAGCTGGATCGGCGCCCCTTCGGTCTGGCGCATCCGGCGCGAGAAATCCGCCCGCAGGCGGACAACGGCCCTGATCTCGCCGGCCCGCAGCGCCTGCTCGGCCATGGGCATCGAATCCGCAATCCGGGTCGCGAAATAGTGGGAGCCCTGCAGCGTGGCAAGGAAGTCGGCACTGTCCTGCGAAGGGGCTTCGGCGACCACGGCGATCGGAACGTGGTCCGCGTCCAGCGAGACGCCGAAGCCGAACAGCATCAGCAGGAAGATCGGCATCAGGAAGGCAATCGCGATGCTGCTCGGATCGCGCATGATCTGCAGGAACTCCTTGCGGACCAGACCGCTGACGCGCATTGCGGCGCCGCCCCGCTCCGCGCTCATGCGGCCTCCTTGGAGGACGAGGCCTCGATGAGCTCGATGAAGGCATCCTCGAGACTGGGCTCGGGGTGCTGCGGGCTTCTCGCGTGGGCCTTGATCGCCGCGGGCTCGTCGGTCGCGAGGATGCGGCCCGCAGCCATGATCGCCAGCCGATCGCAGTATTCGGCTTCCTCCATGAAATGGGTGGTCACGAGCACCGTCACGCCCTGACGGGCCAGCGCGTTGATGCGTTGCCAGAACTCGCGTCGCGCGAGCGGATCGACGCCCGAGGTCGGCTCGTCGAGAAAGAGGATCTCGGGCCGGTGCATCAGCGCGCAGGCCATTGCGAGACGCTGCTTGTAGCCGAGCGGCAAGTCGCCGCTGATCTGGTCGGCGGTCGTGCCGAGCGCAAACTCTTCGAGCGCCCAGGCGATACGTTCCGCGCGGGCGGCACCAGTGAGGCCGTAGGCGCTGGCGAAGAACTCGAGGTTCTGGGCGACGCTGAGGTTCGCGTACAGCGAGAACTTCTGCGACATGTAGCCGATGCGTGCGCGGGCCGCGGAAGCCGCGCGGCGAAGGTCGAGCCCGGCGACCTCCAACTGCCCGGCACTCGCCGGCAGCAGGCCGCAGAGCATGCGGAAGGTCGTCGTCTTGCCGGCGCCGTTGGCGCCCAGCAGGCCGAAGATCTCGCCGCGGCGGATCTCGAAATCGACGCCATCCACGGCCCAGAAATTGCCGAAGCGGCGCTTCGCCCCCTTGACCCGAATGACGGGCTCGTCGCCGTTGGAGCGCTCTTGCGGCACGGTGCCGTTGATGTGCGGCGAACGGACGCGCCCGTCCTGGCCGCCGCGCAGCAGGTCGATGAAACAGTCCTCGAAGCGCGGCGGCACCTCGCGCGCGACAGTGCCGGGTACTTCCGCAATCGCCTGCGGCAGGGCAGTGCCGGTCGTCACGACCCGCACATGCTCCCCTTGGACGAGCGCGTCCACGATGCCCGCTTGGCCGTCCAGTTCGGACTGCAGGTCCCGGTGGTGCGTGCCCGGTCGCGACACGGCCCAGGTGCGTCCCTTCATCCGCGCACTCATTGACGCGGGCGGGCCTTGTTCGAGCACCTTCCCGTCGTGGAGAAGGATCACCTCGGCGCAACGCTCGGCTTCGTCGAGGTAGGCCGTGGAGAGCAGCACGCTCATGCCTTCGTTTTGCACGAGCCGATCCAGGATGGCCCATAGCTCGCGGCGCGACACCGGGTCGACGCCCACCGTCGGCTCGTCGAGAAGCAGCAGACGTGGCGCGCGCACGAGGGTGCAGGCGAGGCCGAGCTTCTGTTTCATGCCGCCCGAGAGCTGGCCGGCGAGGCGCTGGGTGAATCTCGCGAGGCCGGTCATATGCATCAGTTCCGCGTAGCGTTCGGCGCGCGCCGGCGGCGGGATGCCTTGCAGGTCGGCGTAGAGATCGAGGTTCTCCTGGACCGTCAGATCCTCGTAGAGGCCGAAGCGTTGAGGCATGTAGCCGAGCGCCGCCTGAACCTTCAGCGCATCGCGCGTCGAGTCGAGCCCGAGCGCACTGACCTGCCCGGCGTCGGGAACGAGCAGGCCGGCCGCGAGCCGCATGAAGGTGGTCTTGCCGGCGCCGTCCGGGCCGATCAGCCCGGTGACGGATCCGGCGGCCACGCGCAGGCTGACCCCATCGAGGGCGGTTACGACACGGCCGCCGGCGCGGAAGGACTTGCGCAGATCCTCGGCAGCAAGGACGGCGTCGGCGGGCATCACTGGCCCTTCGCGCAGGGTCTCCCCTCGGGGGGCGGCTGGTCGTAGTCGACGGTCACCGTCACCGGCATGCCCTGACGCAGCTCCTCCTTGCCGTCGCACACGAACACGCGCGCCTGATAGACGAGGCTGGTGCGCAGTTCCGGCGTCTCGACGTTCTTCGGCGTGAATTCGGCCGTCGGCGAGACGAAACCGACCCAGCCCTCGTACTTGCGGTCTGGGTGGCTGTCGGTGGTGATTGTGGCGCGGGCGCTCGCGGGGACGCGGCCCAGGGCTTTCTCGGGGAGATAGACGCGGGCCCAGACTGGGTCCGTCAATGCCATCGTGAGCACGGTTTTTTGCGGCGAGGCCATGTCCCCGGGCTGCAAGACACGGTTTTCGATCACGCCGTCGTCGGAAGCGTACAGATCGCCTTCGGCGATGTCGTGCATCAGGCCCGCAATCGCCGCGTCCTGAGCGGTGAGGGTTGCTTGGGCCGTGACCAGGTCCTCCTTGCGCGGACCGAGGACCGCGAGCCGGTAGGCTTCCTCGGCCGCTTTCACCCGCTGCAGGGCGCCATCCAGCGCGTTCTTCGCGCTATCGGCCTGTTGCTGGGAAACGAAGTGCCTGGCGACCAGATCTAGCTGGCGCTCGTGGAACTGGCGGGCGTCGTGGGCGGCGGCCTGGGCAGCGTCGCGTTCGGCGGCCGCCCGCCTGATCTCCTCGGGACGCGAACCCGTCTTGAGTTTCGCGACCTGGCTGCGCTGGGCCTCGGCAAGCGCCTTCGCCTGGTCGAGGGCGAGCCCGGTGCGGGTGGTGTCGAGCTTCGCGAGCAGCTGTCCCTTGAGCACCCGGTCGCCTTCATGAACGACCACCTGCTCAATGCGACCGCTGGCGTTGAAGGCGAGATTGACCTCGCGGATATCGACGTTCCCGTGGAGCACCAGGGCGCTTTCTTTTTCGGGATGGTCCCGCCGCGCCAACCAGACGGCGCCGGCGAGCGCAACGAGGACGACGGGTATCGCAAGCAGCTTCTTGTTCATTCTGGATTCTTCTTCTCGCGGATCCGTGACCCGGCGGCGAACATGACGGACAGCTCATGCCAATGGTACGCCCCGGGCATCCCGTCGGGAAGTCGCTACTGGCTGGATGCGAGCTTCGCCCCGAAGCCGAGCAGCATCACGCCCGCGATGCCGTCGAGGCTGCGCGCGACGCGAGGCTGCGCCAACCACAGGCGCGCCCGGTTTACGAGCACGACGAGCAGCCCCTGCCAGACGTTTGCGATGGTGAAGTGCAGACCCGCCATGAACAGCGATTGGCCCAGCGGCGATTGCGCCGGGTCGATGAACTGAGGCAGGAAGGCCATGTAGAAGACGATCGGCTTCGGGTTGAGCACGTTCGACAGGAAGCCTTCGCGCAAGGACACCCAGGGGCTGACCGCCTTGGCCGCCACGTCGGGAATGTTCATGCCCTTGGCTTGCCACGCCGACTTCAGACTCTGAAAGCCCAGCCAGGCCAGATAAAGCGCGCCGGCGAGCTTCAGCGCGATGAAGGCCTGGGCCGAGCCGAGCAGGATCACCGACAAGCCCGCCGCGGAAATCGTCGCGTGGACGAAGAGACCGCAGCAGATGCCGAAGCTCGTCAGGAAGCCATCGCGCCAGCCACCGCGAGCCGCGTTACGGATCACCATGAAGGTGTCGACTCCCGGCGTCATCGTCAGCAGGGTGATCGCAAGCAGGAAGGGGATCCACTGGAAGTGCTCTAGCATTGCTCGGCTCCGGATAGCTTGGGTTGCAGCTTACGAATGTTCGCACTGCGACTGCGTCGGCGTCGAGTACGTCGTCGCACGCCTTGCATGCCAGCGCGAAAAGCCCGGCCATGCGTGCCTTCCCGGCCAGCGCGCATTCCTTGTTGCGACGTCCGCCACTCGTCATTTTTATGCGAATGGCCGCTCAACCTGGATGGCATCTCCGGCCCTGTCGCCACGACAAGGTCAAGTTGGTATAGTCCGCGCCGCCGGCGTGGCGAGCAAGAACGCGAAAAGGGGAGGAATGATGACTGAAGCGGCAGGCGGATTCGGAGAGCAGCGAGCCTGGGGTCTGGTGTTTGCGGCCTGGCTGATCGCCACGGTCTCCACGCTCGGTGCCTTGTTCTTCGGCGAGGTCATGCATCTGCCCACCTGTGTTCTGTGCTGGTACCAGCGGATCTTCATGTTCCCGCTTGCACTGATCCTGCCGCTCGGCCTGTTTCCTTTCGACCGCAAAGTGATCCGCTACGGACTGGTCCTGGCCGTCCCCGGCGCACTCGTGGCGCTGTTTCATCAACTGCTTGTTGCGGGCGTCGTGCCAGAGAGCATCAAGCCCTGCGTGCAAGGCGTGCCCTGTTCGCAGACGGTGATTTCCTGGTTCGGTTTCCTGACCATTCCGCTGCTGTCGGTCGTGGCGTTCTCTGTCGTCGTCGCACTGCTGGCGGCAGCCCAATTGCGGAGTTCTAATGAATAAGAAGACGGTTTTCCTGGCAAGCTTGACGGCGCTCGTGCTCGCTTTCATCGGAGCTGTGTGGTTCTACTCGGCGCAGCAGGAAAAGACGGCGGCAGACCGTGCCGCGGCGAATATGGCCTCGCTCATGCGCGACCATGCGCCCACCCTCGGCCCTGCCGACGCCCCGGTCGTGATCGTCGAATTCCTGGACCCCGCCTGCGAAACCTGCCGCGAGTTCTATCCGCTCGTAAAGCAGATGATGGCGGCGAATCCCGACAGGATCAGGCTCGTGATGCGCTACGCGCCCTTCCACAACGGGTCGGATAAAGTCGTTGCCGTTCTCGAAGCCGCACGGCGTCAGGGAAAGCTTTGGCCCGCGCTCGAGACGTTGTTCGCATCGCAAGAACAATGGGTCGTCCAGCACACGGCTCGCGTCGACTTCGCCTGGAAAGCCATCGAGGGTCTGGGCCTCAACATGGAGCAAATGGCGTTCGACGTGACCGACCCGCAGATCGCCCGGCTGATCGAGCAAGATCTGGCGGACGCCCGGACCTTGAACGTGACGCAGACGCCCGAGTTCTTCGTCAATGGGAAGCCGCTGCCGAGCTTCGGTGCGGAGCAGCTCAAGAAACTTGTGGACGACGCACTCGCCAGCAGTACCGCTCACCGTAAGTAAGCAAAGTCTTGCCCCGCGGGAGCCGAAAAGCGCCACGCCACGCGACCGCTGCCGGCTCTCCTGTCTTCGGGAAGGAGCCGGTCGGTTTGAAGAACGTCGACCAGAACGCCCGCTCCCCGGCCAAAGCGCAGCCCGAGGCGGATCGCGGCCGCTTCCATGCGCTAATTTGCCGGCGGCAGCGCCTCGATTGGCAGGCCGCTGGCCGCCCAAACGGTGACGCCGTCGGTGATTTTGAAGGCGGTGTAGCCTCGCGTCCGGAGGAGTTTCACGGCCTCGTCGGACATCAGGCAGAACGGCCCCCGGCCATAGGCGATGGCGCGATCCCGTGGCAACTCGGCCAGCGCCTCTCCAACAAGCGGCAGGGACCGGGCATTGGCAGATGGCCGGCGGCGAACTCGCTGTCGGGCCGCACATCGATGACGATCACCTCGCCGCGCTGAGCCTTGGCCAGCACCGACTCATCCAGAACTGCGAGGCGAGCCGGAAGGAGATGCGGGATTCCGTCCCGATCCGCGCGCCGATATGTTTTGCTGCGATGCAGCACGAATTTCCTGCTGATAGCGGATACCGCTCCCTGACCTTGTCTCTTTAGTCTCCTCATCACGACTCGCCGACGAGCGAGCGACAAGAATGGGCTGATGCATCCAAGCGAGAGCCCCGATAGAGGAGACAAAATTCAATGGGCAAGCCATTTCTCGGCCGGTCGACCGATGTCGGCGGCAGCGCTGCGACGGCTTCGAATGCCGGAGCCAGACGAAATTTTCTCGAGGTCGCGCCCGCGGCCGCGGCAGGCAGCGGCAAACCGGACCTTGTTTGTCATCTCTGGCGACTTTGCCGGTGTGACGGCCGCGCGTGAACTGACTCATGCCGGTGCATAGGCGCTGTCGAGTTGGGCGGCACCCGGGTGCATTGCGGGGATCTTTCACCCTTACAAAATTTCAACGCTGAAAGTGAGCGAACAATGAGAGTGCTTAAATTAATTCTTCGGGCGATGCTGGTTATGGCAGGTGCTTCTGCCGGAATGGCAGGTGCGGCCGTCGATAATCCAAATGAAATGGCCAATGAGTACATTACCATTGGAGACATGGCCAAAGGTTTTAGTGAATACAATCTGCCGCAAATAAACTCACTGAGCGGAAAGAAGATAACGCTCTATTTTGGCGACGGCGAAGGCGGTTTTGCAGTTGAACACGATTTTGTCAGCGATAGAGTTCTGCAATGGAAGGTGATCGCCGGGCCGGAGAAGGGAGCCTCCGGCTACAGTGAGTATATCGCCACGAACCCGAAAGACGGTTATTACTATGTGGAATTTATTACGGGATCCAACCAAGCGAAGATGGTGGCCCTTGTACTGGATACAAGGCGCAGTATTGCAACCGCGGTGCTAGGACATTTCCCGAAAGAAAAGGATGACCAGCTGTCGATGTATCAGCGTTCATCAAAAAAATTGCCTCTCGCTGCTTCTCGCGTACAAATCCTAAATGCCAGCATTGGGGTGCCAATGAGCAAGAACACTGCGCGCCACGACCTTGACAGCAAGGATTTGGTCGGGAAACGTAAGCTTTACCAATACAGTGCGAATGATGCCTATGAGCACATCTATCACGACAACAACAATTTCTCATGGCATTGCGTATCTGGCAATGAAAAAGGGTTGGCGGATACGGACTACTCCAGAATCATAAAATTTGAAGATAATTTCTATATGATTGTCTGGGTGGAGAAGGTCATGCATGTCGTGTCGGCGATCACGTTGAATTTTGACACCATGCGCAGCAGCGGCGCGATGGCTTCATTTTCGGAATGGGATTATGGGGAAGTTGTAAATGTTTCTTCTGGAGCGATCATCAAGAACCTTCCGGGTGTTACCTCAAAGGATCTCGAACTGCCAGGAAAGAAATAGGGCTGGGTGTATAGATCAAGTATCCATATGACACCGGCCCCGAGCCGGTGTTGTTGTATGCGCTTTGGTCAGGATGGTGCTGCGGGGATGCGACTCCGCCGTCGAGTTGTTGGGATTGCAGAGAGGAGCAGCCTCTAGAATGGGTTGTTGCGCGGTGCGTGTTGGGCGTACGATGGATCTGTTTTTCCCTTCAGTCCTGATTCGCCGACGTTATTCGCAACAACGATGAACGTACAGGTCTCTTCAACTACTTTGTCCCCCGGCGGGCTTCGTCTTGCCCACGTCGAGGACGTGACTGAATTCGGGGCGGGGTTGGAGGCTTGGAACGTCGTCTACGAGCAACTTTCGCCCGGGCGCTTCGAAGGGCAGATCAGGGAGATCTGGATCGACGAGGGCCTCGAGATCTTGCGGGAGGCCGGCAGTCGATCGGTCTGGACCTCCGGTTGCAACATCGACGGTGTGGTGTCCTTCGGTGCGCCGATTGCGAACGGCGGCGCGGGCCTTTACTACGGCGTGCCTCTAGACGACGGTGCGGTGACCTACCTTCCCGGTGGCGGAGAGTTCGAAATCTTCTGTCGTGGCACCATGGACATGGTGTCGGCCACGATATCCGAGCAGTTGCTGCAAGGCTTTGCTTCGGCCGATTCGCCACAGCTCTCGGAGAAGCTTTTCCGTCAGCCCTTGATCCGTCAGCGGCCGCAGGAGGCCGCGAGATTTCGTCGTGCGCTCACGGAAATCGTTCAAGCTGTCGAACGCCACCCCGACCTGCTTAGCATCGAGGCGAGCCGGAAGGCGATGCGCGACTGTGTACTCGCGATCGCGGTTGAAACGCTCGATCCAGGTACGCGGAAGCTCGCCTGGAGCCTTCATCCGAGCGCCAAGGCGTGGATTGTGCGTTCCGTGCGCGAATATGCGCTCGATCACCCGCAGGACCCGCTCAATATCGCCGACTTGTGCCAGTTGTTCCGTGTCTCTCGACGCTCGCTCCAGTACGCCTTTGAGGATCTCACCGGGATGGGCGCTGTGCAGTTCCTTCGCAACGTTCGCCTGAATGCAGTGCGTCGTGAGATTCGGCGTCTCGCCAAGAACTCCTCCGAATCGATCGCAAATATCGCTGCGCGTTGGGGATTCTGGCACTTGCCCCGTTTCGCCGAATACTACCGTGCCTTGTTCGGTGAACTGCCTTCTGAAACGCGACAGCGCGATTACGGGTGCAATCTGATCAGGCCCACTGCCGACGATTGATAGCGTGATGCGGCTCAAGGATTGCTGCGACGCAGCATCAATTTTGTGCCGATAGCGGATACCTCCATCTGAACGTCCCTCTTTAGTCTCCTCATCACGACTCGCCAACGAGCGAGCGACAAAAACGGGCTGATGCGCATCCATGCGCGAGTCCCGATAGAGGAGACAAAATTCGATGGGCAAGCCATTTTTCGGCCGTCCGACCGACGTCGACGGTAGTCCCGCATCGGCTTCGAACGCCGGATCCAGACGGAATTTCTTCAAGGTCGCGTCCGCGGCCGCAGCGGGTTCGCTGTTGCCCGTTGGCAGCTCGGTCGCAGCGACAACAGGCGGCAAGCCGGACGTGGTCGTCATTGGCGGGGGCTTTGCAGGTGTCACGGCGGCCCGCGAGCTCGCACATGCCGGAGCCCGCGTGCTGTTGCTCGAAGCGCGCAACCGGCTCGGCGGCCGAACGTTCTACACCCGCTTCGGCGACAAGAAAGTGGAGCTGGGCGGCACCTGGGTGCATTGGTCGCAGCCGCACGTGTGGGCCGAGATCATGCGCTACAACCTGGATCTCGCCGAAACGCCGGGAGCCGCCAATCCGCAGCGCGTGATGTGGATGTCCGGCGGCAAGGTCCAGGAGGTGCCGATCGACGAGAGCCTGAAGCTTCTCGTCGACGCGAACAACCGCTTCCATGAAGGCTCCGAAAAGGTCTTCGCGCGGCCTTACCTGCCTTACCTGTCGGAAGAGGGCGCGAAGCTCGACGGCATGTCGATCGCGGACCGCATGAAGCAGCTCGATCTGCCGCCGCTGCGGCGCGACCTGCTCGGCGGCCTGATGGCGACGAACTGCCACAACCGCACGGGCGAAGGCGCGTACACCGAAATGCTGCGCTGGTGGACGCTCGCCGATCGCGATCTGATGCGGCTATTCGATGCCTGTGCGCACTACAAGCTGAAGGACGGGACCTCGGGGCTGATCGAGCGCATGGTCGCGGACGGGGGCTTCGAGGTGCGCCTGTCGACGGCGGTGTCCGAAGTGAAGCAGAGCAGCACCGGGGTCAGCATTACGACGGAGTCGGGTGAAAGGATCGATACCCGCTTCGTCGTGATGGCGGTGCCGGTGAACACGGTGAACGCCATCGACTTCCAGCCGGCATTGCTCGCGGGCAAGCAGGCGATGGCGCGCGAGCATCATGCCGGGGCCGGTCACAAGGTGTACATCAAGGTCAAGGGCGAGCTGGGCTCGGTGATGATGCTGGCCCCGGACTCGGAGCCCTTGAACCTCATCTTCACCGATCACGAAGGCAAGGATGGCGGCACGCTGATCGGCTTCGGCGTCCCGGCCGCGCAAGGTTTCGACGTCCACGACCCGAAATCCGTCGAGCCCTTCATCCGCAAGTTCCTGCCCGACGTCTCGGTCACCGATGTCCTGGCCTACGACTGGCACCTCGACCCGTACTCGCTCGGCACGTGGTGCACCTACAAGCCGCGGCAGTTCAGCCGCTACATGCACGACCTCAGGGCGCGGGAGGAGCGTCTCTTCTTTGCGGGCTCCGACATCGCCTCCGGATGGCGCGGTTTCATCGACGGCGCGATCGAATCCGGCTTGCAAGTGGCGCAAAGCGTCGCGGCCGCGCTGCGCCAGAACGCGTGAGGGGGTCACATGAAGGCAAGAGCAATTTCCCGTGCCGTACTGGCGCTTCTCGCGCTGAGTGGCGCATCGGCAGTCTGGGCGCAGGCGGCCTCAGGCGTGTTTGCACAATGCGTCGCGTGTCACACGGTTGAAAAGGGTGCGGCCCACGCGGTCGGTCCCAACCTGAACGGCGTGTTCGGCAGTCCTGTCGCCGGCGCAGCGGGCTACGTGTACTCGAAGGCCCTGCGCAACCTCGGCGGCGTCTGGACCGAGGAGACGCTGCACCGATGGCTCGAAGCGCCGCAGGCGTACGCCCCCGGCACCAAGATGGCCTTCGCCGGCCTGAAGGATCCGGCGGCCCGCCAGGAAGTCATCGACGCGCTGAAGGGGCTGCATTGATGGCCCGCCTCGAATCCCGCACATCCAAGGAGAGACTCAGCATGAAGAGCAGGACCATCGCCGCAATGTTCGCGGCGTTCAGCGTGGCAACCGGCGCGCACGCAGCCGGTCAGCAGGACTTCGGCAAGGCGGTGGAGCAGCGTTACCGCGCGGTCGAAGGGACGATCAAGGCGCGCGACGGCGCCCGTTGGCTGACGGAGTTCTACAGCCCCGAAGCGGTCGTCGTCGGCGAAGGCTCGAAGGAGGCGCTGCGCGGGCATGACGCGCTGCGGCCGGTCGTGAACGGCATCGTGAAGGACACCCGTAGTTGCACGATCCGGCCGGACGCTGCGCGCCAGGCATCGGCCGACCTCGGCTATTCCTTCGTCACCTACCAGTGCAGTCCCGCCGACGCCGCGGCGGCGGACTATCAGGTGCGCGCCCTGTTCGTGTGGAAGAAGACCCCGGCCGGTTGGCGCGTCGTCGCCGAGAGCTACACGATGGGCAGCATGTAAGCCCGACTCGCGGGCGCCAAGGCGTCCGACCAAAACGACAAGTACGCACGAAGATGCGGAGGAGACAAAGATGAACCGATTCAACACCCTGAGTGCGCTCACGCTGGCCTTGCTGGCGAGTGGCGCGATTGCAGCGACGCAGGACGCCGAGCACCTCGGCAAGGACCTGACCCCGCTGGGCGGCGACAAGGCCGCCAACAAGGACAACGCGATTCCCGCCTGGCAGGACGGCGGCGCCCTCAACCCCGGCTGGACCTACGGCAAACCGCGCGTGCAGTTCTTCAAGTATCGCGACGACAAGCCGCTTTTCACGATCGACGCGTCGAACGCCGAGAAATATGCCGACAAGCTCAGCGAAGGACAGCATGCCCTGCTGAAGACGCTGAAGAACTACCGGCTCGACGTCTATCCGACCCGCCGCCACTGCTCGGCGCCGGACTTTGTCCAGGAGAACACGAAGAAGAACGCCGCTGCAGCGAAGATCGGCAGCGACGGCTGGAGCCTGGCCGAGGCGATGGTCCCCGGGGTTCCGTTCCCGGTGCCGAAGAGCGGCATCGAGGTATTGTGGAACGCCAAGATGAAGTACGCGGGCGTGGGCGTCACGATGCCTTCGCAATGGACGATGCTGTCGCCGCGCGCGAGCGGTGGCGACTGGATCGAGGCCAAATCGACGCAGAGCTACTACTACCCGTGGGGCCGTAAAGGCTCGCACAAGCTCTCTGAGCTGCCGCCCGTCGAATACAACACCTATTTCGCCTACGCATCGCCAACGGCATTGGCCGGCCAGGCGTTGCTCGTGACCTCCTACACCAGCAAGGCGAGCGACACCTTCTACTACTTCCCCGGTCAGCGCCGCGTCCGCCGCATGCCCAGCTATGCCTATGACGCCCCGCAGATCGGCTTCGAAAACCAGTACACGATGGACGAGCCGCGCGTCTTCAACGGCACCGCGGACCGCTTCGACTGGAAGCTCGTCGGCAAGAAGGAGATGTACGTCGCGTACAACGCCTTCGGCATGTACGACCCTGCCGCGGATCGTCGCAAGGTCGTCACGCCCGACGGCGTCGATTCGAAGGCGACGCGCTACGAGCTGCACCGCGTGTGGGTCGTCGAGGCCACGGTGAAGGAGGGCGTGCGCCACGTCGCGCCGAAGCGCCGCTTCTATGTCGATGAAGACTCGTGGGGCTTGATGGCCGCGGAGGACTACGACGCGCAAGGCAAGCTCTGGAAGGTCCGCGAGAGCTTCCTGATCCCGGTCGCCGAAACCGGCGCCTGCGACAACCCCGCCTTTGTCCAGTACGACCTTGCCTCGGGGCGCGTGCTGTACGACCAGGCATCGCTCGGGGCCGGCCAGGACATGATGTGGGCGACCGAGCCGAACGATCCCAAGTACCGCGACGACTTCTACACGCCGGATAACCTCCGCGCGATCAGCGACCGCTGACTCTTCCGCCTTTAGGGGCAATTCCGACATTCCTCCGCAGCGACTGGGGCAAGGGCCGCAGTCGCCGGGGATCCTTTCGAGGAAGAAAGATGAGCATGCAACTGAAGCGCACGGTGTCGAGCCTCGCCCTGGCGAGCCTCTGTGCCCCGGCGGCGCACGCCTTCCAGTTCGAGACCGGTTCCATCAAGGGATCTTTCGATTCGACCCTGACGCTCGGCTTCGGCCAGCGCGTCGAAAGCCAGCGTTGCGACCACATCGGCGACCCATCCACGGGCTGTGGCGCACGGGCCAACACCGTGCAGTGGGGCAACGCCGACGACGGCAACCTGAACTACAACAAGGGCGATTTCTTCACGACCCACCTGAAGGGCTCGCACGAACTGCTGCTGAGCTTCCCCGACGAGTGGAAGTTTATGGGGCGCGTCGGTTGGCTCTACGACTTCGTCGCGGACGACACCCAGCGCACCGATCTCGACAGCGAGGCGAAACGCGCGGTCGGGCGCTATGCGCGCCTCTATGACTTCTGGGTCAGCAAGGAATTCAACGTCGGCGACCAGCGGGGGAGGGTGCGCCTCGGCAACCAGGTCGTGAGCTGGGGCGAGAGCCTCTTCATGGTCGGCGGCATCAATTCCAACGTCGCGATGGACCTGCAGCGGCTGTCCTCGCCCGGCGTGCAGTTGAAGGAGGCCTTTCTGCCGTCTCCGATGGTGAGCGTCGCGAGCGGTCTCGGCCGTGGTGTGAACTTGGAGGCCTACTACCAGTTTCAGTGGAAACAGTACGAGTTCCCGCCGTCGGGCACCTACTTCTCGATGGGCGACACCTTCGACAAGGGACGCGACAATCTGCTGTATTTCACGCCGGATGCCGCGAGCCGCATCCGTACCCCCGGCGATCCGCTCTTTGGTCAGTCGCTGCAGGCGGCACGGGCAGGGATGCTCGCTTCCGGCGAGGCGATGCGCGTCGGGAAGGACATCGACCCGCGGAACGGCGGCCAGTACGGCGTGTCGCTGAAGATCCGGCCCGAGGGCTGGGACACCGACTTCGGCGTGTATTACCAGCGCTTCCACGACAAGACGCCGAACTTCCAGTACTGGAACGCGCAGAACACGACCAAGGTGTACTTCCTTGAGGATCGCGAGCTGTATGGCCTCAGCGCGAACACGTCGATCGGGAACTGGGCGGTCGGCGCGGAGCTGTCCTATCGCCCGAAGGACGCCGTGTCGACGAGTGTCTGTCTCGACCCGGCCACCGGGGGGCTGGCGGCCGTCGACCAATGCAACGGGTCGATCGACAAGGAACGCTATCAGTTCCATCTGACCGGCATCCTCAGCCTCACGCCGAGCGACCACGGGTGGTTCCTCGATCTCGTCGGCGCGCAGACCGGCACCTTTCTCGGCGAGGCGGTCGCGATCGCCTATCCCGGTGTGAATTCGAACAAGGTCTTCACCCGCAGCCGCAATGGCGTGACGTATCAGCAGTTGCCGGCGGCGGGGGCGTGGACCTACCTCGACTCCAACGGCGCCTTCAAGGGTGTCGGCGACGAGTTGTCCTGGGGCTACATGTTCGATTTCAGCCTGACCTACGACAGCACGCTGATTCCCGGCTGGCAGGTGATCCCCGGCGTATTCCTGTCGCATGCGGTGAAGGGCAATACCCCGAACTTCATGGCGAATTGGATGGAAGGCGCGAAGTCGGCGAACTTCTACGTGTTGTTCAACCGCAATCCGGCGACCTGGCAGGCGGGCATCGACTACACGAAGTTCTGGGGCGGCGACATGCCGGTCAGCTCTCCCTTCCGCGACCGCGACTTCATCGGTGGCTTCATTTCGCGAAATTTCTGACGACTACAAGATCATGTTGAATCCACTCAGCGTCGACGAGGTCGATGGCTTTCTCACGCGCAGTCTGCGGCGGCTGGAGGCGGTCTGCTTCCGGCATCGTCGCAGCATCCTCCTCCTGCTCGGATTATTCACCACCGTCATGGGCTGGTTTGCGCTGCAGTTGCGCATGGATGCCGGCTTCGAAAAACAGATGCCGGTCGGCCACGAATACATCCAGACCTTCAACCAGTACCGCGACGACGTGCTCGGCGCCAACCGGCTGAACATCGTCGTCAAGGCGCGCAAAGGCACGATCTGGACGCCGGCAGCGCTCGGCCGCCTGTATGAGGTGACGCAGGCGGTGAGCTTTCTGCCGAACGTCGACCGGCTGGGCGTGCAATCGTTATGGACGCCGAATTCCTTCGTCAACGAGATCACCGAGGAAGGCTTCCGGGCCGATCCGCTGATCGCCGGAACGATCACGCCGAAGGACCTGACGGCCGACGTCATCGCGTCGATCCAGCGCGCGGCGAGCCAGGGTGGCTTCGTCGGAACCCTCGTCGCCCGCGATCAGACGAGCGCGATGATCGTCGTCGAACTGCTCGAGCACGACCGTGACGGCCATCGCATCGACTATGTCGCCTACAACCACATCCTCGAAGAGCAGCTGCGCAGCAAGTTCGAGGACGGCGATTTCGAGATCCAGATCATCGGCTTCGCGAAACAGATCGGGGACATCGCCGACGGTGCATCTGCCGTGCTGGAGTTCTGCGCGATTGCGCTGCTGCTGACAGCGCTCGCGGTTTACTGGTACTGCCAGTCGGTGCGCTTCACGCTGTTGCCGATTGCGTGCTCGCTGACCTCGCTGGTCTGGCAGTTCGGGACGCTGAAACTGCTCGGTTACGGCCTCGATCCGCTGGCCGTGCTGGTGCCCTTCCTCGTCTTCGCGATCGGCGTCTCGCACGGCGTGCAGCAGATCAACTTCATCGTGCGGGAGCTCTCGCACGGCAGGACGACGGAGGACGCCGCCCGCGCGAGCTTCACCGGACTGCTGATCCCCGGCACGCTGGCGCTCGTCACGGCCTTCGTCTCTTTCGTCACGCTGGTGCTGATCCCGATTCCGATGGTGCGCGAGCTCGCGATCACCGCGTCGTTGGGCGTCGGCTACAAGATCGTCACGAACCTCGTGATGCTGCCGCTCGCCGCATCCATGTGCCATTTCACGAAGGACTACGCCGACCGGGCGATGCTCAAGCGCGAGCGTCGCTCGACCTGGCTGCGCGTGTTGGCACGAGTCGCCGAGCCGCGCAACGCGGCGGTCGTGATCGGCCTCACGGCGGTCGTGTTCGCATTGGCTGTCTGGCAGAGCAGCGACCGCGTCGTCGGCACGGTGCAACCCGGCGCACCGGAGCTGCGGCCCGAAGCACGGTTCAATCGCGATGCGGTGGCGATCTCGGGCAGTTACGACACGGGGCTCGACTGGCTGTCGGTGATCTTCGAGGCGCCGCCGGAGTCCTGCGAGAACGTCTCGGTGGGCCTCTATCAGGATCGCTTCGTCGCGGCGATGCAGTACGTGCCGGGCGTGCTGTCGGCGCTGTCGTTCTCGGGGCAGCTGCGCACCTATAACGAGGGCTACAACGAAGGCAATCCGAAGATGTCGGTCGTGCCGATCGATCCGGGCAACTACGCGTCGCTCGCGACCGAGATCGGGCGCGTGCGCGGCTTCATGAACAAGGACTGCAGCATGACCGCGGTGCACCTGTTCCTGACCGACCACAAGGCGACGACGATCGAGCGCGTGATCCACGAGGTCAAGGCCTTCCGCGATCGCGATCGGGAGGAGGGGATCAGCATTCGCCTGGCTTCGGGCAACGCCGGCGTGCAGGCGGCGGTGAACGAGGAAGTGCACAAATCGGAGCTGCCTATGATGCTCTACGTGTACGCGGCGATCGTGATCCTCGTGGCGCTCGTATATCGCGACTTCCGCGCCGTGATCGCGTGCTGCCTGCCGCTGACGGTCGGCACCTTCATCGGCTACTGGTTCATGAAGGAGCTGGAGATCGGGCTGACTGTCGCGACGCTGCCGGTGATGGTGCTGGCGGTCGGGATCGGCGTCGATTACGCGTTCTACATCTATAACCGCCTGCAACTGCACCTCGCGCAGGGGCAGAACATCGTGAAGGCGATCGAACACGCGATCCTCGAAGTCGGCACCGCGACGATCTTCACCGCGATCACGCTCGCGGTCGGTGTCGCGACATGGATGTTCTCGGAGCTCAAGTTCCAGGCCGACATGGGCAAGCTGCTCGCCTTCATGTTCATGGTGAACATGGTGATGGCGATGACGGCACTGCCGGCACTCGCGGTCTGGCTCGAAAGACTGTTCCCCCGTCGCGGAGCCGTGCGTGCGCCCGGCATCCTGGCGCACTGAGCGGAGAGACGTGATGATGAAGAAATATCGCATGCTGCTCGGGGCAACGGGGATCGCCATCGCCGCGTCCGCGGTGACTCTGCCGGCATGGGCGGCGGAAGGTGCAGGGGTCGTGCCGCGCGCGGCCGAACGCTCTGCGTCGGCGAGTCGATCGATGATCCTCGCAGCCACGCAGGCGGGGCAGCGCCTCGTCGCGGTGGGGGATCGGGGCGTCGTGCTGCTGTCGGACGACCAGGGAGGCAGTTGGCGGCAGGCGGCCAAAGTGCCGGTGAATGCGACGCTGACCGGCGTGTCGTTCGCCGACGAGCGCAACGGCTGGGCGGTCGGCCACTGGGGCGTGATCCTGCACACCGACGACGGCGGAGAAACCTGGACCAGTCAGCGCGTGGAGACCTCCGAGGATCGGCCGCTCTTCGCCGTGCATTTCAGCGATGCGCAGCACGGCACCGCGGTCGGGCTCTGGTCCTTGCTGCTCAGGACGGCGGACGGCGGCAAGACCTGGGACAAGGTCAGCCTGCCGCCCCCGCCCAACGACACGCGCGCCGACCGCAACCTGATGCACGTCTTTGCGGATCGACGTGGCGCGCTCTTCGTCGTCGGTGAGCGCGGCACGGTACTGCGCTCCAACGACCACGGGCAGACGTGGGCCTATCAGGCCACCGGCTATCGGGGCTCCTTCTGGAGCGGTACGTCCCTACCCGACGGCACCTTGTTGATCGCCGGCCTGCGCGGCAGCCTCTATCGCAGTACCGACGGCGGAGACAGTTGGCACAAGGTCGACACCGGTACGCAGAGTTCGATCACATCGATCCTCCCGCTCGCGGACCGGGTGCTGGCGGTCGGGCTCGACGGCGTGACGCTCGAAAGCCGCGACGCCGGTTCCAGCTTCGAAGCGCGTCAGCGTCCCGACCGCCTGTCGCTCACGGCCGGGGTCGCCACGGACCCGACCCATGTGGCCCTTTTTTCACGCGCCGGCATCGTGCCGCCACAATGACATGCGCCTGAAAGGCAGCGTCGCGGATGCCGATTTCGGCTAACGCCTTCCGCGAGCGCGCCCGTACTCTTCCCGCACGCGCCTTGAGGCGATGTGCAGGACTCGGCAAGACATTCGAAAAACGAAGCGAGGAGACGCAATGCAAGTATTCGACATGATCATCAACGGCCAGCCGGTGAAGGCTGGTGGTACGTTTGACGTCATCAACCCCGCGACCGGGCAAGCCTTCGCCCAGGTGCAGGCCGGCAACGCGACCCATGTCGACGCCGCGGTCGCCGCCGCCCGTGCGGCTTTCCCGGCCTGGAGCCGCACGTCCGACAAGCATCGTCAGGATCTGCTGCACGCGCTGGGCGTGGCGCTCGAAGAGGACATGCCGGCGCTGATGGAGCTCGTGACCAAGGAAAGCGGCAAGCCGCTCGGCGGCCTCAATGGCATCGGCTCGGGCATGGAAGTGGGCGGCGCGATCGCGTGGACGCACGTCACGGCGGACCTCGAACTGCCGGTCGAAGTGATTCAGGACAACGACGAGGCGCGCATCGAAGTGCATCGCAAGCCGCTCGGCGTCGTCGCGTCGATCACGCCGTGGAACTGGCCGCTGATGATCGCGATCTGGCACGTGATCCCGGCGCTGCGCGCGGGCAACACGGTCGTCATGAAACCCTCTGGCCTGACGCCGACGGCGACGCTGCGCTTTGCCGAGCTCGCCAACCGCATCCTGCCGCCGGGCGTGCTCAACATCGTCACCGGCGAGAGCGGCGTCGGCTCGGCGATCGCCAAGCACCCGGACATCAACAAGATCGTCTTCACGGGCTCGACGCCGACCGGCAAGAACATCATGCAGAACGCCGCCGGCAACCTGAAGCGGCTCACGCTGGAACTCGGCGGCAACGACGCCGGGATCGTGCTGCCGGACGTCGACCCGAAGGTGGTTGCGCCGAAGCTCTTCGGCGTCGGCTTCCACAACAACGGCCAGACCTGCGCCTGCCTCAAGCGCCTCTATGTGCATGACTCCATTTACGAGGAAGTCGTCACCGAGCTCGCCCGCATCGCCCGCCACACCGTCGTCGGCGACGGCCTCGCCGAAGGCACCCAGCTCGGCCCGGTGCAGAACCGCGCCCAGCTCGACTTCGTGAATGAACTCGTCGAAGACGCCCGCGCGAACGGTGCGCGCATCCTCTCGGGCGGCAAGGCGAGGGCGGGCAACGGCTACTTCTACGAACCGACCGTGATCGCCGACGCGAAGGACGGCATGCGCGTCGTCGACGAGGAGCAGTTCGGGCCGGTGCTGCCGGTGATCCGCTACTCGGACATCGACGAAGTCATCGCGCGCGCCAACGCCAACGAGAACGGTCTCGGCGGCTCGATCTGGTCGAAGGACCGTGCGAAGGCCGCGGCGCTCGCGCTGCAGCTCGAATGCGGCACCGCCTGGGTCAATGAGCACGGCGCGATTCAGCCCGATGCGCCTTTCGGCGGCGTGAAGCAGTCGGGCCTGGGGGTCGAGTTCGGGCGTTACGGCCTGGAGGAGTACACGTCGATCCAGACGCTAAAGGTGATGAAGAGCTGAGGCTTCGATTGCGCCAGGGCGGGGGACGGGAAGGGCACGCCTGTCCCCCGACGGCTGGGCCGTCCATTGACGTCGGTCGGCAGGAATGCTTGGATAGCCTCATGGCACCTCCTGACCGCCCCCCCATCGAATTCCGCGACATCCCTTTCCAGGGAATCATCGAGCAGTCCCTGGCGGGCGTGTATCTGGTCTTCGACGAACGCTTCCAGTATGTGAATGCCACCTTTGCCGAGATGTTCGGCTACACGCGGGACGAGTTCGTCGGCACCTCGATCCGCGACCTCGTGCTTCCGGATTTTGTCGGCGAGGCGATGGAGTACTACCGCCTTCGCGTTCAGGAGGGCGTGCCGTCGATCCGTTATTTCACGCACTGCAAGCATCGGGATGGCCACACGGTCCACATCGAGGTGCACGGCGCCCGGGTCGACTACCACGGTCAGCCCGCATTGGCCGGGGTCGTGATCGATGTCAGCGAGCGGGTCCGCCGGGATCAGGATCTCCAGCGTTCGCGCCGACGGCTGCGGGAGCTGGCGTCCTATCTCAACAGCTCGCGCGAAGAGCTGCGAGGCCAATTGGCGCGCGAGGTGCACGACGTCCTGGGCGGGATGCTCAGCTCGATCAAGCTCGACGTCTTCCGCATCCAGCGGCGGGTTTCCGATCCCGCACTGGCCGAGATCCGCGAGATCACGGAAGACCTCCTCCCGCTGATCCAGGATACGATCGATACCGCCCGACAGATTTCGGACGAACTGCGACCACGGATGCTCGACACGCTCGGTCTCGTCGCCGCGATGCGCAGTGAGCTCGAAGCCTTCGGCCGTCGTAATGAAATCGTGGTCGGATTCACTGTGGAGGGAGGCGAACCCGCGCTGTCCATGGAAACGGCCACCGAATGCTTCCGGGTGTTCCAGGAGGCGCTGACGAACATCGGGCGGCACGCAGACGCGGCAACCGTTGAGGTCTGCGTGCACAACCGGGACGGCCGCTTCGAGATGCAGGTTCGTGACGACGGGAAGGGGATCGACCGTTCCTCGATGCGGGAAGGGTCGATCGGCATGCTGAGCATGGCCGAACGCGCCCGCACCATAGGCGGATCGCTATATGTCAATGCACGCGCCGGCGGTGGTACGGTCGTGCTTCTCGCAGTACCGGGCTACATGGGGCGACGAAGCAATGATCGAACTGCTGATCGTTGATGACCATACGATCTTCCGCTCCGGTCTGAAGCGGATGATGTCGGACGAAGGGGATCTCCACGTCGCGGACGAGGCGAGCGACGGGGCGAGTGCGCTCGCGAAGATCCGCGCGGGCAAGTTCGACGTCGTGATCATGGACATCAACATGGCCGGCCGCAGCGGACTCGACACCCTCGAATCGATCCGCGCGGAGCGCCCGGACCTGCCAGTGATCATGCTGTCGATGTACCCGGAGGAGCAGTACGCCGTGCTCGCGCTGCGCGCCCGCGCGAACGCCTACCTGTCGAAGGACGTGGAGCCGCAGGAGCTGCTGGCGGCGATCCGGCACGTGGTCGGGGGAGGGCGTTACGTCTCGCCGCGCAGTGCGGCGAATCTGCTGATGCAGATGGACAAGGCACGCGAGGGGGCCCCGCACGAAAAGCTCACGGCGCGCGAAATGCAGGTGATGATGAAGATCGTGCGCGGCATGTCGCTGACGGACGTCGGCGTGCAGATGTGCCTGTCGGTGAAGACCGTTAGCACCTACCGCGTGCGCATCCTTGAGAAGCTCGGGCTTGCGAGCAACGCGGAGCTTGTGCAGTACGCGATGCGGAACGGGTTGCTGGATTGAAATGCCAATCGGGTCTTCGGCTGACAGCCTCATCCTTGGCCAATCGGGACTCTCGCAGGGAGATCCTGGAAACGAGAAAGCGGACTGCTTCGCGAAAAAATACTCTGGTTCCGACTCAGACCGGACACGGCTCGCGGCAACTCGGTAGTCCTAAGTCTGATAAGATTCAAAGTTCACGATAAACCCGAGAAACGCCGTTATGCTTACTCGAGCCTTGGAAAAGGAAGAAGCAATCTCCATTCTCATTCGTGGGGAGAGTCATTTCTTTGACAAAAAAATCATCGCGACTGTCGGGTGCAGCGTTACAGAAAATTGCAGTGGCACTGGCCAATGCCGATGGCGGCGATATATTGATCGGAATTGAAGATGACAAGACAACGGCGACGCCGGAGGAGCGTTGGCGCGGTCTTGCTTCAATTGAAGATTTCAACGGATTGCTCCAGGCATTGCATGAAATTTCGCCTCAAGTTCCGGCGGCCATGGAATTTTTGGTTGCAAGAAACCTCCCCGGTTATGTGTTAGCTATAACGATAGATAAGAGTCCTCAAGTTCACCAAACATCTTCAAAGGAAGTTTTCTTGCGAAAAGGAGCCCAGTCGCTCCCCATTAAGAATCCAGAGCATCTAGTGGCCCTCAAGTTCGCAAAAGGGTTAGCTTCTTTCGAAGACACCGCGGTAAACAATGTTCCAACGGAACTTATCGTTGAGTCCGATGAGATGCGCTCATTTCTGTCCGATTTTTCGCCAAAGACAGATGCATTGAATTTTTCGGTCAACGAGAATTTGATTGATCTGAAGACATGGGATCCCAAAGTCTGCGGACTCGTCCTGTTCGCCCCGAATCCATCTGCGGTAATTCCAACGCGCTCCGGTGTACGGATTACCCGTTACGAAACAAAGGATGATGACCCAGAAAGAGACCATCTTGCTTTCTCTGAATCGCTGGAAGGGCCCGCATACCAGCTAATTCAGAGCGTCGTAAATAGAATTGCTGCAATTATGTCCGAGATTAGCATTTGGACAGTGGATGGGCTCAAGAAGGTAACTTACCCGCCTGAAGCAATATGGGAAATCGTCGTTAACGCCATTATTCATAGGGACTACTCTATTGGCGATGATGTTCATATTCGCATCTTTGATAATAGAATCGAAGTCCAAAGCCCGGGGCGCTTGCCCGGATTTGTGACGGTAGAGAATATCCTTGATGTTCGTTACTCGAGAAACAAGCAAATTGTTCGGACGTTGGCGCGTTACAAGACTCCACCGAACAAAGACATGGGCGAAGGGCTTAATACTGCTTTCCAGAAGATGAAAGAATGGAAGCTCAAAGACCCGGTAATTGAAGAGGCTCAAAACACGGTAGTTGTTACCATACCGCACACATCTCTGGCAAAACCAGAAGAGCTTGTAATTGAATTCCTCGAAAAGAATGGAAAAATTAACAACAAACAGGGACGAGAAATAACCGGTATTAAATCAGAAAATGCAATGAAAAATGTGTTTTATGCGCTGCGGGACGATTCTGTTATCGAAATGATCCCTAAAGGCAACAAAACCGAGTGGATTCTGATTAGGAAATAAGCTGTAGCAGTATCAAGAGCGAAGACAGCGCCACTGCACGCGGTATTTCAGTTTGCTCAGCAAGGGCGTCCGATATTTTCGAAAGCTTCAAATTTTGGCGCATATGGAAGCGGACATTACTGAATTGCCGCTTCCGACGGCGAATGACTCGCTCCTTCGGCGAACGAATTGCCGGTCGATGTGATCGCGACGACGAGCAGGCTGACCGCCGGAGCGGTCGCTTGGTGAAGCGGAAAACGCAACGGGTACCGCTACGCTAAGCAGTCATCAGAACACTGTTTCTGGTAACACAGCGTTTAGCAGATATAGGGCGATTCACTCAGACCTCTCAGCTTCGAGCGTTCACCATGCCGGCACCGGCCTGCCGAGCGTCACTTGCATGACGAGTGAGTTAAGTTGGTGCTCAGATCGATTGGTCGACGAAGCTCTCCCACGCGAACTGTTCTCTTTCCTGCTGATGTTCTAGGTTCAACTCAATGAACGGTTGAAAGCCCAAAGTCATATGCAAATGCTCTGGCGCCTCTATGCCGGCAATGGTGTTTACAATCCGCAACAGTTCTTCAGTCCACACCACGCCCAGTTTTCCGTCGATGCCGTGCGCACATAGCGAGACCAACGCAGTATGTTGCTCACCACACATTTCTAAGACAGTCACGACGTGCTTGTGCTTGTTGATTGAGATGAAGTAATCGAAGGCTGCGTCGTCGAACGTGCCTAGGCTTTTGTTGCCCGCGGCCTCAACTCTGGTTGTTAACGCGTGTTCGCTTTCGCTTCGATGGGGCCATGTGATTAGCTTGGTGTTCCCGGTTTGGTTGTTTACGAGGCAAAGAACATCGTCGCGGACCATGGTGGCACACATGATCATATCTGCAGGATTCGGAACCGCGTCGTGAATCACATACAGATGATCACCCTGCCACCGTGCGCCGCTGGGTGTGACCCAAGCGGCGACAAACGCTCCACCGACCCCTCTCGGGAGCAGATAGTCATGGACGCTGTAGCTCTGCATTAATGCGACGAGCTGGGTAAAGATTCGTTCTGCGTGAAGCGGGTGAGGGCCAAATCGATTGAGCAAGTCTAAAAATGCAGAGACGTAGGAGGCCGTCCATTCGCGTTGACTGGGCGGAACACTTCCGAGCTGAACCAATCCCTCGACCTCTGAAATTGCGTTTCGAGCGGTATTGGCATGCAGCAGGCGCGGTTCGTTATCTTCATAGAAGCCAAACAGCACTTCGCTTTGCTCGGTGCATGGACATACGCTGTTTAGCGCTTGGCGAACACCATCACGTGCGCCACTCCCTGTTTCTCGCGCGACAAAGTATGCGGCGATCAGCGAGCGGGCGGTAGCTACGTCTCCCGCGAAACCGACAACGGAGTTAGCACCGACGGCGAGTTTTAAACCCTTTTCGTTCACATGCCTCCAAGGATGTTGCCCTACATCTCCTTGAAGCTCACCAAAGACGGTCTTAGTCTCTAAGGCGTGATCCAGCTTTGACGATGATAACGAGCTGATCGCGCTATCAGCAGCGACAAACACACCTCTAGCCGTTCGTAGGCCCAAACAGTAAGTCACTTCACACCGCTCCGCGAGAAAACAATGCCCACAGTATATTACCATTAACTTAAACTGTGGCGCTGTGTTCGCGGTAAGAAGTCGAACCGTAAACTTAGCCATATAGGCTCTTGAACTTGGGGCGCTATTCCATGACACTACTTACCTGTGGATTCCGCCGCAAAATTTCATTTGCCCCTGCACAAGAATGAACAATCAACTGATCGTCGTCGCACCTGATGAAGTAGTCGCTGCATCAAGAGCGGCGGAAGCTGCTGCACGAGAGCCCAAGAAAGGCATCGACTTCTACGATGTTGCGAAGATGGCTGTTCGGGCTCTCAACGGTTCAAGGCTTGTTGATTTGGTTATTGATGGAGCCGACACGTTAATCGCGTGGGGAAAGGCCCGTCAGAACGGGCTGGATATCACACAGGTAAGTCAGACCGAAGCTCAAACGTTGACATTTCCGCCCGGTCATCCACGTGACGGGATTCTGTATGTTGCGCACCCGGCGGCAAGTTCTGTTTATTTTACTGTCGCCACCTTTCATCGACTCGCTTTTGAACACAAATTCTCCGAAGCCATCGAACTACTGATGAGCTTGGGGGCTACCGAAATTAGGGTTGAACATGTCAGAGGCTGGTCACGTGAGTTCGCGGCGCACCTGTCGGTTCCAATGCCAGAGATGACGACAGGGATAGACGCATCCGGTAAGCAGGCGAGCGCTTCATCATTGCTGTATGAGGCACATCTTCGAGGAAGCGCTCAGCCTCGGCTACCGGATTCTCTAGTTTGGTATCCACACGAACCTACTTGGCAGTCAATTGCCAAAGGAAGACTCAACTTTGGACTGACGGAATTTTCGTTAACTGTGAATTACGAAGACGACTTCGGGATTAACGCGGGACTCAAGGTGATGGCAGGTAAGTCGGGCTTGGATTTAGGAGGATCGTTTGAGGACCACCAAGCCACTACTTGGAAAATCCAAGGAAAATTTCTCCCACAGTAGTAACGTTCTGAGGTGCGTTTGTTCGCTTGAGGTTGGCACTCCAACCGACTTGAGCGAAAGCTGTCAGTCAGCACCGCCGTGTGCCGAATGGCGGGACTAGCGCGCAATAGAGCCGTACAGAAGGTTGAAACCTGAACGGCCGTTCTGACCGAATAGCTCGCATTGGCGGACCGACAGGTTCCGGAACGAAGCTGTCGCCTGAACAGCGGCTATGCCGGGTGGGCGGCTGGCAGCGAGCTCGGTCGGCTGTCTCGTTCGGCCTGGGTCGAGGCGCTCGCGGCGTTCGAAAAACTGCCGTACGACTTTTTCCTTGCCAGCGCTATTCAGGGCGCCGGTGCCCCCTTTGCCGCCACCCACAGGGAAACGCAGCCGCGCCTACGGTTCACGACCGGGATCGCGCCGAATCTGAAACAAGTACGGCTTCTGTAGATAATGCTTTTGTATCACCAGCACTTGCTCATTCCCCTCATGTGTTTGTGGCATTGCGCTTTCTCGTTCTACCGTCCTTCCCGTTTCGTCGATCAGAAAATTCCTACAAGACGTCGAGAACCCACCGACAGTCACCCCTGATCCGCTCCCCTAGGATTCACTCCAACGCGCTCATGTCATGAGTCATCAGAGACAGACGACGCGCTGGAAAACGTATCACGTCTCGCGACGGATGCACGGACCCGGACAGAGGAGGAAGGACATGTACGCCCAGATGGTGGATACAGGGATGAAGCGGGTGCAGGGGCTCGACGAGATGTCGGCCGAGGAGCGCGCGTTTCAGGAGCGGATCGACGCGGGCATCAAGATCGAGGCGAAGGACTGGATGCCCGAGGGCTACCGTCGCACGCTGATCCGCCAGATCTCGCAGCACGCGCATTCGGAAATCGTCGGCCAGCTACCCGAAGGCAACTGGGTGACGCGTGCCCCGTCGCTCAAGCGCAAGGCGATCCTGTTGGCGAAGATCCAGGACGAGGCCGGCCACGGGCTGTACCTCTACAGCGCCGCGGAAACGCTCGGCGTGACGCGCGACCAGGTCTATGCGGACCTGCTGTCGGGCAAGGTCAAGTACTCCAGCATCTTCAATTACCCCACCACCAACTGGGCCGACATCGGCACGGTCGGCTGGCTGGTCGACGGCGCGGCCATCATGAACCAGATCCCGCTGTGCCGCTGTTCCTACGGTCCGTATTCGCGGGCGATGGTGCGCGTGTGCAAGGAGGAGTCCTTCCACCAGCGCCAGGGCTACGACCTCGTGATGGCGATGGCGAAGGGCACGCCGGAACAGAAGGCGATGGCGCAGGACGCGCTGAACCGCTGGTGGTGGCCGGCGCTGATGATGTTCGGGCCGCCGGACAGCGACTCGGTGCATAGCGCTCAGTCGATGCAGTGGAAGATCAAGATCCTGTCGAACGACGAGCTGCGCCAGAAGTTTGTCGACCAGACCGTGCCGCAGGCCGAATACCTGGGCCTGACGATCCCCGATCCCGACCTGAAGTGGAACGAGGACACCGGCCACTACGACTTCGGCGCGATCGACTGGGAGGAGTTCCGCCAGGTCGTCGCCGGCAACGGCCCCTGCAACCGCGACCGCCTGCGCACCCGTGTGAAGGCCTGGGACGACGGCAAGTGGTTCCGCGACGCGCTGCTCGCACATGCCGAGAAGAAATCCGAAAGACAAGCCGCGACCGCCAAGGCCGCCTGATAACGAGATCGAGAGGAGAAGAGAAATGAAGGAATGGCCCCTTTGGGAAGTGTTCATCCGCAGCCAGCATGGCCTCGCCCACAAGCACGTCGGCAGCCTGCATGCGCCGGATGCGGAGATGGCGATCAACAACGCGCGCGACGTCTACACGCGTCGCAACGAAGGGCTGTCGATCTGGGTCGTGCCCGCCGCCGAAGTGACCGCGAGCAGCCCGGCCGACAAGGAAGCGCTGTTCGAGCCCGCGAACAACAAGATCTACCGCCACCCGACCTTCTTCCCGGTTCCGGAAGAAGTGAAGCACATGTGACCGGCAGAGACGGAGACCGAGATGCTGCTTGATGACAAATTCATCTACCTGCTGCGCATGGGCGACAACGCGCTTGTGCTGTCGCAGCGACTTTCCGAATGGTGCGGCAAGGGGCCGGCGTTCGAAGAGGACATGGCGCTGACCAACACTGCACTCGACCTGATCGGCCAGGCCCGGATGTGGCTGTCCTACGCCGGCGAGGTCGAGGGACGCGGCCGTGACGAGGACGCGCTGGCCTTCTGCCGCGACGCCCACGATTTCACGAACCTGCTGCTGGTGGAACAGCCGAACGGCGACTACGCCGATACGCTGGTGCGCCAGTTCTTCTTCGACGTGTGGCACCACCTGACGCTGGATGCGCTGACCCGCTCGGCCGACGACCGCATCGCCGACATCGCGTCGAAGGCGATCAAGGAAGTGGCCTACCACCTGCGCCGCAGCAGCGACCTCGTCGTGCGCCTGGGCGACGGCACGGCCGAGAGCCGCCGCCGTGTGCAGGACGCGATCGACGAGCTGTGGATGTTCACCGGCGAGATGTTCAAGGCCGACGAGACCGAAGAGCTGCTGGCTGCCCAAGGCCTCGCCTGCGATCCGGCGAGCCTGAAGGACGCGTGGCTGGCGATGGTGGGCGAGGTGTTCGACGAGGCGACGCTGACGGTGCCGGCCGGCGAATGGATGCAGAAGGGTGGCAAGCAGGGGCGCCACGGCGAGCATCTGGGTCTGCTGCTGGCCGAGATGCAGTTCCTGCAGCGCGCCTATCCCAACGCGAGCTGGTGACAACGTGGTCAGTGAGGCGGTGATGACGGACCTGCGCGAACGCAACGAGAAGGTGTGGGGCTGGCTGGCCGATGTGCCCGATCCTGAAATCCCGGCCATTTCCATCGTCGATCTGGGGATCGTGAGGGAGGTGAACTGGCACGACGAGCCCGCCGGAGCGGTGTGCGAGGTGGTGATCACGCCGACGTATTCGGGATGTCCGGCGACGGAAGTCATCGGCCGCTCGATCGAGGAGGCGCTGCGCGAGCGGGGCGTGGAGCGGGTGCGGCTCGAAAGCCGCATCGCCCCCGCGTGGACCACGGACTGGCTGACCAGCGAGGGGCGCCGGAAGTTGAGCGAGTACGGAATCGCTCCTCCGGCCCGCCGCGCCGACGGACGCCAGGTGATCGACATCAGCGGGCTGCGGCGCCATGCGGCCGAGGATGCACCGGTCGCGTGCCCGCACTGCGGCTCTGCGCACACCGAGTCGATCAGCCGCCATGGTTCGACCCCGTGCAAGGCGCTTCATCGCTGCGTCGACTGCCGCGAGCCGTTCGACTACTTCAAGTGCCACTGAGAAAGGCACTCCGAGAGGAGCAAGAGACATGAGCAAGTTCCACGATATCCGGGTCGCCACCGTGCGCCCCGAAACCCGCGACGCGATCGTCGTTACCTTCGACGTACCGCCCTCGCTTGCGGAGTCGTTCCACTACACCCCGGGCCAGCACCTGACCCTGCGCACCGAGATCGGTGGCGAGGACGTGCGCCGCTCGTATTCGATCTGTTCGGGCGCCGGCGAGCGCGAACTGCGCGTGGCGATCAAGCGCGTGCACGGCGGCCTGTTCTCGAACTGGGCGAACGACTTCCTGAAGCCCGGTGTAAGCGTGCAGGTGATGCCGCCTTCCGGTCATTTCGGCATCGTGCCGGACGTCCACACGGCGCGTCGCTACGTCGGCTTTGCGGCGGGCAGCGGCATCACGCCGATCCTGTCGCTGATGAAGACGCTGCTCGCCGGTGAGCCCGGCAGCCGCTTCACGCTGGTGTATGGCAATCGTTCGTCGTCGAGCGTGATGTTCCGCGAAGAACTCGCCGACCTGAAGGACCAGTACGGCGAGCGCCTGAACCTGGTGCACGTGCTGTCCCGCGAGCAGCAGGACATCGACCTCTTCAACGGCCGCATCGACCGCGAACGCTGCGACGCGCTGCTGGCGAAGTGGATCGACCCGAAGCGCATCGACATGGCCTTCATCTGCGGGCCGATGGACATGATGGAAGCGGTGTCGGCGTCGCTGCAGGCGCACGACATCGAGAAGTCGGCGATCAAGATGGAGCTCTTCGCGACGAGCCTGCCGAAGGGCCCGCGCCCGGCGCACGCGCATCCCGTCAAGGGCACCGAGGAGTGCGAGGTCACCGTGATCCAGGACGGCCGTGTGCGTCAATTCACAATGCCGAAGAACCGCGACTCCGTGCTCGACGCCGGCCTCGCGCAGGGCATCGAGATGCCTTACTCCTGCAAGGGTGGTGTGTGCTCCACCTGCCGCTGCAAGGTCATCGACGGCGAGGTCGACCACGACACCAACTTCGCGCTCGAGGACTACGAGATCGCCCGCGGTTTCCGTCTGTCGTGCCAGAGCTATCCGGTCACCGACAAGCTGGTGCTGGACTTCGACCAGGAAACCTGAGGCCTTACCCGAAGCATCACCGGCAGCGGCCCGAAAGAGGCCGCGCCGAGCCCCCAATGCCCCTAGAGAGAGAATTCAGATGACCCACCCGATGTTTGCTCGCCATCAGGCGATGCTCGAGCGCGCCGTCCAGGCCGCCGCCGAGCGCGGCTACTGGAGCCCGTTCTCCGAAATGCCCAGCCCCAAGGTCTATGGCGAGAACGCGATGGCCGAAGGCCGCGCCGCTTTCGACGCCTATTGCGGCACCGACTTCCAGCTCGACCAGCCGGGCTGCACCGGCACCGCCGGCGCCGAGCGCTCGCCCTACGGCGTGCCGATGAACATCCGTTACCCGCGCTGCAGCGGCGAAGCGTTGATCGAGGCGTCGCAGGCCGCGCGCGAATCGCTGCAGGCGCTCGGTCCGCAGGGCCGCGTTGGCGCGCTGCTCGAAGCGCTGGTGCGTCTCAATCAGCGTAGTTTCGAGATCGCTCACGCCGTGATGTTCACGACTGGCCAAGGCTGGATGATGGCTTTCCAGGCCGGCGCCGCCCATGCGCAGGACCGCGCGCTGGAAGCCGTCGCTTACGCGTGGCGCGAGATGTCCGCCATTCCCGCGGAAGCCGTGTGGGAAAAGCCGCAGGGCAAGAACCCCGCGCTGATGCTGAAGAAGCGCTACGAGATCGTTGGACGCGGCACTGCGCTCGTCATCGGCTGCGGGACCTTTCCGACGTGGAACACCTATCCGGGCCTGTTCGCGGCGCTCGCGACCGGCAACCCCGTGATCGTGAAGCCGCACCGCAACGCCATCCTGCCGGCGGCGATCACCGTGCGCGTGCTGCGCGAAGTGCTCGCCGAAGCCGGTGCGGACCCCAATGCCGTGCTGCTCGCCGTCGATGATTCGCGCGAACTGACGCGCTTCCTCGCGACGCACAAGGCCGTGAAGTCGATCGATTTCACGGGCAGCAACAGCTTCGGCAACTGGCTGATCGAGAACTGCCGTCAGGCGCAGGTGTATGCCGAGCTCGCGGGGGTGAACAACGTCGTGATCGAATCGACCGACGACTATAAGGGCATGCTGCGCAACCTCGCCTTCACGCTGTCGCTGTACTCGGGCCAGATGTGCACGACCACGCAGGCGATCCTTGTGCCCGCCAATGGCATCGACACCGATCAGGGCCACAAGAGCTTCGACGAGGTCGCGGCGGATCTGGGACGTTCGATCGACAAGCTGCTGGGTGACCCCGCCGTCGCGGCCGCGGTCCTCGGCTGCATCCAATCGTCCGACACGCTCGGCCGGCTCGACGAGGCATCGCGCTGGGGCGAGGTGGTGCTGGCGTCGAAGCCTGTCGCGCACCCCGATTTCGCTGAAGCGACGGTGCGCACGCCGGTGCTGCTGAAGTGCGACGCCGCTGACGAGGCCGCCTACATGGAAGAGCGCTTCGGCCCGATCGCATTCGTCGTGCGCACGGCGGACGCCGCGGCAGCCGTGGCCTTGTCGGAGCGCATCACGACCGAACACGGCGCACTAACAGTCGGCGCCTACACGGCGAAGCCGGAATTCGCGCAGCAAGTCGTCGAAGCGACGCAGCGCGCAGGCGTGGCGCTGTCGCTGAACCTGACCGGCGCCGTCTATGTGAACCAGTCGGCCGCGTTCTCGGATTACCACGGCACGGGCGCGAACCCATCGGCCAACGCGAGCTATTCGGACAGCGCCTTCGTCGCGAACCGCTTCCGCGTAATCCAGCACCGCTTCGCCGCCTGAGCGGCAAAAAACCGTACCCGAACCAAGACGTACCCCAGAGACCGGGCGGCGAAGCGGATCCGGACAGGAAGATCCGCCGCCGTCCCAACCCAGCAGAGAGAGGACTAGGACAATGAACGCACGCATGGAACATGGCATCGGCTTCGACCCGATCGAGACCGCGAGCCGTGACGAACTGAGCGCGCTGCAGCTCGAGCGCCTGAAGAAGACGGTGCAGCACGCCTACGACAACGTCCCGCATTACCGCCGCAGCTTCGAGGCAGCCGGCGTTCATCCGTCGGACCTGAAGACGCTCGCGGACCTGTCGAAATTCCCCTTCACGGTGAAGAAGGACTTCCGCGACAATTATCCTTTCGGCCTCTTCGCCGTGCCCCGTGAGGAAGTCGTGCGCGTGCACGCTTCCAGCGGCACGACCGGCAAACCGACCGTCGTCGGCTACACACAGAACGACATCAACAACTGGGCCAACCTCGTCGCGCGTTCGATCTACGCTGCGGGCGGGCGCAAGGGTGACGTCGTGCACATCTCCTACGGCTACGGCCTCTTCACCGGCGGCATGGGCGCGCACTACGGCGCCGAGCGTCTCGGCTGCACCGTGGTGCCGATGTCCGGCGGCCAGACCGAGCGCCAGGTCCAGCTGATCCAGGACTTCAAGCCGAAGGTGATCATGGTGACGCCGTCCTACATGCTCAACATCCTCGAGCAGTTCGTGCGACAGGGGCTCGATCCGGCGGAGTCGTCGCTGAAGATCGGCATCTTCGGCGCCGAACCCTGGACTGAGGCGATGCGCCACGAGATCGAGGCGCGCGCCGGCATCGACGCGGTCGACATCTACGGCCTGTCCGAAGTGATGGGGCCGGGCGTAGCCAGCGAGTGCATCGAGAGCAAGGACGGTCCGGTGATCTGGGAAGACCACTTCTACCCCGAGATCATCGACCCCGAGACCGGTGAAGTGCTGCCTGACGGCGAGGAAGGCGAGCTGGTGTTCACCTCGCTGTCGAAGGAAGCGCTGCCGGTCATTCGCTACCGCACCCGCGACCTCACCCGCCTGCTGCCGCCGACCTCGCGCTCGATGCGCCGCATCGGCAAGATCACTGGCCGCTCGGACGACATGCTGATCATCCGTGGCGTGAACGTGTTCCCGAGCCAGATCGAGGAGCTGATCCTGAAGCAGAAGGAGCTCTCGCCGCACTACCAGATCGAGCTGACCCGCGACGGCCACATGGACAAGATGGAAGTCGTCGTCGAGCTCTCGCCCGAAGCGGCCGACCTCGGACCGGCGCGCCAGCAGGAGATCGGCAAGCTCCTGCAGCACAACATCAAGTCCTACATCGGCATCAGCACGAAGACGACGATGGCGCAGCCCGGTGCGCTGTTCCGCTCGGTCGGCAAGGCCAAGCGCCTGATCGACAAGCGCAACGTGACGGCCTGAGGAGGGGACGTCATGAACAACGCCTACATTTGCGACGCCATCCGCACCCCTTTCGGCCGCTATGGCGGCACGCTGTCAGCCGTTCGTGCCGACGACCTCGCGGCGCTGCCGATCCGCGCCCTCGTCGAACGCAACCCCGGCGTCGACTGGGCCGCGGTGGATGACGTCATCTACGGCTGCGCCAATCAGGCCGGCGAGGACAACCGCAACGTGGCCCGGATGGCAGCCCTCCTCGCAGGGCTGCCGCAGGATGTCCCCGGCACGACGGTGAACCGCTTGTGCGGCTCCAGCCTCGATACGGTCGGGATGGCCGCGCGCGCGATCAAGTCCGGCGAAGCCGACCTGGTGATCGCCGGCGGCGCGGAGAGCATGAGCCGCGCGCCTTTCGTGATGGGCAAGGCGGACACGGCCTTCTCGCGCAGCGCGAAGATCGAGGACACCACCATCGGCTGGCGCTTCGTGAATCCGCTGATGAAGGCCCAGTACGGCATCGACTCGATGCCCGAAACCGCCGAGAACGTCGCGACCGACTTCAACATCAGCCGCGCCGACCAGGATGCGCTCGCGCTGCGTTCACAGCAGCGCTGGGCGGCCGCGAACGAGGCGGGGGTCTTCCAGAGCGAGATCGTGCCGGTGGCGATCCCGCAGAAGAAGGGCGAGCCGAAGCTCTTCACGACCGACGAGCACCCGCGGCCCGAAACCACGCTGGAGACGCTCGCGAAGCTGAAGGGGGTCGTCCGCCCGGATGGCACCGTCACTGCGGGCAATGCCTCGGGGGTGAATGACGGCGCGTGCGCGGTGCTGCTCGCCTCCGCAGCGGCGGTGGATCGCTATCGCCTGAAGCCGCGGGGCCGTGTCGTGGCGATGGCGGCTGCAGGACTTGCGCCGCGCATCATGGGCTTCGGCCCGTCGCCGGCGACGAAGAAGGTGCTCGCGAAGGCCGGGCTGACGCTCGCCGACATGGACGTCATCGAGCTCAACGAGGCGTTTGCGGCCCAGGCCCTGGCCGTGACGCGCGACCTCGGCCTGCCGGACGACGCCCCGCACGTGAATGCGAACGGCGGTGCGATCGCGATGGGCCATCCGCTCGGCGCCTCGGGCGCCCGGTTGGTGACGACCGCGCTCAACCAGTTGGAGCGCACCGCCGGCCGCTACGCCTTGTGCACGATGTGCATCGGCGTGGGGCAGGGCATCGCGCTGATCATCGAACGGGTTTGAGCGGGAGACACGCGTGGCCAATCTCCACGATTCGAAGGACGTGCTGGCCGAAGCGCTGGTCCTGGCCGAGCGCCGGGGCCGCGTCGGGCTACTCACGCTGAACCGTCCCGCCCAGCTCAACGCACTGAGCGACGCGCTGATCGACCAGCTCGGCGACGAACTTGAGGCGATGGACGCCGACGAGAACATCGGCGCCATCGTCATCACCGGCGCTGGCAAGGCCTTCGCCGCCGGGGCCGATATCGGCGCGATGGCGACATGGAGCCACATGGACGTCTACAAGACGAACTACGTGTCGCGCAACTGGGACCGGCTCGCCCGCATCCGCAAACCCGTCATCGCCGCGGTTGGCGGCTTCGCGCTCGGGGGCGGGTGCGAGCTCGCGATGACCTGCGACATCGTCATCGCCGCCGACAACGCCCGCTTCGGCCAGCCGGAAATCCGCGTCGGCACGCTGCCGGGCGCAGGGGGGACGCAAAGGCTGCCGCGCGCTGTCGGCAAGGCGAAGGCGATGGATCTGTGCCTCACCGCCCGCTTCATGGACGCTCAGGAGGCCGAGCGCGCGGGACTCGTGTCGCGTGTCGTGGCTGCCGACCGCCTGCTCGACGAGGCGCTGGAAGCGGCCGCTCGGATCGCGGCCTTCTCGCTGCCGGTCGCGATGATGATCAAGGAATCGGTGAACCGCGCCTTCGAGTCGGGGCTCTCCGAGGGGCTGCTCTTCGAGCGCCGCAGCTTCCACGCGAGCTTCGGCTTGCAGGACCAGAAGGAAGGCATGGCGGCCTTCGTCGCGAAGCGCGAAGCCTCGTTCAAGCATTGCTGACCGGCGCGATCCGCCGCAGGCAACGCAGAAGACTGGAGACAAAAGTGAAAGATGCAGTGTCTGTAGAACGTCACGATGACGTCCTCGTGCTCGTGATCGACAATCCCCCGATCAACGCCGGCTCGGCTGCGGTCCGTCGCGGGTTGATGGAAGGGATCGAGCTGCTCGGCCGCGACGGCACGCTCCGCGCCGCGGTGATCGTCGGCGCCGGCAACACCTTCATTGCCGGTTCCGACCTCAAGGAGTTCGGGCAGCCGCTCGAACACCCGCAGCTTCCCGCGGTGATCGCGGCCATCGAGAATTGCGGCAAGCCGGTCGTCGCTGCGCTCGACGGCGCGGCCCTGGGCGGCGGTTTCGAATTCGCCCTCGGCTGCGACGCCCGCGTGGCGACACCGCGCGTTGTCGTCGGGCTGCCGGAAGTCACGCTCGGCATCATTCCGGGCGCCGGTGGCACCCAGCGTCTGCCGCGCATCGTCGGCGTTCCGCGCGCGATCAAGATGATCTGCAGCGGCGAGCGCATGTCGGGGGAGGGGGCCTTTGCGGCGGGGCTGGTAAACGAACTCGCGGCCGGCGATCTCCTCACCGCGGCGATTGCCTACGCCCGTCGTTTGAATGGCGCGAAAGCGCCGCTCCGCAATGTGGCCGCCCCGCAGGCCGAAGCCGCGGAGATTGAAGCCGCGACCCGTGACGCCCTTCGCGCCGGAAAGAACCGGCCGGCGGTCGTCGCCGCGATCGAATCCGTGAAGGCCGCCGCCAAGCTGCCGATCGACGAGGCGCTGGCCAGCGAGCGCGCTGCCTTCGAAAGCCTGCGCCTGTCCCGCGAAGCGCATGCACTGCGTTACCAGTTCTTCGCCGAACGGGATGCAGCCCGCCATCCGCGGCTGAAGGGCGTGGCTACGCGTCCCGTCGCCCGCATCGCCGTCATCGGGGCGGGTACGATGGGTTCCGGCATCGCGATCGCAGCGCTGGAAGGCGGCTACGACGTCCTCCTGCTGGAGCAGGACGAAGCCGCCCTCGGGCGCGGCGCGACGCGAATCGTCGAGCACTACCGCGGTCGCGTGAGCGCGGGCAAGCTCGATGCCGCGCGCGCCGATGCGGCGCTCGCGCGTCTCGAAACCAGCGTCGATTGGGATCGCGTCGCCATGGCGGACCTCGTCATCGAGGCCGTGTTCGAGGATCTCGGCGTCAAGCAGGACGTCTTCCGCCGCCTCGATCGCCTCGCACGCCCGGGCGCCGTCCTCGCGACGAACACGTCCTACCTCGATCTCGACGCGATCGCCAACGCGACCTCCCGACCGCAGGACGTCGTCGGCCTGCATTTCTTCAGCCCGGCGCATGTGATGCGGCTGCTGGAGGTCGTCAGCGGGGCCGCGACTGCACCCGACGTGCTCGCCACCGCGTTGGAGGTGGGGAAGCGACTGCGCAAGATCTCGGTGCTGGCAAGCAACGCGTTCGGATTCATCGGAAACCGGATCTACGCGGCCTATCGCAAGCAGTGCGAGTTCATGATCGAGGAGGGCGCCTACCCCGAGCAGGTGGACGCCGCGCTCGAAGCTTATGGTTTTGCCATGGGTCCGTTCGCCGTCGCCGACCTATCGGGGCTCGATATTGCTTGGCGAATGCGCCAGAACACTGCGGGCAGCCGCGACCCGGCGCACCGCTACGTGCATATTCCCGACCTCCTGTGCGAAGCGGGGCGGCTCGGGCGGAAGACCAGCGGCGGCTACTATGCGTATGACCCGGAAGGCCGGCGCAAGCCTGATCCGGACGTGGGCCGGCTGATCGACGAGGCCAGCGCCGCCAAGGGCATCACACGACGCGAGCTCGATCACGACGAAATCCAGCGTCGCGCAGTGCTGGCGATGATGAACGAAGCGGCACGACTGCTCGCGGAAGGCATCGCACAGCGCCCCAGTGATGTGGACGTCGTTCTGGCGAACGGCTACGGCTTCCCGCGCTGGGAGGGTGGAGTCGCGTTCCATGCGCGGGAGCAGGGGGAGGCCGCCTTGGGCAAGGACCTTGACTGGCTTGCGGAAGTCAGCGGACCGGGCTTCGTTCGCGGCGATCTGCGCTATCTGGTGGACTGAGGCTAGCCGCACGCGCATCCAGGGCGAGCGCCTGCGGCTGGTGCTGGCCAGCAACAGCGTGATGGTCGTGCTCTACGGGGACATCGGCGGGCGCATCCTGCGGGAGCAGGCGGAGCAGGGTTACGGCGCCCGCGCCTCGGCACGTAGAGGTGGGCGAGCATCGGGGTGCCCATCACCGTTGTTCTATCACTCCTCTGCCATTGATCTGTATGATGTACAAAATCATGCACAATCAGACGGTGAGACTCATCATGTCGATCTCTGCCCGTGACGTCATCCCTTTCTCGCAGGCCCGCGCCAACCTCTCCGACTTGGCTGATCAAGTCAAAGCCGGTGCCGAAAAGATCATCACAAAAAATGGTGAAAGCTACGTTGCGCTGATCGACTCGGATCGGCTGGACTATTACCACCAGTTGGAGCGGGAACGCATCCACCTGCTACTCATCAGCGAAGCAGGCAAGGGGCTGGACGATATTGCGGACGGGCGTTCCAGCGACGCGCGTACGGCTTTGCAATCCATCAAGCGTCGCCGCAAGGGCGGCGCCTGATCGTGCCGCGCCAGGAATCCCCGAAGGCCACCGTCAAGCTCACAGCCAATTTCGAACGCAACCTCGAAGAGATCGAACGCTTCCTGACCGGAGCCGAAGCTCCCCAGGCCTTCGATGCACTGCTCGATGAGCTGACGGACACCGTCATCCCCAACCTCGAACGCTTTCCTGCCATGGGGCGCTCGTTCCTGAGTCGCTCGATCCGTTCGGTCGAGGCCAGTAATGGCGTCGACATCCTTCGGGGCAAACTAATAAAAATCGGTGAAAACGCTGAAATTCGTGAATACGTGCTTCAGCACTACCTGTTGCTGTACGCCTGCATCGAATCGGAGATCCACCTGCTCTCCATCCGGCATCACAAGCAATTGTCGTTCGACTTTCAGCATCTCTGGACAGACCGTTAGATTAGGTCTCTCCGACCGGAGAAAGCATCGCGACCGCCTCCGCGACGAGCGGGGTGATGCCGAGGTGTGCCGCGCCGCCGGCGCTGACCCGCTCGATCAGCGCCGTTCGCAGTCGTGGCTCCCAGAAGCGGGTGAGGTGGTCCGCCACCTCCTGGCGCGCCGCAGCGCGGTCCGGCCAGGCTTCGAAGAAGCGGCCGATCTGGTTGGCCATTTTGACGAGATTGTCGATGTCCATCGATCAGGTTCCGATGAGTTGATCCGGGTGGGTGTAGGCCGTCAGGCGTCCGGGACGGGCGAGCCCGATCAGCGTGACATGGGCGGCGTCGGCGACGCGCACCGCGTAGGCGGTCGGGGCCGAGATCGCGGCGAGGACGCCGATGCCGGCGCTGGCAGCTTTCTGCACCATTTCGTAGCTGGCGCGGCTCGTCACGAGGGCGAAGCCGGTCGCGGGATTGATGCGGCGGGTGGCGAGCGCGCCCGCGAGCTTGTCGAGAGCGTTGTGACGGCCGACGTCTTCGCGCACGAGTTGTAGTTTGCCCTCATTGTCCGCCCAGGCGGCGGCGTGTGCGGCGCCGGTCGCGCGATGCAGCGGCTGCCAGGTGCCCAGCTCCGTGAGGGCGCGCTGGATCGCGGAGGCACGCACGGCGCTGCGGGGTGCGACGGGGGCGGGCGTGCGCACTGCGGCGTCGAGGCTGTCCACGCCGCACAGTCCGCAGCCGGTGCGGCCCGCAAGGTTGCGCCGTCGCTCCTTCAGACCGAACATTCGTTCCGTGGCGATATCGAGGCGCACTTCGATGCCGCTTGCGCCATGGACGACTTCACAATCGTACAGTTCGCCGGGGGTCTGCAGGATGCCTTCCGACAGGCTGAAACCGAGCGCGAAGTCCTCCAGGTCGGCCGGGCTCGCGAGCATCACCGCGTGTGAGATGCCGTTGTAGACCAGCGCGACGGGGACTTCCTCGATCACGTTCTCCACGCTCGCGAGCACTTCGCCGTCGAGGAGCCTGCATGCCAGGACGGTTGCGCGGGCGGGCCAGGGCGCGGCATCCAACACAGGGCAGGCCTCGACTTTCGCCTGGGCGTTCATTGGACGACCCTCCTGTCGCTGCGCGACGTTCTCCCCAAGGGAGGGCGAGCGCCCCCTTCGGACGGCCGCGCGGGCGCGCTCACGTGCGTTCTCCGCTGCCGGCCAGCGCCCGCGCCGCTGCGTCACCGCCAGGCAGCAACCCTGTCTGCTTGCGGTGGTGCTGCCGGTAGCGCTCCTGCCATTCGGAGGGCTGCGCAACTGGCATCACCTCGACGGCGGTGACCTTGTACTCGGGGCAGTTCGTCGCCCAGTCCGAGTTGTCGGTGGTGATGACGTTCGCGCCGGACTCGGGGAAGTGGAAGGTCGTGTAGACGACGCCCGGTTGCACGCGCTCCGTGATCGTCGCGCGCAAGACGGTCTCGCCGGCGCGGCTCGCGATGCCGACCCAGTCGCCGTCGCGGATGCCGCGATCCTCGGCATCCTGCGGGTGGATCTCCAGTCGGTCCTCGCCGTGCCAAGCGACGTTGGCGGTGCGCCGCGTCTGCGCGCCGACGTTGTACTGCGACAGGATGCGGCCGGTGGTGAGGATCAGCGGATAGCGCTTCGTCACCTTCTCCTCGGTCGGCACGTACTCGGTCGGCATGAAGCGGCCCTTGCCGCGGACGAAAGCGTCGATGTGCATGATCGGCGTGCCTTCGGGCGTGGCGTCGGTGCAAGGCCACTGTACGCTGCCGAGCCGGTCGAGTTTCTCGTAGCTGACGCCATGGAAGGTTGGGGTCAGCCGCGCGATCTCGTCCATGATCTGGGAGGGATGCGCGTAGTCCATCGGGTAGCCCAGCGCGTTGGCGAGATCGACCGTGACTTCCCAGTCTTCCTTGCCGGCGAGCGGCGGCATCGCCTTGCGGACGCGCGAGATGCGCCGTTCGGCGTTGGTGAAGGTGCCGCTCTTTTCGAGGAAGCTCGCCCCGGGCAGGAAGACGTGCGCGTATTTCGCGGTTTCGTTGAGGAAGATGTCCTGCACGACGACGCATTCCATCGCTCGCAGCGCCGCCTCGACGTGGTGCGTGTTCGGGTCCGACTGCGCGATGTCCTCGCCTTCGCAGTACAGGCCGAGGAAGCTGCCGTCGAGGGCCGCTTCGAACATGTTCGTGATGCGCAGCCCCGGCTCGGCGTCGAGCGTCACGCCCCAGGCGTTTTCGAAGAGGCCGCGTACCGAGCCGTCCGAGACGTGGCGGTAGCCCGGCAGCTCGTGCGGGAAGGAGCCCATGTCGCAGGAGCCCTGCACGTTGTTCTGACCGCGCAAGGGATTCACGCCGACGCCGGAGCGGCCGACGTTGCCCGTCGCCATCGCGAGGTTGGCGATCGCCATGACCATCGTCGAGCCTTGGCTGTGCTCGGTGACGCCCAAACCGTAATAGATCGCGCCGTTGCCGCCGCCGGCATAGAGGCGTGCCGCGCCGCGCACCGCTTCGGCGGGGACGCCGGTGATGTCGGCGGTTGCCTCGGGGGAATTTTCCGGGCGGGCGACGAACTCGCGCCACATCGCGAAGGAGGCGTCGTCGCAGCGTTCGGCGACGAAATCTTCGGCGACGAGCCCTTCGGTGACGATCACGTGCGCGAGCGCGTTGGCGATTGCGACGTTGGTGCCGGGCCTGAGCTTCAGGTGGTGGGCGGGTTCATAGTGCACGCCCTTCAGGAGATCGATCTCGCGCGGGTCGATGACGACGAGCTTCGCGCCCTGGCGCAGGCGGCGCTTGAGCTGCGAGCCAAACACGGGGTGGCCGTCGGTGGGGTTCGCGCCGATCACGAGCACGACGTCCGAGTCCATCACCGAATCGAAAGTCTGCGTGCCGGCCGACTCGCCGAGCGTCTGCTTCAGGCCGTAGCCGGTGGGCGAATGGCAGACACGGGCGCAGGTGTCGACGTTGTTGTTGCCGAAGGCCGCGCGGACGAGCTTCTGCACGAGGTAGGTCTCTTCGTTCGTGCAGCGCGACGAGGTGATCGCGCCGATCGAGCTGCGGCCGTGCTTTGCCTGGATACGGCGGAATTCGGAGGCGGCGTGGGCGATCGCTTCTTCCCAGCTGACCTTGCGCCACGGCTCGTCGATACTCGCGCGGATCATCGGCGTCGTGATGCGGTCGGGGTGCGTCGCGTAGCCCCACGCGAAGCGGCCCTTGACGCAAGAGTGGCCGTGGTTCGCGCCGCCGTCCTTGTGCGGCACCATGCGCACGACTTCGTTGCCCTTCATCTCCGCCTTGAAGGAGCAGCCGACGCCGCAGTACGCGCAGGTGGTGATCAGGCTGCGCTCGGCCTGGCCCATTTCGATGACGGTCTTCTCCATCAGCGTCGCGGTCGGACAGGCCTGGACGCAGGCGCCGCAGGAGACGCATTCGGAGTCCATGAAGCTCTGACCCTGGCCGGGGCTGACGCGCGATTCGAAACCGCGGCCGGCGATCGTCAGCGCGAACGTGCCTTGCGTCTCTTCACAGGCGCGCACGCAGCGGTTGCAGACGATGCATTTCGACGGGTCGTAGGCGAAGTAGGGGTTGGAGGTGTCGACAGGGGCGCGGCTGGCTTCGTCGAAGTGGTTCTTGTTATGGATGCTGCTCGGCGTGGTGTAGCGCACCTCGCGCAGGCCGACGACGCCGGCCATGTCCTGCAGTTCGCAGTTGCCGTTCGAGGGGCAGGTGAGGCAGTCGAGCGGGTGGTCGGAGATGTAGAGCTCCATGACGCCGCGACGCAGATCGGCGAGCTTGGGCGTCTGCGTGCGCACGACCATGCCGGGTTCGACGGGCGTTGTGCACGACGACGGGTAACCGCGGCGGCCGTCGATCTCGACGGCGCACAGCCGGCACGAGCCGAAGGGCTCGATGCTGTCGGTGGCGCAGAGCTTGGGGATGGCGATGTCGATTTCCTGGGCGGCGCGCATCACCGAGGTGCCGGCCGGCACGGTGATCTCGACGCCGTCGATCGTCAGGCTGACCATTTCGTCGGACTCGCGTTTGGGCGTGCCGTAGTCCGTGTCGCGGGGAAGGGACATGTTGTTCTCCTGGGCGGCTTCAGGCTGCCGCCTGGTCGTTGGCGCGCGGGACGCCGAAGTCTTCGGGGAAATGCTTCAGCGCGGACTGCACCGGGTAGGGCGCCATGCCGCCGAGCGCGCACAGCGATCCGGCGAGCATCGTGTCGCACAGCGAGCCGAGCAACGCGATGTTCTTTCCGCGCTCTTCGCCGGCGATGATGCGGTCGATGACCTCGACGCCGCGCGTCGAGCCGATGCGGCAGGGCGTGCATTTGCCGCAGGATTCGACGGCGCAGAATTCCATCGCGTAGCGCGCCATCCCGGCTATGTCGACCGTGTCGTCGAAGGCGACGATGCCGCCGTGACCGATCATCGCGCCGATGCCGACGTAGGCTTCGTAGTCGAGCGGCACGTCGAACTGCGACTCGGGCACGTAGGCGCCGAGCGGCCCGCCGACCTGCACCGCGCGGATCGGCCGTCCGCTCGCGGAGCCGCCGCCGTAGTCGTACAGGAGTTCGCGCAGCGTGAGTCCGAAGGCGCATTCGACGAGGCCGGTGCGCTTGAGGTTGCCGGCGAGCTGGAAGGGCAGCGTGCCACGCGAGCGGCCCATGCCGTAGTCGCGGTAGAAGGCCGCGCCGCGCGCGAGGATCACCGGCACCGAGGCGAAGCTCATGACGTTGTTGATCACCGTCGGCTTGCCGAAGAGGCCCGCGATGGCTGGCAGGGGCGGCTTCGCGCGCACCGTGCCGCGCTTGCCTTCGAGGCTTTCGAGCATCGAGGTCTCTTCGCCGCAGATGTAGGCGCCGGCGCCCATGCGGACTTCGAGCTCGAAGGCCTTGCCCGAGCTCATGACGTTGGAGCCGAGGTAGCCCGCGTCGCGCGCGCAGCTGATCGCCGCCTGCAGGGTGCGGAAGGCATGCGGATATTCCGAACGCAGGTAGATGTAGCCTTGCGTCGCGCCGACCGCGACGGCGGCGATGGTCATGCCTTCGATCAAGCAGTAGGGGTCGCCTTCCATCAGCATGCGGTCGGAGAAGGTCCCCGAATCGCCTTCGTCGGCGTTGCAGACGACGTACTTGCGATCGGCCGAGGCGTCCGCCACGGTGCGCCACTTGATGCCGGTCGGGAAGGCCGCGCCGCCGCGGCCGCGCAGGCCGGAGTCGGTGACCTGCGCGACGGTATCGGCGCCGGCCTGAGCAAGCGCGCGGGTGAGGCCTTCGAAGCCGCCGTACGAGCGGTAATCGTCGAGCGACAGCGGGTCCGTGAGGCCGACGCGCGAGAAGGTCAGGCGCTGCTGGCCGGCGAACCAGGGCTGGTCTTTGACGCAGCCGATCGCGAGCGGGTGGGCGGCGCCAGCGAGGAAGTCAGCTTCAAACAGTCCGGACACGTCGTCCGCCTGCACCGGGCCATAGGCGACGCGGCCGGCCGGGGTCTCGACTTCGACCAGCGGTTCGAGCCAGAACATGCCGCGCGAGCCGTTCCGCACGAGGGTGACGTCGAGGCCGCGCTTGGCGGCTTCCGCGGCGATTGCGCGGGCGACGCGTTCGGCGCCGAGCGAGAGTGCGGTCGAGTCGATCGGGACGTAGATGCGGGTGCTCATGCAGGCTCCTTCGCGGCACGCAGCGCGGCGATCTCGGCGTCGAAGCGCTTCGCGTCGACGCGGCCGACGATCTCGTCGTCGATGCGGATCGAGGGCGAACAGGCACAGTTGCCGAGGCAATAGACCGGTTCGAGCGTTACCGCGCCGTCTCCGGTGGTCTCGTGGAAATCGACGCCGAGGCTCGCCTTCGCGTGTTCTTCGAGCGCCATCGCTCCCATCGAACGACAGGACTCGGCGCGGCAGACCTGCACGACGTGACGGCCGGCCGGGCGAGTGCGGAAGTGGTGGTAGAAGCTGATCACGCCGTGCACTTCGGCGCGGCTCAAGTGCAGCGCTGTGGCGATGGTCGGCACCGCGTCGTCCGGCACCCAGCCGATTTCGTCCTGGATCGCATGCAGGATCGGCAGCAGCGCGCCGGGCAGCGTGCGCCGGTCCTCAACGATGCGTCGGATCGTCTCCGCCGTGGTTTCGTCCGCCATGAAGGGTCTCCGTCGGGGGCAAGTGAGGCGATGAGAAACCGATCGGAGCGCGAGGCGACTCGGGAGGGAGGGAGGGTGAGACGGTTCGCGTCATCCGATCGGGTGACGCGAGCTTAGGCGCGGGCTGCGGCGAGGGAAATCGGGAAATTTTGGACGCATATTCGCTTTTTCCGAACACACGTCGAGATCACGCAGATTCGCGCAGTCCCGCCTTCAGATATCGACGGAAAGTCCGACCTTGACCCGATCGAGCACGACAAGGCTGCGATAGGTCAAGACGCTTTCGTTGTCGGCGAAGAGGCGACGTGCCAGCGCTTCGTAGGCTTCCATATCCTCCACCAGGACGACCAGGATGAGTCCGCCGTTGCCGGTGACGTAGTAGCACTGCTGAATCTGCGGCACGCTCTTGAACAAGGCCTTGGCGGGATTCACGACAGAGGATTGGTCGCTCTTGAGATGCACTTCGACGATGACGGTGATCGCCTGACCGGCTGCTTTCGGATTGATCACCGAAACGTTCTTCTCGATCACGCCGCTCTTCTCCATCTCTGCGATCCGTCGCTGGACCGAGGCCGCAGACAGATTCACCTGGTCGGCAATCGAGCGTTGCGGTGTCTTGTTGTCCGCCTGAAGTATCCGCAGGATCGTCCGGTCAAAGGCGTCGAGCTCTGCCCGCTTTGTCGTCTGGCTGGCCATTTGCCTTCCGTTTTCGAGTGGTTGTTTCATTCTTGCACCGCAAATCGAGAAAAATCATCCGAGTTCCGATTTTATGATTCGATTCATGACTCGGAGCAATTCAACGTTCGAATCGCCTGCCTGGATGGGCCCAGCGATCGTATTTCTGTCCCTGGCGATTCAGAACCTCGGCGCGGCATTCGCGAAGTACCTCTTTCCCTTGGTCGGCGCGGCGGGGATGACGACTCTTCGTATCGGGCTGGCAGCCATGCTCCTGCTGCTCATTCGACGCCCGTGGCGATCAGTGCCCGGACGCGAGCACGTCGGCGCAATCCTTCGCTATGGCGCGATGCTCGGCTTGATGAACCTCGTCATCTATCAGGCGTTTGCAAGAATTCCGATCGGGATCGCGGTTGCGATCGAAGTCCTGGGACCCTTGGCGGTGGTTCTTGCGGGTGCGAAACGTCGAGCCGACTTCGTGTGGCTTTTCGCAGCCTTGCTGGGGCTGGGACTGTTGCTGCCGCTCAAGGCTCAGACTTCCAGCCTGGATCTTCTGGGCATCGCATTCGCGCTCGCTGCTGCGGCTTCGTGGGCGCTCTATATCGTATTCGGCAAACGACTCGCGGGCGCATCGAGTGTCGACGGGGTCGCCTGGGGAATGCTCGTTGCGGCCATTTTCACCGCACCGCTGGGGATATGGCAGGCGGGCAGCACCTTGCTGACTCCCAACATTCTGCTGATGGGACTGGCGGTCGCCGCACTCTCGAGCGCGCTGCCTTATTCGCTCGAAATGATCGCATTGCGACGAGTCCCGGCGCACGTGTTTGGCATTCTTGTCAGCTCTGCACCTGCGGTGGCTGCGCTCGCAGGCTTCCTCGTGCTCGGAGAGAGTCTGCAAGCCGTTCAGTGGCTGGCGATCTGTCTCATCATGGTCGCCGTGGCCGGAAGCACCCTGAGTGCCCGTCGAAAAGCGTGACCGCGGTTCGGTGATGCCCGCTCTTTAAGGAAAACCGCGGGCGGGGTGCGTCACTCGCGTGACACAGTGTCCCGCCGCAAGGCCGGTAAGCCGCGCGATGCCTTGGTTTTCGGGGCGGACAGCGCCGTGGCCCGGAGCTTGCTGTGAATGTCGCAGACCTCTCTGCCCCGGCAGGGAGCCCGTACTCGACAGGAGCACCGATGACGATCGCCTCATTCGCAACCCCGGTGTCCGCGTCCGCCGTCGCGCTCGTCGATGCGCCGGCGCGGCTGCACCTCGGTTTCCTCGATCCGAACGCCTCGCTCGGCCGCCGTTTCGCGAGCCTGGGGCTGGTGATCGACGGAATGAGCACGCGGCTAAGCGTATCGGCGTCGGCGCGCGACGCGATTGAAGTGCCGGCCGACTGCGGCGACGAGATTCGCGAGCGCCTCGCCCGGCACCTCGCCACCTTGCGGAACGAGACTGGTATACAAACGCCGGTGCGCCTGACGCTGCATCGCAGCCCGCCGGCACATGCCGGTTTTGGCTCCGGCACGCAGCTCGCGCTCGCCGTGGGGCGCGCGTTCTGCGCATGCCATCACCTCGATCTGGACACCGCCCGCCTTGCCGCCTTGCTCGGCCGTGGCGGGCGTTCGGGGGTCGGCATCGCCGGCTTCGACCGCGGCGGCCTGCTGCTCGACGGCGGACCGGGCGCCGACGGCGCGACGCCGCCGCTGCTGGCGCGTATTGCGTTTCCGCCGGCATGGCGGGTGTTGCTGGTGCTCGACGAGCGGCAGGACGGGCTGCACGGTGCCGACGAGCGTGTCGCGATGGATTGTCTCGCGCCCTTTCCGCGCGAGCTCGCGGCGGAGCTGTGTCATCAGGTGCTGATGCGCGTGCTGCCCGGTGCAATGGAGAGCGAATTCGAGCCCTTCGCGGAGGGCGTGTCGACGCTGCAGCGGCTCATCGGCGACTACTTCGCGCCGGCCCAGGGGGGCTCGATGTACACGAGCCCGGCCGTCGCACGCGTCCTCGAATGGATTCGCCCGCGCTATTGCGCCGGTATCGGGCAGAGCTCGTGGGGGCCGACCGGCTTCGCGATCGTGCCCTCGGCCGAACGTGCCGCCGAAATCGTCGCTGCCGCGCGCGCGGCCGGGGTCGTCGATCCGGCGCTGCGTCTCGCCGTCGTCACCGGGCGCAACCACGGTGCGCGGCTCGACGACCAACTGTCTTCTCCTTGGGGCGGCCGCGGAAGCGTCTGACGACGCTTCCCGCCGTTCCCTTTTTCTATTTTCCTTCGCCCACGGACGGAATCCATGTCAGCCCGATACATCCTCCACATGTTCACCCCCTCCGGCCAGATGAGCCCCTTCGACATCAATATGGCGGTCGATGCCGGCTATGACGTAGTCGTGCCTTACTGCGGCGTGAAGGCCGAGGAAATTCGTGGTCTGACGCAGGACGCGATCTTTTCGCGCGGGCCGAAGGGCGTGAAGGCCACCGGCATTTTCATCGGCGGGCGCAGTGTGATCGCCGCCTCCGACATGCTGGAGACTGCGCGCAAGGCGATGGTGCCGCCCTTCGAGGTGTCGGTGATGGCCGATCCGAGCGGTTCGTACACGACCGCCGCGGCCCTCGTCGCCTGCGTCGAGCAGCAGTTGAAGCGCGCGCACGACACGAGCTTCGCCGGCAAGCGGGTGCTCGTGCTTGGCGGCACGGGCACGGTGGGGCGCATCGCCGGGGTGCTTGCGGCCGGTCTCGGCGCGGAAGTGTCGCTCGGCCATCACGCCAAGTTGTCGTCGGCCGAGGCCGCGGCGGCGGAGACCGGCGAGCGCTTCGGTTGCCAGCTCTCCGGCGCAGACGCCAGCACGCCCGAGGCGCGCCGCGCGGCACTCGCCAAGGCCGACATCGTGCTCGCGGCAGCGGTTGCGGGCGTTCAGGTCGTCTCCGCGGAGGAGCGCGCCGCGGCCGCGCAGCTCCTCGTCGCCGCGGACGTCAATGCGGTGCCGCCCGAGGGGATCGCCGGCGTCGGCGTCATGGACGACGGCAAGCGGCTGCCTGAAGGCAAGGGCGTGGGCATCGGCGCGCTCGCGATCGGCAACGTCAAGTACCAGACCGAGCACCGCCTGCTGCGCACGATGCGTGAGACCGAGAAGCCGGTTTATCTCGGCTTCCGCGAGGCTTTCGCGATGGCGCGCGAGGTCATCGCCGAGAAGGCCGCCCGCTGACCTGCCAAACGCGCCGCCCGCCGACCCAGGAGGAAACATCATGGACCCGCTGCTCGCCGTTGCCGCGCTGTCTGCGCGGATGCTTGCCGAGGTCGCTCGCGGTAGCGGGTTCCGCACCGTCGCGCTGGACCTCTTCGGCGACCGCGACACGAGGCGTGCGGCGGAGGCGTGGTTTCCGATCGGCGAAACGGCGCGCCTCGTGATCGACTGCGAAGCGCTGACCGACGCCTTGCGCCGGTCGCGCGAGGCGGGTGCCGAAGCCTGGGTCGCAGGGAGCGGTTTCGATGGCTGTCCGGAGCTGCTCGCGGCCGGGGCTGAAGTGCTGCCGCTCGCCGGCAACACGGCGGAAGTCGTCGCACGCGTGCGCAATCCGGCGCTGTTCTTCGGCCGCCTCGCCGCGCTCGGCATTCCGCATCCGGAAACCCGCTGCGACTGTCCGCCCTCGCCGCTTGGCTGGTTGCGAAAGAACGCGGCGAGCAGCGGCGGCTGGGACGTTCAGATCGCACGTGTCGAGAAGGCGGGCGTCGGATTTCCGGCGGGCGGCGATACCTCCGGGCCGGCACCGGGCAGGGCGTCACGCATCTATTACCAGCGCATCGCCCCCGGCGTGGCGATGTCGGCCCTGTTCTTGGCTGACGGCCGCCGCAGCCGGCTTCTCGGCGTCAATCGCCAGACCGTGCGTCCCTTCGGCGACCGGCCCTTCATATTCCGCGGCTGCATCGGGCCGATCGGCGTCGCGCCGGCCGTCCAACGGACGCTGGGAGCGATGCTCGATGCGTTGACCGCCGACTTCGGCCTGCGCGGCTTGAATGGTCTCGATTTCCTGCTCAATGGCGACGAGATCCGCGTGATCGAACTCAACCCGCGACCGCCGGCGAGCGTCGCCTTGTACGGCAAGGCGCTGCCGGAAGGCTTGTTGCGGGCTCATGTCGAGGCGAGCCTCTACGGCCGTTTGGACGGGATCGCGCCGGCGGCAGGTTCAGCACGTCCGCGCGGCTTCGAGACCGTGTTCGCCAAGCGGGAGTGGGAAATCGACGCGTGGGCGTCCGACGCCCTCCTGCAGCGGACGTGGTGCCACGACGTGCCGGTCGCCGGGACGCGCATCGCACGGGGGGAGCCGCTATGCACGGTGTCCGCCGTGGGCGACAACCCGGCCGAGGTCGAGGCGCAACTGAGGCGGCGCCGACAACAGATTCCCTTTGTGATGGAGCAGTTCGATGAACGAAGCAGTGAAGGCGCTTGCGAGCGAGCGCACGAGTGTCAATGAACTCGCAGCCCCGCTCGTTGCCCGGCTGATCGGCCGCGCCGCCGAGTGGCGGCTCGACGTGCAGAAGACCGAGACCGGCGTCACGATCGTCGACGCGGGTATCTCCACGCGCGGCAGCGTCGCTGCGGGACTCGCGGTCGGCGAGATCTGCATGGGCGGGCTCGGGCGCGTGCGGCTCGCCTCCGAGGGCGGCCACGATGGCTGGCCGACCTGGCTGGAGGTTACGAGCTCGCAGCCGGTACTGGCCTGCCTCGCGAGCCAATACGCAGGCTGGAGCCTGTCGGCGAGCAAGGAGGAGGGCGGGGGCAAGAAGTTCTTCTCGCTCGGTTCCGGTCCTGCGCGCGCACTCGCATGCCGCGAACCGCTGTTCGAAGAACTTGGATACCGCGACCGCGTCGGCCCGGCGGCGCTCGTGCTTGAGGTCGACCGCGTGCCGCCGCCGATCGTCATCGACAAGATCCTGCGCGACTGCGCGCTCGAACCGTCGCAGCTCACGCTCGTGCTGACGCCGACGACGAGCCTCGCCGGCTCGACCCAGGTCGTCGCGCGCGTGCTCGAAGTCGCGCTGCACAAGGCGCACGAACTGGGCTTTGCGCTCGGCGACATCGTCGACGGGAGCGCCCGCGCGCCGCTGCCGGCGCCGAGCCCCGACGCGGGCGTCGCGATGGGGCGCACCAACGACGCGATCCTGTATGGCGGCCAGGTGCATCTGACCGTCGCCGGCGACGACGATGCGGCACGCGAGCTCGCGCTGAAGCTGCCATCATCGACGTCGCGCGACTACGGCCGCTCCTTCGCGGACATCTTCCGCGACTACGACTACGACTTCTATCGCATCGACGGCGCCCTGTTCGCGCCGGCCGAGGTCTGGGTCAGCAGCCTCGCGAGCGGACGCACGTGGCACGCCGGCAAGGTCGACATGGGCCTGCTGCGACGCCTGTGGCTGGACGAAGCATGAGCGCCGTGGCCCGGCCCCGCGTCGCGATCCTGACCGACGAGACCGGTTGGCACACGAGCCGCCTGCGGCGGGCATTGGCACGCCGCGGCTTCGACGGCCGCTGTGCGGATCTCGAGGACTGCCGCTTCGACACGGCCCGCGGCGGCTCCGGCGTCGTAATCCCGGGCTTCGGACGTTCGCTGCCGGTCGCCGCGATCGTTCGGGGGATCGCAGGCGGCAGCCTGGAGCAGGTTACGAAGCGGCTCGGCATCCTGCACGCGCTGCGCGAGCTGGGTGTGCCGGTCTATAACGACGCGCGGGCGATCGAGCGCAGCGTCGACAAGTCCATGACGAGCTTCCTGTTGCACCGCGCCGGCATCGCCTCGCCGCCCTCGTGGGCGATGGAGTCCGAGGCCGAGGCGCGGCGGCTCGCGATGGCCGAGACCGCGGCGGGGCGCTGCCTCGTGCTCAAGCCGCTGTTCGGATCGCAAGGCAAGGGCTTGCAGCGCGTCGGCTGCGTTGATGGGAACCCGGTGCCGCTCCCCGAGCTCGCCGACTACGGACGGCTCGCGTATCTGCAGCGTTTCGTGCCGCAGCCCGAAGGGCCCGGGGCGCCCGGCTTCGACTGGCGCGTGCTGGTGGTCGGCGGGCGGGCGGTCGCGGCGATGCGGCGCGTGAGCGCGCACTGGGTCCGAAACGTCGCGCAGGGCGCGCGGTGCCGGGCTGCGCCGATCACGCCAGCGCTCGCGACGCTCGCCGAGGGCGCGGCCGCGGCGCTCGGCATGGACTACGCCGGCGTCGACCTCGTACCTGACGCGACGGCGCCGCTCGGGGCGCAGGTGCTCGAAGTCAACGGCGTCGCCGCGTGGCGGGGGTTGCAGTCGGTGACCGGTTTCGATATCGCGCAGGCGATGGTTGACGACCTCCTCGGCCGGCGCTTGGGCATCGCGCTCGCGCCGGATGACGAATTGTGCGCGGGTTAGCCCCGATGGATGCGATCGACGCGCGGCTCGCCCATGGGCGGGCCGCTTTTCTGTGGGCCTGCGGCCTCGACGTCGCGGTGCGCAAGCCCGGCAACGTCAGCCGCCACTCCGCCGGCCACGGCATGCAGGCGCAGGCCTTCCTCGCGAGCGCAGAGGTCTCGGCGGGACCGCTCTTCGCGCGCGGGGTGCCGGTCGGTGAGCGCATCGAGGCGGCCGTCGCGGCGACGCGCGCGGCGGTCGGCTGCAACACCAATCTCGGCATCCTGCTGCTGTGCGCGCCGCTCGCGTCGGCGCTGGAGCGGCTGAAGGACGGCGCTCAGGACGGCATTGTGGCCTTCGATAGCAGGGGAGATCCCCCAAGCGCCGCGCCCCTCGCCGGCGCGTTGCAGGCGGTGCTCGCAGACCTCGACATCGACGACGCGCGAGCCGCGTACCGCGCGATCGCGCTAGCGAATCCCGGCGGCCTCGGGCGCTCGCGCGAGCAGGACGTCGCCGCCGCGCCGACCATCGACCTGCGTTCCGCGATGGCGCTCGCCGCCGACCGCGACAGCATCGCGCGCCAGTACGCCGACGACTATGCCGGCGTGTTCGACTGCGGTCTCGCCGCACTGCGCGTTGCGCGGCTCACGAGTGCCGGTCTCGCAGCCGCGGTGCAAACCGTCTTCCTGGCATATCTCGCGGCCTGGCCCGATACACACATTGTTCGAAAACTCGGTTTCGCCGCGGCGCAGACTGTCACCACCGAGGCCGCGGCCTGGCTCGCACGCTTCGATCGAGACCCTGCCGCAGGCGAATCGCCGGCCTTTGCCGAATGGGACGAAGGCCTGAAAACGACGGGAATCAATCCCGGAACGACCGCAGACCTCACTGTTTGCACGCTTTTCGCGGGTGCGCTGCTGCGACCGGAGGTAATCGGGCTGCGTGTGGCGGAAAGCTGGCATGGATCGTGAGTTCACCTCTTGAGACATCGGTCCATTCCGACGTCCCGAACTGCGGCGTCACTCCGGTGAGGGAGGCCGCGTGAAAATCAAAGGAGAAACAGACAATGGCAAAAATCGATCGCATGATGGTGGGTGAGTCGCTGGTCGGAGACGGCAACGAAGTCGCCCACATCGACCTGATCATCGGGCCGCGCGGCACGCCGGCGGAAACGGCCTTCGCCAACGCGCTGACGAACAACAAGGACGGCTTCACCTCGCTCCTCGCGGTGGTCGCGCCGAACCTGCTGACGAAGCCGGCAACCGTGATGTTCAACAAGGTCACGATCAAGGGCGCCAAGCAGGCGGTGCAGATGTTCGGGCCGGCGCAGCGCGGCGTCGCGATGGCGGTCGCCGACAGCGTCGAGGACGGCACGATTCCGATGAGCGAGGCGGACAACCTCTTCATCTGCGTCGGCGTCTTCATCCACTGGCTCGCCGAGGATGACAAGAAGATCCAGGACTACAACTACCAGGCGACGCGCGAAGCGATCCAGCGTGCCGTGACCGGCCAGCCGAGCGCGGAAGAGGTCGTTGCGAAGAAATCCTCGATGGCGCACCCGTTCGCGGCGCACGTCTGAGGATGCAGTCGGGCTGCGGGAAACCGCGGCCCGTACCCTGCAAATGGAAAGCCGAAGGAGTCCTTCGGCTTTTTGCGTTGGTGGCGCCCCTTATTTGCTGGGCGGATGCGGCACGAGCCCGGAGCCGAGCAGATGCAGGACCTCGGCGGCGCGCCGCGGTCCGTGGTCGGATGCCGGGCGGGTGCGCTCGATGACGACACCGACGCCCTCGACGTCGTCGAACTTGTCCGGCTTCGTCACCGCGACGCGCAGCCAATGGGCGCCGAAGCGCGTCAGCAGCAGGTTCGAGATGGCCTCGGCGAAGGCTTCAAGGAGCTGGAAGCGATGCGACTGCATCATTTCGCGCAGCGCGGCGCGCACCTCGGCGTAGTCGATCGTGTCGCCGATACGATCGGTGCTGCACGCCATCGCGCGCGGCACGCCGGCAGCGAGATCGATGCGCACCGGCTGAGGGGCGTGCAGCTCGTCATCGCAGATGCCGATGATGGTGTTGCCCCGGAAGCCATCGATAAAGATGACGTCCATCGTGGCGGCGGAAGGCGCGGCGCTCGTCGGCAGCCGCTGCAGTGGATGGGTGGCATGCAAGATGGCGCGCTCCTGCGGAAGAGGTTTCGATGCGGGAAGTGGAGGTGGCACGTTCGATGCACGTGTTTCGTGTCACCCCTCCCGGAAAAGCGAGAAGCGGGCCATGTCGCGATGCTGCAGTGCGGAACGTAACAGGTCGCGATTGCATCGTCCTCGCAACCGGCGCAGGCTTATACTCGGTTAGTTATACGGGGTGATCCGCCGGAGATAAAAAAGGCGGTCGCCGTGGCAGACGGGGCGCATCAGACGCCCTGCGCCGGCAGCGGAAGGGACACGCTTTGAAGGAGGAGACCGTAGTGATGTCGTCGATGATGCTGGAGCCCCGGGGCCATGCGCACCGGATCTACGAGGTGGTCGAGGGCCGCGACAGCGGCACCACCGATCTGGTGACGAATTCCTGGGCCCGCTGCGTCAAGGATTACCGCCTCGACCCCGACAGGCCGACGCGTCCGACGGTCCTCACCGACCGCGCGCTCGAAGAGCGACGCACGCGGGCGGCGGACGTCATCGACTGCGCTAAGCTCGAGATGACCACGCTGTACCAGCAGCTTGGCGATCGCGAATCCGCAGTCGTGCTGGTGGATACCGAAGGGACGATCCTGCACATGGTCGCTGCGCCCGAGTTCGCGCGCGACATGGGGAAGGTCGGCTTCTGCCCGGGCGCGGTGTGGAGTGAGTCGGCGGTCGGCACCAACGGCATGGGCACCTGCCTCGTCGTCGGCGAGCCGGTCGCGGTGCGACAGCACGACCATTTCTTCGGCGCCTATACGGGGCTGACCTGTTCGGCGGTGCCGATCTTCGACCCGGACGGCGCGCTCGTCGCGGTGCTCGACGTCACCAGCCGCTCGCAGCTGATGCAGCAGCATTCGCTGGTGCTGCTCAGCATGACCGCCCAGATGATCGAGAACCGCCTCCTCGATCTGCGCTTCCGCGACGCCTGCCCGATCCACTTCCACAGCCGCCCGGAGTTCGTCTACACGCTGCACGAAGGCAAGATCGTCGTCGCCGACGACGGCAGCATCCGCGCGGCCAACCGCAGCGCGCTATTCCAGCTCGGCATCGCGTCCGTGCAGGAGATCCGCGGCAAGAAGATCGACGAGGTCTTCCAGACGACGCTGCCGGACATCCTGCAACGCAGCGCCCGCAGCTCCTTCCATCCGGTGCCGACCTTCTGCACCCAGCGCTCGAACCGCTTCTTCGTCGTCGCGCAGGAGCCGGCGACGCTGTACGCGCTGAACGCCGAACGCGGGAGCGCGAAGCAGCTGACGGTCAATGCGCGTGCGGTCGCCGCCCCGGACACCGAATTCGGCGACGACCGCATCGCCCAGCAGTTGAGCGTCGCCGCGCGCGTCATCGCAAAGCGCATCCCGGTCCTGCTGCATGGCGAGACCGGCGCGGGCAAGGAGGTGTTCGCCCGCGCGCTGCACAAGGGCAGCCCGTTCGCGAACGGCGCCTTCGTCGCGGTCAACTGCGCGTCGCTGCCCGAGAGCCTGATCGAGAGCGAGCTCTTCGGCTACCGTGCGGGCGCGTTCACCGGCGCGCAGCGCACCGGCCGGCGCGGCAAGATCCTGCAGGCCGACCGCGGGACGCTCTTCCTCGACGAGATCGGCGACATGCCGCTCGCGCTGCAGGCCCGGCTCTTGCGTGTACTGGACGAGCGCCAGATTTCGCCGCTCGGCTCCGAGGAAACGATCCCGGTCGATTTCCAGCTCGTGAGCGCGAGTCACCGCAACCTGCCGAAGCTCGTCGCCGAAGGGATATTCCGCGAGGATCTGTACTACCGGCTGTCCGGCCTGGAGGTGTCGCTGCCGCCGCTGCGTGAGCGCGCCGACAAGCGCGAACTGCTGTATCGCGTCCTGCAGGAGGAGGCCGCGGGGCAGCGGATGGCGATCGACGCGGATGCGGAGGCCTTGCTGCTGAGCCACCCGTGGCCGGGCAATCTTCGCCAGCTGCGCCATGTGCTGCGGACTGCCGTGGTGCTGGCGGGCGGCGACCGGCTAAGGATGGAGGATCTGCCGCCGGCTCTACGGCAACGTGTCGCAGCGCGGCCGGAGCCGATCGCACTGCCTGCGATGGCCGTGCATGAGCCGGAGGGAGTGGCGGGAGGCGGCAGCGCGGTCGGTAGCGACTGCGCGGACGACGAACTGGGGGCGCTCAATCCGGTTCAGGCCAGCGAGCGTGCGGTGTTGCTCGGCCTGCTCGAACAACAACGCTGGAACGTGAGCAATGTCGCCAAGGCCCTCGACATCAGTCGCAACACTCTGTACCGCAGACTACACAGACTGCGCATCCCCCTCTCCAACAGCGACTCCTCGATGCAGTGACTCCGTGGGGACTGCTCCGCCGCATGAGGCAGAGCACGTCCCTACCGGCGGCACCGCGGGCGATGCCGCACGGCGCGACCGCTGGGCCTGGACCATCACGGGCTCGGGCCATTTCCTCACCGAATCGCTGGAACTGGCGTTCCGGCTTCCAAACGTCGACTTCTTCCTGTCGCCCGCAGCGGAGGAAGTGCTGCCGCTCTACGGCTACCGCATCGAAGAGTTGAAGGAACGCTTCCGCGTGTTCCGCGACAAGACTGCGAGCTCGGTGCCGGTCGGCATGCTGTACGACGACGTCTACCACACCGTCGTGATCGCGCCGGCCACCAGCAACACGGTAGCGAAATGCGTCGTAGGCATCTCCGATACCTTGCCGACCAACATGTTTGCGCAGGCGGGCAAGCTCGGCATACCCGGCATCGTATTTGCGTGTGACAGCGAACCCGTGGTCGTCACGAAGAGCCCGCGGGAGTGGGTCGAACTGCGTCCGCGCAACATCGACCTCGAGAACGTGGCCCGGCTGAAGACGATCGACCACTGCCGGGTCGTCGAATCGCTCGCCACGCTGGAGCAGGCCCTGAATGCACGTCTCGCGGAGTTGTCGCTGAAATGGAGCACATTGTCCTCCTGACGGGACGCCTTGCGCAGCCCGCCCTCGAACGTGTGCTCGCCGGAATGGCGCCGGCGCCCTTCACCTGGGAAGTGCGCGAGATCGGGCTGCAGGTCGCGGGGCTGATGACGGCCGACATGATCCGCCGCCGCGTCCCTGCACCGATCGTCGCCGACCGCATACTCGTGCCCGGCCGCTGCCGCGGGGACCTCGATGCGTTGTCGGCCCATTTCGGCGTGCCCGTCGAGCGCGGCCCCGCCGAGCTGAAGGACATTCCCCGCCACTTCAACCGCAGTGCCTCCGCGGGACGGCTCGACGCCTACGACATCGATATCTTCGCGGAGATCGTCGACGCGCCGCGCCTCGATGTCGTGGAGATCGTCGAGCGCGCTCGGCGCCTCGCGGCGGACGGCGCGAACGTCATCGACATCGGCTGCCTGCCGGCGACGCCCTTCCCGCAGCTCGAAGACGCGGTCGCTGCGCTGAAGGCCGAAGGCTTTCGCGTCAGCGTCGATTCGCAGGACGCCGACGAGCTGCTGCGAGGCGGACGTGCTGGCGCCGACTACCTGCTGAGCCTGACCGTCGACACGCTGTGGATCGCGGACGAGGTCGCCTCGACGCCGGTCCTGATCCCGCGCGAACCGGGCGACGAGGATTCGCTGTACGCCGCGATCGCGACGCTCGCGCGCCACGGCCGGCCCTTCCTCGCGGACGCGATCCTCGACCCGATCCCCTTCGGGCTGCTCGGTTCGCTATGTCGCTACCAGCGCCTGCGCGAGCGCTTCCCGGACGTCGCGATCATGATGGGCATCGGCAACGTCACCGAGCTCACCGAGGCCGACACCAGCGGCATCAACGCGGTGCTGTTCGGCATCGCCGCCGAGCTGCGCGCGAGCGCAGTGCTGACGACCCAGGTGAGCCAGCATGCGCGCCGCGCCGTGCGCGAGGCCGACGTCGCGCGCCGCGTGATGTACGAGGCGCGCGAGAGCGGCTCGCTGCCCAAGGGCATCACCGACGAACTGATGACGGTGCACGCCAAGCATCCCTTCCCCGACACGCCCGAAGAGATCCACGCGACGGCCTGCGCGGTGCGCGACCCGAGCTTCCGCGTGCAGGTCTCGCCCCTCGGGCTGCACATCTACAACCGCGACGGTCATCACGTCGATACCGACCCCTTCGCGCTCTACCCGCGGCTCGACCTCGAAGGTGACGCCGGCCACGCCTTCTACCTCGGCGTGGAACTCGCGCGCGCCGAGATCGCGTGGTCGCTTGGCAAGCGCTACGCCCAGGACCAGCCCCTCGACTGGGGCTGCGCGACCGAGCGCCGCGCCGACGACCTGATGCGCCAGTGCGCGCCGGGCCCGACGAAGAAGTCGCGCGCTGCCGCAGCGCAGGCCGTCGATCCGACCCCCAACCCCTCTCACCGCGCGCCGGAGGTCGCATCCCAGTGATGATCTTCGAGACTCTCGTCACTACCGTCGGCGCCGACGCGCGCGTTCATTGCGCGCCGATGGGCGCGCGCTACGCGGCGGGCGAAGTCATCCTGATGCCCTTCAAGCCGTCGGCGACGCTCGACAACATCCTCGCGACCGGCGTCGCGGTGATGAACCTGACGACCGATGTGCGCGTGTTCGCCGGCTGCGTCACAGGGCGGCGCGACTGGCCGACGGTGCCGGCCGAGCGCATTGCCGGACGCCGTCTCGTCGGCACGCTCGCGCACGTCGAGCTGCAGCTCGAAGCCTGCGACGACGATGCGCAGCGTCCGGTGCTGCACTTCTCACGCGTCTGCGAGCGCACCCATGCGCCGTTTCCCGGATTCAACCGCGCCCAGGCCGCGGTCATCGAAGGGGCGGTGCTCGTGAGCCGGCTGCGGATGCTGTCGGCCGAAAAGATCGACAGCGAGATGGCCTACCTGCAGATCGCCATCGACAAGACCGCGGGTCCGGCCGAACGCGAGGCGTGGCAGTGGCTGACGGAGGCCGTTGCAGCGCATCGCGCGACCTTGGACCAGGGCAGGGCCGCCGCATGATCCGCCTGCTTGCGAGCGTGCGCGACTGCGACGAGGCCTTGGCGGCCGCAGCTGCCGGCGCCGATTTCATCGACCTGAAAGAGCCGCGCGACGGCGCGCTCGGCGGGCTCGCCATTGCGCAGATCCGCGAGATCGTCGCGCTGCTGCGAGACAGATATCCCCTGTTGCCGATCAGCGCGACGATTGGCGATCACGCGGCCGACGCGCTCGCCGAGATCGACGCCGCTGTCGCCGCAGTCGCGGCCTGTGAGGTCGATTACGTCAAGGTCGGCATCGCCGGCGGTGGCGGTCAGGCGCAGCGCACACTGCTCGTGCGCCTTGCCGAATCGCCGTGCCCCGTCGTTCCGGTCTTCATCGCCGACCACGGCCTCGATTTTGGCGTCGTCGACGTGGCCTGCAGGCTGCCCTTTCCGGCCGTCATGGCCGATACCGAGGACAAGCGGGCCGGGAGTCTGTTTGATTGCGTAACGGGTGCGGAGCTCGCGCGGTTCGTCGGGTGCGTGCGCGGAGCGGGCAAGCTCGTCGGGCTGTCGGGGGCGCTGCGTGCGCAGCATCTATCGTGGCTCGTGGCGCTGGGGCCGGATTTCGCGGGGTTCCGCGGTGCGCTGTGCGACGGGGCTCGCACGAGCGTACTCGATCCGCACAAACTGCGATCGCTGCGCGGCGCGCTGTATGAAGCGACTTGCGCGCCGGCCGTCGAACTGTGCGCGGGGTGAAGCGCAGGCTGATACTCGCCGGCCCGATACTCAGGCCACTGGCCGCTTGAAGATCCAGTTGCGGTTGGTCGTCACATCAGGCGCTTTCACCAATTCCCACCCCAAGGCGCCAAGCTTGTTTAGTTCGGTCGCCACCACGTCGGTGTAGGCTTTCAGCCGTTCGCGTTCCCGGCTCCCGAAAGGGCGGGCAACGTCTTCGGCCATATCGTGAAGGTCGCTACGGACCAGGTATTCAAAGTACTGCATCGGAGGCTGACCTCAAGGAAATGCAGGCGCTGACTGCGATGTGAGCCGCGCGAGCGTTGCCTGCACTGGGTTCAGCGGGGAATCAGCGGCATTTGATCGTTCGCGTGTTTCTTCGCGTGCTTCGCGTCCCGCTTTTCCTTCGGGGTCATGAGAGGTTGCTTCTTCTCTTCCTTGTTGCTCTGTCTCTGTTTGCCCATGATCTTGCTCCTGACAAGTACCGACGAAGGGCCGGTACCGGTTCAGTATAGGCCGATGGGGAGTGCGAAACCGGGTCGCAAAAGATAAAGTTGCCGGCCGGGCGACGGCCCCGACTTATCGGCAGTCGCCCGGCCTCAAACTACGGTTTCGTCGAGCAGCAGTTCGCGCAATCGCGCAAGCTGGGTGCGTTCGAGCAGGTGGATCGGGTAGGCGGCGTCGGACGCGAGCGCCGGAAAATGGCGGTCGACGATGCCGTCGGCGGCGAGCACCGGCCATTCTTCAGGCGCTGGCGTCGTCGCGGGAATGGGGCAGGACTTCACGAGGATCACGCGCTCCGCGTTGAGCCGGTTCGCGAGCCACAGGGCGAGGCTGTCCGAGGTCACGTCCCAGTTCGTCAGCTCGTCCGCCTCGCGGCGAAGCATCTGCAGCGGCATCCACAACGCGACGCGTCCGCTGTGGACGGTCTTCTCCAGCTCCCGCTCGTCGGCGCCGAGCACGAGGTCGGGGCACAGGCCCTGCAGCATGAAGGCGAACTGGCCCATGCCGAGAATCGCCATGTTGTGCGCGACGACGTCGTCCAGGTGCCACTCGGCCTGCGCGTGCCGCACACCGTCGGCGTAACTGCCGCCGCCAGGCACGATGACGACGCGCCCGCCGCCGAGGTCGTTGAGGTGTTCAAGCCAATCGACCAGCAAGGGATCGCTGGCCAGACTGCCGCCGATCTTGATTACCCACATGATGGACTCCAGCGGTCGAGGAGGAGGGCGACGGCGACGCTCGGCGCGCAGGTGTCGGCCCATCGATGGACGGTGTCGGCGGCCGAGGGGGTGAGGCCGGCGACGGAATGGAAGGCGACGAATTCGCGGCTGCTGTGGTGCGCGAGTTCGCGTGCGAGGAACAGGCCGCAGCCCGCGGCGACGATCGGTGCGCTCGCCGGCAAGCCGGCTTGCGCCGCGACGCGTGCGAGATTGGCCGCGACTTCGGCGAGCATCTCGGCGCGCCAACGTACGGCGAGTTCGATCCAGTCCAGCACGTCGGCATCGCGGGCATCCATGCCGATCATGCGCGCGATGCGGCGGCAGCTCGCCGCCACGCTCTTGTCGCCGCCGTCGGCGGCAGGATGCTGGTCGTGCTCGGGGTCGAGCTCGCCGGTCAGGCGGAACACGTCGGCGGTTGTCGCGAAGTATTCGTTCATGACGTTGTAGCGGCGGCCGGCGAAGGACATCTGGCGGGCGAGCGCGCATAGCGGGGTGCGCACGGCGCCGACATAGACGAGCTCGCCGCTCGCGAGCCGCTCGGCGTCGCTGCGGCCCCGGGGGCACGGTGAGCCCCCGCGGATCGGGATCAGGTCGGTCGTCGTGCTGCCGATGTCGACGAGCAAGGCGGTGGGATAGCGGGCGGCGACCTGGAAGGCGGTCGCGAGCCAGTTGGCCGATGCGACGTCGCGCCAGCGCGCGGGACCTTCCTCGGCGCTCGCCCAGTCGGCGCGGCCGGCGAAGAAGTGGGTCGTGTCGCCGAGGCGTTCGGCGAGCCGTCGGACGAGCGCCTCCACGCCGGCCTCGCGGTCGGGGAAGAGATCGGTCATCTCGGCTGTCATCGTGACGGCGTGGCGCGCCTGGTCGAGACCGGGCCAGCGCTCGGCCGCTGCGTCGATTGCCGCGTCTAGGTGATCGAGTCCCTGCCACAGGGGTGCCGCCCACTGCGCGACGTCGCGCACGCCGCCATCGACCAGCAGGCTCGCCTTGACGTGGGCGCCGCCGATGTCCCAGCCAACCACTGCCGGGCGGAGGCGAGGATCAATGGAGGCCATGCTGCGCAGCCTCCGTGACGTCGGCAGCCAGGATCTCGCCCGCGAGGTTGCGGCCGAGCGCCGCCGACAGCCCGACGTAGGCGCAGGTGACCCTCGGGTTGATCTCGATCACGACCGGCGCGGCATTGTCGGACAGCGACGCGGCGGGCCAGACGACGTCGACGCCGACGTAGCCCGCGAGGCCGGGCAGCGCGGCAGCGATTTGCTGCGCGAGCGCGGCGAGCCTTCGCCCAGCCGAACCGCCGACCGGCGCGACGCCGATGTCGACGCCTTGATAGACGACAGCGCCGCCGGGCGGTGAGACGATGTGCTGACGGTTGATCGCGAGCAGCTCCGCACGACCGTCGCAGCACAGCAGCGACAGGCTCAGCGGGATGCCGTCGATCCAGGCCTCGAGCGTGCTCGCGACCCCGCCGCCGAGCCGCGCGAGAAAGTCATCGCGCGCCGTGTCGAAGTCCACGTAGCGGTATGCGCCGACGCTGCCCGCGCCGTCGTCGGGCTTGACGATCCAGCCAGCGTCCGCGGCCGGATCGGGATCGCCCGGGCACCACGCCGCCGGTACGGCGATGCCGGCGGCGGCGAGGCAGCGGCGCGTCGCGGATTTCGAGCTCGCGACGCGGATCGCGGGCGTCGAGCAGCCGACCCAGCGCTCGGCCCCGACACAGGCGGAAAGCTGCGCGAGCAGGTCGTCGCACTCGGGGGCGACGACCCACACGTGGTCGTGAGCAGGAATCTCACGGGCGAGGAAGTCTGCCGCAGTCTGTCCGCCCTCTCCGACGTCGAGGCAGCGAACGCTCGCGAGCGCGGCCGGCAGCGGAGCATGACGACTTGCGACGCAACTGACGACGACGTCGCCGAGCCGCTGCAGATCGGCAGCGAGCGCGTCACGCATCGCGACGCCCTGCGCGAGCAGGTCCGGGTCCGGCCCCTCGCCCTCGGGCGATGCCAGGCCCTCGCCTTCGAGCGACGCGAAGCCTCCGCCGCTGATACATTCGTATACCAACACTTTCTTCTTTCCGCTCATGCAAGTCGTTCCTGTCATCGATCTGCTCGCCGGCCAGGTCGTTCGCGCCGTCCGCGGCGAACGCAGCACCTACCGTCCCATCCGTTCCGCGCTCTGCGCCGGCAGCGAACCGCTCGACGTCGCGCGCACGCTGCTCGACCACACCGGCTCCAACATCCTTTACATCGCCGACCTCGACGCGCTCACCGGCGGCATCCCGCAGGCCGGCGTCCTGGCCGCCTTGCTCGCCGCGCTGCCTGCCACCACCGTCTGGCTCGACGGTGGCTTCCGCGACGCGTCGGCCTTCGCCGCCCTCCTCCGGCAGCTCGGCGCCGACGGCGCACGCGTCGCACCGGTCTTCGCCAGCGAGTCGCTCACCTCGCCGCAGGCCGCCCGCGATGCCTTCGCGAGCCACCCCGGCGCAATCCTTTCGCTCGACCGGCGCGGCGAGGAGATCCTCGACCCGGCCGGCTGCTGGACCGACGCGTCCCTGTGGCCGGCACGTCTCATCGCCATGACGCTCGAGCGTGTCGGCGCATTCGCCGGGCCCGACCTCGAAGTCCTCGCGTCGATCCGCCGCCGCGCGCCCGCCGCGATGCTGATCGGTGCTGGTGGCATCCGCGATGCTGCAGACCTCGACGCCGCGGCGGCGGCCGGTGCCGATGCCTGGCTCGTCGCGTCGGCGCTGCACGACCACCGGCTCCTTCCTCTTCCCTGAAACACAATCCATGCCAAGACCCCGATGCCCGCGGGGCCTGCGGATGACGCGCGTGGCATTGCATCGCGGCTGGCGACTGTGTGCCATCGGGACCACTGTGTAACGGGACATTCTGTAATCGTCCCGCTGCGCGCCCGGGCCGCCCGACGCGGCCCGCGATCAAAAAAGCTGATGCGACCTCTGTTTTCCCATTTGCGACGGGCCGGGCGCCCATGCGAATCGTGTGTGCATTGCACCATGGCACGTCGTTTGCGTCGGCCATCGTCGGGACAGAAATAAACGCTGTTCCGCCCTCCCGACTTCCCGCCAGTCCGACGGGTCCCCAGGGACGGCGACTAGGCATCGATAGTGGCTGGCCGGTCGCGCTGGACGAGACCCGGCAACGAAACGCTCGAAAATAAGAGGAGACATTTCATGGATATGGCCTTCAAGCATCGATTGATTGCCGGGGTCGTTTTCGCATGGGCAGGCTTCGCGCACGCCGACGCGCAACTCGACCGCGCCATGCAGGACCCGGGCAACTGGGCCGCGCAGGCGGGAGACAACTACAACCAGCGGTACAGCTCGCTCAAGCAGATCAACGCCTCCAACGTCGGCAAGATGCAGGCCGCCTGGACGTTCTCGACCGGCGTGCTGCGCGGTCACGAGGGCTCTCCGCTGGTGGTCGACGGCATCATGTACATCCACACGCCGTTTCCGAACAACGTCTTCGCGATGGACCTGAAGACGCAGGAGATCCTGTGGAAGTACGAGCCGAAGCAGGATTCGGCGGTGGTCGCGCAGATGTGTTGCGATACGGTCAACCGCGGCGTCGCTTACGGCGACGGGAAGATCTTCCTGCAGCGTGCCGACAGCGTGCTCGACGCGCTCGATGCGAAGACCGGCAAGGTCGTGTGGTCGGTCAAGAACGGCGATGCCAAGCTCGGGGCGGTCAACACCAACGCGCCGCACGTGTTCGGCGACAAGGTCATCACCGGCATCTCCGGCGGCGAGTGGGGCGTGCGCGGCCACCTGACCGCCTACGACATCAAGACCGGCAAGCTCGCCTGGCGCGGCTACAGCAACGGGCCGGACGAAGAGATGCTGATGGACCCGGACAAGACGGTGACCTGGACCGACGGCAAGCTCGCGCCGGTCGGCAAGGACTCGTCGCTGAAGACCTGGAAGGGCGACCAGTGGAAGACCGGTGGCGGCACAACCTGGGGCTGGTACAGCTACGACAAGGAGCTGAACCTCGTCTACTACGGCACCGGCAACCCGAGCACCTGGAACCCCTCGCAGCGGCCGGGCGACAACAAGTGGTCGATGAGCATCTGGGCGCGCGACCTCAACACCGGCAAGGTGAAGTGGGTCTACCAGATGACGCCGCACGACGAGTGGGACTTCGACGGCATCAACGAGATGATCCTCGCGGACATCGACGTCAAGGGCAAGAAGACCAAGGCGCTGGTGCACTTCGACCGCAACGGCTTCGCCTACACGCTCGATCGCACGACCGGCGCGCTGCTCGTCGCCGAGAAGTTCGATCCGGCGGTCAACTGGGCGACGCACGTCGACATGAAGACCGGGCGGCCGCAGGTCGTGGCGAAGTACAGCACGCAGCAGAACGGTCCCGACGTCAACACCAAGGGCGTCTGCCCCGCGGCGCTCGGCTCCAAGGACCAGCAGCCCGCGTCCTTCGATCCGAAGACGGGCCTGTTCTACGTGCCGACCAACCACGTCTGCATGGACTACGAGCCGTTCGAGGTCGAATACACCGCCGGCCAGCCGTACGTCGGCGCGACACTCGCGATGTACCCGGCGCCGCAGAGTCATGGCGGCATGGGCAACTTCATCGCGTGGGATGCCGGCAAGGGCAAGATCGCCTGGTCCAAGCCCGAGAAGTTCTCGGTGTGGAGCGGCGCGCTGACGACCGCGGGCGACGTGATCTTCTACGGCACGCTTGAAGGCTATCTGAAGGCCGTAAGCCTGAAGGACGGCAAGGAGCTGTGGAAGTTCAAGACCCCGTCCGGGATCATCGGCAACGTGTTCACCTACATGCACCAGGGCAAACAGTACGTCGGCGTGTATTCGGGCATCGGCGGCTGGGCCGGCATCGGCATGGCGGCGGGTCTCGAGAAGGACAACGACGGCCTCGGTGCAGTCGGCGGCTATCGTGACCTGCAGAAGCACACGGCACTCGGCGGCTCGCTCACGGTGTTCGCGCTGCCGGACTAAGACGGCATCAAACTCGTCGTACCAGACGCCCGCCCGGCCTGCGATCGGGGCCGGGCAGGGCGCAGAGACTTCGATATCGGAGGAGACACTCGATGAAACCCGCACTTCTTTGTTCGCTCACGGTTTTGTTGGCAAGCGTCGCCGTGCCCGCGACGGCGCTGAGCGAAGGCCCGTTGTATACGGTCGTCGAAGGCTACAAGGTCGACGCGAACACGATGCAGGGCTTCCGCACCTGGCGCTCGGCGGCGTGCGACCGCTGCCATGGCCCCAACCAGGAAGGCCTGGTCGGCCCGTCGCTGATCGAACGGTTGAAGGTGCTGACCCCGGAAGAGTTCAAGACCACCGTCCTTGGCGGGCGCATGGCCAAGGGCATGCCGAGCTTCGGCGAAAACACGAAGGTGACCGAGCACATCGACCAGCTCTACGCCTACCTGAAGGGGCGCTCGGATGGTGCGATCACGCGCGCAAAAGTTGTCGAAATCGAGCAGTAGCATCATGACGCGCTCACCGTCCTCCCCGTCATGGCTGCGTGGCAGCCTGTGCCTGCTCCTCGCGTTTGCGCTCGGTGGTGCCGCGGTCCCGGCGTCCGCCGAAGACGCTCCGTCGCGCAAGGCCTTCCGCGTCTGCAAGGACCCGAACAACCCCCCGTTCACCGATGCCCGCGGCGAGGGCTTCGAGGACAAGATCGCCGCGCTCTTCGCCGCCAAGCTCGGCCTGCCGGTCGAGACCTACACCTTCCCGCAACGGCTCGGCTTCGTGCGCAACACGCTGCGCTACAAGCTCCCGGGCAAGGACTATCCCTGCGATATCGTCATGGGCGTGCCGGCCGAGTTCGGGCAGGTCCTGTCGACGAAGGCCTATTACCGCTCGACCTATGTGCTGGTGCTGGCGCCTGGAAGGGGGCTCGACGGCATACGTAGCGAAGACGACTTCCTCGCGCTGCCCGCGGACAAGCTCGCCCACCTGAAGATCGCCGTGTTCGACCGTTCGCCCGGTTCCGCGTGGCTCGCGCGCCACGAGCTGGTCGATTCGGGTGTTCCGTACAAGACGATGAATCCGGATCCCGGCGAGGTTCCCGGCGAGCTCATCGCGCGCGACCTCGCCAGTGGCGCGATCGACGCCGCGGTAATGTGGGGGCCGATCGGCAGCTACACGGTGCGCCAGGCGAAGGATGCGGGGCTGCGTGTGGTGCCGCTCGCGTCCGAGCCGGGCGTCAAGTTCGATTACGAGATGGCGATGGGCGTGCGCTTCGGCGAGAAGGCGTGGAAGCAGCAGATCGAGACGCTGATCGACGAGAACCAGGCCGAGATCGCGAACATCCTGAAGGAGTACGGGGTGCCGCTGATCACGCAGCCAGTGGTGCTGCCGCTCGCTTCGCCCGAGCCGGTGCGGCACGCGGTCGCGTCGCGGTGAGCGAACGATGATGCGACGCTTGCTGTGGCCGCTCCCGCTGGTCGCTGCGCTGCTCGCGGGGCCGGCAGCGTCCGCGGTCGAGACCGCCGCGCCGATCTCCGAGGCCGAGCAGCGGGTGTTCGAGGACGCGCATCTCGACAACCTGCCGGCCACGGCGAGCCTGCACTACCGCTACCGCCGCACGGAGGCCGGCCAGCCGGACGTCGATGACGAGGTGGTTCTCAACGCGCGCCGCGACGAGCGGAAGGAGCTCGCCGTGCAGGTCGAGTATCTGCACGGCGAGCGCCATCTCGTGCTGCCCGACGTGGAGCATCCGGTCAGCAATCCGCTGATCCTGTACTTCCTCGAAGCCGACGTGCGCGACATGCACCGCCGCCTCGGCGGACAGGAGAACTACTTCCGCCATCGCATCCGCCTCGCGCTCGCTGAAGGCGCGCAAGTGTCGAACGTCGTCGTCAGCTACGGCGGCAAGACGGTGCCCGCGACGCGCGTGGAGATCCGACCGTATGTCTCCGATACGCAGCAGGAGCGCATGCGAGGAATGGGGAGCAAGACCTATCGCTTCACGCTGTCGCCACAGGTGCCCGGCGGCGTGTACGAGCTGAGCACGCAGGTCGCCCCGGCGGCCGGCGGTCAGCCGCTAATCGAAGAAGTCGTGACGCTTCGCAGCGAAGCCGGCGGCAAGGGCGGGGACGAAGGGCCGCGGCAGGCACCGGGCTACATGACGGAGGGAAAATAGCGATGATCAGGAAACTGCTTTGCACACTCGCCTGCGGCCTCGTGCCCTGGGCGCCGGCGGCCGTCGCCGCGACCGCGAACGACTACCCGACGCTCGACCGCGTCGAATACGTGCTCGGCTGTGCCCGCGACGCGCACGGGCCGGCGCAGGAGAACATCTACAAGTGCACCTGCATGATCGACTCCATCGCGCAGCGGCTGCCGTACGACCAGTACGTCGAGTACTCGACCTCGGCCAATGCGCTGAGCATCGGTGGCGAGCGCGGCGAGACGATGCGGTCCTACACTGCCGGCAAGGAGATGGCGTCCAAGTTCCGCGCCATGCAGGCCGAGGCGCGCAAGGCGTGCCTGATGGGAGCTTGAGGCCGCGCGCTGTGGCCGCGGCCCGCCGCCTCATGGCGTGGGCCTGCGCTGCGTTGTCGTCGATCGGGTTCGCCTGGGGTGGTGACGAGCCCCCGTTTGAACTCGTCGAGGCCGCGCCTGGCTTCTTCGTCCACGTCGGTCGTCACGAGGAGACCTCGCGAGCGAATCTGGGCGATATCGCGAACATCGGCTTCGTCGTCGGCGAGCGCTGCGTCGCAGTGATCGACACCGGCGGCAGCCTCGCGGTCGGTCAGGCGCTTGCGGCCGCGGTACGGCGGAGGACCGACCGGCCGGTGTGCTACGTGATCAACACGCATATGCACCCGGACCACGTGTTCGGCAACGCCGCGTTCGCCGGCGGCGGCACCCGCTTCGTCGGCGCCGCGAGCCTGCCGGAGGCCCTTGCCGCGCGTGCCGGCCATTACGAGGCCCGGCTTGCCGACGCGCTCGGAGATGCGGCGGCCGGCAGTCGCGTCGTCACGCCGGACCTGCTCGTCGACGACCGCCTGCGGCTCGATCTCGGCGGCCGCACGCTGGTGCTGCAGCGTTGGCCGACAGCGCACACGAACAACGACCTGACGGTGTTCGACGAGGCGAGTGGCACCCTGTGGCTCGGCGATCTGCTGTTCGAGGAGCGCATCCCGTCCGTCGACGGCAGCATCAAGGGCTGGATCGAGGTCGACGCGCGGCTGCGCGAGTTGCCAGTGTCGCGGGTTGTTCCCGGGCACGGCCGCATCGCGCCGCCCTGGCCGGCAACTCTCGATGCGCAGTCGCGCTATCTCGGACGGGTCGTGACCCGCGTGCGCGAGGCGATCGCGGCCGGCAAGACGCTGGGCGAAACCGTCGACGCCGCCGATCCGGCCGATGCCAAAGGCTGGGCGCTCGCCGACGCTTATCACCGGCGCAATCTCACCGCTGCGTATGCGGAACTCGAATGGGAGTAGCGGCCATGCTTGGACCCTTGCTGTGGATTCTCGTGTGCTGCTTCGCTGCGAGCGGGTCGGCGTTTGCGGGTGAGGACGACGCCGAAGCGAACGCCGTCTGGCGGCAACTGCGCGCGGCCCTGTTCGGTGCCCGTCCGATCGCCGTGGCGGACGAGGACACGCTCGCGCTCGAAGCGCCTGCGCGCGCCGCGGATGCCGCGATCGTGCCGATTGCCGTCCGCAGCCGGCTGGACCCATCCGCCGCGCATCACGTGAAGACCGTGTGGCTCGTGATCGACGGCAACCCGTCTCCCGTCGCCGCCACGCTGCACTTCGGCCTGGAGAGCGGGCGTGCGGATGTCGAGACGCGCGTGCGGATCGAACAGTACGGCTTCGTGCGCGCGATCGCCGAGCTCGACGACGGCTCGCTGTACATGGCGACCCGCTTCGTGAAGGCGTCCGGTGGCTGCTCGGCACCGGCGGGCAAGGACCCGGCCGCCGCAGCGGCGAATCTCGGCCGCATGCGGCTAAAAGTCGACGACGCGGGCGGCGAGTGGCGGCGCGCGCAGTTGATGATCAGCCACCCGAACACGTCGGGTCTGGCGATGGACCAGATCACGCGCTTGTACCCGAAGCCGCATTTCGTGCGTCAGGTGACGGTGCAGTATCGCGGCCGCCCGGTGCTCGTGGCCGAGGTGGGTTTTTCGATCAGCGAGAATCCGAGTTTCCGCTTCATGTTCCGCGGCGAGGGCGGTGGCGAACTCGCGGCGGAAGTCGTCGACACCGACGACCGGAGTTTCGAAAGCCGCGTTCCGGTGACTGCGCGCGCCGACGGAATCTGACTGGTGGCGGCGGTATGAAACGTCCCTGGGCGGGGTCGTGGCTCTGGCTGGCCGCTCTGCTGATGCCGGTCGTAGCCGCCGGCGCCGCGGAGTTCGAGATGGTCGCGCCCGGCGCGTACGTGCTGTCCGGCGCGGCGCTGGCCGCCGAAGGCGTGCCTGCGGAAGTCGGTAATGTCGGGCTGCTGGTCGGCGAGGATGCCGCACTGCTCTTCGACACCGGCGCGTCGTACCGCCAGGGGCATGCGGTCCTCACCGCACAGCGGCGCGTGACCGACCGCCCACCGCGGCTCGCGCTGATCTCGCATCCGTTGCCCGAGTTCCTGTTCGGCGCCACAGCGTTGCAGGACGCCGGCATCCGAGTCGTCGCTCATCCGCACTGCGCAACGCTCATCGCCCAGCGCTGCCACACCTGCCTGGAGCACGCAATCGAGTCGTACGGCGCCGACGCGATGGCCGGTACGCGCGTGCCGGTGCCGGACAGCGGCGGCGAGGGGGGCTGGACGGTCGATCTCGGCGGGCGACAAGTCGAAGTGCTCGATTTTGGGTGGGCGAGTGCGCCCGGCAATCTGGCGGTGCTCGATCGCGCGAGCGGCACGCTCTACGCGGGCGGGCTCATCGCGGTCGATCGCGTGCCGATGCTCCGGGACGCGGACTTGGACGGCTGGGTCGCCGCGCTCGACCGGATCGTGAGCTTGCCGGTGCGACGTATCGTGCCCGGGCACGGGCCGGTCGTCACCGTCGAGGCCGTCGCGGCGCTTCGCGCATATCTCGTCGCGCTCGACGCCGAAGTGCGCCGCTTGTACGCGAACGGGGCGAGCCTATCCGAGTCGGTAGATGTTGCAGCGCTACCTGCTTATGCAGGCTGGGCGGGCTACGCAGAGGTTCATCGGCAGAACGTGCATTACCGCTACCTCGCGCTCGAACGGGCGGATTTCGATGCGGCGACGCGACGGCCGCCTAGGCGATCCGGGTCGGGAAACGGCCGGCGGTGTCGGCGTGCGATATTCGGCGGAATAGAAAAAAGGCCGCGATCGCGGCCTTTGTCTCACTGCTCGGAGAGCGCGGCGCTTGTCAGCAATTCGCGGCTGTCTCGGGCGCGCAGTTCGGCGAGCACCGGCGAGTCGTCCTGCACCTTGCGGGTGAAGGTCCAGCCCGTAGGCGTATGCACGAACGCGAAGCCGGTCGGCGCATCGATGTAGACGTCGAAGGAGCCCGCGCGGGACTGCGCGACGGCTTCGGTCGAGGTCAGGTGCTTGCCGTAGGGGGCGTCGTCGGTCGGCTCGGCCAGGGCGCCGAAGCTGGCGGCCAACAGCGCTGCGGCGCCGAGAGCGATAGCGGGTTTCAGTTTCATGGGGGGCTCCTTTCAGGTCATAAAAGGTTGGCCGGGGTTGCGGCGTGCCCTTGTACGGCACACTTGTTATCCGCGGAATCAATCTTGAACCCCCACATGTTACGCGCAGATGTTGCGGTGCAGCAAGACAAGTCTATTTATGGGCGCATACGAACTTGCTTCGCCGTCCTTTCACCTTTCGGTTAGACCGCCATCCCCTGGATGCAGGCTTGCAGGGCGTCGATCTGCAGCGGCTTGTGTTGCACAACAACGCCGCGGCCGGCCATGCTGCGGATCAAATTCGGATCGGTATCGCCGGTGATGAGAACCGCCGGAAGATTCTCGCCGAACTCGGCCCTAACGCGCGTAATCACGTCGAATCCGGTTTCCCCGCCCGACAGCCGGTAATCCGAGATCAGGACGTCGGGGGTCCAGCAGTCGAAGCGGGCGAGAAGCGAGCGGCAGTCCGCAGCCGACACGACCTCGTGCCCGGCGGCGCGCAACGCGAGATCGAGTGCCTGGCGAACGTGTTCGTTGTCTTCCACCAAGGCGATGCGAAGCGAGCGGTGCCCGGCTGGCGGCAGGGGCCGCAGGCTCGCCTCGACGCCGATCGGTGCTTCGATCGCGAACATCGATCCCCGGCCCGGGGTCGATCGCACCCGCACGTCAAGACCGAGCAGCTTCGCCGACCTGTCGACGATCGCGAGGCCCAAGCCGCTGCCGCGAGTCCGCGCTTCGTCGAGTTGCTTGAACTCCTCGAAGATCTCTTTCGTCTTGGCTTTAGGGATGCCGATTCCCGTATCCCACACCTCCACCCAGGTTTTCCCGTGCCGCCGCCGACAGCCGATCAGCACCGTGCCACGCTCGGTGTATCGGATCGCGTTCGAGACCAGATTGCAGACCATTCGCCGGAACATGACCGCGTCGGTGCGGACGGTCAGGCCGGATTCGACGCAACGAAGGCGCAAACCCTTCAACTGCGCGTCCGGGGCATGGACGGATTGCAGATTGCTCAGGATATCGGCGATCGGAAAATCGACGATGCTCGGCGTAACGACACCCGCGTCGAGTTTGGAGAGATCGAGCAGGTCGGTCAGCAATACGTTCAGGCTTGCGACGCATTCTTTCAGATTGACCAACAACGGCCGGTCGGCGGCAGAGCTCTTGGCCCGAAGGACATCGATGTAGAGGTTGAGGGCCGAAAGCGGCTGTCGCAGGTCATGACTGGCCGCGGCCAGGAAACGGGACTTGCTGTTGTTCGCCCGTTCGGCATCGATTCTCGCAGCCTCCGCCACCTTCGTCGCCGCGGCGAGATCGGTCGTGCGTTGTTCGACCAGCATTTCCAGGTGCCGTCGGTGCTGCTCGAGTTCCGCTCCGACCTGAGCCAACTGCTGACGCTGCTGCTCCAGGTCAAGCATCGCCTGATGCGTGCGCAACGCGGCATAGACCGACACAAAGATCTTGTCGGCGGTCAGTTCCGACTTGAGGCGATAGCCGTCGATCTGGAAGTTGGTAATCACCTCGCGTTGGGGCGCATAGCCGGGTTGCCCGGTGACCAGCACGATCTGCATCCAGCGGTTGGAAAGTTCCTCGCGGATGTGGCGCACGAGGTCGAGACCCGCGTGCTCTGTTTCCATCACGACGTCGAGAAGGACGAGCGCGATGTCTGGGTGTTCGTCCAAGCGGGCCTTGGCTTCATCGCCGGATCGCGCTTCCAGCAATTGCAGTCCGCGCCCGTCGATGACGATATTCTGCAGCGCGAGGCGTAGTACCGCATGAATCGCCGGCTCGTCATCGACCATCAGCACCTTCCACGGCGGCCGGGCGAGCCCTTCGGGCTCGGGCAACTCGGGCGCGAACAGGTCGGCAAAATTGTCAGGGGCGCTCATTGGGGAATCTCGATGACGAAGTGAACCCCCTGGCCGCGTCGGCTGTCGCATTGAATGTTGCCGCCCATGCGATGCGTGACCAGGTTGTATACGAGGTGCATGCCGAGCCCCATGCCGCGCTGGAGATCGGTGGTGAAGAAGGGATCGAAGATGCGGGCGAGCGTCGTCGGGTCCATGCCCGCACCGTCGTCTCGGTAATCCACCCGCAGTCGTTTTGCATCGCTGACGATGCGCATGGCGATGCTGCCCTGGCCGGAATCCTTGAAGCCGTGCTTGAGGGAGTTGACGACCAGGTTTACGAAGATGCTGACCCAATCGCCGGCGACGCCTTCGATTTCCAGCCCCCGATCGCAGTCGATGTGCACAGGGATGCCGGCTGCGACGAGCTGGTCGCCGAGGCTGCGAATCACGTCGTCGAGGCACTCCCACAGGCGAAACCGCGTCTTGTCCGGCGTCTTGCTATCGACTGCCACCTGGCGAAAGGCATCGACGAGGTCGCCGATCCGCTCCAGATTCTGGCACAGCAGATCGGTACCGGCCTGGGCCGTCTCGAGGTATTGGGTCAGTTCGGAGTGCGTCATCGTGCGCGCAGCGAAATGCCCGGCGAGATGACGGGAGCGTTCACGCAGCGTGCTGGCAGCCGCCAGCCCGACACCGAGTGGGGTGTTGATCTCGTGGGCGACGCCGGCAATGAGTACGCCGAGCGCGGCCATCTTCTCGGACTCGATCAGGCGCTTTCTATTGCGCGCGTTGTCGATCACCAGGCCGCAGACGCCGGTGAGGGCCAGTGCGATGTTGAGGGAGTGCTCGTTCCATTCCGAGGAGGCGACCTCCTCGAGGGCGATGACGCCCAGCGTTTCCTCGCCGCTGGCGATGCGCAGGAGAAAGCCTCGGCCGTCGGGGCTCCGGGCGTGGCTACCGCGCAGGGCCAACATGGCGTCAATCAGCGGGGCAGGAATCTGCCCGTCCGGCACGGGGACGTCGTTCACCATGCGCAGGTAATGAAGCGCGCCCGGTGCGAAGAGCACGCGGAAGAGATCCTCGATCGCTATGATCGCTTCCGTTTCAATTTGCGTCCTCGCCAGGCGCACCAGGATGTCCATGGAGGCGAGGTGATCCGCCAGTTCTCTGGCATGGCGCTGCGCGTATTCCCTGCGGGCCTGCTGCTCTTGCGCGAGCCGCCATTCGAGTACCTGCCTGGCGAGTTTCAGTCTCAGGGTCTCGAGCCCGACTGCGATGCGCCGGACCGGCAACTGCACCGTCGCTTGCAGCTCGGCCAACCGGGCGTCGGTGTCGGCGTCGTGGTGTGAACTCCGTCCCGTGTCGAGCAGGACCATTGCGCTGGCGGATTCACGGAAGAAGTCTGCGAGCTCGACGGAATTGTCGGGATCGAAGCCCAGCGCACGGATCCGACCGCGCCAGTCGGCGAGCCAGGACAGTGTCATCAAGTAGCCGCCGGCACTGATGGTTTCATCCACCAGGGTTTCCCCGGCAACCCAGTGGAAGCACTGCTTCGCGGAGAGGATGCGGGCCGTCTGAAAGCCGGCGGGCGGCGCGCCCAGCCCATGCAGGCAGGCGCTGCCGAGCACGAGAGTCTGGGTGCTCCCGTCCGGCAACAGCGGGCGCAGTTCGTCCCAATTCAGCGGCGGACGCCCGCAACGAGCTGGAAAGGCGACAGGGACGACGTCGTCCCAGCCCTCTTCGGCGATGGCCGCTGCGACTTCGGGGTGGAAGGTGTGGCAATAGAAAAGGCAGAGTTTGCCGGCCATCGGAGATCGGCTTTCAGGCACTGTCGGTCCACTCGGCGACCCAGTCGAGGGGATAGCGCCCCCAGCGCTCGACGGCGTCGCCGATGGCGAGCAGCACCTCGTCGGGTACCTGCCATGGCACCTCGCCGTGGTTCTCGCCGAGCAGGAAGCCGCCCCCGCGCCCGGCGGCTGCGATCGCGCGCTTCACCTCCAGTTCGGCCTGCGCGGGCGTCCAGCGCCGCATCTCGACGGTATTCAGATTACCGAGCAGGCTGACCCGTTTGCCGGTAGCCGCCTTGAGATCGGCGAGGTTTTCCAGCGTACTGACGCCGACGATCGCAGTCCCCGTCTCGGCAATGTCGCCGATGATCGGCAGGCAGCGTCCCGAGGCCATGTGCGTTGCGGTCGGCCCTTTGATCTGGGCAATCGCCCGCTTGGCGACCCGCTGGCCGGTCTTCGAATAGAGCTCGGCCGGGAGGTTGGTGGTCGAGGACAGCGGGTCGAAATAGCAGATCGCGGTCGCACCTGCCGCCAGTTGGGCGTTGGCCCAGGCGACGGAAAATGCGATGTTGACGTCCATCAGCTTTTCAAAGCGCGCCGGGTCTTCGTAGATGAGCTCGATGTACTTGTCGAAGCCCATCTGCATCACCGGCAGCGAGAACGGCGAGATCGCCACGGCGATGATCGGCACCGTGTCGCTCACCGCCGCCTTGAGGCCGCGCAGCGTGGCCAGCACCCGCTGCAGGCCCGTCGCCACGGCAATATCGGGCACCTGCAGCGCATCGATATCCTCGCGCCTGACGATGACCGGCCGCCCGTTCTGCGGCGGGCCGTCGGGCAGGTAGATCGTGCTGCCGCCCCACGCCTCCATTTCGATCGAGGCATGGTAGAAGCCATAGAGACAATCGGCGCGATATTTCCGCCACAGACGCAACTGGCCCTCGATGACGTGCTCGGCGCGACTGAAGTATTCCTCGATCGACATGCCGAGTTCCTTCGCGCCGTGCAGCGTGGTGAGGAGGAAGAGCGGTACGCGGTCGGGTTCCTGCTGACTCAGTGCGGTCAGCGTGCGCTGCATGGAATTCATTGCATCTCATCCATCCAGCGGTCGACGATGGCGACGGCCTCGGCGGCGCTATAGCCCACGGCATCGGCGCCCACCTCCTGCCACAACTGGTCGTCGAACAGAAAGGGCGCGCCGCCGACCAGGACCCTGACGTCTGCACCGCTCGCCTTCAGCCGGGCGCAGACTTCCTTGATCTTGAGCGCGGAAGGCAGGATCAGGACCGAAATCAGCAACACGCGGATCTTGTCGGCCAACGCGCGCTCGACCAGTCGCTCGACATCCAGGCGGCCGTAGTCCAGCAGCGGGTGTCCGCTCGCGCGCATGACCGAATAGACGATGCGCTTGCCGAGCATGTGATTGTCATTGAGTACGACGATGGCCGATGGCAGCGGGTTCTTGCGGGCCGGGTCGCCCGGCGGCAGCACGCGCTCGACGAGTTCGACGCACGCCCGTCCGCTCATGTACACCTGCGACAGCGCGATATTTCCTTCGTGCCAGTCCTGGCCAATCAATTCCAGGGCCGGCACCACCAACTGCTCGACCGCGGCGAGCGGGGATTGGGAGGCCAAGGCTTGCTGGAAGATCCTCTCAGCACCGTTCCGATCGAGTGTTACGAGTGCATCGCGGAACGGTGTGATCAACGCATCCATGGCTTCCCATTGATTTCAGTGAAGGCGGGACTTTTATCCTGCCCGCCGATCGCCCCGGAATCCGTGGACGCCTTCGAGTCTCGTCGAGTAGCGGCAATGTCATGATACAAATTGCGCCTGGCGTCCATGTTGATCTAAGGCAAAAGTCATAATGACGGCGTGAGATGAACCGTCAATCAATGAACCGCCGGATACGTGATCCCTATGTCCCGTGCTGTAGGAGGGAGGCGCCGCGAGGCGGCTGCGAGGAGGGAGGGTTTTCGGGCCGTCGAGCTGACGGCCACGACGGCGGTAGAACCGCTCCATCGTCCCTGCGGGTTTGAAGCGATTGAACGCGTCGAAGACGATCGATGCGGCGCTGCCGTGCGTCTGCGAACGCGCAAGGCGCTGTGATGCGGCAAGAAGGAATTCGTTTGGATGACCCCTCAGGCCGGGAAAGCCGCTGTTCCGCGCCCTCGGCTCCCGAGGGGCGCGGATGCGTTCATTTGCCTTCGGCAAGTTTCTTCAGGTTGTCCAGGCCCGTCTTGTAGATGCCGGTGATGGCCGCTATCGCGGCGTCGTCGTTACGTTCGGGAGCCGGATTGCCGTTCGGGTCGCCACGATAGAAGCCACCTTTCCACTCGACGACGCTCGTTCCGCCGTCACCGGGCGTCACGCTCAGCGTCGAACTGTAGTTCGTGACGGGGATCGGGCCGGGGTCGGTCATCTTGTACCCGAAGCGGTGTTCTTCGGCGGAGTAGCGCGTGAGCTCCTCGACGACCTTGCCGCCGCCTTTCAGGTTGAGCGTGCGCACGGAGCCGACCTCGTTGCCGGCGGTCGCCTGCGAGGATTCGACAGCCGGATGCCAGTTCTGCATCGCGGCGAAGTCCTTGAGGCGGTCCCATACGGCTTCCGGCGGCGCCGCGATGGTGACGGTCTCGGCGACTTTCTGGCGCGTCGGGCCGTGGGCCCAGGCGGCGGTGGCAGCGCATAGCAGCGTCGCGGCGATCAGTGTCTTGCGCATCATGGTGTCGCTCCAGGAAGGGAATAAAAAGAACTCCCCTGCCCGGAAAGGGATGGGCGGGCAGGGGAGGGCGCAGCCGTTCCGCGCTTGCGGTCGGTCGCCGAGAGGGAGAGGGTGAGCGTGGGGCGTGGGGCGGGCGAGCGGCGTCATCGGGCGGCCTCGCTGCGGCTTGTCGTGGCGAGGAAGGCGCCGAAGCCACGCGGATTGCGGCCGACGGCGACGTCGCGCAGGCGCTGGCCGGAGGCGATGTCATGGATCGCGACAACGTCGTCCATCCAGCCGACGACCCACAGCCGGCCGGCGTCGTATGCGATGCCTTCGGGGTATTCGGCGGTCGTCCAGGTCGCGGCGACGCGGGGCGGCTCGGCGTCGAGGTCGATCACCGACACGCTCGCCGCCTGCTGGTTGGTCACGAAGGCGCGCCGGCCGGTGTCGTCGAAGGCGACGCCGTAGGGGGCGCGGCCGACCGCGAGGGTCGCGAGCGGGGTGCGGCCTTGCGCGTCGATGACGGTGACGTCGTCGCCATAGACGTTGAGTGCGAGCAGATGCCGGCCCGAGGGGCTCGCGCCGAGTGCGAAGGGATGGCGGCCGACGGGGATGGTCTGCGTGACCGTGAGTGTCGCGGCGTCAATGACCCCAACGGTGTCGTCGTCGCGGTTGGCAACGAAGACCGTTGCTCCGTCGGGCGACAGGGCAATGCCGGCGGGCGAGCGGCCGACAGCGATGCTCGCGAGGCGCCGGTAGTCGTCGGTCGCGAACACGTTCAGCCGGTCGGTCTGCCAGGCGGCGACGTAGAGGCGGCTGCCGTCGGGCGAGGTGGCGATGCCGAGCGGCACGCCCTCCATCGGGATCGTCGCAGTGACGCGGTGGGAGGCGAGGTCGATGACGCTGACCGTCGCGCTGTCCGGATTGCTGACGAAGGCCTTGCCGCTTGCCGTGCTGACGGCGATCCCCGCGGGAGAGCGTCCGACGGCGATCCGATCGACGACCGCGAGGCGCTCGCCGTCGATGACGCTGAGGTCGTGCGAGCCCTGATTCGTGATGTACGCGGTCGGCGCCGCGCCCGCCGGCAGCGCGAACGCGGCCAGTGCCAGCACGGTGCGGCGGGCGACGGTGCGGCGCGGGAGGCAGCTTGCGAGACGGCAGACGGACATGGCGACGATGGCGATTCGGACCGGACGGGCCTTGGCCTCTCAGGATTCGTGCCAGCCGCCGCAATGGCAGGGGCGGCGGGGATGTCGTGGGCCAAGGTGTCGGTGGTCCGGGCTTTGCGTGACACAGTGTCCCGTGCCGCCGTGGGCGGCGCTGACACACTGTTGAGCCAGGTGGCGCATTGGTACCGATTCGGCGGTGCAGACCGCGTCGTCGCAGGGAAGCGGATGGGTGGCATATCGCTTGCCTTAGCTCTGACCATGACTGCCACCACCGCCTCCTCATCTTCCACCGCCGCGACGGGCCGGTCCTGGACTTGCCCGTTCTGCCCGCTGTCTTGCGACGGCTTTTCGGTCGAAGCCGCTCCCCGACCGACGCTGGTCGGAAGCGACTGCCCGCGTGCGGCCGCTGCGCTGTCCCATTTCGCGGCCGGGCCGTCGTCGGCGACGGCACGGATCGACGGGCGCCCTGCCGACCACCAAGGCGCCGTCGCTGCCGCCGCCGCAATCCTCGCCGCGAGCCGTCAGCCGCTCTTCGCGGGGCTCGCGACCGACGTCGCCGGCATGCGCGCGCTTTACCGGCTCGCCAACGGCTGCGGCGCGATCCTCGACCACGCGAACGGCGACGCGCTGATGCACTCGACGCGCGCGCTGCAGGACCGCGGCGTGTTCTACACGACGCTCGCCGAGATCCGTAACCGCGCCGACCTTGTGGTCTGCCTCGGCACGAACGCGACCGATCACTATCCGGAGTTCTTCCGCCGCACCGCCCCGGCGGTCGATGCGCCCGAGCGGCACGTCGTCTTCGTCGGTGCCCGAGTAGCGGCTTCCGCGTCGGGACTCGGCGCCTGCACGACGGAGGAGATCGGGCTTGCCGGTGACGTCTTCGACACCGCCGCACTCCTCGCCGCCCGGCTCGCGGGCCGTCGCCTGGCCGGCAGCGATCCGGCAATCGAGGCGCTCGTCGCCCGCATGCTGACCGCGCGCTACACCGTCGTCGTCTGGGAATCCGCGAGCCTGCCGGCGCACGGCGCGCTCGTCGCCGAGACGATCCAGCGCATCGTCAATACACTGAACCGTACGACGCGCGCCGCGGCCTTCTGCCTCGGCGGCGGCGATGGCGGCTACACGGCGAATCAGGTCACGACCTGGCTGTCCGGCCTGCCGCTGCGCACCGGCGTGCACCGCCGCGGGCTCGTGCATGAGCCGCAGCGCTATGCGACGGCGCAGCTCCTCGCGGGCAGGACGGTCGACGCGCTGCTGTGGGTGTCGGCGTTCTCGCCCGAGCTCGCGCCGCCGGCCACCGACCTGCCGCTCGTCGTGCTCGGCCACCCGGGGCTCGAAACCGCCGCGACGCGGCCGAATACCGTCTTCATTCCGGTGTCGACGCCGGGCATCGGCTCGGCCGGGCATCTCTTCCGTGCCGACGGCGGCATCGTGCTACCGCTCGCGCCGATCTACGAGGACACACTGCCCGGCGTTGCGGAGGTCGCTGCCGACATTGCCGCGGCGCTGTCTGTCGTCAGCTCGGAAGGGGGTGCGCGATGAGCACCGTGCGTCTCAAAGGCGGCCGAGTCGTCGATCCGGCCAACGGCATCGACGGGGAGATCCGTGACATCGGCGTGCGCGACGGGCGCATCGTCGCGCTGCATCCGGCCGAGAAGGTCGATCGCGAGTACGACGTCTCTGGCATGGTCGTCATGGCGGGCGGCATCGACATGCATACGCACATCGGCGGCGGCAAGGTGAACCTCGCCCGCATGCTGCTGCCCGAGGACCACCGCGCAAACCGCGCGCCGGACAATCCGCTGGAACTCGCCTCCGCCGGCTGCTGCACGCCGGGTACGCTCGCGACCGGCTACCGCTACGCCGAGATGGGCTACACGGCGGCCTTCGAGCCGGCGATGGCGGTGTCGAACGCGCGCCACGCACACATGGAGATGGGCGACACGCCGATCCTCGACCATGGCGCCTATGTGATGCTCGGCAACGACGAGCTGATGCTGCGCATGCTCGCGGAAGGCCAGGACTTCGAGCGCATCCGCGACTACGTCGGCTGGACGATCCATGCGACGCGCGCGATGGGCGTCAAGGTCGTCAATCCGGGTGGCATCTCTGCGTTCAAGTTCAATCAGAGGAAGCTCGACGTCGACGAGGACCACGTGCATTGGCGCATCACGCCGCGGCACGTCGTGCAGACGCTCGCGCGTGCGCTGCACGAACTCGGCGTGCCGCATCCGCTGCACATCCATGCGAGCAATCTCGGTGTGCCCGGCAACATCGGCTCGACGCTGGCGACGATCGCGGCGCTCGAAGGGCTGCCGGCGCACCTGACGCACGTGCAGTTCCACGCCTACGGGACCGAGGGCTCGCGCAAGTTCTCGTCGGCGGCGCGCGAGCTCGCCGACGCGGTGAACGCGAACCGTAACGTCAGCATCGACGTCGGCCAGATCATCTTCGGCCAGACGGTCACGGCGTCCGGCGACACGATGCGGCAGCACGCGAACGCCGACTTCGGCAGCCCGCGCAAGTGGATCGGTGCCGACATCGAGTGCGACGCCGGCTGCGGCATCGTGCCCTTCCGCTACCGCGAGCAGAGCTTCGTCAATGCGCTGCAGTGGGCGATCGGGCTGGAGCTCTTCCTGCTCGTCGACGACCCGTGGCGCGTCGTGCTGACGACCGACCACCCGAACGGCGGTCCCTTCACGAGTTATCCGCACCTGATCCGCCTGCTGATGGACAAGTCCTTCCGTGATGAGCAGCTCGCGAAGCTGCACCCTGAGGTCGCCGCGGCCGCGCCGCTGCGCGAGATCCGCCGCGAGCTGAGCCTGTACGAGATCGCGATCATGACGCGCGCGGCGCCGGCCCGGCTGCTGGGGCTCGCCGACCGTGGCCAGCTCGGCGAGGGGGCCGCGGCCGACATCGCGGTGTATCGCGAGGACGCCGACCGCGAGGCGATGTTCGCGACGCCCGAATACGTGTTCAAGGACGGCGAACTCGTCGCCCGGAACGGACGCATCGTCGCGACGCCGGTCGGCGGCACGCATTTCCTGGAGCCGGACTTCGATCCGGCGATCGAGCGGGACCTCGCGAAGTACGCCGACGAGCATCTGTCGACGAGCTGGCGCCATGCTGCGATCGGTCGCGACGAGCTGTGCAGCTGCGCGAACGGCGGACGTCTGTTGCAGTGTCCGATGCACGGTGGAGGCCGGAAATGAGCGCGCAAATGAGGAGCGCCGCGACGATCATGCAGATCAACGGCATCACCATCGACGATACCTTCGCCGAGGCCTTTCCGATGAAGGCCACGCGGCTCGTCATCACCGCGCACAACGCGACCTGGGCGAACCATGCGGCGGTCGCGCTGACCGGATTCGCGACCTCGGTGATCGCCTGCGGCTGCGAGGCGGGCATCGAGCGGGTGCTGGGCTCGGATGAGACGCCGGACGGCCGTCCGGGTGTGTCGGTGCTGCTGTTTTCGATGTCCGGCAAGGAGCTCGCGAAGCAGATCGAACGGCGCGTCGGGCAGTGCGTGCTGACTTGCCCGACGACGGCGGTTTTTTCCGGGCTCGACGCCGGGCCCGACGCGGATCGCGCGGCCCTCGGCAAGAACCTGCGCTTCTTCGGCGACGGCTGGCAGATCTCGAAGGTGATCGACGGGCGGCGCTACTGGCGCGTGCCCGTGATGGACGGCGAGTTCGTCGCCGAGGAGACGACGCCAGTCGTGAAGGCGGTCGGCGGCGGCAACCTGTTGATCCTCGCGCGCGACACGGACGCGGCGCTCGGCGCAGCCGAAATCGCGGTCGCGGCGATGCGGGCGTTGCCGAACGTGATCCTGCCTTTCCCCGGCGGCGTGGTGCGTTCGGGCTCGAAGGTCGGCAGCAAGTATGCGTCGCTGCCGGCGTCGAGCAACGATGCGTATTGCCCAGCCCTGACGCCGCTCGCGAAGCGGACCGAACTCGCGGCCGAACCCGGTGAGGAAATCAACTGCGTGATGGAAATCGTCATCGACGGCCTCACCGACGGCGACGTCGCCGCGGCGATGCGCATCGGCATCGAAACCATCGTCGGGCGGGGTGCGGCGGCCGGGGTGCGGCGCATCTCCGCAGGCAACTACGGCGGCAAGCTCGGGCCCTACCTGTACCGGCTGCATGCGCTGCTCGGCAAGGAGGCTTCATGAACGGGAACGATCGCGCCACGGGCGCATTCCGCCTGCGGCTGCGCACACAACCGGTTCTGCGGCTGGAGTTGGCCGGCCTCACGCCGCTCTCGCTCGCGGGCGAGTCTTCGGTCGAGGTCGCGCGCAGGATGCTGTGGCACGGCAATGAGCAGTTGCCGCTCGGCGAATTCTTCGATGTTGAAGCGCTTGCCGCCGACAGCGCCGAAATCGTCTTCGAAGGCGACCTGTCGCGCTGCGACGGCGTCGGTCGTGGGATGGATGGCGGACGCATCCGCGTCGAGGGCGACGTCGGCGATTACGTCGGCGCCGAGATGCGCGCCGGCGAGATCGTCGTCACGGGCAGCGCCGGGATGCTTGCTGCGTGTGAGATGGCAGGCGGGCGGATGGAGGTCCGCGGTGACGTCGGCGACTACGCGGCGAGCGCGCTGCCCGGCGACATGGACGGCATGCGCGGCGGACTGCTTCTCGTGCGCGGCAATGCCGGTGCGCGCTTCGGCGACCGCATGCGGCGCGGGAGCGCGATCGTGTTCGGCGACGCGGGCGACTTCCTCGCCTCAAGGCTCGTCGCCGGCACGATCGCCGTCGCGGGCGAGGTCGGCGCGCACTGCGGCTACGGCATGCGCCGCGGCACGCTGATCTTCGCCGGACCGCAGCCCGAGCCGCCGCCGACTTTCGTGCCGACCGGCCACGATGTGCAAGTCATCTGGACGCTGCTCGCGCGCAGCCTCGTCGCGCTCGGCGGCCCGTTCGGCGCGCTCGCGGCCAGCCATCCGCGCCGTTTCGTCGGCGACCTCGCCGCGGACGGCAAGGGCGAATGGCTGCTGCCGGCCTGATCCGGCCGCCGCCGACCCCAAGCCCGAATCCAAAACCCCAACCCCTTTTTCAACGGAGCAGTTATGAGCGATTACACCTTTCACGCCGGCGAAGCGACCATGCTGGCGGCCGAAGGCCAATACACCGACGCGATGCCGGAGATCCTGATCGGCCGCACCGATGGCCCGGTCGGCCAGGCCTTTGCGAACATGATGGCGCAGAGCAAAGGCCACACCGCGATGTTCGCGATCCGCGCGTGCAACCAGCTAGTCCGCCCGGCGACGATGATGGTCCCGAAAGTCACGCTGAAGGACAGCGCGAACATCGAACTCTTCGGTGGCGTCGTGCAGTCGGCCACTGCCGACGCAGTCGTCGATTGCCTGATCGAAGGCGTGATCCCGCGCGACGAGGCGAACCGCCTCTGCATCATCAGCCTCGTGTGGATCGACCCGCGCTGCGCGACGCATGCCGAGCTCGACAAGAAGGACATGTACCGCACGAACTACGAGGCGACCAAGCTCGCGATCCGCCGCGCGCTCGCCAACGAGCCGAGCGTCGACGAGTTGATCGCGAACCGCCACACCATCCGTCACGACATGGACGACTGGAGCTGACGCGAGGCCGACGGCACGGCCTTCGGAACCGATCGCCTGGGTTGAGCGCAGCGAGGCTCAACCAGGTCGGTTCCGACTACGCCGAATGTTGGCTTAGTTGGCAAAGTCGGCTTCACCTCAAACCTACGCAGGAGACCTCCATGGCCTGCTTTGCCCTGCTCGACGACTGCAATTCCTCCGCGATCCACCCGACGAGCCGGCTCTACACCGGCTTCGTGCGAGAGCATCGCTGCGACGACCCCGCGACGCTGGATGCCGTATGGCGCGCAGTCGAGCGTGATCAGCGCGCGGGCGGCCATGCCGTCGTGCTCGCCGATTACGAATGGGGCGCGCGCCTGCAGCGCATCGATACCCGGCCGGGTGGGCAGGGCGGTGCGCTGCGCGTGTTGATCTTCGCCGAGCTGTCGCTGCTCTCGGCCGCAGAGGTGGAGGACTGGCTGCTCGCACAGGATGCCGACGGGCGAGCCGGCTACCCGTACGACGTGGCTCACGACGGCCCGGCAACCATCCTCGCGCCGCGCATGAGCGTCGACCGCAAAGCCTTCGACGACGCGATCGCGCGCATCCACCACGCGATCGGCGAGGGCGAGACCTACCAGGTCAATTACACCTACCGCCTCGACTTCGACGTCTTCGGGTCGCCGGTGTCGCTGTACCGCCGCCTGCGCGAGCGGCAGCCGGTCGCCTACGGCGCCTTTATCGCGCTGCCGCCCGGGCCGGGCGCGAGCCACATCCTGTCCTGCTCGCCCGAGCTCTTCCTGCGCCACGAAGGCGGTCGGCTCGTCACGCGTCCGATGAAGGGCACCTCGCGCCGCGCATCCGTCGTCGAAGTCGACAGCGAGCTCGCGCGGCAGCTCGAGGAGGACGTCAAGAACCGCGCCGAGAACCTGATGATCGTCGATCTGCTGCGGAACGATCTCGGACGCATCGCGAAGGTCGGCAGCGTGCGAGTGCCGGCGCTGTTCTCGATCGAGCCTTACACCACGGTCTTCCAGATGACCTCCACGGTCGAGGCGGAACTCCCCGACGAGGTCGGCTTCCCGGCGATCCTGCGCGCGCTCTTTCCCTGCGGCTCGATCACCGGTGCGCCGAAGCATCGCACGATGCAGCTCATCGGCGAACTCGAAAACACGCCGCGCGGGCTCTACACCGGCAGCATCGGCTGGATCGACGCGCCGGGGCCGGATCGCAGCGACGCCGCGTGCGGCGACTTCTGCCTGTCGGTCGCGATCCGCACGCTGACCCTCGGCGCGGCCCACGGGCATTTGCGCCGCGGGCAGATGGGCGTCGGCGCCGGGATCGTCATCGACAGTACTGCGCCTGAGGAATTCGCGGAGTGCGCGCTGAAGGCCCGCTTCCTGACCGGGCTGGTTGTCGATCACGTCGACCGTGCCGAGGCACCCATACCGGCGAAGGTGCCTCGAGCGGCAAAGCGGCGCCACCACGCCGCCGACGAGGCGCCGCGCCGCGCGGTGCGCACGGCATGAGAAGCGCCGCTGCCCGATCGCCCGCATCCGGCCCCCGGCTCGCGCTGTTCGACCTCGACCTGACGCTGATCCCCTACGACAGCGGGATGGCCTGGCTGCACTTCCTCGTCGATCGCGGCGCGCTCGAAGCGGCGGTCGCCGAGCGCTACTTAGACGGCTGCCACCGCTATGTGCGCGGCGAACTGCCGGTACGGCTGCTGCACGGCATCGCGATGGCGCCGCTCGCGCGCTTTTCGGTGGCCGAGCTCGACGAGTGGGGCAGGGCGTTCGCCGAGACCATCGCCGGGACGATCCCCGCGGCGGCCCGCGCGCTCGTCGCGTCGCATCGCGAACGCGGTGACCTGTGCGCGCTCGTCACCGCGACGAACGACTTCGTCGCCGCACCTTTCGCGCGCCTGCTCGGCATCGATCAGCTGCTGTCGAGCCGTGCCGAAGTGCGCGACGGCCGCTTTACCGGCGAGGTCGAGGGCGAGTTGTGCCATGGCGCCGAGAAGGTCTCGCGCGTCGAAGCGTGGCTCGCGGGACTCGGCCTCCGGTGGGACGATCTCTCGCACTCGACGTTCTATTCGGATTCGGCGAGCGACCTGCCGCTGCTTGCCCGCGTCGCCGAAGCAGTCGCGGTCCGGCCCGATCCGCGGCTGCGGGTCGAGGCCGCCGAGCGCGGCTGGCGCATCGTCGAGGAGCTTGGCGATGCGCGTTGAGGCTTACTCGTCGGCCGACCGCGGACCGAGTGTTGGTGTCGTTGCGTGCGCCGACCCGCTCGATTGCCGGTCCGCGCAGGCAGCGAGCCCCTCGGAGGGCAAGCGATGAAGGACTTCCTCCCCGCCTTGCTGCAGGACTGGCGGCTCGGGGACGCCTCTGGCGCGTCTGCGCTTGAAGCGTTCGCGCAGCGCCACGGCACCCCGCTGTATCTATCCTCCGCGCCGCTGATCGAACGCCGTATCGCCGCGCTACGTGCTGAGCTGCCGGCGGGACTCGCGCTGCTGTACGCGCTGAAGGCGAATCCGCACCCCCCGGTCGTCGCGCACGTCGGGCCTTTGGTCGACGGCTGCGACGTCACGTCCGCCGCAGAGATTGCCATCGCACTCGACGCCGGCATCGCGGGGAACACGCTGAGCGTTGCCGGCCCGGGCAAGAGCGACGAGGACCTGGCAGCCGCCGTCGCCGCGGATGCGCTCGTCGTCGTCGAATCGCTCGGAGAGGCGCGGCGGCTCGCGGCGCTCGGCGAGGCTCATCGACTCGCGCGGGGCCGTCGCCCGCGCATCGCCTTGCGCATCAACCCCCCGTTCGGCCTCGCCGCCGACGCCCGCATGGGCGGAGGCCCGCGCCCCTTCGGTGTCGACAGCGAAGCCGCGCCCGAGGTGCTTGCCGAGATCGGGCGCCTGCCGCTCGCGTTCGAAGGCTTCCATGTCTATGCCGGCTCGCGTTGCCTCGACGCGCTCGCGATTGCCGAAGCCCAGCGCGCGACACTTCGACTCGCCTGCGAGCTCGCGCCCTTCGCCCCTGCGCCCGTGCGCCTGCTGAACCTCGGCGGCGGACTCGGCATCCCGTGCTTCCCCGGCGAGGCCCCGCTCAATGTCGCGGCCCTTGGCGACGCGCTGCGGGCGACTGCCCGCGAGGCCGCGCATCTGCTGCCCGATGCGCGCCTCGCGCTCGAACTCGGCCGCTATCTCGTCGGCGAGGCCGGCCTGTACCTGACGCGCGTCGTCGAGCGCAAGGCATCGCGCGGCCGCGTCTTCCTGATTCTCGACGGCGGCGCTCACCACCACTGGCATGCGACAGGCGCGCTCGAAGGTCGGCGCCATCTGCATTTTCCGATTGCTGTCGTCGGTGGCACCGGTCGCCCCACCGAACGCGTCACCGTGTGCGGCCCGTTGTGCGCGCCGCACGACATCTGGGCCGAAGACATCGAACTGCCGATTGCCGCACCCGGCGACCTCGTCGCGGTGTTCCAGTCCGGCGCCTATGGCGCGAGCGCGAGCCCGCAAGCCTTTCTCGGCCGGCCCCCGGCCGCCGAACTACTCACCGAGTGGCCCGCCCGACGAGCGGCCACCGTGCCTCATTCCCACCCGCAGTTGCAGGAGACAGAACATGCTTGACGAGCGCGACACCGACGGCGCCTGGATGCCGACCCCTTCGATCGAACCCGCAGCGTCCCCCGCCCAATCGACGGCGAAGCCGCCGCGGCAGGCGAAGACGACGAAAGCCGCCAAGGACTTGCCGCGCCCGACGCGCAAGGAAGCCGAAGCTGCGGTGCGTACGCTCTTGCGCTGGACCGGCGACGACCCCACGCGCGAAGGCCTGCGTGACACACCGCGCCGCGTCGTGCGCGCCTACGAGGAGTTCTTCGCCGGCTACGACGTCGACCCCAAGGCGCTGCTCGCGCGCACGTTCGAGGAGGTCGAGGGCTACGACGAGATGATCGTGCTCCGGGACGTGCGTTTCGAAAGCTACTGCGAGCATCACATGGTCCCGATCATCGGCCGCGCCCACGTCGCCTATCTGCCGCGCCACCGCGTCGTCGGCATCTCGAAGCTCGCGCGGCTCGTCGATGCCTACGCGAAGCGGCTGCAGATCCAGGAAAAGATGACGGTGCAGATCGCCGACACGCTGCAGGAAGTGCTGCAGCCGAAGGGCGTCGCCGTCGTCATCGAGGCGGCGCATCAGTGCATGACGACACGCGGCGTGCATAAGCCGGGTGTCGCAATGATCACGAGCCGCATGCTGGGCGCGTTCCGCGAGAACGCGACGACGCGCCGCGAGTTCTTCGCGCTGGTCGGCGGCGCGGGCGCGCAAGCGCCGATCTATGGCTGAATGCCGGGCGGCGCGCGCACCGCTAGCCTTCGCCGCCCAGCCTGCGCGCTTCGGCGACGAACGCTGCGACCATCGGCGGGCTGGGATCGCGCGCGAGCGTGACGACGCTGGTCTCCCACGCGACCGCGGGGTCGGTCAGCGGCAGCACCTCGACGTCGCGCGGTGCGCCGATCAGGTCGAGCACGCTGCGCGGCACGATCGTCGCCCAGGGGCCGGCGCAGACGTGCGCGAGCAGCGTGATGATCGAGTTCGTCTCAAGGCTCACCTTGGGCTGGCAGTCGAGCGACGCGAACACCGCGTCGATCGTCTGGCGGTTCTGCATGTCGCGCGTCAGCAGGCAAAGCGGGAAATGCGAGGCCTCTCGCCAGCTCACCGCGTCGCGCCCCGCGAGCGGTCCGCCCGGCGCGGTCAGGAACACGTGGTTCTCCTGCCAGACGGGCGTCGCGAGCAGGTCCGCAGCGCTGACCGAGGCCGAATAGACGATGCCGGCGTCGAGCTCGAAGGCCCGCAGCCGCGCGAGGATGTCGCCGGTCGCCAACGCGAGCACCTCGATGTCGACCCGCGGATGTTCGCGCGCGAACGGCGCGGTCAGCGACGCGACGACCGTCAGCGCGGTCGGGATCACGCCGATGCGCAGGCGTCCGCTCAGCCCGCCCTTCAGGCGCGCCATCTCCTGCTTGAGGCCCTCGGCACCGGCCGCGAGGCGCTGTGCATGTTCGACGACGCACATGCCTTCGGGCGTCAGCCCGGCGAAGTGCTGGCTGCGCTCGACGAGCACGACCCCGAGTTCGTCTTCGAGGCCGCGGATCGCCGCCGACAGCGTCGAGGGGGAGACGTGGCAGCACGTGGCGGCGCGCCCGAAATGCTTTTCGCGGGCGAGGGCGATGAGGTAGAGGTATTTGCGGGCGATCATGACGATGGATCTTCGGCGCTCGGGTAAGGGAAGGCAAGGGGGAGGGGAAGGCGCCTCACGCCGCGAGCGTCCGCAGCTGCTCGGCGCCTTCGGCCTGGAAGTAATCGAGCAGCGCGACCATCGCCGGCGTGGGTGCGCGGCCTTCGGGCACCAGCACGTTCCATTCGCGAACCACCGGCGTCCCCAGCACGTTCAGCCGCACGAGGCGCCCGGCGGCAAGCTCCATCGCCAGGCACTGATGGGACAGGAAGGCGATCCCCATGCCCGCCATCGCCGCCTGCTTGAGCGTCTCGTTACTGCCCATCTCGTCGGCGCGCACGGCCTTGACGCCCGCCTGGCGCAGGAAGCGTTCGAGGTGCGCGCGCGTCCCGGAGCCCTGTTCGCGCAGCAGCAGGCGTTCGCCGGCGAGCGCGCTCGGGGGGATTCGCTCTCGGGCGGCGAGCGCGTGGTCCGGTGCCGCGACGAAGGACAGCGGATGCGGCGCAAACGGGATGCGGCGCAGCGGCAGTCCGCTCGGCGGCTCGCCGGTGATTGCGAGATCGGCGCGCTGCTCGCGCAGCATCTTATGCACGACTTCGCGGTTCGCGACCGTCAGCCGAAAGCCGACGTCCGGGTAGCGGCGCCCGAATTCGGCCAGCAGGTAGGGCACGAAATACTCGGACGTCGTGATCGCCGCGACCTCGATCGTGCCCGCCGGCATGTCGCGCTGCGCCTTCAGCTGCAGCTCGGCCATTTCGATCGCTTCGAGCGCGACGCGCGCCTGCCGCACCAGGATCTCGCCGGCAGAAGTCAGGTGGATCTGGCGCCGGCCGTCGACGAGCACTTCGCCGACGACCTCCTCCAGTTCCTTCATCTGCATCGACACCGCGGGCTGCGTCACGTGCAGCAGATGCGCGGCCGCCGTGAAGCTGCCGGAGTCGGCCACGGCCACCAGGGCGCGCAGCTGACGCATGCTCAATCGCTGAACGAGTCGCATCAGGATTCCTTATCTCAAAATCGGTGTTTATTCGATTGGAGCTTATTTTCAAATCGCCTTAATGTCTATCCACCGGCAACGGATTTCGAACCGAACGAGAGGAGACGAGACATGGGCGCACTGGAAACTGCCGAAGCGATCATCGACCCGAAGCAGCGCTATCGGGCGGGCGTGCTGAAGTACGCACAGATGGGCTACTGGGACGGCGACTACGAGCCGAAGGAAACCGACGTGCTGGCGCTGTTCCGCGTCACGCCGCAGGAGGGCGTCGATCCGATCGAGGCCGCAGCGGCGGTGGCGGGCGAATCCTCGACCGCGACCTGGACGGTCGTGTGGACCGACCGCCTGACCGCCTGCGACCGCTACCGCGCCAAGGCCTACCGCGTCGACCCCGTTCCGGGGCAGCCGGGCCAGTACTTCTGCTACGTCGCCTACGAACTCGATCTCTTCGAGGAAGGCTCGATCGCGAACCTGACCGCATCGATCATCGGCAACGTCTTCAGCTTCAAGCCGATCAAGGCGGCGCGCCTCGAAGACATGCGCCTGCCGGTCGCCTACGTGAAGACCTTCCGCGGCCCCCCGACCGGCATCGTCGTCGAGCGCGAGCGCCTGAACTGCTTCGGCCGTCCGCTGCTTGGCGCGACGACGAAGCCCAAGCTGGGCCTGTCGGGCAAGAATTATGGCCGCGTCGTCTTCGAGGCGCTGCTCGGCGGCCTTGACTTCACGAAGGACGACGAGAACATCAACTCGCAGCCCTTCATGCACTGGCGCGACCGCTTCCTGTACGTGATGGAAGGCGTCAATCGCGCGTCGGCCGCCACCGGTGAGGTCAAGGGCCACTACCTCAACGTCACGGCCGGCACGATGGAGGAGATGTACGCCCGCGCCGAGTTCGCGAAGTCGCTTGGCTCGACGATCGTGATGGTGGACCTGATCATCGGCTGGACCGCGATTCAGTCGATGAGCAACTGGTGCCGCGCCAACGACATGATCCTGCACATGCACCGCGCCGGCCACGGCACCTATACGCGGCAGAAGAACCACGGCATCTCGTTCCGCGTGATCGCCAAGTGGCTGCGGCTCGCTGGCGTAGATCACCTGCACGCCGGCACCGCGGTCGGCAAGCTCGAAGGCGATCCGATGACGGTGCAGGGCTACTACAACGTCTGCCGCGAGATGAAGAACGCGGTCGACCTGCCGCGCGGGATCTTCTTCGAGCAGGACTGGGCGAGCCTGCGCCGTGTTATGCCGGTCGCGTCCGGCGGCATCCATGCGGGTCAGATGCACCAGCTGCTCGACCTCTTCGGCGACGACGTCGTGCTGCAGTTCGGCGGTGGCACGATCGGCCACCCGATGGGCATCCAGGCCGGCGCCACCGCGAACCGCGTCGCGCTCGAAGCGATGGTGCTCGCACGCAACGAAGGCCGTGACATCGCCGCCGAAGGCCCGGACATCCTCAAGGCCGCCGCACGTGACTGCGCCCCGCTGCGCGCCGCGCTCGATACCTGGGGCGAGGTCAGCTTCAACTACACCTCGACCGACACGTCGGACTTCGTGCCGACCGCGAGCGTCGCCTGAACCGCCAACGAATCCGAGGAGACACGACATGAGAATCACCCAAGGCGCCTTTTCCTTCCTGCCCGACCTCACCGACGCGCAGATCTCCAAGCAGGTCGAGTACTGCCTCGCCCAGGGCTGGGCGGTCAGTATCGAATACACCGACGACCCGCATCCGCGCAACACCTACTGGTCGATGTGGGGCAACCCGATGTTCGACCTCGCCGACCCGGCGGGCGTGATGGTGGAGCTCACCGAATGCCGCGCCGCCTACCCGCAGTACTACATCCGGGTCAACGCGTTCGACTCGACCCACGGCTGGGAGACGATGCGCATGTCCTTCCTCGTCAATCGCCCCACGGAGGAGCCCGGCTTCCGGCTCGTACGCCAGGAAAGCGAAGGGCGGGTCGTGCGCTACACGCTGGAGAGCTACGCCGTCGCGAGAGGTCCCGAAGGCCAGCGCTACACCGCCTGACCGGTGCAGGAACGCGCCGCATCGACGGCGCGCCGCACCCCCAACCCACGAGGAGACAACACGATGAACGCCGCCGACCGGCAGGCCGCGGGCCTGCCTCCCGCTTCACCCGAAGGGCTCTCCGAGACGGTAGACCTCGCGGCCGAATACCGCGAGGCCGGCATCGGCGAGGTGCTGGAAGGCCTCGACCGCGAGCTGGTCGGCCTCGTGCCGGTCAAGCGCCGCGTGCGTGAGATCGCCGCGCTCTTGCTCGTCGATCGCGCCCGCCGCCGCATCGGCCTCGCGACCGAGCCCCCGTCGCTGCACATGAGCTTCACCGGCAACCCCGGCACCGGCAAGACCACGGTCGCGCTGCGTATCGCGCAGATCCTGCAGCGCCTCGGCTACGTGCGCCGGGGTCACGTCGTGGCGGTGACCCGCGACGACCTCGTCGGCCAGTACATCGGCCACACCGCGCCCAAGACCAAGGAAGTCTTGAAGCGCGCGATGGGCGGCGTGCTCTTCATCGACGAGGCCTACTACCTCTACCGGCCCGAGAACGAGAAGGACTACGGCCAGGAGGCGATCGAGATCCTGCTGCAGGTGATGGAGAACCAGCGCGACGACCTCGTGGTGGTGCTCGCCGGTTACGCCGACCGCATGGAGCGCTTCTTCGAGTCGAACCCCGGCCTGAAGTCCCGCATCGCGCACCACATCGACTTCCCCGACTACTCAGACGGCGAGCTCGGCGAGATCGCCGGGAAGATGCTCGCGCAGTGGAACTACCGCTTCGATGCCGCCGCGCGCCGCGCCTTCGACGAATACATCACGCTGCGCCGTCCCCTGCCGCACTTCGCGAATGCCCGCAGCGTGCGAAACGCGCTCGACCGCATGCGGCTGCGCCAAGCGCTGCGGCTCTTCGAAGCGGGCGCGACTGTCGATGCCGAGGCGCTCACGACGCTGACCGAGGCCGACGTACGCAGCAGCCGCCATTTCCGGCCGGCGCCCGCGCTCAGCGTCATCAATGCCGCCGAAGCCGCAACCTAGGCCGCCGCCATCCGCACCGAATTCTGACCACCGGGACTCGCCATCATGTTCGACATCGAACGCACGACTTTGACCGAATACCTGATCGCCCAGCGCCGCCTGCATCCGGGCGCGACGGGCGAATTCAACGCACTGATCCTGCAGGTCGCGCAGGCCTGCAAGGCGATATCGCGTGCCGTCGCGCTCGGCGCGCTGGGCGGCGTGCTCGGCTCGCTCGACACGGAGAACGTCCAGGGCGAGACGCAGAAGAAGCTCGACGTGCTCGCCGACCGCATCTTCCTGCGCGCGACGCACTGGGGCGGCGAGCTCGCCGGCATGGTGTCGGAGGAGAACGACGCGCCGATCCCGCTGCCTGCGGGCGGCACGCGCGGCAAATACCTGCTCGTGTTCGACCCGCTCGATGGCTCGTCGAACATCGACGTGAACGTGTCGGTCGGATCGATCTTCTCGGTGCTGCGCGCGGCGACGCCGGGCGAGGACGCGAAGCCCGAGGATTTCCTGCAGCCGGGCACGCAGCAGGTTGCCGCCGGCTACGCGATCTACGGTCCCTCGACGATGCTCGTGCTGACCGTCGGCGACGGCGTCGCGGGCTTCACCTTCGACCCGATCATCGGCGAGTTCTTTCTGACCCACCCCGAGATCGGCATCCCGACCTCGACGCGCGAGTTCGCAATCAACGCCGCCAATTCGCGCTTCTGGGAGCCGCCGGTGCGCCGCTACGTCGATGAGTGCTTCGCCGGCAAGAGCGGCCCGCGCGAGGCCGACTTCAACATGCGCTGGGTCGCGTCGCTCGTTGCCGAGACGCACCGCATCCTGATGCGCGGCGGCGTGTTCCTGTACCCGCGCGACCGCAAGGATCCGGCCAAGCCCGGCCGGCTGCGCCTGCTCTACGAGTGCAACCCGATCGGGATGATCGTCGAGCAGGCCGGCGGCCGCGCCTCGACCGGCGAGCGGCCGGTGCTCGAAGTCGAGCCCACGAGCCTGCACCAGCGCATCGGCTTCGTCTTCGGCTCGCGCGAAGAGGTCGAGCGCATCGAGCGCTACCACCGCGAACCCGCGCCGCTCCTCGCTCCAGACGCCGGCGCCGACCTGCCGCTATTCCATTCGCGCAGTCTCTTTCGTCAAAACTGAGCCGGCAGAACCGATTTCTCAAACGCAAGGGGGACATCATGTCCGAACGCCACCCAATCGTCGCCATCACCGGCTCGTCAGGGGCCGGAACCAGCACCGTGCAGCGCACCTTCGAGGAGATTTTCCGCCGCGAGAAGGTCACCGCGGCCGTCATCGAGGGCGACAGTTTCCACGCCTTCGATCGCCTCGAGATGCGCAAGCGCCTCGCCGAGCTCGAAGGCGTGCCGCACAACCATTTCAGCCACTTCGGCGACGAAGCGAATCTTTTCGCCGAACTTGAGCAGTTGTTCCGTAGCTATTCCGAAGCCGGACGAGGCATGCGGCGCAAGTACCTGCACAGCGCCGACGAGGCCGAGCCTTACGGCCAGCCCGCGGGCACTTTCACCGCATGGGAGGAGATCCCGGCGGGTAGCGATCTGTTGTTTTACGAGGGTCTGCATGGCGCGGTGGTCACGGACAAGGTCGACATCGCGCGCTTTCCGGATCTGTTGATCGGGGTGGTGCCGGTGATCAACCTGGAGTGGATTCAGAAGCTGCATCGTGACAAGAGCACGCGCGGTTATTCGACCGAGGCGGTCACGGACACGATCTTGCGCCGGATGCACGACTACGTGCATTACATCTGCCCGCAGTTCGCGCGCACGCACGTGAATTTCCAGCGTGTGCCGATGGTGGATACGTCGAACCCCTTCATTGCGCGCGCGGTGCCGACCCCCGACGAGAGCATGGTGGTGATCCGCTTCGCCGATCCGAAGGGGATCGATTTCGCGTACTTGCTGAACATGATTCACAACAGCTTCATGAGCCGCGCGAACACGATCGTGGTGCCGGGCGGAAAGATGGAGCTTGCGATGCAGTTGATCTTCACGCCGTTTATCTGGCGGTTGATGGAGCGTCGGAGGAAGTTGCTGTGAGGTTCTGTCGTGCTTCCGGTTCGTGCCGCTCGGGGCCTTTGTTCCGGCGGCTGCCGCGTGGCGTGGCTAAGGAGCGCAGCCCGGTGTGACAACCGTGCCTGCGATTCGTGGCGAGCGGGGCATTCGCTCCGTCGGGCTGCGGAACTCGCTCGCTGCGCTCGCTCAGACAGTCCTCGCCCGCTCCGCGAACGCCCCACTCACCACTGGGCCTGTACCAGCTCCGACTGCGCTTGATTGACCCAAATTTGGAGAGACCCCTATGAACATGAGACTCGAATCGCCGACCCTCGAGTCGGCCGCGCTCGACACCCAGTGTGCGAACGCCCTGCGCTTCCTCGCGATCGACGCCGTCGAGCAGGCCAATTCCGGCCATCCTGGCATGCCGATGGGTATGGCGGAGATTGCCGTCGCACTATGGCGCCGCCACCTCAAGCACAATCCGTCGGACCCGAGCTGGGCCGACCGCGACCGCTTCGTGCTGTCGAACGGCCACGGCTCGATGCTGTTGTACGCGCTGCTGCATCTCACGGGCTACGACTTGCCGCTCGAGGAGTTGAAGCGCTTCCGCCAGTTGCACTCGAAGACCCCCGGCCACCCCGAGCACGGGCTGACGCCGGGCGTCGAGACGACGACCGGGCCGCTGGGGCAGGGGCTGACCAACGCGGTGGGCATGGCGCTCGCCGAGAAGCTGCTGGCGCGGGAGTTCAACCGGCCGGGGCACGACATCGTTGATCACCGCACCTGGGTGTTCCTCGGTGACGGTTGCCTGATGGAGGGTGTGAGCCACGAGGCAGCGTCGTTCGCCGGCGTGCAGCGGCTGTCGAAGCTCGTTGCGCTGTGGGATGACAATCACATTTCGATCGACGGCGACGTCGGCGGGTGGTTCGGCGACGATACGCCGCAGCGCTTCCGGGCCTACGGTTGGAACGTCATCGAGCACGTCGACGGTCATGACGTCGCGGCCGTTGACCGGGCGATCCATGAGGCGCTTGCGAACGCCGACAACGATGTCGGCCCGACGCTGATCTGCTGCCGCACCGTCATCGGCCATGGCAGTCCGGCGCGTGCCGGCACGGCCGCGGCGCACGGCGCGCCGCTCGGAAAGGACGAGATCGCGGCGACGCGCGCCGCACTCGATTGGCCGTATGCGCCCTTCCAGGTGCCCGCCGAGGTGCGCGCGGCCTTCGATGCGCGTGATGCCGGCGCGGCTCGCCATAACGCATGGAACAAGCGCTTCGCTGCCTACCGTGCGCAATGGCCGGACGCCGCCGCCGAGTTCGCACGCCGCGTGGCCGGTGAACTGCCGGTGGGCTTCGACGTGCTCGCCGACGCGCTGCTGCGTGGCGTGCAGAACGAGAGCCCGAACGTCGCGACGCGCAAGGCGAGCCAGCAGGCCATCGGGCGGCTCGCGCGTGCGCTGCCGGAACTGCTCGGCGGTTCGGCGGACCTGACGCACTCGAACCTCACCGACTGGCCCGGCTGCGGGGCGGTGCGCGCCGACGCGGGCGGGCGCCACATCAATTGGGGCGTGCGGGAGTTCGGCATGGCCGCGGCCCTGAACGGCGTCGCGCTGCACGGCGGCTTCCTGCCCTTCGGCGCGACCTTCCTGGTGTTCTCGGACTACTCGCGCAATGCCATACGCATGAGCGCGCTGCTCGGGCAACGGATCATCCACGTGATGACACATGACTCGATCGGCCTCGGGGAGGACGGCCCGACGCACCAGCCAATCGAGCACATCCCGTCGCTGCGCCTGATCCCGGGTCTCGACGTCTGGCGCCCGTGCGACGCAGCCGAGACCCAGGCCGCATGGAACGCCGCGGTGATGCGCGCCAATGGCCCGAGCCTGCTCGCGCTGTCGCGTCAGAGTCTGACGAACCAGCCGCGCAGCGCCGAGCAGCTGGCGGCGATTGCGCGCGGCGGCTACGTGCTCGCCGAAGCCGACAACGGCAAGCCGGCGATCGTGCTGATCGCTACGGGCTCTGAAGTCGAGCTCGCGATGGCCGCCCGCGCGCGCCTCGCTGATGACGGCATCCACGCCCGCGTCGTGTCGATGCCTTGCACGAGCCGCTTCGATGCGCAGGACGCCGCCTGGCGCGACGCGGTGCTGCCGTCGGGCGTGCCGCGTGTCGCGGTCGAGGCGTCGCGGCCCGACGGCTGGTGGAAATACGTCGCCGGGCGCGATGGACGCACGCGGGGCGATGTCGTTGGCATAGAGCGCTTCGGCGAATCGGCGCCCGCGGGCGAGCTCGCGGCCCTCTTCGGGATGACGCCCGAGCGCGTCGCCGATGCCGCGAGGCGCCTCGTCGCCGGCTGAGCCAAGGAATTCGTAACACCATCCGAGGAGACTGCAGTGACCATCCGAGTCGCAATCAACGGCTACGGCCGAATCGGGCGCAACGTGCTGCGCGCCTTTTACGAAGGAGGGCGTCGCCAGCCGATCAGCATCGTCGCGGTGAACGCGCCGCGCGGCAGCGCCGAGGCGAACGCCCACCTGACACGCTACGACAGCCTGCAGGGCCCGTTCCCGCACGCGATCGACGTCGACGGCGACGACTGGATCGTCGGCGACGACCGCATCCGCGTCATCAGCGAGCGCGATCCGGCGAAGCTGCCGTGGCGCGAGATGGGCGTCGATGTCGTGCTCGAATGCACCGGCCGCTTCCGTTCGAAGGCGGGCGCCCAGCCGCATCTCGACGCTGGCGCCGGTAAGGTGCTGATCTCGGCGCCGGGCGGGTCGGATGTCGACGCGACCGTCGTCTACGGCGTTAATCACGGCACGCTGCGCCGCGAGCATCGCGTGGTGTCGAACGCGAGCTGCACGACCAACTGCCTTGCGCCGATCGTCTATGCGCTACACCGTCCGCTCGGCATCGTGCGCGGAAAGATGACGACCGTGCATTCCTACACCAACGACCAGGTGCTGCTCGACGTCTATCACGAGGACGCCCGCCGCGCCCGCAGCGCGACGCAGTCGATGATCCCGACCAAGACCGGCGCCGCCGCCGCGGTGGGACTCGTGCTGCCCGAGCTCGCGGGCCGGCTCGACGGCTACGCGATCCGCGTGCCGACGCCGAACGTGTCCTTCACCGACTTCACCTTCATCGCCGCGCGCGAGACCACGAAGAACGAGGTGAACAACCTCGTCCGCGAAGCCGCGCACGGCGCGCTGAAAGGCATCCTCGCGGTCAACGACCTGCCGCTGGTGTCCTGCGACTTCAACCACAACCCCCATTCGAGCATCTTCGACGCGACGCTGACGCGGGTCGACGGCGACCTCGTGACGGTCACCGCGTGGTACGACAACGAATGGGGCTTCTCGCACCGGATGCTCGACACGACCGTTGCGATGATGGAGGCCAACTGACATGGGGACCAGCAAACTCGACACGACCCGGCGTGCGACCGGCGACTTCCTGCGGCTCGAACACGTGTCGCTGATGGGGCGCCGCGTGTTCATCCGCGCCGACTTCAACGTTCCGCTGACTCCGGACGGCCGCGTCGCCGACGACACGCGGATCCGCGCGACGCTGCCCGGCATCCGCCAGTGCCTCGACGCCGGCGCGACCGTCATGGTGACTTCGCACCTCGGCCGGCCGAAGGAAGGCGCGCTCGGGGCGGAGGACTCGCTCGCACCGGTCGCCGAATGCCTGTCGCAACTCCTCGGCCGCACTGTGCCGCTCGTGCGCGACTGGATTGACGGCGACTTCCCGATGCGCGCCGGCGAGCTCGTGCTGCTCGAGAACTGCCGCGGCAATCCTGGCGAAAAGGCCGACGACCCGGTGCTCGCGGCCCGCATCGCGAGCTGGATCGACGTCTATGTCAACGAAGCCTTCGGCACGGCGCATCGCAAGGAATGCACGCTGCATGCGCTCGCGCTGACCGCGCCGGTTGCGTGCGCGGGTCCGCTGCTCGCAGCCGAACTCGACGCGCTCGGCCGCGCGCTCGCGCAGCCCGCACGTCCGCTGGTCGCGGTCGTCGGCGGCTCAAAGGTATCGACGAAGCTGACGATCCTCGAAAGCCTCGCCGACCAGGTCGACGCGCTCGTCGTCGGCGGCGGCATCGCGAACACCTTCCTCGCGGCGCGTGGGCTTTCGGTCGGCACCTCGCTGCACGAGCCGGATCTGCTCGATTCCGCGCGCGAGATCGAACTCCGCCTCGCGGCGCGGGGTGCTCGGCTATGGCTCCCCGAGGACGTCGTCGTCGCGGACCGCTTCAGCGCCGATGCGCAGGTCGAAGTACGCTCGGCCTGCGACGTGCAGCCCGAACAGATGATCCTCGACATCGGCCCGCGCGCGCAGGCGGGTCTCGGCGAGGTTCTCGCGAACGCCGGCACGATCGTCTGGAATGGCCCGGTCGGCGTGTTCGAACTCGCGCCCTTCGCGGCGGGTACGAAGGCGCTGGCCGCCGCGGTCGCGGCGAGCCCCGCCTACTCGATCGCCGGCGGTGGCGACACGCTCGCGGCGATCGCGGCCTTCCGTGTCGGCAAGCGGATCGACTACATCTCCACGGGCGGCGGCGCCTTCCTCGAATTCCTCGAAGGGCGCGAGCTGCCGGCGGTCGGGGCGCTGCGCGCGCGTACCCGTGCGGCCGGCCCCCGCGCCGTCCCTGTGCCGGCCTACGAGCACGAGGCGCAACCGGGTTGAAGCGACATTCGTAAGCCTTCCGACTCGGCGGTCCGCGTTGATGTGCCCGCCGAGCCACCCCGATTCTTCCCTTTCGAGGAGACAGCAATGGCGATGATCGCCCTGAGACAACTGCTCGACCACGCCGCCGAACACGGCTACGGCGTGCCCGCATTCAACATCAATAACATGGAACAGATCCAGGCCATCATGGCCGCCGCCGAGCGCACCGACAGCCCGGTGATCCTGCAGGCTTCGGCCGGAGCGCGCGGCTACGCCGGCGAGGCCTTTCTGCGCAAGATGGTCGAAGCCGCCGCCGAAGAGTGGCCGGACATCCCGATCTGCCTGCACCAGGACCACGGCGCGAGCCCGGCGGTGTGCCAGCAGTCGATCCGCTCCGGCTTCACGAGCGTGATGATGGACGGCTCGCTGCGCGAAGACATGAAGACCCCGGCGAGCTATGACTACAACGTCGCCGTTACGCGTCGCGTCGTCGAGATGGCGCATGCGGTCGGCGTGTCGGTCGAGGGTGAGCTGGGCTGCCTCGGCTCGCTCGAAACGGGCCAGGCTGGCGAGGAGGACGGCGTCGGCGCTGAAGGCACGCTGGACCACGGGCAACTGCTGACCGATCCGGCCGAGGCCGCCGACTTCGTCGCCGCGACCGGCGTCGACGCGCTCGCGGTCGCGATCGGCACGAGCCACGGCGCCTACAAGTTCACACGCCCGCCGACCGGCGACATCCTCGCGATCGAGCGCATCGCCGAGATCCACCGCCGCATCCCCGACACCCACCTCGTGATGCACGGATCGAGCAGCGTGCCGCAGGAATGGCTCGCGATCTTCCGCGAGTTCGGCGGCGAGATCGGCGAGACCTACGGCGTGCCGGTCGAGGCCATCGTCGCCGGCATCCGCAACGGCGTGCGCAAGGTCAATATCGACACAGATCTGCGGCTCGCGATGAGCGCCGCGATCCGCCGTCTCGCGGTGAAGTCGAAGGGCGAGTTCGATCCGCGCAAGTTCTTCAAGGTCGCGAAGGAGGGCGCCGAGGCGATCTGCGTCGCGCGCTTCGAAGCCTTCGGCACCGCGGGGCGGGCGAGCAGCATCAAGCCGTTGCCGCTGGCGAAGATCGCGAAGCGCTACGTCTGACTTTGTGCGACAGCCGCGGCCGTAGAACAGCAGTGGCGGGCGGTCGCCCGTCACGAAAAAGGCTCCTTTCGGAGCTTTTTTTGTCATTCTGGTTGTTTAGGGGGCGCGCATCTCAGCTTCTGGCGAGCCGAACGCCTGCTCTCAACCAACTCCGGCCTGTCAGGTCCACAGGACTTGAACAGCAAGTATCGGAGCCGGCCAGTTGCCCTGTGCGTCGTTCCCATTGTCGCGATGTCGGCCAATGCCGACCTTGGGCCTGACGCCGACGTCGGGCGGCAATGCGTCGGTCACCTGCCGCACACCTGCTTGCGGCGGCGAGCGACCGCTTCCTTTGTCGGGCTATAGCCGGACCCGACCCTTTCCCGACATTCGCGCCGACAGCACTTCCACGGCCGGCACCCGGGTGGAGCGGTCGCTGTGGAAGCTGCATTGAACTGTAGGGTGTCAGCCGACGCCCCGCGTCAATTCTTCTCGTGAAACCTCACACCTCGCTGGACCGGCCCAGTCTTGGGCGACAATGAACACCGCATCGATCTACACACCGGTGGAGGTGGACAGCGCTGATCGCTCGCGCCGTCGCGGTGAACTGCCCGGGTGGCATTGTCTGCACACGACATGACGAACAAGGGGGCACTCGCTCACCTACGCCATCGTTTCGGCCCATTCCGAAGTTGTGCAGGCGTAGAGTGCTACATCGATAAAACGATCATAGAGCCACTCCGCTTCGCGCAGAGTACCCTCGAGACGGAATCCCAATCGTTCTGGAATTGCACGACTGCGCGCGTTGCCAATGGCGCAGCAGATGGTGACCCGATGCACGCCTATTACCCCGAACGTGTGTGCAATGACCGCCTTGCAACAGCGCGTCATGATTCCCCTGCCTTGCCACTCCTGCGCAATCCAATAGCCCAAGCCGACACTGCGATTCTTCCAATCGATCGGATGATGGCCCACTAGACCGATCAGATCCCCGCCTCGCTCGATACCCGCCACGAACCCCCTTCCATCCGCATGTTGTCGCAGCGTGAGTTCGATAAAAGCCAGTGAATCGTCCTGTCCCTTGACCGCGTTCAACCAAGGAAGCCACTGCCGGAGATGTGCGCGATTGAGGTCGGTAAGGCTATACAGCTGGGCCGCGTCGCCATGCCTCAGCAGTCGAAGTCGAAGATCTGTGTCGACAGGATAAAAGAACATGATGCGAGTGGATATTCAAGACAACCAGTCGTCGAGCGCCGCGAGGCGCTTGGCGTTGGCCAGGGTTTCGACGTCTTTAAGCAGAATGCTCACGAAAGAGCGTCCATATTCCCTGCACAAGTCCCGCGCCCGAATAGGCAAGTGGCAAACATAATCGAATCGCGCATCTTCGCGAATGCCGTATTTTTGTGCCAGGGCCGTGGGCGAGAACGCGCTCGCGATTGTCCGCGCACTGCTTCCGGAAAGGCCGTCGCGGGCGATGGTGCGCAAGCGGGGGGAGAGGGGCAATCGGTAATGCCGCCTGAAAAGACGATTGACGCCAGCGCGCAACAGCCCCGGGTCAAAGTCCTTCGGCTCAAGTTTCGACAAGGTTTTCATGGGGACCCGGGCACCGCAAACGACCGTGGCGAGGCTGAGAGAAAAGTGCAAATGCTTCACTGCCCCGGCCTCAATTGCCAGCTGCCCGAGCACGTCCCAGTCGATGTGGACATCGGGGTGGTTGATTAACGTGGCGATGTCGCACGCCTGCCGCAGTCCGGCGGACCTGAGTCGGTCCTGCTGTGTGTTGTGAAGCGCCAAGTGAAGCAGCATATCTTCCGGAGCAAGCATATGCGCGCATGGCCCTGCGCCCATTCCCCTGGTGGCGCGCGCCCACAGCGCCTTGATGTCCACGTGGACGCGATCGGAGGGCCTGTGGATGTGCCAATGGACCTCGAGGCTGTGGGGGAATTGATCGTGAATCAACGGAAACAGATGGAAGTGCGACTTGCGCCACTGTCCCCTTTCGGCCTCGCCTCCGAGGGATCGATATCCCAGCGACAGCAACATCGCTTCAATCGCGTCAAGATCTTCGCGCGGCACCAGCAGATCGATGTCCGTCATGGTGCGAAGGCCAGGGGTGACGTATACATACTCGGCTAGATACGCACCCTTCAACAACGCACACTTGCCAATGGCATGGATGGGTTGGAGATGTTCCAGTTGCGCTCTCACCGTGGACGCCGCGATTTGAGAACACACATATTCCCGGTAGAGCGAATGAATCGCGCCGCGCATCGTCTCTGACGACAGCGAACCCACGGCTTCCGCACCAGTGCCCAGGCTCCGCGTTGCCCAATAGACGAGCGGTGCTACATGGAGTTGCTTCGCCTCGCGAGCGAACACCCCCCAGTCGACTTCGTCTCGGGCCGCGAGCACCGCACCGTCCGCAGCGGCCGTCCCCCCGCAGGCATGTGTTAGCAACCGGGCTAGCATGCGCCCATGAGGTCCAAGGTCCGCGAAGAAATCGACCTGCGTTCTCATTGCGGGGTCACTTCCATGATGCGCTCCAGGGTGTCATCGAAAGCACCTAAGTCCAACCGATAGACGCTTGCATGTCGCAGCATCGTGGTGATGAATTCGAGCTGCGGATCCTGAGCCAGCACGTTAGACTGTTTTGCCAGGAGCCGGATGGTTTCGGACAGCGTGAGCGGCTGAACCCCAGCACTGACACCCGCGTGTTCACGCGTCAGGAAGAAGACATGAACTCCGCGGACGGGGCAATCAATGGGTGCCAAATGGAGATGCCGCGCCGGCAATACTACATAACGGCCACGCAGCGTCGCGCGTTCGAGGAGGTGGAAGCCGCTGTTCCGCAGAGCGCCAAGGGCATTGCCGCGTATCCGTGGGCAGCGTGGGAAGGGCATTAGTTGCCCCATCTCCAGATCGAACAGGGTCACATCGTCCGTGGCCAGGACGTACCCGCGGTCCAATAGCGCCAAGCTCAAGGTCGTTTTTCCCATTCCCGAAGGTGCGATCAGCAACACTAGAGAACTATTCTTGTACAGGGCGGCGGCGTGAATCCAAAGGTGCCGTTGCAGATGAGTTACCACGTAATTGGAGATGAGTTCTTCCGCGCGCTCGAAAAACGAAAGAAGATCCGAGCCCGCGCGCTCCAAAATGTGCAGCCCGACGTCGAGCACTTTGCCGCGCCGGGTGACCCACATTAGAGGCTGAGAGGTTGTCCGCTCGCGGAGCAGTACTTCGGTGTGATCCTTCGGCAACTCCCCGAAACAGCGGGTCCCTGTCTGCTCCCGCTTCGCGGTTACCAGGACACGGAATGGACGAAAGACGTCCTCGAACCAGTTCCGTGCTTGCCGTAACGCACCAGCGTCCTGTCCTTGGAAGCCAACGTCGACCAGAAAGGTGGCCATTTGGTAGAGAGCCATATCCGTACCGATCCCGAGTCATGAGACTATTGGGTGCTCGTCGACGTGCGTGCCCCAGACCCTGCGCGGGAACGCATCGCTGTCAAACACCTGCTTATGCCAGCCGGGCTCCGCAAGGTCGCCGATTAAACCGTTGACAAGGAGGGCGGTCGCCTGCCCGGCCAATTCAAGGTTTAGGGGACCGTAGCTGGGTGCGATACCATTCGGCGCCTTGGTCCAGTGTGTCGGGCCTTCCGTGCGCGCCGTATACACGTCCGCCTGACGCCCCCAACGTAGCACGCCTTCGCCCCTCAGCGTGTACCCCGCGAATACCATGAACGCCGAACTCCTGCCGGCTCGATCCCGCAATACTTTGTCGATGCCCAGAGGTTCGTCCGCGGTAAAGAGCATGGCGTCCTTGCCCGCTATCAATTCTCCCAATTGCGCAATGGTATCGAGCCGCTCCCGGCACGTATCAATCTTGACATCCGGGAAGCGGTCGGCGATCACCTCACCTAGTACCTCCACCTTTAGACGCCCCTCATCGGCCCTGCGCCAAAACAACTGGCGATTCAAGTTGCTGATCTCCACTAGGTCCGGATCGCACAAATGCAGGGAGCGCACCCCAACGCCACCCAGTGCCACCGCCGCCGTGGCCCCAATACCTCCACACCCCACGATCAATACGCGGGCTTGAGCAATGGTATCGAGGGCTTGGTTTACCAAGTCGCAGGATGACAGCAGGCAGCACAGGTAGGCGGCCGTGCGGCTGGTGCGTGCGCTGTCGAGATGTGCAGCAAGGGTGTGCGCCGCCTCGGGTGTTTCGCTCAGCAAGAGAACCCGCGCGCTGACGAGGCGGCCAATCTCCTCGTGAAGGCTTAGGGATCCATTTAGCGCGGCCGTACCGCCTGGCCCGGCCGCCGAGAAGATGCCATCTGTCCCTTGGCCAACTACCGTGGCCGGGTTGAGCAAACCAACCACCTTCCCTTGCGCGGCTACGCAATGCCTCCACACAGTAAGATGACGCGTCGGAAGGACCTGCACCATCTGCGCGTAAACTCCGCGATTCTAGTTTTGAACTAAGCTCACCGCGTGGGCGGGCATGCCATTGACGCCGATTATCGGACCGTCGAATGAATCGATGACCGACATCCCGACGTAAGCACCCGCGCTGCGCTTGAGCGCCTTCTTGATGAACTCGCGCCTGCGCATTACCTGAGGAGAGGGGGTGGTCGCAGTGACATCACATTGACTCCCGCCTTGGGCTGCGTCATCTGCCTGTATAGACATTAGCTGTTCCTCGTTCAGTTAAACATCGTTAGCTGCCTTCATCACGCCTAGGCTGATCAGCTGTTGGCACAAAGCCAAGGCGTCAGCCTGAATCGTGTCGTCGGACTGCAACGGGTAATACTCCCTTAGCTCTCTCAGGAGCTCCAGGGTGACTGTTTTTCCGTCGCACAGCTCCCAGAAAATAGCTGCGGGTGCCGTCAACACGACCGTCTTTCCGGTGGACGAGTTGAACAGGATGCAGCTCCCGTCGGGCAACACGGTGGATGCGTATTCCCCATTCTTCGTTAGACATTCCATTGGATGTATCACATATTCGGCGCCCGAGATCGAAACCCGCTCCATACAAGGACCGGCCGCCGTCGGCTATTGATAACGCTCGATGCGAAAAACCGGGGCGGCCGCGGATAGAGCGAACGCATAACGACAACCATGATCGGATGCAGGGGCCGCCGAATCTTAGTGTGCTCATTTCGATCCTCCGTCCTAAGCATCGGTCCTGAGAAACCGGCGTCCGAGGTGCGTGGGGCGCGCGTAGGATGGAAGGTGCATTATTTGTGCCAGCGCAGCATTTCTCCTTACTAATTAGTATCTTGAAGAGAGGTCCCCCAAGGCCGAAATACGACTGTGTAAAGCACCGCGACAATACTCGGAGTCACTCGCTCTTCCCGAAGCTCACCAACTCCGGTTTGTACAGGTCCGATTACGCTATGACTCTGACAAATGCCGCCAGAGCGGCAGGGGTATTGGACGGCGGCATTTACGGTGCCACCGCTCGGCCTTGATTGGACCTCGTGACAAAAGGAACCCTTTTACGTGGCGGAGTCCCCCCACTGCCAGCACGGGTTCACGTCAGTTCTCTAGAGCGAAGCTTGGAAAAGATGGCGGAGCGCAGCAGACCGATTGGAGCGAACATTCCGGTGACCGCTCTTGACGCAGACCGAAAGACCGCTTATGGCCGATACGCCCCTCCCGGCGTCGCGCCCAGAAGCGGCCCCTGGAGCCCGGACGTTCGATCGCTGCCGTCCGTGCAGGAGGGATCGTCAGCGATTTCCGAAACTCGCCCGCCCAACCGCGGGGCCAAGGATCTCCACGCCATCGACGACGTTCGCGTCCGAATCGACCACTCTATGCAAGAAGTCGTAAGAGACTCGCCATTGCTGGTGCTCGCATTCGAGGGTCACCATTTTGTCGTTGAGGCGAATGATGCGACCGCAACGCTCCTTGTGGTCGCGGCCGACAAAGCCCACACGATCACCTATGGCCACTTCATTGCGACCGAGGCCCTGCCGCGGCTTTTCGCAGATCTCGACGTCGGCACCGTCAAGATTGATCGCGGCATAGGAAATCAGCCAGCGCTGCCCCGTCGTCTTGTCAAGTACGACCGCTTGCTTGCGCCGTAACTCGAGAACTTGCCCGGTATGCGAAGCGTTGGCCTGCGGATCAAAGTAGTCGACGCACTGCCCGACACGGAGCCCCGCCTGGACTGCGACCATCCAGGCCGGCGCGTCGAGCGCACGATCGATCGCTGCACGCAGCCGATAAAGATCGAAGGCGGATGCCCCCTTCAACTGCGCCAGTATCTCGGAGTAGTTCATCAGCGGTTGGTCGTTGTTGCGCGGCCGACCGGCAACAATTGGGTTCCGATCAACAGCCAAGGAGTCTGAAATGGAATCCTACGAGCATCGGGAACCCTGGAACAAGGGAAAGCTGGTGGGCCAGAAGGCACCGCTGAAGCCCAAGGACATCTGGGCGATTCGCATTCACCTTCAGAACGCCCACCATGTTCGCGATCTTGCGATGTTCAATCTGGCCATCGATAGCAAGCTTCGTGGATGCGACCTCGTCGCCCTGCGGGTTCGTGACGTCACGCATGGCAACCAGGTGCTGTCCCGTACGGCGGTCGTCCAGAAAAAGACCCAGCGGCCGGTCCAGTTCGAGCTAACCGAGCCGACGCGAACAACGGTGGCGAATTGGCTCGAGAAGGCGAAGCTGAAACCGGAGGACTTCCTCTTCCCAAGCCGGCTGCACGACTCGCCACATGTATCCACCCGGCAGTACGCGAGGATCGTCGAGCAATGGGTGACCGCGGCGGGGCTGGATCCGTCCGCCTACGGCACGCATTCGATGCGACGGACGAAGGTGACCCTGATCTACAAACGGACGAAGAACCTGCGGGCCGTCCAGCTGCTACTTGGCCACTCCAAGTTGGAGTCGACGGTCCGTTACCTCGGCATCGAGGTCGATGACGCCTTGGAGATCTCTGAGCAGATCGAGATCTGACAGTGGCGCGGCCGCCCGTCGCTTCGAGGACGTTCGGCGGGCGGCCGCTTTCGGGCGCGATGCTGGCAGGGTCGTTTCGGCCACAACCAGCCGGCAACCTTCTTTCCAGATCGGACGCCTGAAGGACTGCTTAACTTTGGAAGCTGCCGGAATGGCCAGTCCGGTGGCATTTCACCGATCGTGACCGATCCGGTGAAATGCACCAGCAGGCTCAGGCTTCCGTCAGTAATCGGTATAGCCCTTTTCTCCCGGCGTATAGAAAGTCGCGAAATCGGGCGCCACAAGTTCCTGCCCTGACCTCAGCTTGGAGACCAGGTCCGGATTTGAAATGAACGGGCGACCAAAAGCCACCAGGTCGCCACGCTGCGCGACGAGATCGGCATCGGCTCGGGCGACGTCATAGCCACCGGAAAGAATGTACTTTCCCTTGAACGCCGCGCGGATTGCGCCTTTCAGTTCCGGACTGACTTGCGGCGCTCCCATGGCGCTGTGGTCCACGATGTGGATATACAGCAGGCCGAGTGCGTTCAACTCGTCGATCAAACGCAGGTACAGCGTATCCATCTCTGCATCCGGCACTTGGGCATTGAATACGCCATAAGGCGAGATACGCATGCCAACACGGTCAGCGCCAATGGCTGCGACGGTGGCTTTGGCAACTTCGACGGCGAAGCGGATGCGGTTCTCGACGCTGCCGCCCCAGCGGTCGTTGCGCCGATTGGAGGCAGTATTGAGGAACTGGTCGATCAGATAACCATTCGCGCCATGCAGCTCGACGCCATCGAAGCCGGCCTCCATGGCCAGTCTGGCCGAGGCGGCATATTCGGCGATGCTCTCTGCGATGTCCGTCTCGCTCATTTCGCGCGGCACCGGATGCGGCTGCATTCCTTCCGCATCGGTCCACATCTCGCCCGGAACGGCGACCGCCGAGGGGGCCAGAACGCTGGCGCCGACCGGCATGTTGGCGGGATGACTGACCCGCCCCGTATGCATCAGTTGCACAAAAATCCGGCCACCGGCCTGATGGACGCCATCGGTCACGCGGCGCCAGCCCTGCACCTGTTCCTCGTTGAACAGTCCGGGAATGCGCGCATAACCTAGGCCATTGGGTGAAGGCGAGGTTCCTTCGGTGATGATCAGACCCGCCTCGGCACGCAAGCGGTAATACTGTTCCATGAGGGCATTGGGCATATTTCCGGTCGCCCGGCAACGCGTCAGCGGCGCCATGACGACGCGGTTTTTCAGCGACAAAGCGCCGAGTTGCGTGGGGGTGAATAGCGTGTTGCTCATAAAAATCTCCGGGAGGTAAGTTTCAGGTCGGGTCGAATTGCAAGAAGGGCGCTTCGCCCTGGCTGTTCAGAGGGTAAGCGAAGTCGCGGCACCGGCTCAGACCGGTGACCGATAGCGCTCGGCCGCGTGGGCCTGCCGAAGGTCCGACATCAGCCCTTGGCGTGCGCCATCCAGCGCGTCCCAGCGCCCGGCGACGTGCAGCGGCGGGATCGTGACCAGCTCGCGACGGTCGAAGCCGACCAGTGCCGCATCGACCAGTTCACCGACATCCATCACCTCGGGGAGGGTGTTGACGTCAATGCCGGCGCGCTCCCAAAGTTCGGTGCGGGTCGATGCCGGCAGCACCGCTTGTACATAGACGCCCCTGGGCGACAACTCGACGTTCAGACCCTGCGACAGAAACAGCACGAAGGCTTTGGTGGCACCGTAGATCGACATACCGAACTCGGGCGCGAAACCCACCACCGAGCCAATGTTGACGATCGCGCCATGACCGGACTGCGCGAAGCGCGGCGCGATCGCCGCGGCGAGCCGCGTCAACGCCGTGGTGTTGAGCGTGATCAGGCGTTCGATGCCCTCGGCGGTTTGGTCCACGAAGCTCCCGGCTTGAGGCACGCCGGCGTTGTTGATCAGGATGCCGATACGGGCGTCATCGCGCAGGCGAGTTTCGAGCGCCGACAGGGCGGCGGGGCGTGTCAGGTCGGCCGGCAGCACGTCGACGGCCACATTGCTTTCCGCACGCAGGCGTGCTGCCAAGTTTTCCAGGCGCGACTTGTCGCGCGCCACCAGGATGAGGTCGTGGCCACGGCGAGCGAAGCGCTCGGCGTAGGTGGCGCCGATGCCGCTGGAGGCACCGGTAATCAAGACAGTCGGAAGCGTGTTCATGGATGTTTTCCTTTGCTGAGGTTGTTCTGGTGGGGGGGTAAGCACGGGGCAGCTGCTATCTCATCCTGACGACAACCTTGCCCTTTGAACGTCCTTGGGCAAGGTATTCGAGCGCTTCCTTTGCCTGCTCGAAAGGAAACACCTTTTCGATCACGGGCTGGATGCGATCCGTTTCGAGGAGCTTGCCGATCTCGGCGAGTTGAGCGCCATCGGGACGCACGAAAAGGAACGAGTAGGCGACGTCCTGCTTTTTCGCCAGCCGCATGATCTTGCGGCTCATCAAGCCGAAGACGTACCTGATGACGAAGTTCAGGCCTCGCGCGCGAGCAAACGCGGCGTCCAGCGGACCGATCAGGGAGACGATCCGGCTCCCTGGCTTGAGGATGCCGATGGACTTTTCGATCACGTCGCCCCGGACAGTGCCCAGCACCGCGTCGTAGTCGCGCAGCACGTTCGCGAAGTCTTGCTGCTTGTAGTCGACCACCTCGTCTGCGCCAAGGCGACGGACCAGGTCAAGGTTGCTCGTGCTGGTGGTCGTGCCCACCTTGGCGGCAAGGTGCTTTGCCAACTGGATCGCAAAGGTGCCGATGCCGCCTGAGCCTGCCGGGATGAACACTTTCTGTCCGGCGCGAAGATTGAGGCGTTCCTTCAGCGCTTGCCACGAGGTGAGCCCGACCATCGGGATCGAGGCGGCCTGCACGAAGTCCAGATTGGCCGGCTTCAGCGCGGCAGCACTCTCCGGCACCACCGCGAGTTCGGCGATCGACCCTCGGCCCAGGTCGAAGATGCTGGCGAAGACGGCATCGCCCAGCTTGAAGCGCGTCACGCGGCTGCCCACCTCGGTCACCACACCGGCCAGATCGCTGCCCAGCGTGGCGGGCAGTTGGAAATGCAGGACCGGTTTGAACATCCCGGTCGGAATCATGTTGTCGATCGGGTTCACGCCGGCAGCGTGAACCTGTACCAGCAATTCGTCGGCATGCAGCGTGGGGCGGGGAACGTCGGCGAGACTGATTTCGGGTGATTTGCCGTAGCGTTTGAAGGTGAGAGCTTTCATGGTTTGGGTCTCATCGGTGGCCTCTCGTTGTTGTTCGATTAGTTGGCGAGGAAATCCAGGACCGCCGGTACAAAGGCCTGGTGGTGCTGAAAAACGCCACGTGTCCTGAACCCGGATGGATCGTCCGCCTGGCATCGCTCCAGATAGGATGGATCGCCCGATGTCAAAGTGTTACTATCGAATTGAAACTAACGATACTACTAATTTGAAAGCGAGTCACTACTAAAATAGTATGGACAACGAAAATATCTCCAGTGATTCATGCCCGATCGCGCGCAGCCTGGCATTTGCCGGCGACGCGTGGAGCATCTTGATCCTGAGGGACGCCCATGGCGGTCTCACGCGCTTTGACCAATTCCGGAAGAGCCTGGGCATCGCACCGACAATGCTGACTCGGCGGCTGGCGACATTGACTGAGGAGGGATTGCTGGAGAAACGGCGCTACTCGGAGCACCCGCCGCGTGAGGAATATCTGCTGACCGCTGCCGGTCGTGATTTTCTGCCGGTGCTGTTCATGATTGGCGCGTGGGGCCGCCAATACCGGGGCGGCGGCAAGCTGACTCGTTTCTTCGACGCGGAAACCGGCACAGAAATTAAAGCAGTCGCCGTGGATGAGGTCACCGGGGCGAAGATAGGAACTCGCCCTATGCGCATGGTCACGCCGGACGAAAGCTGACAGGAGATTTGAGCAACCTGATGGCTGCTCTGCGTATTAGTCGATGGTGGACGCAGCCCTTGGAGCACCAAACCTCACCTCAGTCAGCAATCTGCTACTTTGCTGACGTTGCTATCGAGACCACCCAACGGCAGCTAAGGCCGACTTCCAGAACGTCAAGCCAATAATCGGGCTGACAGCTTTATGATCAGTAAGCTGCCATCACCAATTTCTTTGCCATCGGGCCGCTGTGGTCGGTTCGGGTTATTCGTGTGACAGCACTGCAGCAGGGCAAACAGCTGGCAGCGGGCAAACGGACGTCGGGAGCAGAAGGGGAAAAAGCCATGGAGAGATCCATGGCCATTAGTACACTTACTCATGGTGAAAGTCTTGCCCTGATTCACTCACTCAC
>NZ_DATFAO010000050.1:0-14085 GCF_035254505.1 Aromatoleum sp. | reverse complement strand
TCGAAGTGGCGCTTGTTGACCGGCAGGTCGACCGGCTCGCAGATCGTGCCGCCCGAGTGGTGCAGCGAGGGCGCGAGGTAGGCGAGCTTCACGAAGTTGCGGAAATCCTCGATCGTCGCGTAACGGCGTCCGTCGTCGAGGTTGCTGATAAACGGACACCCGTAGGCCGGGACGAAGATGGTGTTCTTGCCGCCGACGACGACATTGCGCTCGGGGTTGCGCGCATGTTGCGTGAACTCGCGCGGGGCGTTGGCCTGAATGAGTTGCCGGCACATGCCGCGCGGGATGCGGACGCGCTCGCCAGTGACCTCGGCTCCGGCGGCCTTCCAGATCTCGAGCGCCTCCGGATCGTCGCGGAAGTCGATGCCGATCTCCTCAAGGATGGTATCGGCGTTGTGCTCGATCGTCGCGAGCCCTTCCTCGCCCAGCACCTCGAAGTAGGGGATATTGCGAGTGATATACGGGACGGACGCGGCCGCGCGCCCTGAGCGTGCAGCACGTTTGGCTTCGCGCCCGCCGGCGCGTCGGGTGCGCGGCGCTGCCGCTACTTGGTCGTCCATGATATCTCCTGAGGATAGGGAATGCGGGAGCGCGCACGGTCACGATCGGACCGCCCGCTGCCGGCAATGCCAATTATCGTCAAGGGGTCTTGGCGGGCCCGCCCCGGGGGCGACGCACCTTTGCGCGGCGGCGACATGTCGCGCATCGGTCGCGGAGGTGTTTCCCGGTTGAGCAAATCCGCGTTCGCCGAATGGTCGCATTCAGGTACGCGGTAGTCGTCCGCGGCAGTTTGTCCGTTTCCGCTTCGCCCTACCATGCGCTCCGAGAAGTGCCGCATGCGGTGCCACATACGGAGATGAGACAAAGATGGTCGCGAAGATAATCGATGGACACGCGGTCGCACGCCAGGTGCGCGAGGAGTGTCGGGAGCGTGTCGCAGCGCTGCAAGAGCGCGGCGTCCAGCCCGGCCTGGCGGTGATCATTGTGGGCGACAACCCCGCGTCGCAGGTCTATGTCGCCAACAAGGTCAAGGCCTGCACCGAGGTCGGCCTCAAGTCGACGGTGCATCGCTTCGCCGCCGACACGCCGGACCACGAGGTCGAAGCGCTGATCCGCAGCCTGAATGAAGACCCCGCGGTCCACGGCATCCTCGTCCAGCTGCCGCTGCCGCCGCAATTCAACGTCCGTCGCGTGCTCGAGACGATCTCGCAGGAGAAGGACGTCGACGGCTTTCATCTCTATAACGTCGGCAGTCTCGTCCTCGGCAACACCATCTTCCCGCCCTGCACGCCGTTCGGCGTACAGAAGATGCTCGAATACGAGGGCATCCCGGTCGAAGGCCAGAACGTCGTCGTCGTCGGCGCGAGCAATATCGTCGGCAAGCCGATGGCGTTGATGCTGATGCAAAAAGACGCGACGGTCTGCATCTGCCACGCGAAGACGCGCGACCTGGCGCAGTTCACGATCCTCGCCGACATTCTCGTGGTTGCGGCGGGCCGGCCGAATCTGATCCTGCCGCAAATGGTGAAGACCGGCGCCGTGGTGATCGACGTCGGCATCAACCGGCTACCCGACGGGCGCCTGGTGGGCGACGTCGATTTCGAAGGTGTGCGGCAGAAGGCGTCCTACATCACGCCGGTGCCCGGCGGCGTCGGTCCGATGACGGTGACGATGTTGGTCCACAACACCGTGCAGTCGGCCGAGCGGTTCGTGCCCGCGGAACAGTTGGCCGAGGTCTGACGGTCCTCAAGTCTCCTCGACCGACGCACTCCCTCTCCCTTTTCTCCCTCGAGCGTCGGTCGCTTTTGCCTATCCGGTCGGGTCGGCCGGATAGGTTTTTTCTACAAGCCAATCGCTGATCACAGGATGATGTGTATGGAACGCGAATCGATGGAATTCGATGTCCTGATCGTCGGTGGCGGTCCTGCAGGACTTGCTGCGGCGATCCGGCTGAAGCAGCTCGCTGCCGATGCCAGCCGCGAGATCTCGGTGTGCCTGATCGAGAAAGCCGCCGAGATCGGCGCGCACATTCTCTCGGGCGCCGTGATGGATCCGCGTGCGCTGACCGAACTCCTCCCGGACTGGAAGGAGATGGGGGCGCCGCTCGACACGCCGGTTTCGGAAGACCGCGTGATCTTCCTCAACGAGACCGGCGGGCGCCGCATCCCCAATAAGCTGCTGCCTGACTGCTTCCTCAACCACGGCAATTACATCGTGCGCCTCGGCAACGTCGTGAAGTGGCTCGGCGAGCAGGCTGAAGCGCTGGGCGTCGAGGTCTATGCCGGATTTGCCGGCGCGGAGGTGCTGTACGACGAGAACGGTGCCGTGAAGGGCGTCGTGACCGGCGACATGGGCGTCACGCGCGAAGGCGAGCAGGGGCCCGCCTATCAGCCGGGGATGGCGCTGCATGCGAAGTACACGCTCTTTGCCGAAGGCTGCCGCGGGCATCTCGGCAAGCAGCTCGAAGCGAAATTCAAGCTCCGAGACGGCGTCGATCCGCAGACCTACGGCATCGGTATCAAGGAGCTGTGGGAAGTGCCGGCCGAGCGCCACCAGAAAGGGCTCGTCGTGCACACCGCGGGCTGGCCGCTGCCCTCGGATACCTACGGCGGGGGTTTTGCCTATCACCTCGACGGCAATCTCGTCGCGGTGGGCTACGTGGTGGGCCTCAACTACACGAACCCGCACCTGTCGCCGTTCGAGGAGTTCCAGCGCTACAAAACGCACCCCGAGATTCGCCAGTTCCTCGAAGGCGGCAAGCGTCTCGCGTACGGTGCACGCGCGATCGCGGCGGGCGGCCTGCAGAGCCAGCCGAAGCTCGTGTTCCCTGGCGGCGCGCTAATCGGTGACGACGCGGGCTTCCTCAACGCCGCGCGCATCAAGGGCAGCCATGCCGCGCTCAAGAGCGGTGCGCTCGCCGCCGAAGCCGCGTTCGAAGCGCTCGGCCAGGAACGCGCCCGCGACGAGTTGGCCGCTTTCCCGGAAGCCTTCAAGAAGAGCTGGCTGCACGAGGAACTGCACAAGACACGGAACTTCAAGCCCTACATGAAGAAGGGCCTGTGGATGGGCTCCTTCCTCTTCGGCGTCGACCAGAAGGTATTCGGCGGCAAGGCACCGTGGACGCTGCGCAACTCGTCGGATCACGACAAGCTCAAGCTCGCCTCGGAATGCCCGAAGATCGATTATCCGAAGCCCGATGGCGTGCTGACCTTCGATCGTCTGTCGTCGGTGTTCCTGTCGAACACCAACCACGAAGAAGATCAGCCCTGCCATTTGCGGCTCAAGGACCCGTCGGTGCCGATCGCGGTGAACCTCGCCAAGTACGACGCCCCCGAGCAGCGCTACTGCCCGGCGGGCGTGTATGAGATCGTGCGCGAGGAGACCGGCCCGCGGCTGCAGATCAACGCGCAGAACTGCGTGCACTGTAAGACCTGCGACATCAAGGATCCGACGCAGAACATCAACTGGGGCGTCCCTCAGGGCGGCGAAGGGCCGATCTACCAAGGGATGTAGGCCTATTAGCGGGCGTCGGCCACCTCCTTGCTACCCGACGTCTGCGCGCGCTTGTCCAGGCGCAGCGAGAGCACGATCGACGTCGCGATCACCGCGGCGACGACGCCGAGCGAGAGGGACACCGGGATCTTGACCAGATCGATCAGCAGCATCTTGATCCCGATGAACGCCAGCACGATGGCCAGGCCGTACTTGAGCAGCGAGAAACGGTCGGCCATGTCGGCTAGCAGAAAGTACATCGCGCGCAGACCGAGGATGGCAAAGATGTTCGAAGTCAGCACGATGAACGGATCGATGGTGACGGCGAAGATGGCGGGAATCGAATCGACGGCGAAGATCAGGTCCGACAATTCCACGAGGACTAGGACCAGGAACAGGGGCGTCACATAACGGGCGGCGCGGGGCACGCCGTGGACAGTCTCCTCACGCGTCACGAAGAACCGCTCCTGCTCAAGTCCTTCCGTCACCTTCAGGTGCCCTCTTAGCCAGTGGATCACCGGGTTGCGAGCCAGGTCCGGCTTGTCGTCTGCGAGCCACCACATCTTGATGCCGGTGAGCAGGAGGAAGGCGCCGAAGACGTAGAGCAGCCAGTGGAACTGGGCGATCAGCCAGACGCCCGCGAAAACCATGGCGGTGCGCATGACGATGGCGCCGACGATGCCGAAGAGCAGGACGCGCTTCTGCAACTCCGGCGGTACCGCGAAGAAGCCGAACAGCATCAGCCAGACGAAGACGTTGTCGACGGCGAGGGATTTCTCGATCAGGTAGCCCGTGACGAACTCGAGCGCCTTGGCGTTGGCGACCTCGCGGCCGGCAGCGCCGTCGAGGTAGAACCATAGGGCCGCCGCGAAGGACAGCGAGACGCCGACCCAGATGCCTGACCAGGTCGCGGCTTCCTTGAAGGACACGCGGTGCTGCCTGCCACCGCCAACCACGAACAGGTCGATCGCAAGCATGGCGAGGACGATGGCGAAGAAGCTCGTCCAAAGCCAGGGGGTGCCGATGCTTTCCATGGTTGTCGCTCTCCCGGGGCGCGGAGGGGCCGGTCAATATCAAGTCAGGTTTGGCGCGGGCGCCTCAACGTTGCCCGGATCGCTCGTGCCGTCCGATCCTCCCTGTGCGCAGGCACAAGCCAGCATCAGGGGGAGGTTTTGTTGTTTCGCGATTTCTTCCACGACGGCGGGGGGTGTTTCGCAAAAGGCGAGGCAGTCATCCAACGTGATCATTTCTTCGCTCCTTTTGGGCGCCGGCGGCCAAACGGCGCCGGACGGGAGAGACTCTAGGAGGGGAGATGCATCGGATAAACCGACAAATAGCGATAGATGAGTTCTGAATTTTGGGAGTGTCGCGGTGCACGCGGACGAACTGCACTTTCGCTACCCGCGGCATTTCTGGATCGCGGTCAAAGAAGGTAGCATCACGCGGGCCGCAGGACAGAGCGGTCTGCCGACGAGGACGATCCATGCGAAAGAATTGGCGTGCAAGGCTCCTGGGCACCTGTGCCCTCGCATTCTCCGTTCCCCTCACCGCCTCCGCGGCCGGCGACGAGGGCCCGTTGGCCACGATCCCTTCCCTGGATGTTCCGCGCTACATGGGGCGCTGGTACGAGATCGGCAAGTACCCGAACCGATTTCAGAAGAAATGCGTCGGCGACACGACGGCGGATTATCGCGTTCAGCCGGACGGGAGTCTCCAGGTCATCAACCGATGCCGGATGAAGGATGGCCAGTTCGACGAGGCCCTCGGGGTCGCCCGCCAGATCGGCGAGCGGTCGTCGCCGAAGCTGGAAGTGCGCTTTGCGCCGGCGTGGCTGTCGTTCATTCCCGCAGTCTGGGGCGACTACTGGGTGATCGATCTCGACACCGATTACCAACTGGCGGCCGTCAGCGACTCGAAGCGGGAATACTTGTGGATCCTCGCCCGAAGTCCGAAGGTCAGTCCGGATGTCTACGCCGGTCTGTTGGAACGTTTGCGCAGCAAGGGCTTCGACACGCGCAGGTTGGAGATGACGCGCCACTCGGAGGAGAACTGAGCGATCGGACCTTGTCGTCACCGGCGTCGATCCCGCCGGTGGTGAGAGAAATTGTGATGCGGAGCGGCTGAAGGAGCCGCCCGGCCCCCGTTTCAGCGTGACTTGCCGGAAATGGACGAGAATGCGGCAGCTGCAACCCTCCCCGGGCGCGAGCCCGAGGAGGGCGCCGCTCAGAACGGCATGATCAGCCGGAACCAGAGCTTGTCGCCCTGAAAGCGGTTTTCGGCGCCGCTTTCATGCTGCCACTGGCCGATCAACATCGTGCCGGCCTGGGTCGTGTAGCTGACGCTCGGGCCGATCGCGAACACTTCGCCCTTGCGTCCGGACGACCACGGCCCGAGCGCCGATGAAAGGGTGTCGCCGTCGAGCTTGTCGTCGGTGGTCTGCTTCACGTAATAGCCTGACAGGCCGACGCCCCACTGCCCGAAGCGTTTGCCGAGGAGGTAGTCCATATGGAATTCGTCGCCGGACTCGTACTCCATCTTCGGCGCGCCGGGCGCGGGGCGGAAGTCCTTGTTCTTCGCCTTGATGTTGTACATGAACTTGGCCGACAGCTCCCAGCCGGCCTCGTTGAGCCAGGTCGCCGCGAACACCGGCTCGACGCTCCAGTAATTCGCGCCGATGCTCTTCCTGGGATCGCCGGACTTGTACTCGCCGGTCGGCGCGTAGATGTCGAGTGCGGCGGCCCAGTGCCAGTTGCCGGCGTGCCAGGAAATCACGAGCGGCGAGAACACGATGTCGCCCAATCCGCTGACGGTCTTGCTGTCCCCGAGCGTGACCTTCTGGTGCACGAGCGGCACGATCGCGTGCATCGCCCAGTTGCCGCCGAGGATCTGCGTGTTGGTGACCTTGACGTAGCGCAGCGCATCGAACCAGGCGGTGACGCCGGTGTGGTCGACCTTGTGGCCGTCGCCGTCGCGCAGGTTGTCCGCGTTGTAGTAGCCGAAGTAGTTCAGGAAGTAGTCTCCGGGCGGGGGCAGCGCGCCGGCGAACCAGTTTTCGCCGCCGTGCGGATATTGGTCGGCGCCTTCCTTCGCCCACGCGCTGCCCGCTATTGCTCCCGTCAGGGCCACCGCCACGCAGATGTGCTTGAGTCTCATGCTTCCTCCTTGATGTTTTGTGTGCTGATGCAATGCCTTCATTGGCACGAATCAGGGCGGACTTCGCCCCTGGCCTCGGCCGGGCCATTACGGGTATTCGTGGCGGTCTGCAGAAAGCTGCGCTCGACGCCGTCGAGCACAAGGCAGGTGAGCACGCCGCTGCGATACGCGCCGGTGTCGATGCCGATGCGGTTGTGGCGCACTTCGGGCTGTTCGGAGATGCAGTGACCGTGGACCACGACGGCGCCGTGGTCGCGATCGGAGACGAGAAAACGATTGCGGATCCATACGAAGTCGCGCTCGGACTGCTCGTCGAGCGGCACGCCGGGTTGGACGCCGGCGTGCACGAAGAGGTAGTCGCCTTCGCGGTGACTCGCGGCGAGGCTGCGCAGCAGCGCAAGGTGAGTGGGTGGCACGGCCTCGCGCAGCCGTGTGCGCAAGTGCTCCAGCGTGTCGGTGTCGCGCCGCGCCGGATCCTCGGGCACGACGCCGTACTGGGCGAGCGTGTCGACGCCCCCGTGACCCATCCAGTGGCCGCCGACGAACAGCTCGCCGTCGAGAAAGCGCAGCATCGCCTCCTCGTGGTTACCCTTCAGCGCGACGACCTCGAAGCCTGCCGGCCGCCAGCCGATCACGCGATCGACGACGCCACGCGAGTGCGCGCCGCGGCTGACGTAGTCGCCGAGGTAGACCAGCACGCGGCGCTCCGCCTGGCGCAGCCCCGCGTCCAGCGCGATGCCTTGCAGCAGGGCATCGAGCAGGTCGAGACGGCCGTGGATGTCGCCGATCGCATAGACGACCGTCCCGGGCGGCGTGCGCGCGGCCGGCGCACGCTGACCCGCGGGTGGCCGGCAGGCGGCCCAGCGCAGCTTCATGCAGCGCGATTCACATGGAAGCGCTTCGCCTTCATGTCGAAGCGCGGCAGGATGTTGCGGCCGACGTTATGCACGCGGGGACGGAAGGCGAGCACCGAGTCGAGCCGTTCGGCGATCGAATGCACGACCGACGGGTCGGCGCCGTCGCAGAGCTCGACCTCGATGTCCATCTCGTCCATGTGCTTGACCTTGCTCACGGTGATGCGGAACTCGTCGACCTCGGTGAACTTGCGGATGATGTTCTCGACGCCCGCTGGGAAGACGTTCACGCCGCGCACGGTCACCATGTCGTCGGCGCGGCCGAGGATGCCGCCCTGGAAGCGCATGAAGCTGCGGCCACAGGAGCAGGGATCGAGGTTCACCTCGACGAGGTCGCCGGTGCGGTAACGGATCAGCGGGAAGCCCCAACGGCCGAGGTTCGTGATCACCAGCTCGCCGCGCTCGCCCGGCTTTGCCGCTTCGCCGGTCTTCGGATCGATGACTTCAGCGATGAACTCGGATTCGATCAAGTGCGTGCCGCCGGGCTGGTGCTCGCACTCGAAGGAGTGGGCGCCGATCTCGGACGCACCCGCATGGTCGAAGCATTTCGCCGACCACGACGATTCGATGCGCTGCTTGGTGGCCGGGATGTTCGCGCCCGGTTCGCCCGCATGCACCGTCGACTTCATCCTCAGGGAACTCATGTCGAAGCCGTGCTCGCGGGCGACCTCGGCCAGGCGCAGCGCATAGGTCGGCGTACAGCACAGCACCGTCGCGCCCGTTTCGCGCATCAGCTCGAGGCGTTGCAGCGAATCGCGCCCGCCGCCCGGGATCATCACCGCACCGAGCTTGCGTGCGCCTTCGAGCGCCGCCCAGAAGCCGATGAAGGGGCCGAAGGCGAAGGCGAGGAAGACGCGGTCGGAGGCGTTGACGCCCGAACCCGCGAGCACGTGCGCCCAGCACTTCGCCCACCAGTCCCAGGAGTCGGCGGTATCGAGCACTTTCAACGGAACGCCGGTCGTGCCGGAGGTCTGGTGCAGGCGTGTATAGGCTTCAACGGGGTAAGTCAGGTTGGTGCCGAAGGGGCCGTTCGCCGCCTGGTCTTCCATCAGCTCGGACTTGGTGGTCAGCGGCAGGCGCGCGAGGTCGTCGAGCGTGCGAATGTCGCGCGGCTCGAGGCCGGCGGCTTTCCACTTGGTGCTGTAGAAGCGGTTCTTGCCCCACAGCTCGGTCATCATTGCCTGCAGCTTCTGTAGTTGCAGCGCGCGGAGCTGTTCGCGGGGGAGGGTTTCGGTGACGGGATCGAAATACGCCATGGCTGTCTTCCTCGAAATTCTGGACGAACCGTCCCGCGGCGATGCCGTCCGGGTTCGGGAGTGGGCATTGCCGTACGGGCGGATGCTGCGGAGTGGTCGGTCGAGCCCGCGTCGCGGGCGCCGGGCGTTCAGCCCGAGGGGGCGGGTGTCGTGACGTGCATCGTTATCTCCTCATCATTGTTCTGGCGCCAGTCTGGCGCCCCCATTTCCAGGGTGTGGTGACTTCATGGATAACGTCGTAGAACCAGCGGTCGATCGGCGGACCGCCTTCGGGCGGACATTGCATCGGAAGCTGGCCCGGCGCGACGAGGCAGATTTCGCCGGCATCGTCGCCCGCGACCGGCTCGCCGCCGATCGAGTGCGCGCGGAAGGCGAGGATCACCGCGCGCACGTCAGCCTGGGAATACACGCCGATCAGCCCGTCGACGGCCACTTGCAGCCCGGTCTCCTCGTTCGCCTCGCGCACGACGGCGTCCTCCAGCGATTCGCCCATCTCGACGTAGCCGCCCGGGGGCGCCCAGTAGCCGCCGAGGGGATCGAGCTTGCGGCGGATCAGTACGAGCTGGTCGGCGTGCTCGATCACGGCGAGCACGACCGGTGCCGGTTTATGGAAGAAGGTCTCGCCGCAGGTCGGACAGGTTTCGCGCTCGCGGCCGTGAATCTTTCTGAGGACCAGCGGCGTGCTGCATTGCGGGCAGAACTTCGGGGCCATCATGGTCTCCTTGTCGAATCAGGCTGCCGCTTCGTCGCGGACGGAATGGAAGAGATCGAGACGCAGGTTCACGAGATCGCCGTCCTGCAGTCCAAGCGTCTCGCGGATCGGCAGCGGCGCGACGATCTCGAACTTGTCGTCGGGGTAGTCGGGCATCTCGGGGAAGACGACTGCACCAGTGAGGTGCCCGGCGATATGCACGCCGAAGCATTTCGCCGCACAGAAACCGTCGCGCGGCGTGATCGCGATGCCGGCGGCGGCACGCAGTCGCCCCCGGGCCCACTCCCAGGCCGTGCTGCGCATGCGCAGATTGAAGGTGCCGGGCCAGGGGATGAAGCCGAGCTTGCGGCGGAATTCGAGGATCACCCAGTCGATCGCCGTGAAGCGCGATCCCTCGCCGAGTCCGGCAGCGACTTCGCCTTCCAGTTCGAGGCTGCTGGCGGTGGTGATCATGCCGGCTGCTCCGGGCGGGCCTTCGCGTGCTCGCGCTCCTCGTCGCCCGTCCAGCGGCCGAAGAGGTCGATATCGAGGTCGAACTGGTCGAGCACCTTGGTCACCGACTGGTTGATGATGTCGTCGATGGTCTTCGGCCGGTGGTAGAAGGCCGGCAGCGGCGGCACCAGCACGGCGCCGCTCTCGGTGGCTTGCGTCATCAACCGCAGGTGGCCGAGGTGCAGCGGCGTCTCGCGCAGCATCAGCACGAGCTTGCGGCGCTCTTTCAGCGTGACGTCGGCGGCGCGAATCAGCAGGTTCGTGTTGAAGCAGTTCGCGACGGCCGAGAGCGTCTTGATCGAGCAGGGCGCGATGATCATGCCCGCGTGCTTGAAGGAGCCGCTCGCGATCGACGCGCCGACGTCGTTGTTGTCATGCACGCAGGAGGCGAGGCGCTTGACGTCGTTGATCGAGTAGTCGGTCTCGTAGGCGATAGTGCGTTTCGCCGAGTCCGACATCACGAGGTCCGTCTCGACGCCCGCGTGCTTGAGGGCTTCGAGGATGCGGATGCCGTAGATCGCACCGCTTGCTCCGGAAATGCCGACGACGATTCTCATGATGCTGTCTCCGTTATTTGTGCAGCGTTGCGAGCAGAGCCTGCGCCTTCGCGAGTGCGGCGGCGGGCAGGGTGATGCGGTCGAATTCGGCGCCGGCGCCGCGCGTGGCGACGAAGCCGGCCTTGGAGCCGGAGCTGCTGCCGGCGGAAGAGGGGTCGATGACGTAGCCTTCCGCGCCGCTGATGATCACGGTGTCGCGTTCGGGCAGGTAGCGGGTCGCCATCGCCCAGGCGACTTCGCGCGGCTCGCGGATGTTCACGTCGTCATCGACGACGGTCACGGTCTTGAGCCGCTTGTCGAGGTTCAGTGCAAGCATGATCAGGCGCCGCACCTCGTGGCGCGGGCAGTTCCTGACCGCGATGGCGGCGGAGAAGCCCGCGGTGCCGCCCGTCAGGTCGAGGTCGACGACGCCGGCGACCATCGTTTGCAACTGGCCCAGCAGCTCGGTGCCGGCGGCGAGCGAGAGCAGCGTGTCGACGTCGCCTGACCAGGGGCACAGACCGGGGTAGATGTAGTTGTCGCGATGCGTGATCGCGGTCACCTCGATCACCGGGCTGACGTTAGTGAAGTAGTAGCCGGTGTTCTCGCCGAACGGGCCTTCGCTTTCCCGCACGCCCGGCAGGATGCGGCCTTCGATGACGATCTCGGCACGCGCGGGCACTTCCACATCCACGCTGCGCGCGCGCACCAGCTCGACCGGCTCGCCGCGCAAGCCGCCGGCGATCGCCATCTTGTCCGGCCCCTGCGGCCCGCTGCGCACGACGGAGGCGAGCAGGGTCGCCGGCTCCAGCCCGAGCGCGATCGCGACGTCGAGCGGACGTCCCGCCGTTTCGGCGTTGGCGTGGAACTGCGACAGCGGCGGATTCGCGAGCAGCACGCCGAGCCGGCGTCCACCCTTCACCATCATGCGATGGATGCCCATGCCGCGGCGTCCGGTCGCGGGGTCGGTGCACAGCACCACGCCGGTCGTGATGAAGGGGCCGCCGTCCTTCTCGTGATGGGTCAGGATGGGCAGTAGCGAGAGCAGCTCGTTGGGGGATTCATGTACGACTTCCTGCACCGGCGCGCTCTTCGCGACAACCGGTGCAATCGCGCGTTGCTTGTTGCCCAGCCACGTCTGCGCGAGGCGTTCCTCGGTGGTGCCGAAGGCGCGGGCGACGCGGCGGCGTCCGCCGAACAGGTTGCCTGCGACGCGTGCACCCGGATAGCCGCGCACGTTCTCGAAGAGCGCTGCCGGCGCGTCCGCAGGCAGGCTGCGCAACACCGCCGCGATCTCGAACTTCGGGTCGAACTCGTCGCGCACGTGCAGCAGGTCGTCGCCGAGGTCGGCCAGGAAGCTGCGCAGGTCGGGGTAGGCCATTGTTTTCGCGTTCCGTTAGATGATGCGTGGATGCTTCGGGCGAGCCTTGCGGCCCGCCCGGTTAGAACTGCTTACCGGTACTGTGCCGGCAAGCGCTCCACCCGCTCGATCACGTGGATGGAGAACTTCCGATCACTCAACTGCCCGCGCCCCAGCCGCACCTGCAGGCTGTCGGGGAACTGGTCGAGCCTGCTCGACACCTCCACCTTCGCGCGCTGGTAGGTGTATTTGTGCAGCCCGTCGTTGAGCGTGCGGATCGTCAGCTCCAGCTCCTTGCCCTCGGCGAGCTCCGCGAGGTCCATCACGAACACTTCCCATTTGTTTGCCATGACCGCTCCTTATTTCTTCGCGCCGCGGAAGCCGTAATCGGCCCAGCTGTTGAGGACCTTCTCCTGGATGTCCTTCGGGTACACGTTCTTGAAGCTGACGACCGACGGCACGTCGTTGGTCTTGTCCCAATCCACCGGCCACAGGCAGTCGAACAGCACCTGCGAGCCGATCGAGTACTTGCGGTCGTGTGGCGTCGCATGCGGATAGAGCGCGGTGCCGGTCGTGTTCTTGAAGATATGGATGCCGCGCTCCGGATTGCAGCGCGTGCAGAACGCGTGATAGACCTCGTCCCAGTTGAAGATGTCGGTCTGGTCATCGACCACCATCACCATGTGGAACCACGGGCCGAGCTTGGAGCCGAACGCGAGCTGCGCGATCTGCATCGCGATGCCGGCGTAGGTCGGCTTCACGCCGACGATCATCATGTGGTGCGTCGAGCGCGGGTGCATGTACACGCCGGTCACCGGGATGCCCTGGCTCTTCAAGAGCTTCTCCAGCTCCAGTCCGAGCGAGAACGAGCGCAGCAGCTGCCCCTCGTCCTGCGGCACGCCCATGTTCGAGATCGTCATCGTCGCGTTGTTGCGATAGGTGATCGCATCGACGCGGAAGGTCACGCGGAAGTCCCGCGGGCTGGTGCGGTAGCCGGTGTATTCGCCGAATGGGCCTTCCTCGACCTTGTAGTCGGGCAGGATCATGCCCTCGATGATGATCTCGGCATCGGCCGGCACTTCGAGGTCGTTGGTCTCGCACTTCACGAGGCGCACCGCTTCGCCCGACAACATGCCGCACAACTCAGGCTCGGGGATCGGGGAGGGCGCGCACGCGGCCATCGCGGCGAGCGGTGACAGTCCGATCGCGGTCGCGAAGGGGCAGCCTTCGCCGCGCGGCAGGTAGTAGTCGGTCAGCGTCTTGCCGAGGTCGGAGAACGGGAACACCGCGCCCGACATCGTGCGGCCGTCCCACATCATCTGCCGGTACATGCCCCAGTTCACATCGCCGCGCACCGGGTGCTTGGTGATGACGCCATGCCAGGTGCCCACGTAGCGTCCGCCGTCGCCGTCATGCACCAGCGGCACCGGCAGCTTGCACAGGTCCACGTCGTCGCCGAGCAGGATGTTCTCCTTGCAGGGCGCGTCGCGCCTATCGACGATGACCGGGGCGATCGGCTCGCTGTTGGTGCGCTTGAGGTACTCGGCGCCGATCTGCGGCAAGGTCGAGTTCGGGTCCATGCCCAGCGCGATCGCCATGCGGCGGTAGGTCGACAAGGGCGCGCCGAAGTAGCTGAAGCCCGGGTAATCCTTGATGTTCTCCATGAAGGGCGCGGCTTCACCCAATTCACACACGCGGCGCACGATTGCACCCGCTTCGTTGTCCCAATCCACTTCCTGCTTGATGCGCACCGCATCGCCGGACTTGACGCATGCCTCGACGAATTCACGGTTGTTGCGGGGTGCCGAAATCTTTCCCACGTCTGTCTCCTTGGTTTGGATATGCCGGTCGCTTCGGCGATGAATCAGTGGATCTTCGAGAGCACGGCGTCCCACTTGCCCTGTGCCTTGAGGATCAGCTCCGCGACCTCGCGCACGGCGCCGTGCCCGCCGCGCGCGGTCGTCACGTAGGCCGCGGCTTCCTTGACGTCCGCGACCGCATCACCCACCGCGATCGGCAGGCCGACGCGCTTCATCATCGACAGATCGACGAGGTCGTCGCCGACATAGCAGACCTCGGCGTCGGAGATGTTCATCTCCTCGAGCATCTGCGCGTAGGGCTCAGTCTTCTTCTTGATGCCTTCAAAGAAGCGCTTGATCTTCAGCTCCCC
>NZ_DATFAO010000049.1:0-44198 GCF_035254505.1 Aromatoleum sp. | reverse complement strand
TACTGACTTACTTTTGAGCACTCAATGCTTGCAAAGCGCAGACTCCGAAGAATCCGCTTGCGCCTGCCGTCACCGAGCACTCACACTTATCGGTTGTCCAATTTTTTAAAGAACCGCTGCCGAAGCAGCGAGAAAGAGATTTTGACAAACTTCCTTGTCGCCGTCAAGTACTGCTGTGTTTTTTATTTCCTTCAACACCGCCGCGCTCAACGCTCTTTCCTCTTCCCGCCGCCGCCGCATCTGCCGGCAACGTCGCGAAGAGGGGCGCATTGTATAGAGTTCCGAATATTCGTCAACTGCTTCAACCAACAAATCCTGGCGAAGGTTCAAAGTCCCGCCACGACGAATCCGAGGGCTTGAGAAAACCACCATTCAGGAAACGTGGAGCGTCGTCTGTGTAAACAAGTACTCGACGATGAAGTTGGCGACCGCCTGCGGATCGTTGATGTCGAGCAGCGGGAGTGCGGTGGCGACGTCAGAGTCGCTCGCGATCGCGACAATATAAGGATCGTCGGGGAACAGCAGCGGTGCTCCGACTTCCGCGCGATAAACCTCGATCTTGGGGATCGGTGCGCGCTTGAAGCCTTCGACGAGGACGAGATCGCAGTCGGAGAGCTTGGCGAGCAGGACATCGAGCGGTATTTCGGCGTCGCCGCGCAGTTCGTGCGTCAAGGACCAGCGCCGGCCGGAGCTGATCATGACCTCTCGGCAGCCGGCATGACGGTGCCGCCACGAGTCCTTGCCTTCGTGGTCGATGTCGAAAGTGTGATGGGCGTGCTTGACGAGGGAGACCGTGAGGCCGCGGCCGTCGAGGAGGGCGATGACGCGCTCGATGAGGGAGGTCTTGCCGCTGCCGGACCAGCCGGCGAATCCGATTACCCGCATTCGCGCGGCCAGGTCTGTCTACTTAACGAGCGGCGAGTTCGCGCAGGCGCGCGATACGCTCCTCGGTAGAGGGGTGGGTCGAGAACAGGCTGCGCAGGCCGTCGCCCGAGAGCGGATTCATGATCATCATCTGCGCGGTTTCGGGATGTTCCTCGGCCGTGTGCATCGGGATGCCGCGGGCGTAGGCGTCGATCTTCGCGAGCGCGCTCGCGAGTGCCTCGGGGTCGCCGGAGATCTCGGCTCCGCCGCGGTCCGCACCGAACTCACGGGTGCGTGAGATCGCCATCTGGATCACCATCGCGGCGATCGGAGCAAGGATCATCACGAGAATCTGCAGCGCCGGATTCGGACGATCGTCGTCCCGGCTGCCGCCGAAGAACATACCGAACTGGGCCAGCATCGAAATCGCGCCGGCGACGGTGGCCGAGATCGTCGAGATCAGGATGTCGCGATTGCGGACGTGCGCCATCTCGTGGGCCATTACGCCGCGGAGCTCGCGCTCGGAGAGCATGCGGACGATGCCCGTCGTGGCGGCGACGGCCGCGTGCTCGGGATTGCGTCCGGTCGCGAAGGCGTTGGGCTGATTCTCGTCAATGATGTAGACGCGCGGCATCGGGAGACCGGCGCGCTGGGAAAGGCCGCGGACCATGTTGTACAGGTAGGGCGAGGTGGCCTCGTCGACTTCGCGCGCGTTGTACATGCGCAGCACCATCTTGTCCGAGAACCAATAAGCCCATACGTTCATCGCGCCGCCGAAAAGCAGTGCCATCAGCATGCCCTTCTCGCCCCCCAGCATGGCGCCGACCGCACCGAACAGTGCGACGATGCCCGCCATCAGGATCGAGGTCTTGAGCCAATTGCCGAACATGATGCGTCTTCCTTCCTTATGGGTGAGGGAATGTCAGTCTATTAAATGGGGCCGGTCGCCGTGGATTCAAGCGCCTGCGGGGGCGAGGATCGGAAGCGCCGCCGGAATCAGACTGCCGAATCGAAGCGTTCGCCTGCAGTGACCGGAAAACCGCGCAGAAATTCCCCCGCCGGCATACGGCGGCTACCAGGCTTTTGCAGCTCGGTCACGCGTAGCGCCTGCTCACCGCATGCGATAACCACGCCACTATCATCGGCGGCGAGAACGATCCCCGGGTCGCCTCGGCCGCTGACCGGCTCGGCCGACCACATCTTCACAGGTACCTCGCGCAGCGTCGCCACCGCACCGGGGAAGGGATTGAAGGCCCGCACCGCGCGCGCGAGCTCGATCGCGGAACGCTGCCACGCGAGAGCCGCCTCGGCCTTGCCGATCTTCGCGGCGTAGGTCACGCCGTCGCCGGGCTGAGGAATCGGCCTAAGCTCGCCTTTCGGCAGGCGCCGCAGGGCCTCGACGATCATGCCGGCGCCGAGTGTGGCGAGACGGTCGTGGAGCGTCGCGGTGGTGTCGTCGTCGGCGATTGGAACCGCGCCCTTCATCAGCATCGGTCCGGTGTCGAGCCCCTCGTCCATCTGCATGATCGTGATCCCGGTCTCGGCATCTCCGGCCTCGATCGCGCGATGGATCGGCGCGGCGCCGCGCCAGCGCGGGAGCAGCGAGGCGTGGATGTTGAGGCAGCCGAAACGCGGCAGTTCGAGCACCGCGCGCGGCAGGATCAGACCGTAGGCCGCGACGACCAGCACATCCGGCGCACACGTGACGAGGGCCGCCCGCTGTTCGTCCGTGCGCAGCTTTTCGGGTTGATCGACGGGAATCCCGTGCGTGAGCGCGACTTGTTTGACCGGGCTTGCGGTCAGCTTCATGCCGCGACCGGCGGGCCGGTCGGGCTGGGTCAGCACTAGGGGTACGGAAAAGCCGGCATCGAGGATCGCTTCGAGTGCGGCGGCGGCGAACTCCGGCGTGCCCGCGAAGGCGACGCGCAAAGCGGGGGCGCTCACGCGGTGATCCGCGCTTTCTTGGCGAGCCGCGTCTTGATGCGGTTCAGCTTCAGCGGTGACAGGTATTCGACGAAGACCTTGCCCTCGAGGTGGTCGAGCTCGTGCTGGATGCACACGGCGAGCAGGCCATCCGCTTCGAGCTCGAAAGGCTTGCCGTCGCCGTCGAGCGCGCGCACGCGCACGTGCCCGGCGCGGCACACGGTTTCGTAGATGCCAGGTACCGACAGGCAGCCTTCCTCGCCAATATGCTCGCCTGACTTTTCCAGGATTTCGGGGTTGATGAAGACTCGCAGCTGAGAGCGATCCTCGCTGATATCGATCACGACGATGCGTTTATGTACGTCGACCTGCGTCGCGGCGAGTCCGATTCCCGGCGCCTCGTACATGGTCTCGGCCATGTCCCTGACGAGTTGCCGGATCGAGTCGTCGACCGCCTCGACCGGTTTGGCACGGATGTGCAGACGCGGGTCGGGATAACGAAGAATCGGTAATAGCGCCATAAATGCTTGCCGGGTTAAGTCATTACGTGCAGAATTTCAAGTGCTTTGGCATGCAAAGTGGCATGCCGAGGCATTCGAATCGAGACTGCGGATTGGACCCTCGACCGGCGGGTGATGTTCCGGCAGTACGAGAACCCTGTTTGCTTCTATCGGAAGCGAGTGATGACCCGCATTATATTCTCTCTCCTGTTCAGCGTTGCGACCCTTCTCAGCTCCGGCGCAATCGCGGCCCCCGCTGCCCTGGCCGATAACGCGCCCGACAGCTACACGGTGGTACGCGGGGACACCCTATGGGGCATCTCTGGTCGCTTTCTGAAGGAGCCCTGGCGCTGGCCGGAGGTATGGCGCCTGAATCGCGTGCAGATCCGCAATCCGCACCTGATCTATCCGGGTCAGATCATCGTTCTCGACCGCAGCGGCCCGTATCTGACGATCGGCCGGCGCGTCGGCGAGCAGAAGCTGCAACCGCAGGTCTACAGTGAACCGCTCGACACGGCGATCGCGACGATCCCGATGCAGGCCATCGAGCCCTTCTTGACGAAGCCGCTGGTGGTCGATGAAACGCGCCTGGCGCAGGCCGGCACCATCGTCGCCACGGAAACCAGCCGCGTGTACATGGGCCCGGGCGACACGATTTTTGCGAAGAACGTGAAGGGCGAGCAGAAGGTGTGGCAGGTGTTCCGCCCCGCCAAGCCGCTGGTCGACCCGCAGACCCACGAAGTGCTGGGCTACGAAGCTGCCTTCCTCGGCACGGCGCGGGTCACCGAGGCCGGCACGCCCGCGACGCTGGAAATCGTCGAGTCCGTCGAGGAAGTCGGCACCGGCGACCGCCTCGTCGAAGCCGATGCGCCTGAAGTCTTCTCGTATGCACCGCACGCGCCGGACAAGGCAGTCGAAGGCCGCCTGATCGGCATCTACCGCGGCGTTACTGAGACGGGCCGCAACAGCGTCGTCACGCTCAATATCGGTAGCCGCGACGGCGTGGAACGCGGCCACGTGCTCGCACTGCATCGCAATCGCGGGGCAGTTGTGTACAAGGACGACGAGGGCAATAAGGAATCCTTCGTACTGCCGGAAAAGCGCTTCGGCCTCGCGATGGTGTTCCGCGTCTTCGATCGCGTCTCCTACGCGCTCGTGATGGACACCGACGGTCCGGCGACGATCGGCGACAGCGTCCGCAAGCCCTGAGCGCCGCTTCCCTCTCCGTGGAGGACGATCTCGCCGCGTGGCTGCGGCTTACCCTTCTCCCCGGCCTGGGCCCCGAACGCCAGCGCACCTTGCTCGCCGCGTTCGGGCTGCCCGAGCAGATCTTCTGCGCGAGCCGCAGCAGCCTGGCCAGCGTCGTCGGCGGCGACGCGACCGACCTGCTGCTCGCGGCGCCGGATCAAGCTCGCATCGACGCCGCGCTGAACTGGGCGCGCGAACCCGGCAACCACGTCGTCACGCTCGGTGACGCGGGCTACCCCCAGGCGTTGCTTGAAATTCCCGATCCTCCGGTACTGCTGTATGTGAAGGGTGATCTGGGGCTGCTGCAAAGCGCGAGCCTTGCGATGGTGGGCGCTCGGTCGGCGACTCCGGCCGGCCTCGCCAATGCCGAAGCCTTCGCCGCCAGTCTCGCGTCCGCCGGCCTGACAGTCGTCAGCGGCCTCGCGTTGGGCATTGACGCGGCGGCGCATCAGGGTACCCTGGGCGTCCCTGAGGGGCGCACGATCGCCGTGATCGGTACGGGCGCCGACCGCATCTACCCGGCCAAACACCAGGCGCTTGCGCGTGAAATCGCCGCACGAGGGGCGATCGTCAGCGAATTCCCGCTCGGCACCCCGCCCCTGCCGCACAACTTCCCCCGCCGCAATCGCATCATCGCCGGCCTCTCACGCGGCGTGCTCGTCGTCGAAGCGGCGCTCGGCAGCGGTTCGCTGATTACCGCGCGCCTCGCGACCGATTGCGGGCGCGAAGTCTTTGCGATTCCCGGTTCGATCCATTCGCCGCTCGCCCGCGGCTGCCACCGCCTGATCCGCGACGGGGCCAAGCTGGTCGAGACCGCGGAAGATGTCCTTGAGGAACTCGCATGGGGCGCGCCCCTAGCATTGCGAAGCGACGCCGGTCGGTCGTCGAGACCTGTCGGGGCCCCGAGCCCGGCAGGCCGTCGCCGTCCTCGCGCGGCCGCCGCAGCACCGTCTGGACGGCAGCTCGAAATCCCGCAAGGGCCGCCTGAACATGCCATCGTCCTCAACGCGCTCGGCCACGATCCGCTCGACATCGACACGCTGGCGATACGTTGCAGCTTGACGCTCGATGCGCTCTACGCCATTCTGCTTCCGCTGGAGCTCGACGGACAGATCACCCGACTGCCGGGCGGGCGCTTCCAGCGCCTCTGATTTGTGGGGTGCGCCAACATGTTCGATATCCTGGTCTATCTCTTCGAGAATTACGTTCACGCCACCGCCTGTCCGGAGTCGGACCAGCTCGCGCGCAAGCTCTCGGCCGCCGGATTCGAGCAGGACGAGATCAGCGAAGCGCTGGAGTGGCTGACCGGCCTGCGCAACGTCGGCACGACCTCGCCCCTGCTGATGACGCCCGCGCCGGGCTCCATCCGCCTGTATAGCGCTGAGGAGCAAACGCGTCTGGACGCAGACTGCCGGGGCTTCCTTGCCTTCCTGGAGAACGCGGGCACGCTCGACGCGGCAACGCGCGAAATCATCGTCGAACGCACGCTTGCGCTCGACGGTTTCAACGTCAGCCTGGGGCGCCTGAAGGTGATCGTGCTGATGGTGCTGTGGCAACGCGAGCTGCCGATCGACGGACTGATCGTCGACGAACTGCTGGGCGAAGACTTCGACGACGAAGGCTTGCTACCGCAGTAAGGAAGACCGGCGCCGCTTGCGGACGTTACGGCGGCCTGCTTATCATGCGCCGCTTCATAACCCTATTGACTAAAGCCCTTCGTGGCTTTCCAAGGCAGCCACACCGGCATGAGCAAGCAACTGATCATCGCGGAAAAGCCCTCGGTCGCGCAGGACATTGCTCGCGCGCTGGGCGGCTTCACGAAGGAAAAGGACTACTTCGAGTCGGACGAGTATGTCCTGTCGTCCGCAGTCGGCCACCTGCTGGAACTGGTCGTTCCCGAGGAATACGAGGTCAAGCGCGGCAAATGGACCTTCGCCCACCTGCCGGTGATCCCGCCGCAGTTCGCGCTCAAACCGATCGAGAAGACCGATGACCGCCTGAAGCTCCTGACTCGGCTCATCAAGCGCAAGGACGTCACCGGCCTCATCAACGCCTGTGACGCGGGACGCGAAGGCGAGCTGATCTTCAATTTCATCGCGCAGCACGCGAAGACCGACAAACCGGTGTCACGCCTGTGGCTGCAGTCGATGACAGCCAATGCGATCCGGGAAGGCTTCGCACACCTGCGCTCGGCGCAGGAGGTCGAAGGCCTGCGCTCAGCCGCTGTGTGCCGTGCCGAAAGCGACTGGCTGATCGGCATCAACGGCACGCGCGCGATGACGGCGTTCAACTCTAAGACCGGGGGCTTCCACCTGACCACGGTCGGACGCGTGCAGACGCCGACGCTCGCGATCGTCGTCGAGCGCGAGCAAAAGATCCGCCTGTTCAAGCCGCGCGACTACTGGGAACTCGAAGCGTCCTTCGGCTGCCAGGCTGGCAGCTACGCTGGCCGCTGGTTCGACGAGAAGTTCAAGAAGGCCGAGGGCGACGAGCACGCGACGGCCTTCCGGCTGTGGGACAAGGCGCGCGCCGAGGCAATCAAGGCGAAGTGCGACGGCAAGCCGGGCCAGGTCAGCGAGGAATCCAAACCCTCGACCCAGCTCTCGGCGCTGCTCTTCGACCTGACGAGCCTGCAGCGCGAGGCAAACGGCCGCTTCGGCTTCTCGGCTCGGGTGACCTTGCAGATCGCGCAGGCGCTGTACGAGAAGCACAAGGTGCTGACCTATCCGCGAACCGACGCACGCGCGCTGCCCGAGGACTATCTCGGCACGGTGAAGGACGTGATGCGGGCGCTGCCGGACGCGTACGCGCCTTTCGCGAGCGAGATCGCGAAGCAGGGCTGGGTGAAGCCGAACAAACGGATCTTCAACAACGCGAAGATTTCGGACCACTTCGCGATCATCCCGACCGGCACCGTGCCGAAAAGCCTGTCGGAGGCCGAGCACAAGATCTACGATCTGGTGACGCGGCGCTTCCTGTCGGTCTTCTACCCGGCCGCCGAGTACCGCATCACGACCCGCATCACTCGCGTCGTGGACGAGGCCTTCAAGACCGAGGGCAAGGTGCTCGTCAATCCGGGCTGGCTCGCGGTGTACGGCAAGGAAGGCGTCAAGGACGACGAGGATGGCACGGGCGGGGGCGGCGGCGCGCAGCTTGTCGCGGTGCAGCCGAACGAAACGGTGTCGACGGACGACATCGTCGTGAAGAGCCTCGTCACGAAGCCGCCGGCACGCTACAACGAAGCGACGCTGCTTTCGGCGATGGAAGGCGCGGGCAAGATGGTGGACGACGAGGAGCTGCGCGCGGCGATGGCCGAGCGCGGTCTCGGCACGCCGGCGACGCGGGCGCAGATCATCGAAGGCCTGATCGCGGAACAGTACATTCACCGCGAGGGCCGCGAGCTGATCCCGAGCGCGAAGGCGTTCTCGCTGATCACGTTGTTGAAGGGCCTCGACGTGTCCGCGCTGACTTCGCCGGAACTGACCGGTGAGTGGGAGCATAAGCTCTCGCAGATGGAACGCGGCCAACTGTCGCGGCCCGAGTTCATGCGCGAGATCGCCGAGATGGCGCGCGAAGTCGTCGAGCGCGCGAAGCGCTACGAATCCGATACCGTGCCGGGCGATTTCGTCACGCTGTCGACGCCCTGCCCGAGGTGTGGCGGGGTGGTGAAGGAGAACTACAAGAAGTTCGCCTGCCAAGCCTGCGACTGGAGCGCATGGAAGATCGTGGCCGGGCGCCAGTTCGAGATCAACGAGATCGAGACGCTGCTCCGCGAAGGTAAGGTCGGACCGCTGATGGGATTCCGCAGCAAGATGGGCCGGCTCTTCAACGCCGAGATCAAGCTCAATGACGACAAGCAGCCCGAGTTCGATTTCGGTCAGCCGAAGGATGACGGCGAGGGCGCGGAAGCGGTCGACTTTTCGGGCCAGGAAGCGCTCGGCCCGTGTCCGAAGTGCGCCTCACCCGTGTACGAGCACGGCATGGCCTACGTCTGCGAAAAGTCCGTGGGGCCCGAAAAGTCCTGTGATTTCCGCTCCGGCAAGGTCATTCTGCAGCAGCCGGTCGAGCGCGAGCAGATGACGAAGCTGCTGGCCAACGGCCGCACCGACCTGTTGAAGGGCTTCGTGTCGACGCGCACGAAGCGCAAGTTCTCGGCCTTCTTGGTGCGCGGTGCGGACGGCAAGGTCGGCTTCGAGTTCGAACCGAAGGCGCCGAAAGCGGGTGCGAAGGGCAAGGCGGGCAACGGCAAGCCGGCCGACGGCACGGACGCGGCACCTGCGAAGGCCGGAGAAGAGGCGGCACCCGCCCCTGCGGCGAAGAAGCCGGCCACGCGTCGGCGCAGCGCGGAAAGCTGAAAGCACGGTCGGGCCGGCCGCGCGCCCGCGCGCGGAGTCAGCCCGACCACCAGTGTCCGACGTGCGAGAGCAGGCGATGCGTGTCGTCGGTGGTGGCACCGACCAACGCGAAGCCGCGCAACTTCCCGCTGCGGTCATGGAATAGCGCGCGCACGCCGCGGCCCGTCGCGCACTCGTGCCATTCGCCGTCGAGCCCGCGCGGCGGCTCGCAGATAACAGCCTCGCCGTAACCTGTCTGCAGGCGTCGCGAGCGCGGATGCCAGCGGAGCATGCGGTTTGCCCCCCCCGTCAGGACCCCGGCCAGCACGTGCACACTCTCCTCGATGTCGTCGACATGCGTGAAGACGCGGTTTGCCGTCTGCGCGCATTCGCCGACTGCGAAAATGTGCTCGTCCGAACTCCGCATCCGGCCATCGACGACGACCGCGGACGTGACATCGAGGCCGGCCTCGCGCGCGAGCGTGCTGCGTGGGCGGCTCCCAAGGGCCGCGACGACGACCTCGGCGACGAGGCGGGCGCCCGAGAGCGTCGTGATCTCGAGGTCATAGCCACGCTGCTCGATGCGATGGATGCCGTCCTCGATCCACAGGCTCACCCCCGCCGATCGCAGGTCCTCCTCTATGCGGCCGGCGCAGAGCGTCGGGAAGGAGTCGTGGAGCAGGCGGTTCTGCGGTTCAAGGAGCATCACTTCGCAGCCGCCGCGCAGCAGGTTGCCGGCGAGCTCGCAGCCCGGCAGGCCGCCGCCGAGCACCACGACGCGCTTGCGACCGGCCAGTTCGCTGCGCAGATACGTGTATTCGGCCAAGCTGCTAACGGTCAGAATGCGGTCGGTGGCGCCGCCGCGCATCGCGGAAGGGCGCAGGGCTTCAGCTCCGGTCGCGAGGACGAGGCGGGAATAGGCCTGCTCGTCGTTGGCGTGCCCGCTGGTTTCGATACGCAGGACGCGGCGTTCGCGGTCGATGCCGACGACGCGGCAGTGCGGCTGGATCGTCGCCTCGAAGCGGTAGGCCATCTGCTCCGCAGTCGCGACCACCAGTTGGGCGGCCTCGCGGCGCTGGGCGAGGGCCGTGGCGAGTTCGAACTTCGCATAGGCGGCGCCGTCGTCGGCGGCGGCGATCCACACCGGCTGGCGCGTGTCGATATGGCGCAAGCTCCGCAGCAGGCCGTATCCGGCCATGCCCGTTCCGACGATGACAAGGGGTGCGCTCATGTTCGGCCTCACGTGAAGCCCACGTATCACCAACGCTACGCCGCGCGACGGGACGCGGCGCGGGAATGAATCACGCCGCTGCGCCGACCGCAGCGCTTTCTTGCGGCACTGCGGGACCGATCGGGCGCACGCCGGGGAGCTGGCTTTCGAGGATGGCGGTACGCAGCACGTCGATGGCGCCGCTGCGCGGATAGGTGACGCGCCAGGCGAGCACGACGCGGCGTGAAGGTTCGGGGGCTGCGAAGGGGCGCACGGCGACGAGGTTGTTCTGGGCGGGCAGCTCGTCGGCGGCGGAACTGGGTAGCACGGTGACGCCGAGCCCGGTCGCGACCATGTGGCGGATGGTTTCGAGCGAGCTGCCTTCGAGCGTGCGCTGCAGGCCACTGACGCTGCGGCATTGTGGGCAGACTTCGAGCACCTGTTCGCGGAAGCAATTGCCGGCGCCGAGCAGCAGCAGCTGTTCGTCGGAAAGGCGGTCCGGTTCGATGCTTTCGCGGGCGGTCCAAGGGTGCTCGGCGGGCATCAGCACGCGGAAGGGTTCGTCGTAGACCGGCTGCGCGACGATGCCGGCCTCTTCGAACGGCAGCGACAGCACGATCACGTCGAGTTCGCCCCGTTTAAGCGCTTCGAGCAGCCGCGAGGTGTAGTTCTCGGTGATGATGAGCGGCATGCGCGGCGCAAGCCGATGCACGCGTGGAATCATGCGCGGCAGCAGGTAGGGGGCGATCGTGAAGATCACGCCCAGGCGCAGCGGACCGGACAGCGGATCCTTGCCGGCCGCGGCGATCTCATGGATTTGCGCGGCTTCCATCAGGACCTTTTCGGACTGTGCGACGATGCGCTGACCGGTGGCGGTGATCTTGACCTCGGTCGCACTGCGTTCGAAGAGCTGGACGCCGAGTTCGTCCTCGACTTTCTTGATCGCCACCGACAAAGTGGGCTGGCTGACGTGGCATTTTTCGGCCGCGCGGCCAAAATGGCGTTCGTGGGCCAGGGCGATGAGGTAGCGGAGGTCTGTGAGCGTCATGGCTGCAGGCGTGCCTGAGAGCGAATTCGATAGCGTGCGTTGATGATGGTACTCCGCTTGGGATCTTGAACAGGGTCAAAATCCCTTACTGTCGTGTGCCTTATAATGTTTCAAAACGTGTCCTGGCCTTTGTGGCCGCCAGCGAAAAAAGAAGAATCGTCGCCATGCAACGCACTTCCTGCCATGCAGGCCTGCTTCCGGCAGCCCTGCTTATCCTGTCCTGCCCCGCTGCAGGGCAGTCTCTCGAATCCGAACAGTCGTTCTTCGAGCCGCTGCCCGTCGTGCTGACGGTGTCACGGATGCCGAAGCCGCAACGCGAGACGCCGGCCGCGATCACGATCCTCGACCGCGAGCTGATCCGTGCGACCGGGTATCGCGACATTGGACGCCTGCTACGCTTGGTCCCCGGAATGCAGATTGCGCAGGAAAGCGGCAACGACCAGTGGGCGAGCTATCACGGTCCGGGCACCGACTACCCGAGGCAGATGCAACTGCTGCTCGACGGCCGTCCGTTGTACGCGCCGTATTTCGGCGGCGCCTTCGCCGGCGGCATCCCGGTCGCGATCGAGGACATCGAGCGCATCGAGGTCGTGCGCGGAACGGATTCGGCGGCTTATGGTTCGCAGGCCTTCGACGGCATCGTCAACATCATCACGCGCCACACTTCCGAGGAAGCAGGCAGCGCGGTGATGTTGCGCGGCGGCACGAACGGCATCGCGGGCGGCAGCGCACGCGCAGTGGGCCAGCAGGGGCCGCTCGGCATTCGCCTGACGGTGCAGCGCGAGCGCGACGACGGCATGAGCGGGCTGCACGACGATCGCACGACCAACCGGGCGAACCTGCGCGGGGATCTGCGCATCGGCACTTACGACGAAGTCACGATGGCCGCCGGCGTGATGCACAGCGATCGCGAGCGCGGCTACGACAACAGCCAGTTCAACATGAACCCGGAACGCGAGGCGGCGACGCATTCGGAGTTCGTGCAACTGCGCTGGCGACACGCGCCGACCAGCGATGAGGAGTTCGTGCTATCGACGAACTACGCGCGCGAGAAGGCGCGCGACGAGTGGAAGATCAGCAGCCGCGGGCTGCAGGGACTCGGCGTTCCGCTGCTCGAGGTGCCGGTCAATGAGAACAACACGACGACGCGCCACAACCTCGAATTCGAACATCACCTCAGCGCGTCCGACCGGCTGCGGCTGGGTTGGGGCGCTGAATGGCGCCATGACGAATTCGTGTCGCCCTTCCTCTTCTACAGCGACCCGAAGCAGTCGCAGGAGACCGCGCGGCTGTACGGCAACAGCGAATGGCGCTTCGCCAGAGAATGGCTGCTCAACGCCGGGCTGATGGCGGAGAACGCCCAGTACGACCAGACCCGCCTGTCGCCACGCGTGTTCCTGAACTGGCTGCCGACCGCGGCCCAGTCCTGGCGCGCCGGCTATACGCGTGCGTACCGCCAGCCGGGCATGTTCGATCGCAACGCCGACGTGCGCATTTATGTGCCCGGCACGACGCTTTTACTGCAACAACGCCAGATCGCGAATCCGGACATCGAGCCGCCGCGCATCGACGCCTTCGAGCTGGGCTTCCTCGGCCAGCTGCCCGACGGCCGCGCGCAGATCGACGTGCGCGTCTTTCACGAGGAGACGCGCGACCAGATCCGCCGCGAGACCGTGAACGTGCCGGCGACGAACCCCTTCCAGGCGATCGTGCAGCGCCTGCTCCCGCCTTCGCAGTGGGTCAATCGCGACGACGTGATTCGCGTCGAGGGCATCGAATATCAGTTGCAGGTGCGTCCGTGGGAGGGGGGGCAGCTGCTTTTCAGCCACACGCTGATCAAGGCGCGCTCGGACGAGGAGGCGATCCGCCGCAGCGTCGCCCCCTATACCGCGAGCCTGAGTTGGCTGCAGCGCAGCGGGCCGTGGCAGAGCACACTGACGCTGCTGCGCAGCGGTCCCGTCGATGCCGGCAACGGCTTCACGCCGAGCTACCGCTACAGCGTGCCGGCCTACACGACCGCGGATGCGAGCATCGCGCGCAACTTCGTGCTCGAAGGCGGGCAGCACGTGGAAGTGCGCCTGACCGGCATCAACCTCCTCGGCAAGCACCAGGAGCTCGCGAATTACCCGTTGCAGCGCCTGGCTGGCGACCGGCCGGTGAATCGGGTCGAGCCGCAGGTCGCGCTGAGCGTGACGACTGAGTTCTGAGGATGAATTTTCTCTTCGTCCATCAGAACCTGCCCGGGCAATTCGCCCACGTGGCGCGGGCCCTCGCGGACGACGCCGCGCACCGGGTCGTCGGCATCGGCGACGCGAACATGCTCAGGAACCGGCCGACGCTGCATCCGCGCATTCAAATCGTCGGCTACGAATCGCCTGCTCGCGGGCACAGGGAGACGCATCACTACATCCGCGATTTCGAAGGCCACATCCGGCGCGGACAGAGCGTGATGCGTGCCGCGCAGCACCTCGGGCAGCAAGGTTTCCGACCGGACGTGGTGGTCGCCCATCCGGGATGGGGCGAAGCGCTGTTCCTGCGCGACGCGTTTCCCGAGGCGCGACACATCAATTATTTCGAGTACTACTATCGGGGCCGCGGCGGCGACGTCGGCTTCGATCCGGAATTTCCGACGACGCTCGATGACCGCCTGCGGGTGCGGGTGAAGAACAGTACGCAGTTGCAGTCCCTCGTTTCCTGCGACCACGGCCTTGCGCCGACCCGGTGGCAGAAGCAGCGTTTTCCGGCGGAATTCCAGCCGAAGATCGAAGTGATCCACGAGGGCGTCGATACGACGCAGGTGCGTCCCGATGCCACGGCCTGCGTCTGCGTCGCGGGACAGACGCTAAAGGCCGGAGACGAGATCGTCACCTATGTCGCGCGCAACCTGGAGCCCTACCGCGGCTTCCATACCTTCATGCGCGCGCTGCCGGCATTGTTGCGTCGTCGACCGAACGCGCGCGTGCTGATCGCCGGCGGGGACGAGGTCAGCTACGGCGCGCGGCTGCCGAACGGCAGTTTCCGCGAACTCTACTGCCGCGAACTGGGCGACACGGTCGACTGGTCGCGCGTGCACTTCCTCGGAAAACTGCCCTACGCGCAGTACCTCAAGGTGCTACAAGTGTCGGCAGCCCACATCTATCTGACCTATCCCTTCGTGCTCTCGTGGTCCATGCTCGAAGCGATGGCGGCCGGCTGCGCCCTGGTCGCGTCGGCGACCGAGCCGGTTCAGGAGGTGCTGCGGCACGGCGACAACGGCTTGCTGGTCGACTTCTTCGATGCGCAGGCGCTCGCCGACACGGTCTCGCAGGTGCTGCAGGACCCGGTCACCGCATCGGCGCTACGGTTGCGTGCGCGCCAGACGATCGTCGACCACTATGACCTGCGCACGCGGTGCCTGCCGAGGATGCTGGATTTCCTGACATTGCGGGCGTAAGCCCAGCCCACTGCCTGCATGCGCCCGCGCGCGCGCTCCCTTCCGATGCTCCCACCGTGACTTTCTTGACGTGCGTCAATGCCACAAATGATGAGATCATTTTGTATTTGTTTGTGTCAGCCTGAATGGGTATTCGATTCAGGTGACAGGGTCGGCACGTCGCGGCCACGTCGAGTTCATCAAGGGGGAAAACATGTCTTTGTCGTACACGGATGCAAGCGGTAACCAGTGGTATGTCGACAGCTACGGCAACATCGACAACGGCTACCGCAACTACTATTACACGCTGGACAGCACCAACCTCGCCTTATATATCAATGGCGGGTCGTATTCCACGTCCCTGTCCTGGGGCACGCCGACGGTCGGCACCAATACCCAGGAAGTGACCGGCACCGCTACCGGCATCTCGCTGACACGCAAGACCTACTTCGGCGACGGATTCGTACGCGTGCTCGAAGTCGTCACCAACACCGGCAGCTCAAGCACCAGTGTCAAGGTCGATCTCGGCGACAACATCTACTATGACGGCAATTCGCAGATTGTCGCGACCAGCAGCGGCGATACGACGCGGGACGCGTCCGACGACTGGTATGCATACGGTTCGTCGTATAACGCGACCGCAACCCAACTCGTTCATGTCGTCTCCGGCGGCAGCGGCTCGCCGAGCACGACCACGCAACCATACACCGACCAGCCACACACCTCCTATGACCTGACGCTCGCCGCAGGCGAAACGAAGGTGATCATGCATTTCTATGCGCTCGCGGCCGATACGTCGGGGGCAACGACGATCGGCAACTCGCTCGCCAACCTGAGCAGCAGCGCCTACCTCGCCGGCATGACGGCGGGCGACCTGGGCGGACTCACGAATTTCACACAAGACGTCTCAAGCTCGGTCACGACCACATTGGAGTCATACCAGCTGAATCTGACCTTGACGGGCACTTCGGCGATCAACGGCACAGGCAACGCGCGCGACAACGTGATCGCGGGCAACTCGGCGAACAACACGCTGACCGGCCTCGACGGCAACGACACCCTCGACGGTGCCGGCGGCAATGACACGATGCTCGGCGGACTTGGCAACGATACCTATGTCGTGAACGCCACCGGCGACGTCGTGAACGAGTATGCCAACGAGGGCATCGACACCGTCAAGTCCTCGGTGTCCTATGACATCTCGACCCGGCCCTATCTCGAGAACATCACGCTGACTGGCTCGGCAGCGGTCAATGCGACCGGCAACACCGCGAACAACGTGCTCGACGGCAGTCAAAACAGCGCGATCAACACCTTGACCGGCGGCGCCGGCAACGACATCTATGTCGTCGGAACGGGGGACATTGTCGTTGAGGCGGCGTCCGGCGGCACCGATACCGTCAAGGCCGGCATCAGCTGGACGCTCGGCATGGAGGTCGAGAATCTGGTGCTGACCGGCAGTGGCAACATCAACGGCACGGGCAACGCGCTGGGCAACCTGCTGAGCGGCAACAGCGGCAGGAACAGCCTCAGCGGCGGCGACGGCAACGACACGCTCGACGGCGGCGCAGGCATTGATACGCTCACCGGCGGCAACGGTAATGACACATATCTGGTCGATTCGTCGGGCGATATCGTGGTCGAAGCGTCCGGCGCCGGCACTGACAACGTCATCGCCAGCGTAAACTACGCCCTGACTTCGAACGTCGAAGGACTGACATTGTCAGGCGCGGCCTTCAAGGGCACCGGCAACAGCCTCAACAATACGCTCACCGGCAACGCTATCGACAACCTGCTGGACGGCGGCGCAGGTGCCGACACGATGGCCGGCGGCGCCGGTAGCGATGTCTATGTCGTCGACAATGCACTCGACGTCATTACCGAAGGTATCGGCGCCGGCATCGACACCGTCAAGACCGCGCTGGGCGGCCAAACGCTCGGCAGCAACGTCGAGAACGGCATCCTACTCGGCACCGCGACGTGGATGAACGGTAACGAGTTGGACAATCGGATCGTCGGCAATCTCGCAAACAACACGTTCGCCGGCGGACTCGGAAACGACTCCTTATTCGGTGGCAGCGGCAACGATTCGCTCAGCGGTGGCGACGGCAACGATATGCTGGTCGGTGATCAGGGTGGGCCGGAGGCGCGCGTCGCTTCGAGCGATGCCATCATCAATGGCAAGAGCGTTGCGCTGAACCTTTCGGCGCCCGAGATCGCGAGCGGTAGCGTGCAGGTCACCGGAACGATCAGCTCGGTGAGCCTCGCGCAAGCGGGCGTCAACGTCGTCTACGTCGTCGATCACTCGGGCAGCATGTCCGATTCCTTCACCGGCAGCGTCTCCATCCCCGACATGAACGGTGACGGCTACGGCAACACGACGATGGATGCAGCGATCGCGTCGATGCAGAAGCTCAACCAGTCGATTGTCGACAGCGGCCTGGGCAGTCAGGTGCGCGTGTCGCTGGTGCAGTTCGACGACACCGCCGAGACGATTTACTCCGGCGCGCCCGGGGCCGACGGCAACGGCAACGGTATTGCGGATCTGGCCGAAAGCCTGATGACGCTGCGGCCGGACGGCGGCACCGCTTACAACGCCGCGCTGACCGAAGCGCAGACGCAACTCGCTCAGTTCGGCTCGGGACAGAATATCGTATTCTTCGTATCCGACGGGGCTCCCACAGACTCGGGTTACGAGACCACCGCCGCGCAGATCCGCGCGATGGGCCAGGGTGGCACGGCGATCCGCGCGATCGGCACCGGTGCCGGAGCATCCGAGAACCCGCTCGACATGCTCGACGACGGCATCGACAACAACTCGGCGATCCTCGTGATGAATCCGGAGGAACTGGATGCATCGCTGATCAACTCGTCAGTGCTCGAACTGACCGAGAGCGCGTGGGTTGAGATTTATCGCAACGGCGAAATGGTCGATCTGGTCGGCTCTGACCGCTTCACAGTCGGCCCGTTGGGCGTGCAGTTCGAGTCGACGGCGATTTCGCTGAGCGCCTCGGGCACCGACCAGATCACCGCTAAGCTGATGACGATGTCGTCGACGGGGCAGATGCTGCAGACCGTGCTGCCGATCCAGGTCGGCAGTTTCGTGTCGAACGACACACTCGTCGGCGGCGCCGGCAACGATACGCTCGACGGCGGCGCCGGCACCGACAGCATGACCGGTGGCGCGGGTGACGACACTTACGTGGTTGACAATGCAGGCGACGTGGTCGTCGAAAGCGCAGCCGAAGGCATCGATAAGGTCAGCTCGAAGCTGTCGAGCTACACGCTCGGCGCCAACGTCGAAAACCTCGAGTTGCTCGGCAACGCCGTGACCGGCATCGGCAACTCGTTCAACAACACGATCATGGGCAGCGCCGCGAACAACGCGCTGTCGGGCGACACGGGCAACGACTCGCTGATCGGCGGACTCGGCGACGACACGCTCAACGGCGGTAGCGGCTACGACACTATGGCAGGCGGGGCGGGCAATGACACGTACTACGCCGATTCGACTTACGATTACGTCAGCGAGTCATACAGCGACACCGGGAACGATACCGTCATCGCGAGTTTCAGCGCATCGCTCGGCGGCTATGTCAGCGGCGTATCGACATCGAGCACGTTCTCGTACATCGAAAATCTGACCCTCCCGGAGGGCTCGACGGCCACGAATGCGGTTGGCAGCGCCGCGGCGAACAAGCTGTTTGGCAATTCGAACGCGAACGTCCTGTATGGGCTCGACGGCAACGACACGCTCGCCGGCGGGGCAGGGATCGACACAATGGACGGCGGAACCGGCAATGACGTCTATTACGTCGGCGCCGGCGACGTGCTCATCGACGGTTCCGGCATCGATACCGTGATCACATACGTTAATGGCTTCACGCTCGGGGCTTCGTTCGAGAACCTGACGCTCGCGGCCTCGTCTAGCGTACTGAGCGGCACCGGCAACGCGCTCGCCAACAATCTCGTCGGAAACGCCTACAACAACGTGCTCAACGGCGCCGGCGGCGCCGACGCAATGTCGGGCGGCGCAGGCAACGACATCTATTACGTCGATAATGCGTTCGACAAGGTGGTCGAAACCTCGACCGGGGGTGTGGACAAGGTGATTTCGTCGGTCAGCCACATGCTGAGTGCGAACGTCGAAAACCTGCAGTTGTCGGGTACGAATTCGATCGGCGGGTCGGGCAATGCTCTGGCGAACAATATCCTCGGCAACACCGGAGCCAACCGTCTGCTGGGCTACACAGGCAACGATACGATCAACGGTGGCGACGGCAACGACACGTTGATCGGCGGTCTCGGAGCCGATTCGCTGACGGGCGGTGCAGGCAACGACACCTTCGATTTCGATTCGCTATCAGAGACGGGCACAAGCAGCCTGACATGGGACGTCATTGCCGATTTCGTGTCTGGTCAGGACAAGATCGATCTGTCGACGCTCGACGCCAACACCGCGACGACGACGAATGACGCGTTCACGGGCTTTATCGACAGCGCAACGGCGTTCTCCGCGGCGGGGCAGCTCAAATTCGTCGGTGGCGTACTGTACGGCAACGTGGATGCCGATGCCGATGCCGAGTTCGCCATCCAGTTGAGCGGCGCAACAACGCTTGCAAGCAGCGATCTGTTCGTCTGAGCACCACGTCAGCACATATTGACATCACTCCCGGGCAACCTGACGCGACGACTGGTTCGTCGACACGGTTGCCCGAGGAGTGACCGACAACGGCCATCGCACAGCAATGTCGAGCAGCCTCGTGCGCCTCTGTAACCGGAAGCGTAGGTAGATCTACGCACACCGGTGAGCAATCGAACGAATTTTCCCGCATGACCCTGAAGCCTATGCTCGCACCATCGTCGACGGGGGCGGGGATATGGACCGGAAAATCAGTCGTGTCGCGGTGCGTGCCGATCGGAATATGGTCCGTGGCATGGTGCGCTGGGCCTGTTGCGGGGTCGCGATGATCATGTCCTTGTTCTGCGGCAAGCCCGCCCATGCGGAAGGCGGCGCGGCGCACACGACCTGGATGTGCTGGCAGGACTCGGCGACGAGCCTGTCCTGCCACCTGTCGCAGGACGGCGATACTGCGCCGGCAGCCGTGCCCGAGCCAGCCGCCGGCACGGCCACCCCGGCGAGTTCGTCCAGGACCCGCCCGCTGCCGCGCGTCGCACGGCAAATCCTCGAACGTCCCGAGCAGTTCCAGGGACGGCGGATCTCGATCCCGATGTACAGCGAACCGGAAGAACGGGAATTCATGGTCCAGCTGGCCGAAGCGGTGATGTGCGGCGTACGGAAGGCCTGCAGTGTAGAATTTCTGCGCACGATATCGGAAGTGGCGTTGGCGCAGGATGCCATCGATGACCCGGCGATAAACTGAAATCTCTTCGTCATTGTCGGTTCGCCGGGAACGACCGCATGCTGCGCCCGTCTACAGATGGCACTCATCACGTACGGGGATCAGCAGAAGATGCGAAAAACGATTCTTGTCGCCGTCATGGCGGTCAGCACCGGTTTGGCGGCGGCCTTCGGGCCCGTTGCGGCAACCGCGGCCACCCCTCCCGCCGTCGCTCCCACACCGGGAAGCGCGCCCAACCGCTACGGGCTGCCGGATTTCAGCGATCTGGTCGAGCAGGTCGGTCCGGCGGTCGTGAATATCAGCGTGATTCAGAAGCAGCGCGGGAACGATGACGACGTTGCGGGACTGTCGCCGGACGATCCGTTCTACGACTTCCTGCGGCGCTTCGGCGTGCCTTTGCCGGGGGCGCCGGGACAGCCCGGGCATGGCAACCGCTCGCCGCGCATCAGCCGCGGCATCGGCTCGGGCTTCATCGTCAGCAGCGACGGCTACGTGCTAACGAATGCGCACGTGGTTGGCGAGGGCGAGTCGGAGGTGACCGTGAAGCTGATCGACAAGCGTGAATTCAAGGCGAAAGTCGTCGGCACCGACAAGCGGACCGACATCGCGCTGTTGAAGATCGATGCGACGGGGCTGCCGACGGTGCGCACCGGCGACCCGGAGCGCGCGCGCGTCGGCGAATGGGTGATCGCCGTGGGCTCGCCTTTCGGCTTCGACAATACCGTCACTGCGGGCATCATTTCCGCCAAGGCGCGCCGGCTACCGGACGAGAACTACGTGCCCTTCCTGCAGACCGATGTCGCGATCAACCCGGGCAATTCGGGCGGGCCGCTGTTCAACCTGAACGGCGAGGTGATCGGCATCAATTCGCAGATCTACTCGCGCTCGGGCGGTTTCATGGGGATTTCGTTCGCGATTCCGATCGACGTGGCGCTGAAGGTGAAGGAGCAGATCGTCAAGTACGGCCGCGTGCAGCGCGGCAAGCTGGGCGTGACGATCCAGGGGCTGGACAAGGATCTCGCCCAATCCTTCGGCCTCAGCGAGCCGCGCGGCGCGCTGGTGTCCAACGTCGAGGCCGATTCGCCGGCCGACAAGGCGGGGGTGAAGGCGGGCGACGTGGTGCTCGGCGTCGATGGCCAGCGGGTCGACGATTCGGGCGACCTGCCGCGGATCATCGGCGACAAGCGTCCGGGCACGAGCGTGAAGTTGGAAATCTGGCGCGACGGAAAGTCCCATACGGTCACGACGACGCTCGGCGAAATGCGCAACGAGGCGGCGACCGAGCCTTCCGGCGGCACGCCGCGTGGCGAGGATGCGGGCGGCAAGCTCGGGCTGACGGGGCGAGCGCTGACCTCGGAAGAGGCCTCGCAGCTCGGCGTGCGCGGCGGGGTGGTTGTCGAGCGCGTGAGCGGAGCGGCGGCGCAGGCCGGACTGCAGGCCGGAGACGTGATCCTGGCGCTGAACAACCAGCCGGTGACAAGCCTGCAGGCGCTGCGCCAGTTGGTGGAAAAGGCCGGCAAGCGCTTCGCGCTGCTCGCGCAACGCGGGAGCGCGCGCATCTACGTGCCCATTCGCATCAACTGAGCGCATCAACTGATCAGATCCAGCGGGGCGAGCGGACGGGGACTGCAGGCAGTCCCGTCCCGCCGGATTACCGTCGTCGCCCTGTGTGACTCAGGTCACAGTGGCCTTGGCGATGGAATAGATCTCCCTACACTGCTGTTCATGCATCGGACGCCGGCCTGCAGCGGAGGCGTCCGGCCGCTATCCATCACACATGAAGAGAGATCGAACGATGAACAAGACCTTCCGCTCCACGATCCTTGCGCTGGCCGCTCTGTCGCTCGCGGGCGTCGCAGCCGCCGAAATGAAGACCGAGGACGCGATCCGCTTCCGCCAGTCAGGCTACACCTTCATGGCGTGGAACATGGGCAAGATCAAGGCTCAGGTCGTCGACGGCGCGACGCCGTATAACAAGGAGCAGGTCGCCGCCGCAGCGAATGCCGTTGCCGCCGTCGCGAACTCCGGTATGGGAGCGCTGTTCGCTCCGGGCACCGACAAGGGCAAGGGCTGGAAGGAGACGCGCGTGAAGCCGGAACTGTTCAAGGAGCAGGAGGAAGTCGGCAAGCTCGCGAAGAACCTCGTCGAACAGGCGAACAAGCTGCAGCAGGTCGCGCTCGCGGGCGATCCGGCTGCGATCAAGGCGCAATTCGGCGAGACCGGCAAGGCGTGCAAGGCCTGCCACGACAAGTTCCGCGTCGAGGAGTAATCGCCCGGAAGGGCGGGCGGCCGAGAAGCTCCATTGTCCTCGCGCGCGTTTCTTGGTACAACGCGCATTGTCACTGATCCGCCTGCCTGCCGTGCCGCACCTTGCCCCGACCATTCTCTATAGCGACGACGCGCTGATCGTCGCCGACAAACCCGCCGGCCTGCTGTCCGTCCCCGGACGCGGCGAGCACCTGCGGGACTGTCTCGCCGTGCGCGTGCAGGCCCTCTTCGCCGACGCGCTGATCGTGCATCGTCTCGACCGGGACACCTCCGGCCTGATCGTGCTCGCGCGCGGCGCCGAGATGCACCGGCGGATGAGCATGGCGTTCGAGAAACGGACGGTCGGCAAGCGCTATCTCGCGCAGGTGCATGGTCATGTCGACCACGAGGGCGGGGAGATCGACCTGCCGCTGATCGTCGACTGGGAGAACCGCCCACGCCAGATGGTCGATCCGGTGCGCGGCCGTCGCGCACTGACGCGCTATCGCGTGCTGGCGCGCGAGGGCGCGGGCGTCGATGCGATCTCCCGCGTCGAACTCGAACCGGTCACGGGGCGCTCGCACCAGCTGCGCGTGCATCTGATGACGATTGGCCACGCGATCCTCGGCGACAGCCTCTACGCGCCGCCCGAGAGCGCGGAGCGTCATCCGCGCCTGCACCTGCACGCGGCGCGCATCGAGTTCATGCACCCGCAAACGCAACAGCCGATGAGCTTCGAGAGTTGCGTGCCGTTCTGAACCGCGCTCCAATTTACCCGTCGTTGTAGATTCTTCCGCGCGCCCCAGCGAGCCGGCGGGACGCATCGCGATCCCGGCAACCGGGAATGCCCATTGCTTCCGTCACGCAGATGAACATGGGAGCGTTGCCATGGGCCTCGGCGTTGCACACAAACTCATCAGCAGTCATCTGGTCAGCGGGCAAATGCGGCCCGGCGAGCCGATCGAGCTCGTGATCGACCAGACGCTCAGCCAGGACGCGACCGGCACGATGGTGATGCTCGAATGCGAGGCGTTCGGCATCGACCGGGTGCGGACCCAGGTGTCCGTCCAGTACGTCGACCACAACCTGATCCAGGCCGACTACAAGAATCCGGACGATCACCTCTTCCTGCTCAGCGCCTGCCGCCGCTTCGGCATCTGGTTCAGCCCGCCGGGCAATGGCGTCAGTCATCCGGTGCACATGGAATCCTTCGGCATCCCCGGGAAGACGCTGCTCGGCGCCGACAGCCATACCTGCGCCGGCGGTTCGCTCGGCATGCTCGCGATCGGCGCGGGAGGTCTGCAGATTGCTCTTGCGATGGCCGGCGAGCCGTTTGCGCTGGCGATGCCCAAGATCCTGGGCGTCGAGCTCACGGGCAGCTTGCCGGACTGGGTCAGCGCGAAGGACGTGATCCTCGAGATGCTGCGGCGGCATACCGTGAAAGGTGGGGTCGGACGGATCATCGAATACTATGGCCCGGGGCTCGCCAGCTTGTCGGCAATGGATCGGCACGTGATCGCGAACATGGGACAGGAGCTCGGCGCGACGACGAGCGTTTTCCCGGCGGACACGATGGTCGAGCGCTTCCTGCAGCAGCAGCAGCGCGGGGCCGACTTCGTGCCACTCACCGCCGACCCGGACACGCGCTACGACGAGCACGACGCGATCGATCTGTCGACGCTCGAGCCGCTCATCGCCTGCCCGGGCAGCCCGGACAAGGTGGTGCCGGTGCGCGAGGTCGCGGGGCGCAAGATCTACCAGAGCTACATCGGCTCGTCGGCCAACCCGGGTCTGCGCGACTTCGAAGTGCCGGCACGGATGGTCGAGGGGCGGCGGATTGCTCCCGGCGTCTCGTTCGACGTGAATCCGACGACGCGCCAGGTCGTCGAGAATCTGGTCGCATCGGGCGCGATCGCGAAGCTCATCCATGCCGGCGCGCGCCTTCATCAGACCGGCTGCAACGGCTGCATCGGCATGGGGCAGGCGCCGGCGACCGGGCGCATCAGCTTGCGCACGGTGCCGCGTAATTTTACCGGTCGTTCCGGGACGGAGGACGACCAGGTCTACCTGTGCAGCCCGGAAACGGCCACCTCCAGTGCGCTCGCCGGGGAGATCGTCGATCCGCGCGACGCGGGCATCGACTATCCCCGCTACCGCGATCCGGACCATGTGATGATCAACCGCAGCCTGCTCGTCGCGCCGATCGAGGACGGCCGCGGTGTCGAGCTGGAGCGCGGCCCGAACATCCGGCCGCTGCCGGAGTTCATTCCGGTCGGCGAGGTGCTCGAAGCGCCGGTGCTGCTGAAGACCGGCGACAACGTGTCGACCGACGAGATCCTGCCCGCGGGCGTCGAGGTGCTGCCCTTGCGCAGCAATATCCCCGAGATCAGCAAGCACGCGTTCCGCCGCATCGACCCGTCCTTCTACGAACGCGCGCTGGCGAACCCAGCGCGCAGCTGCTTTGTGATCGGCGGCGCGAACTATGGCCAGGGGTCGAGCCGCGAGCATGCGGCGATGGCGCCCGCCTACTTGGGCGTGCGCTGCATCGTCGCGAAGAGCTTCGCGCGCATCCACCGCCGCAACCTGATCAACTTCGGCGTGCTCCCGCTGCTCTTCGTCGACGGTGCCGAAGCGGCCAACATCGATGTGCTGGACGTGCTGCACATCGACGCGCCCTTGCAGCAGCTCGCGGCCGGCAGCGCGGTGCAGCTCATCAACCGCACCAAGCAGCGCGGCATCGCCCTGCGGCACGACATCACGCCGGAAGAACTGGACACGCTGCAGGCGGGTGGGCTGATCAACCGCGTGCGCCGCAAGCTGCTTGGCGCCGTGCCGGCGCGCTAAGAGCGCCAACGTCGGAGCGAATGCGTGATCAGGCCACAAGACCATCGCTCGATCCTCGCCGAGCAGAAGCTGCCGGACAGTCCGCACCGCATCGTCATCGTCGGCGGTGGTGCGGGCGGGTTGGAGCTCGCGGCACGCCTGGGCAAGGACCTGGGGCGGCGCGGGACGGCCGAGATCGTGCTCGTCGACCCGCAGCCCGTGCACGTCTGGAAGCCGCTGCTGCACGAAATGGCGGCCGGCACCTTGAGCCCCGACGAACGCGGACTGGATTTCCTGCAGCAGGCGCGGCGCCACCACTTCCGTTTCTACCTCGGGGCGCTGACCGGGCTCGATCGCGGGCAAAAGCGGATCAAGCTCGCGCCGCTGCGCGACGACGCGGGCGAGGAGATCGCGCCGGCGCGCACCCTCTGGTACGACACACTGGTCATCGCGGTCGGTGGCCAAGATAACGATTTCGGTATTCGCGGCGTCGCGGAACACACGATTCCGCTCAATCGCCCGCACGACGCCCGGCAGTTTCACCGAAAATTGCTGAACCGCATCGCTCGCACCGAGATCCTGGATCTGGGACCGGTGCGCATCACGATCGTCGGCGGCGGCGCGACCGGTGTTGAGCTTGCGGCGGAACTCGCCGATGCGAGCCGGGAGATCGCCACCTACGGGACGCGCCTCGGAAGTTATCCCGATGCGGTCAAACTGCACGTCATCGAATCCGGTCCCAGACTCTTGTCCTCCTTGCCCGAGTTCATCAGTGAGAAGGCCGAGCAGGACCTCACGGCGAAAGGCGTCGTCGTCCTCATCGCGCGCAACGTGACGGAAGTGCGCGCCGATGCGGTCGTCGTCTCGAACGGCAAGGCCAGCGAGCTTATCCCGAGCGACCTGATCGTGTGGGCTGCGGGCATCCGCGGGCCGGACCTGCTCGCCCGGCTCGACGGCCTCGAATGCAATCGCCTCAACCAGCTGATCATCAGGCCGACACTACAGACCACGCGCGATGACGACATCTTCGCGATCGGCGACTGCACGAGTCTGGTCACGAGTACGGAAGGCCACTCGGTCCCTCCGACGGCGCAGGCGGCGCACCAAGAAGCCATCCTGCTCGCGCGCTCGCTGGCGCGACGCCTGCAGGGCGGCACTCCGCTACCTTTCAGCTTCCACGAACGCGGCTCGCTGATTTCGCTCGGGCCCAAGGAAGCAGTCGGCGACGTCGTCGAAAAATCGCGCGGCCGCGTCTTGGAAGTGCAAGGCGTGCTGGCCCGCTTCAGCTACTGGCTGCTCTACCGCCGCCGCCTCGCAACGCTGGTCGGATTGAAGAAGACGCTACTGGCGATCGTCGGCAGCTGGTTCACGGACCGGGCGGCGCCGCGCGTGAAGCTGCATTGACGGCGCGGGCCGGAAATCACCATGCCGGAACGGACGCCGGAAGTGCTTCAGGGGCGGCCGGAAGAAAACCGCCTGAGACGGCCCACGTGGCGAGCGCGGCGAGAACCAGCGCGAAGACCAACGCGACGACACCGCCCCCTTGGGCCGGCGCGATCGTCGGATCGGCGACGGTCTTGCGGCCGGTGATCATCGGCGCGATCAGGTTGTCCTTCTTCACGTGGGTGTGGAACATGATCGCCGCGACATGCAGCACGACCAGGCCGTAGACGAGCCATTCGGTCTTGCGATGCAGCCCGGTCAGCAGCGTGGAGAGCTCTGCCGATACGGCACGGTAAAGCGGACCGTAGAAGGCGATGTCGTCGTTGGCAAAGGCGCCCGCCAAGGCCTGGGCGGCCATCAACGAAAGCAGCGCGAACACCGACAGCGCGCCGAGCGGATTGTGGCCGACGCCGCGCCAGTCGCCGCGCAGATACGCCCGGAGGGTCGCCGGCGTCGGCGCGAAGTGCGCGAAACGCGCATAGGTCGAGCCAACGAGCCCCCAGGCGATGCGAAAGCTGACGACCGCGACGATCGCGAGCCCGATGCGGCCGTGCCACTCCATCGCGTTCCCACCGACCTTGACGCTGACGATCGCACCGGCGACGAGGGCGACGAGCAGCCAGTGGGCGAGGCGGGTCGGGAGATCCCATAGCAGGATCGGGCGGCGGTTCATCGCTTCATTCCTTTCAATTCACGGGCAAGGTCGCCCTGCCGGTGCATAACACCTGGGGCAGCGAGAAATTCCGTCGCCGGCTCGGCCCCGAGCATTGGCGGTTAAGCTCACAAGGGCTTGGACGCGACGATCGCGCCGCGGACCTGGCCTTCGCTATAGCCAGTCGCACGATCTTCGGGGTAATGCTCGCCGAGGCGTGCTTTCACCTCCGGCGTCATCTTTTCGAGTGGCCCATGGCAGTTCAGGCACAAGGCCTGCGTCGGCAGCGCCTTCGCGTAGCGGTAGATGCGCTGCCCGTCGCGCTCGACGACTTCGCCCTTCTCCAGCGTCGCCGGGTTTTCGCCAGCGGCGACGCGGCGGTCGAATTCCTCCAGCGCGGCGCGTTCCCAGGCGTCGGGCGTCGCGCGCTGCGGGTTGCGCGGCTTGAGCGTCACGCGCTTCAGCTGCCAACCGGTCGATGCGGCGACCTCCTTCGCCATCTTCGGTGCCATGTCGCGACATACCGGGATCGCGCCTTCCGGCCCGGCCTTTGCGATCTCGTCGCCGAGCGCGGCAAGGAGTTTCGGCGGAAGGCTGCTCGCGGCGGCGCGCGCGGCACTCATCAGTTCAGTGTTGTCCGCGGCGAAGACGACAGCCGGCAGCGTGGCAGCCGCCACGACGAGCGTAGTGAAGACAGGACGGAAGCGCATCGGGAAGGCCTCAAATGGAATATAAGTGTTCCATTATAGTATCGCGATCGCGCCTGCCAAGAATTCCATTCAGATCTTCGCTCCCTTCTTCGCCCGCTCGGGTTTTTTCGGCGCGGGGGATGGGGACTGCGCCGCGGCTGGCGCCCCGGCCCGGGCAGCGAGGAACTCGTTCAGGATGCGCGCCGTGTGGGAATCCGCCGCGGCGCAGACGTCCTCCACCGGCCCCTGCGCGACGATGCGCCCGCCGCCGTCGCCGCCTTCCGGGCCGAGGTCGATCAGCCAATCCGCCTCGGCCATCACGTCGAGGTCGTGTTCGATGGCGAGCACCGTGTGACCGGCATCCGCCAATCGGTGCAGCACGCGGATCAGCTTGTCGACGTCGGCCATGTGCAGACCGACCGTGGGCTCGTCGAGCACGTAGAGCGTGTGCTTTTCGGCGGGCAGCGGGCGGCCGCCGGTCTTGGCGCTCTCGCCGGCACGGCCGCGCACTTTGGCGAGCTCCGTGACGAGTTTGATCCGTTGGGCCTCGCCGCCCGACAGCGTCGGACTCGGCTGGCCGAGCGTCAGGTAGCCGAGTCCGACGTCCTGCAGCAGTGCCAGCGGGTGCGCGATCGTCGGGTGCGCGGCGAAGAAGTCGACCGCTTCGTCGACGGGCATCGCGAGCACCTCGGCGACCGTCTTGTCGCGCCAGCGCACGGAGAGCGTCTCCGGGTTGAAGCGCGCGCCGCCGCAGGCATCGCAGGGCAGCTTCACGTCGGGCAGGAAGCTCATCTCGACGGTGGTCTGGCCCTGGCCTTCGCACACCGGGCAGCGGCCGGCGCCCGTGTTGAAGGAGAAGCGCGAGGCGTTCCAGCCGCGCGTCTTGGCTTCGAAAGTCTCGGCGAAGAGCTTGCGGATGGCGTCCCAAAAGCCGACGTAGGTCGCGGGGCAGGAGCGCGGCGTCTTGCCGATCGGGGTCTGGTCGACTTCGAGCACGCGGCCGATGGCTTCCCAACCTTCGATGCGTTCGCAGCCGATCGGTTCGGCGGCACTCGTCTGCGCCTCGCCGCGGCGGCGAGCGCGTTGCGCGTCGGGATCGCCGAGCAGCGCGTGCAGGCTCGCGTGGATCACGTCGCGCGCCAGCGTGGATTTGCCCGAGCCGGACACGCCTGTGACGACGGTCAGGCGTCCGAGGGGCAGGCGCGCGTCGACGGACTGCAGGTTGTGCAGCGTCGCGTTCTTCACAACCAGGAAGGGGTGGTCGTTGCCGATCGGTAGCGGTGGACGCATCGGGTGCCGAAGCGGGGCGCGGAGGCAGGCGCCGGTCGCCGATGCGGGGGCCGCCATCAGGTCGGGCAAGGTGCCTTCGGCGACGACTTCGCCGCCGCGCACGCCCGCGCCGGGGCCAAGGTCGATGACGTGGTCGGCACGTCGGATCGTGTCCTCGTCGTGCTCGACGACGAGTAGCGTGTTACCACGGTCGCGCAGCGCTTCGAGCGTATCGAGCAACATGCGGTTGTCACGCGGGTGCAGGCCGATCGTCGGTTCGTCGAGGATGTAGCACACGCCGCGCAGGTTCGAGCCGAGCTGGGCGGCGAGGCGGATGCGCTGGGCTTCCCCGCCGGAGAGCGTCGGCGCGCCTCGGTCGAGCGCGAGGTAGGCGAGGCCGACCTGCTGCAGGAAGTCGAGCCGGCCGCGAATCTCGGTGACGAGGTCGCGCGCGATGTCGGTTTCGCGGCCTTCGAGCTTGAGGGTGTCGAAGAAGCCGGCGACTTTCGCGACCGGCTGCGACGACAGCTCGTGGATGCCGAGGTCCCGGAAACGCACCGCGCGCGCGACCGGGTTCAGGCGCGCGCCCTCGCAGGTCGGGCAGACTTCGTCGGTGACCTGTTCGGTTTCGGCGAGATCGAGCTCGTTCGCGTCCTCGACGCGGCCGATCGTGCGCTGGCCGGTGCCGTAACAGCTCGGGCACCAGCCGTGTTTGGCGTTGTACGAGAAGAGGCGCGGATCGGGTTCCGGGAAACTGTCGCCGCAGGACGGGCAGGCGCGCAGCGTCGAGAAGGTGTGTGGCGTCGCGCCGACCTTGCCGAGTTCGAGCACCTTGACGACGCCCTTGCCGTGTTCGAGCGCCTCATTGAGCTGGGTCCGCAGCACAGCCTCGTGCTCGGGACCGACGACGACCATGCCGACCGGCAGCTCGATCGTGTGCTCGACGTAACGGTCCAGCCGCGGCCATTTTGAAGTTGGCAGGTAGTTGCCGTCGACGCGCAGTTGGTCGAAGCCTTTGCCCTTGGCCCACTTCGCGAGCGCGGCGTACAGGCCCTTGCGGTTCGTGACCAAGGGGGCCAGCAGTTCGACTGACGCGCCGCGAAAATCGCGCAGGACCTGCGCCGCGATGGCATCGAAACTCTGCGGCGAGACCGGCACGTCGCATTGCGGGCAGTACTGCGTGCCGAGCTTGACGTACAGCAGGCGTAGGAAAGGTTGGATCTCGGTCAGTGTGCCGACGGTGCTCTTTCGGCCGCCGCGGCTCACGCGCTGCTCGATCGCGACCGTCGGCGGGATGCCGAAGAGGGCATCGACGTCGGGACGGGCCGCTGGCTGCACGAACTGGCGCGCGTAGGCGTTCAGTGATTCGAGGTAGCGGCGCTGGCCTTCGCCGAAGACGATATCGAAGGCGAGCGTCGATTTGCCCGAGCCGGAGAGGCCGGTGATGACGGTAAAGCGGTCGCGCGGGATCGTCAGGCTGACGTTCTTCAGGTTGTGCTCGCGCGCGTGGCGGATCTCGATCGCAGGAGCGGCGACCGGGCGGTAGCGGGCGACCGGTTCGGCGACCATTGCCGTCGGTTTGCCGAGCGATTCGGCATAGGCGCGCATCGCGACGCCGGTATGCGAGGCTTTGCAGCCCATTACGGTCTGCGGCGTGCCGGCGACGACCAGTTCACCGCCGTCCTCACCGCCTTCGGGGCCGAGGTCGATGAGCCAGTCCGCGGCGAGCAGCACGTCGAGATTGTGTTCGATGACGACGAGCGCGTGACCGGCGTCGAGCAGTTTTTCGAAGGCGCGCAGCAGGGTCGCGACGTCTTCGAAGTGGAGTCCCGTCGTCGGCTCGTCGAAAAGGAAGAGCAGGCGGCCTGCCTGCGTTTTCGACTTCGATTTCTTGCCGGAGAGCTTTGCCGCTTCGGCGAGGTGGCCGGCGAGTTTGAGGCGCTGGGCTTCGCCGCCGGACAGCGTCGGCACCGGCTGGCCGAGCTTGAGGTATTCGAGGCCGACGTCGGCCAGCGGCGCGAGCGCGGCCTGGACTGCGGCCTGGTCGGCGAAGAAGGCGAGCGCTTCCGAGACCGTCATGTCGAGCACGTCGGAGACCGACTTGTCGCGCCATATGAGTTCCAGCACTTCCGGCCGGTAGCGCTTGCCGTCGCAGTCCGGGCAGCGCAGGTAGACGTCGGACAGGAACTGCATCTCGACGTGCTCGAAGCCCGATCCGGTGCAGGTCGGGCAGCGGCCGGTGCCGGAGTTGAAGCTGAAGGTGCCGGGGGTGTAGCCGCGGGTCTTGGCTTCGGGGAGCGCCGCGAACAGCGCGCGGATCGCGTCCCAGGCGCCGACATAGCTGACCGGGTTGGAGCGCGCGCTCTTGCCGATCGCGGACTGGTCGACCATCACGACGCCGGAGATCTGGTCCAGGCCTTCGAGGCGGGCGAAGGCGCCGGGCGCTTCGGTCGCCTGGCCGAAATGTTTGGCGAGCGCGGGGTAGAGGACGTCCTGGATCAGCGTGGACTTGCCCGAACCGGAGACGCCGGAGACGCAGACGAGCTTGCCGAGCGGGATGTCGATGTCGATGTCACGCAGGTTGTGTTCGCGGGCGCCGACGAGGCGCAACACCGGGTCGTCCTTGCCGACCGGGCGCGGCTTGCGGCCGGCGTCGACGCGTTTCTTGCCGGCGAGGTAGGCGCCGGTCAGCGAAGTCGGGTCTGCGGCGAGTTGGGCGGGGGCGGCATAGGCGACGATCTGGCCGCCGCGTTCGCCGGGACCCGGGCCGATGTCGAGCAGGCGGTCCGCGGCGGACATCAGTTGCGGGTCGTGTTCGACGACAACGAGGGTGTTGCCGGCATCGCGCAGGCGGGTCATCACCGCGAGGATGCGGTCGATGTCGCGCGGGTGCAGGCCGATGGAGGGTTCGTCGAGGACGAAGAGGGTGTTGACGAGCGAGGTGCCGAGCGCGGTCGTGAGGTTGATGCGCTGGACTTCGCCACCGGAGAGGGTGCGGGACTGGCGGTCGAGCGTCAGATACGCGAGGCCGACATTCGCCAGGTAGTCGAGGCGGCTGCGGATTTCGCCGAGTAGCAGTTCGGTGGCTTCGTCGAGGCCTGAGGGGAGTTCGACGCGGGCGATGAAGTCGCGGATTCGGCTCACCGGTTGGGCCATCAGTTCGTGGATGGCGAGGCCCGGTTTTTGCGCGTGTTGTTCGGGGCTGCGATGCGCCGCCGCCGCGGGGGCTTCCGGTGCTCGTTGAACGCGTGGCGGACGCCTCGCCCCGAAAGCCCCCACGTCGGTGGCTCCCTGCGGGGTATTCTCGTTGGCTGTCGCCGTCTCGGTCGTTGTTTTTTCGCCTAGGCGCCAGAGGAGGGCTTCGGGTTTTAGTCTCGCGCCTTTGCAGGCGGGGCATTCCGTGTAGCTGCGGTAGCGGGACAGCAGTACGCGGATGTGCATCTTGTAGGCTTTGCTTTCAAGCCAGTCGAAGAAGTGGCGCACACCGTACCATTTGCGCGGCCAACTGGATTCCCAGCTCTTCCACTCGGGGTCGCCTTCGAGCACCCATTGCTGATGTTCGGGCGGCAGGTCGCGGAAGGGGACGTCCATTGCGACGCCGTATTTCTTCGCCATCTTCGCGAGGTCTTCCTGGCATTCGCGGTAGCTCGCGGTCTGCCAGGGTTTCACCGCGCCTTCGGCGAGGGTCTTGGATTCGTCCGGGATCACCAGCGAAAAATCGACGCCGATCACGCGGCCGAAGCCGCGGCAGGTGTCGCAGGCGCCGATCGGGGAGTTGAAGGAGAAAAGGCCCGGCGTCGGATCGGAATAATGGATGTCACAGTCGGCGCAGTGCAGGTCGCGTGAGAAGCGCCAGACGGTTTCATCGCCCTCCCCTTGCGCGCGCACCGCGAGCCGGCCGTGGCCGTGGGTCATCGCGGTTTCGACGGCTTCGATGACGCGGCTGCGTTCGGCGTTGGAGAAGCGGAAGCGGTCCTGCACGACGTGCAGCAGGTCGCCCGCAGCCGTCGATTCGCGCGCGTGGATGCGCGTGTAACCCTGCTGGTTCAGCAGTTGGGTGACTTCGTCTTCGGTAAAATTCGTCGGCACCGACACGGCAAAAGTCAGGACGAGGCGCGGGTCGTCGGCCGCGCAGCGTTCGGCGAGCGCGGCGTGCACGCTGTCCGGATCGTCGCGGCGCACTTCCTTGCCGCAGCCGCGGCAGTAAAGCTTTGAGGCGCGGGCGTAGAGCAGCTTGAAGTGGTCGGTCAGCTCGGTCATCGTGCCGACCGTCGAGCGCGAGGTGCGGACCGGGTTGGTCTGGTCGATCGCGATCGCCGGCGGCACGCCTTCGATGCGGTCGACCTGCGGCTTGTCCATGCGGTCGAGGAATTGCCGCGCGTAGGGCGAGAAGGTCTCGACGTAGCGGCGCTGGCCTTCGGCGTAGAGCGTGTCGAAGACCAGCGAGGATTTGCCGGAGCCCGAGACGCCGGTGACGACCGTCAGCTCGTTCAGCGCGATGTCGAGCGAGAGGTTCTTGAGGTTGTTCTGGCGCGCGCCGAAGATGCGGATGCGGTCGGACATCGTTTACTTGGTTTCCTTGTCGATCGCCTCTTTACTCTTCTCGGCGGCTTCCCTGAGTTTTTCTCCGGTGCCGCGGGCAGCCTCGAGCGCCCTCTGCGCCGCCAGCCCGGTCGCTTCCTTCGCCTCGGCGGCCTTCTCCTTGACTGTCTGGCTCGCTTCGGCGGCGACTTCCTTGCCCTTCTCCATGCCTTCCTTGGCTGATTCCTTCACCGACTCGGCGGCGGCGGAGGCGGCTTCGCCCGCCTTTTGCGCGGCCTCACCGGCCTTCTGCGCCGACTCCTTCGCGGCTTCCACCGCCTGGCTGCCGGCTGCGCTGGCCTTGTCGGCCGGCTTGTCTTTGCCGCATGCGGCCAGTCCGACGGACAGGCTCGCGATCAGTACGAGAAGCAGGGTCTTCTTCATGTTGGGCTCCTTGCTGACGAGGTGCTCTCAAGATATCGCCAGAAACGGAAAGTTCAAGGCAAACCGGGGCCTGAAATGACGAAGGGCCCGCATGGCGGGCCCTTCCGGAGCGACGCGGAACGCGCGGATTACTTAACGCGGTTCTTGTACTCGTCGGTGCGGGTGTCGATTTCGATCTTGTCACCGATTTCGACGAAGGCCGGCACCGGCAGTTCGAAGCCGGTCGCGAGCTTGGCGGGCTTCATGACCTTGCCCGAGGTGTCGCCCTTGACGGCGGGTTCGGTGTAGACGACTTCGCGGACGACCGAGTTCGGCAGATCGACCGAGATCGCCTTGCCGTTGTAGAACACGACTTCGCAGGCGAGGCCATCTTCGAGGTACTTCAGCGCGTCGGTCATGTTCTCGGCTTCGACTTCGTACTGCTCGTAGTCGGCGTCCATGAACACGTACATCGGATCGGCGAAGTACGAGTAGGTCACTTCCTTCTTGTCGAGCTGGACGACTTCGAACTTGTCGTCGGCCTTATACACCGATTCCGACGGCGCGCCGGTGAGCAGGTTCTTGAGCTTCATCTTCACGACGGCAGCGTTACGGCCGGACTTGTTGTATTCGGCCTTCTGGACGACCAGCGCGTCGGCGCCAACCATGATGACGTTGCCGGAGCGGAGTTCCTGTGCGGTTTTCATGCTGTTTCCTGATGTAGATCGGGCGCGGCAATGGGGCCGCACAATATTAAAAACCCGTTATTTTACCGCTAGTTCTGAAAATTGCACCAGTGCCGACGCGAGGTCGGGCCGCGCGGCGAGGGCCTCGGACCAGCGCTGCGTATGGACTGCCAGCTGCGGCAGGGCCTCGGCAAAGGCGGGCCATGAGGCGGCGAGATCGCCTTCGCCGTTCCACGCCTGCCAGAACGCACGCGCGGCCGCGGCCGACGCCGCGTCGAGGCCGACGAGGAAGCGCGCGAGAAAGGCCTCGAGCTTGTCGTGATGGACCGCGTCGTCCTGCTCGTAGATGTGCCACACGAAAGGGCTCGCCGCCCACTGTGCGCGCACGAAGGAATCCTCGCCACGGACGAAGTTGAGATCGCAGGCCCACAGCAGACGATCGTAGTCGGAGGGATCGAGGAAGGGCAGCAGCACGACGCTGAGCGCGCCGTCGACGAGGACTTCGCCGACCTTCGCCTCCGGCCGTCCGAAATGCCGCAGCACGTCGCCGACGACACGGCCCTCGGGCAGCAGCACGACGGTCGGCTGCGCGTCTGCGGCCCACAGGTGCAGGAGATCCGCGATCCACGGCTGCTCGTACGCGAAGAGGGACACCCAGCGCGCCCCTTCGACCGGCTGCGGGACGCCGAGCCGGCGCAGGAAGTCGGAGCGCCCGCGGAGATCGGCGCGAAACGCGTCGCGCGCCGCGAGCAGGCCCGCCTCGCGCAGCAGCCCGCCCGTCCGTGCCGTGAAGCCGGGAAAGAAGAAGTGCTTGCGCAGCGGCAGGCGGGGGTGCGGCGAGGCGAGGCCGTGGCAGCTTTCGACCCAATCCTCGGCGGACAGGTACTCCAGGTTGATCCACACCGGCTGCGGATCACGCCCGCTCATCGCCGTGAGATAGCCCTCGGGGAGCTCGCACGCGAAGGCTTCGACGACGTGAGCGGCGGGCCTCACATCGGGAAAGGGATCGGTCCAGCGCTGCACTTCGACCCCGTCGACCAGCAAGCGATCCTCTGCCGCCCCCGCCGCCGGACACAGCCGCGAAAAGCTGGCCCAATCGTCCACCCACAGGCGTACTGCACAGCCGTGACCGCTCGCCAAGCCCTTGGCGAGCCGCCAGGTCACGCCGATATCCCCGAAATTATCCACAACGCGGCAAAACAAGTCCCAATCGGGCTCGAATGCATTCGGCGTGCCTGTCATAAGCGTGGAGAATTCCTGTAGAAGGGGCTGAATCCTTTGTGGGAAAAGGCTTCCGCAAAGAAGAAGAAAAAAACGGGACACAAATCATGCACAGCTGAATCCGGTATTTATCTACCGGTTTTCCCTAAGCCGAACCACTTGCCGCGACTGGAGATTTTCCAGTTATCCACAGAAAACGGGCGACTATATATATCTTTATCTTTTAAGTTAACTCAATAAACAAAAGAACAAACCCCAACGGCCCCAAGCCTCGGCGGAATGCCGAACCCAAAGGCCGGTAGCGACCGCTGTGCCGAAAACGGGAAACCCGGTGGCCGACCGATCCCGGGTCGTGCAGCAAAGCGAAACGAAGGCCATAACGTGGACAAGTGCGGGACAAACGGGGGCAGCAATTGTGGGAAAGACCCGAAAACCGGATGAGGCCAGGAACGCTGCACAATTTCCACACAGGTGAACGGGGGGCTTGTCTACCTGCTTTTCCCGCGCTGGAAGGCTTGTCGTCTAAGGGAATGACCGGCTTTTCCACAGAAAACGTTGCCCTATCATTATCTTTATCTTTTAAATTTATAAAAAACTATAGAAACCAAACCCGGGGCAGCTAGCAGGGGCGGGCAGCAGGAAGACCGAGGGAAGGAAACCGAAGGGGCAGCCCCGTTGCAGGGCTGCCGGCAGGAAGGGAAGGAGCGGGGGAGGGAAAGCGCTCAGTGCGCTTCAGGTTCGGCAAGCAGGGCGAGCGCGGCTTCGTCGAGCCAGCGCCACTCTCCCACTGCCAGATCGTCCGGCAGCGAAAGTCCCCCGATGCGGCTGCGGTGCAGGCCTTCGACACGATTGCCGGCCGCGGCGACCATCCGCTTCACCTGGTGGTACTTGCCTTCGGTCACGGTCAGCCTTAGACTCCGCTCCCCCGTTTGCAGACATGCAGCGGCGACGATCGGCGCCGGTTCGTCGTGGAGCTCAACGCCCGCGAGCAGTTGTGCGACGAGCGCATCGTCGACGGGGTGCTTGGTCGCCACCTCGTAGACCTTGGGAATGCGCTTCTTGCCGGAACTCCAGACGTGGATGAACTGGCCGTCGTCGGACAGCAGCAGCAGGCCGGTGGTGTCCTGGTCGAGGCGGCCGACGCACTGCACGTCGCGGTTGGCGAGCGGTTCGGGCAGTAGCGCAAAGACCGGGTGGTGGAACTGCGGCTGGCGCGAGCATTCGTAGCCGGCAGGCTTGTGCAGCATCAGGTAGGCTTTTTCGCGGTAGGTCCAGGCTTCGCCGTCGACCGCGAAGTGCAGTCCGGCAGGCGCGACGTCTTCGAAAGGGTTGTCGACAGTCCGGCCTTCGATGCTGACGAGGCCGGCGCGGATCAGGGCGCGGCATTGCTTGCGGCTGCCGAAGCCCTGGGATTGGAGGATTCGTTCGATCTGCATGAGCGGATGCTAGCAGGCCCTTGCGCGCTACACTAAAGACATGCCGGTGATGGAGCCTGGTCGTGAATTTTGAACATCTGGTCGTGGTCAATGACCCGGCCAATCCGCTCGCCAGTCCGCTGACGCGCGAAGAGGTGTGGTTCGGCTTGTTGTGCCGGGTGCTCGATTCGCGCCCCTTTCTGCCCGGACTGGAGGCTTGCCGCATCCTCGAACGGACCGACACCGAATTCCGACGCGAGCTCGATTTCGGCAACATCGTGATCCGCGATCACGTGACCGTGCAGCCGATGGACTGGGTGCGCTTCGAATCCGAACGCACCGAGACGCACGCCGGCGGCACGCTGACGATCGGCATCGAGGAGCCCGCGCCGGGGACCATGGCGCTGCGCTTCCATTACCGCACGACGCTCAGCGAGCAAGCATCCGGAGACGATGTCGCGTACGCGGAATTCGTGAAGTCGGCCTATCATGAGTCCGACCTCGACACGCTGCGTGTGATCCGCATGATCGCCGAGTCGAGCCGTCTGCATTAGATTTCCGCCTTGCTCCGAATCCGCGTGGCCACGCCCGCGGCGGGCCGGCTTTTACTGAATTTCCGGAAGAAATCCCCATGTGGTTCAAGAACCTGCAGATCTATCGTGTTCCCGTCGGCTGGGATCTCAGCGCCGAGGCGCTCGAGGAGCAGCTCGCGAAGAAGCGTTTCCAGCCCTGCGGCAGCCAGGACCAGGAAACCCGCGGCTGGCTGTCGCCGACCAATGACGAATTCCTCGTGCATCGCGTCGGCGGGCAGTGGCTGATCGCGCTCGGCATCGAGCAGCGCCTGCTGCCCTCGTCGGTGGTCAAGCAGGAAGCCGAGGAGCGTGCGGAGGTGCTGTCGCTGCAGCAGGGCTACAAGCCCGGCCGCAAGCAGATGAAGGAACTGCGCGAGCAGGTGATGCAGGAATTGTTGCCCCGCGCGTTTACAAGGCGCAGGAAGGCCTTTGCATGGATTGACCCGGTCGGGGGGTGGCTGGGTATCGATGCGCCCAGCCAGGCCCGTGCAGAAGACGTCCTGGAGGTATTGCGTCAGTCCCTCGACACCCTGCCGCTCGCGCTGGTGCGCACGGAACTGTCGCCGACCAGCGCGATGGCCGACTGGCTCGCCGGCGGCGAGGCCCCGGGTGGCTTCACGATCGACCAGGATTGCGAGCTGCGTTCGGTGACCGAGGACAAGGCTGCAGTGCGCTATGTGCGCCACTCGCTCGAAGGCGACGAAGTGCGCGGCCATCTGACCGCGGGCAAGCTGCCGACGCGTCTCGCGCTGACCTTCGACGACCGCGTGAGCTTCGTACTGACCGAGAAGCTCGAGATCAAGCGCATCGACTTCCTCGACGTGGTCAAGGAGAACCTCGACCAGCAGGGGACCGACGATGCGCGCGCGCTCTTCGACGCCGGTTTCGCGCTGATGACGGGCGAGCTGCAGCGCCTGCTGCCGGCGGTGGTCGAAGCGCTCGGCGGCGAGCTGAAGGGCGGCGAGGGGACGTCGATGACGGCACCGGTTGCCGCGCCCACGCCTGCCGCCAAGGAAGCGCCGGTCGCCGCTACGGCAGCCGCGGGCGACCCGCCCTGGTAAGACGGCGTTCCGCGCCTAGCGCGCGAGCAGCTTCTCGAACTCCTCGGCCGGCAAGGGCCGGCTGAAGAGGTAGCCCTGGTAGCTGTCGCAGCCCTGCTCGCGCAGGAAGGCGAGCTGTTCGGCGGTCTCGACGCCTTCGGCGAGGACGCGCAGCTTGAGCTTGCGCGCGAGCGCGATGATGCCGGCGGCGATTTCCATGTCCTTGAGGTCCTGCGGGATGCCGCGTACGAAGCTCTGGTCGATCTTGAGCACCTCGATCGGCAGGTTTTTCAGGTAGGACAGCGACGAATAGCCAGTACCGAAGTCGTCGATCGCGAGCTTCAGGCCGAGGCTGCGCAGCTGGCCGAGGCGTTCGACGGCCTCGGGCTCGTGGCCCATGATCATGCTCTCGGTCAGTTCGAGTTCGAGCGAACCGGGCGGCAGGCCGGTGCGGGCGAGGATGTCGGCGATGCGTTCGGGCAGGTTGGTTTGCCAGAGCTGGCGCGCCGAGAGATTGACCGCGAGGTTCAGCGCCGGCAAGCCCGCGTCCAGCCATCGGCGGGCCTGGGCGCAGGCGGTTTCGAAGGCCCATTCACCGATCGGCACGATCAGGCCGGTTTCCTCCGCGAAGGGGATGAAGTTGCCGGGCGGGATCAGGCCTTCTTGGGGGTCCTGCCAGCGCAGCAGCGCTTCGCAGCCGGTCAGGCGGCCGCTCGCGATATCGATCTGCGGCTGGTAGTGCACGACGAAGGCCCGCTGCTCGAGGGCGCGGCGCAGGCGCCGTTCGAGGTCGAGGTGGTGTTGCGCCTCGAGCGTCATTGCGTCGGTGAAGAAGCGGTAGGTGCTGCGGCCCTGCGCCTTGGCCTGGTTGAGCGCGGTGTCGGCGTGCTGGATCAGCGCGGCGGCGGTGCGCGCGTCCTGCGGATAGAGGCTCACGCCGACGCTCGCGCCGACGTAGATGAGCTGCCCGTCGGCGAGCTGGAAGGGCTGCTGCATGCGGTCGATGAGGCCTTGCGCGAGGCTCGCCGCTTCGTCGGGCTTGCTGGTGTTCTCGATGATCACGAGGAACTCGTCGCCGCCCCAGCGTGCGAGCGTGTCGTCGTTGCGCAGGCCCTCGCGCAGACGGTTGGCGATCGCCTTGAGCGCTTCGTCGCCGATCGTGTGGCCGAGGCTGTCGTTGACGGTCTTGAAGCGGTCGAGGTCGATGAAGAGGACGGCGATGCCGCTGCCGAGGCGCGCGGCCTGCTCGATCGCGTGCTCCAGCCGCGACTGGACGAGCAGCCGGTTCGGCAGGTCGGTGAGCGGGTCGAAATGCGCGAGGCGTTCGAGTTCGGCTTCCGAACGCCTGAGCTTGCTGACGTCCGTCATCACGCCGACGTAATGCGTCGGCGCGCCTTCGTCATCATGCACGGTGCTGACGGTGAGCCACTGCGGATATAGCTCGCCGTTGCGGCGCCGGTTCCAGACTTCGCCCTGCCAGTAGCCGCTGCGGGCAATCTGTGCCCACATGCGGCGGTAGAAGACGGCGTTCTGCAAGCCGGCCTTGAAGAGATGCGGCACCTTGCCGAGCGCCTCTTCGGGCGCGTAGCCCGTCATTTCGCACCAGGCGCGATTGACGCTGACGATGCGCCGGTCGAGGTCGGTGATCATCACGCCGTCGCGTGTCGTCTCGAACACCGCCGCGGCCTGGCGCAGCGCGTCGGTCGCGCGCACCTTCTGCACGGCGAGCGCCGTCAGCGCGCAGAATTCCTCGATCAGCGCGATCAGTGCCGGATCGGGTTCGCGCGGGGCGTCGAAATAGGCGGCGAAAGTGCCCAGCACCTTGCCGTCGGGGTCCGAAAACGGAAAGGACCAGCAGGCCCGGAATCCGCTGCGGGCGGCGATCTCGCGGTGGCGGGCCCATAAGGGATCGCTCGCGATGTCGGCTACGAAAACCGCTTCCCGACGGTAGACGGAAGTTCCGCAGGAGCCCTGCCCTTCGCCGGGCTCGAGTCCTTCGACCGCGGTGCAATATTCGGCCGGCAGGTGGGGCGCTGCGCCGTGGACCAGGCGCTCGGTGTTCGGATCGAGCAGCAGGATCGACGCGCGCATCGCCGGTTCGAGACGTTCGAGTCGCCGGACGACGTCGTCGAGGATGTCGGACAGCGGATCGCCGGCGACGAGCCGGTTGAGCACCGCGCTACGCGTGCTCTGCAAGAGTTCCTCGCGCTTGTCGCGCGTGATGTCGGTCCAGATGCCGATGACTTCCGGTACCTCGCCGGCGCCCTTGCGTACCAAACGGACCTGATCGCGGATCCAGAAGCTGCGACCGTTGTCGGCGATGAAGCGGTATTCGTGGTCGAGATGGCCGTCGCGCAGCAGCCGTGGTTGCACCGCGAGTGCGGCCGCGCGGTCGGCGGGATGGAGATGGTCCAGCCACCATCCGGGGATCATCGCCTCGGCCGGCGTCGCGCCGAGGATGCGTTCGACGTTGTCGCTGACCCAGGTCGGGATGAAACTGCCGTCGCACATCCGCAGCGTGTAGAGAATCACCGGGCTCGCGGCGAGCAGATGCGAGAGATGGGCGCTGGTGTCGCGCAACAGCGCCCGCTCGTGCTGCAGCTCGGCCTGTTCGCGGACTTTTTCGAGGGTCGCGGGCAGGGCCTGGAGGTAGCCTTCCTCCTTCGCGATGTAGTCGGTGATGCCCGCATCGAGGGCGCGCGCGATCACCGATTCGCTGCCCTGGGCGGTGACGAGCACGATCGGCAGCGTGAGCCCGCGCTCCTCGCGCAGCCTACGCGCGAGTTCGACGCTGTCGCTGCCATCGACGCGGTAGTCGAGCAGGAGGACGTCGAAGGGCGAGGGCTCGTTGGCGTCGGCGGGCAGATGGGCGAGAACCTCGGCGGCGTCGCGCACGATCGTGAGGCGCAGGTGCGGATGGTGCTGGGCGAGATGGCGCCGGGTCATTTCGGCGTCGCGTTCGTTGCGCTCCGCGTACAGCACCGTGAGCGGGCGCAGCGGCCGCGGCGGCGTGTGGTGGAAGCGGGCGAGCGCGGCGCGCAGGGTCTCGGGCAACTCCGCGAGGTAGTTGCCGTGCTTGACGAGGTAGCCGTCGGCGCCGGCCTTGAGTGCCGCGATCGCCGTGTTCCGGTCGCCGGAGCCGGTCAGCAGCACGACCGCGCAGGGCAGTTGCCGCTGGCGGATTTCGGCGAGGAGTTCCAGTCCGGAGCCGTCGGGCAGTTTCAGGTCGGTGAGGACGACGTCGAGGCCCTGCCCCTGCGCCAGGCGCGCGCGGGCTTCCAGCAGCGTGTGCGCGATCTCGAGCGCGATGTCGGGCGCGACGCGCGACAGCATGCGGCGCGTGAGGTCGGCGTCGGTTTGGGAGTCCTCGACGTAGAGGACCCGCAGGCTGCTCAGCTCGGACGTTCGTTCAGCAAGCACCAGTACTGCTCGACAGTCTTGGCGACTTCGATGAAGCGCTCGAAGTTCACCGGTTTGATGATGTAGGAGTTGGCGCCCAGTTCGTAGGCGTGCTCGATGTCGCCGTCCTCGCGCGAGGTCGTCATCATCACGACCGGGATGTAGGCGAAGCGCGGGTGGGCCTTCAACTGGCGCAGCACTTCCAGCCCGTTGATGCGCGGCAGCTTGATGTCGAGCAGGATCATCGCCGGAAGGGGGTGACCTTCGTTCCAGCGTGAAAAGTAGGCGAGCGCTTCCTCGCCGTCGCGGGCGACTTCGATGATGTAGGCGGGATCGTTGCGCGAGAATGCGCGCAAGGCGAGATCCAGGTCGACGGGATTATCCTCGACCAGCAGGATATGGTAGCCGGGTGGATCGCTTGTCATTGGCGGACCCCATGTCGACGACCCCGCCCGCCGGAAGCGGAAAATGCCGAGGCGGACGGTTGGTGGATGCGAACATGATACTTCATGTTCTCTCCGCCGCCATCGACGGCGTTCCGCAGCCCGCGCTCAGATTACGTTTTCATCCCTCAGGCGGGCGATTTCCCCCGACGCGAGGCCGAGCAGCGACGCGAGCACGCTGTCCGTGTGTTCGCCCAGCAGCGGTGGCGGATTGCGGTACTGCACCGGCGTCGACGAGAAGCGCATCGGGTTCGCGACCTGCGGCACGCGGCCGGCGAGCGGGTGCGGCATGTCGACGCGCAGTCCGCGTGCCTCGACCTGCGGGTCGGCGAACACGTCGGCGAGCGTGTTGATCGGGCCGCAGGGCACGGCGACCGATTCGAGCGCGCGGATCCACTCGGCGGTGGGACGCTGGATCGTCAGCTTGTTGAGCAGCGGGACCAGCGTCGCGCGGTTCTCGACGCGGGCGCGGTTGGTGGAGAAGCGCGGGTCGCTCGCGAGCGTGGGCTCACCCGCGACTTCGCAGAAGCGCGCGAACTGCCCGTCATTGCCGATCGCGAGGATCATGTAGCCGTCGTCGGTCGGAAAGTCCTGGTAAGGGACGATGTTCGGGTGGGCATTGCCGAGGCGGCCGGGCGATTTGCCGGTCGTCAGGTAGTTCATCGCCTGGTTCGCGAGGCAGGCGACCTGCACGTCGAGCAGCGCCAGGTCGATGTGCTGGCCGTAGCCGCTCCTCTCACGCCACGCGAGCGCGGCCTGGATCGCGTTCGCGGCGTAGAGGCCGGTCAGGATGTCGGTCAGCGCGACGCCGACCTTGATCGGGCCGGCGCCCGCTTCGCCGTCGGGGCGCCCGGTGAGGCTCATCAGCCCGCCCAGGCCCTGGATCAGGAAGTCGTAACCGGCGCGCGGCGCATAGGGCCCGTCCTGGCCGAAGCCGGTGATCGAGCAATACACGAGGCGCGGGTTGATCTCTTTCAGTGAGGCGTAGTCGAGGCCGTACTTCTTCAGGCCGCCGACCTTGAAGTTCTCGACCACGACGTCGCATTCGGCGGCGAGCGCGCGCAGGATGCGCTGGCCTTCGGGCTGCGTCATGTCGACCGTGATCGAACGCTTGTTGCGGTTCGCGCACAGGTAGTAGGCCGCGACCGGGGTGTCCTCGCCGGCCTCATCCTTCAGGAAGGGAGGGCCCCAGTGGCGGGTGTCGTCGCCCTCCCCCGGCCGCTCGACCTTGATCACGTCGGCCCCGAGGTCGGCGAGGATCTGCGTCGACCAGGGACCGGCGAGGATGCGCGAAAGATCGAGGACGCGGATGTGGGAGAGAGCGCCTGGCATGGTGAGCCTCAGTTCGAGAAGGCGGCGATGCCGGTGATCGCGCGGCCGAGGATCAGCGCGTGGATGTCGTGCGTGCCCTCGTAGGTGTTCACCACTTCGAGGTTCACGAGGTGGCGCGCGA
>NZ_DATFAO010000048.1:0-25405 GCF_035254505.1 Aromatoleum sp. | reverse complement strand
GGCCGACGGTCAGGACGTCTGCGCCGTCCGAAATCGCCTCGAAGACGGTCTTGTCGTTGGCGAGTCCTTCGCGCGATTGGTCGACCGCCGAGATCTTCACGGTCGTGCCGACCGTGATATCACCCGAATCCGGCTTGTCGCGGCCTTCGATCATTTTGAAAAGCGTCGACTTGCCCGCGCCGTTCGGACCGATCACCCCGACGATCGCTCCAGGCGGAATGCTGAAGCTGACATTGTCCATCAGCAGCTTGTCACCGAAGGCCTTGGAGACGCCGTTGAATTCGATGACCTTGTCGCCGAGGCGCTCACCGGGCGGAATGAAGATTTCCTGCGTCTCGTTCCGCTTCTGGTACTCGACGGTGGTCATCTCCTCGTAGCGCGCGAGGCGGGCCTTCGATTTCGCCTGGCGTGCCTTCGGATTGGACCGTGCCCACTCGAGCTCGGTCTTCATAGCCTTCATGTGGGCGTCGATCTGCTTGGATTCGGTTTCCAGGCGAGCTTCCTTCTGCTCCAGCCAGGACGAATAGTTGCCCTTCCAGGGGATGCCGTGGCCGCGGTCGAGTTCGAGAATCCATTCAGCAGCGTTGTCCAGGAAGTAGCGGTCGTGGGTGACGGCGACGACGGTGCCGGGGAAGCGCGTCAGGAACTGCTCCAGCCAATCGACGGATTCGGCGTCGAGGTGGTTGGTCGGTTCGTCGAGAAGCAGCATGTCGGGCTTGGACAGCAACAGCTTGCACAGCGCCACGCGACGCTTCTCGCCGCCGGACAGATTTCCGATCGCAGCGTCCCACGCGGGCAGCCGCAGCGCGTCCGCGGCGATTTCCATCTGCGTCTCGACGTCCGAACCGGCAGTCGCGAGGATATTCTCGTACTTCGCCTGCGCCTCCGCGAGCTTGTCGAAGTCTGCGTCCGGCTCGGCGTAGGCGGCGTAGATCTCTTCGAGCTTCGTGCGCGCCTCCATGACCTCGCCGAGACCGGATTCCACTTCTTCCTTCACGGTCTTCGACGGATCGAGCTGCGGCTCCTGCGGCAGGTAGCCGATGCGGATGCCCGCCAGGTGCTGGACTTCGCCGTCATACTCATTGTCGGCGTTGGCCATGATCCGCAACACGGTCGACTTGCCGGAACCGTTCAAGCCCAGCAGGCCGATCTTCGCGCCCGGAAAGAACGAGAGGGAAATATCCTTGATGATCTGCCGCTTGGGCGGCACCGTCTTGCTCACGCGGAGCATCGACATTACGTATTGGGCCATTGAACTCTTGTCGGAAACGTCGTGAGGACGAGGGGTGCAAAGGATACCTCAAGCCTGTCGCAGGCTGCTTCGGTATTCAGTCCGTCTTTTCGTCGAGATTGATATCGGCGATCAGATCGTTCGAAAGGCGCTCCAGATCGGCCTGCAGCGCCTGTGCGTCGAGCGTGTCATCGGCCCTGAGTTCCGCTTCAGCGCAGAACAGGGTTTCCGACGACATCGGCGCGCTGGTCGTGGTCGTGACGAGCTTTTCGACATTGACGCCGTAGCGTGCAAAGACCTGCGAGATCTCGCGGACGATGCCGAGCCGGTCGTGGCCGACCAGGCTGAACGCGAGTCGTCGGGTGCGGACCGGGGTTCCGACTGCGGGGCTGTCTGCCTGTTCGACGGTAATCGTGACGCCGGACAGCGCCTTCAGTGCAGTCTGCAGGGCGTCGGCCTGTTCAGCGGCGACAGCCACCTTCAAGACGCCGGCGAATTTGCCAGCAAGTTGGGCCATCGACGATTCGAGCCAGCTGGCTTCATGGAGCGTGATGACAGCGGAGAGCTGTTCGACGAGTCCGGGACGGTCGTCTCCGATCAGCGTCAATACGAGAAAGCGAGTCATGGGTGACGCCTCCTTCGGTACGTGGTCGAGGCCGGCAGGCCTCAGTGGGGCAGGGCGCGGCGCTCAGACCACTTCCACGAGCGCGATCAGCTCCCCTTCATCGATCAGGTCGCCTTCCTGGACCCTGACCTCGACAATCGTACCCATCTGCGGGCTCGGGATGTCAAGGGCGACCTTTCCGGTTTCCAGCACGATCAGGGTTTCGTCGAATGAAATCTTTTCGCCAGCGCGCACGAGAACGCTTTGCACGAAAACGTCCTCAGTCCGGCAGTTGCCACAAGTGTCCCAGCACTCCGGGAACTTCGGCATGCGTATTTCGACCACTCGACCCATGCCGTTACTTGCCCGCGATCGAAGTGGAGACGGCTCCGACGAACATGACTGAGGAGAACGTGCGCTTCAGCAGCTTGCTGTAGAACTCCTGCATCGTGACGCCGTCGTCGAACTGGACGAGATCACCCCGCGCAATCTTCATCTTGGTCGTCGCAATCCAGAAACTCTTGCCGCCTTCGTCGACCTCGATATACGTGAATTCGTTCGCGTCGATCGAGTCCAGCACAACGCCGTAGTGGCGACGGGCCTGCCCTGGGTCCGTACCGGATCGCATGATCTGCAACGCCGCATCAGGTGTCGGATGCCCGGGCGGCGGCGCTGCGAGCGCATTCAGCGATGTGGACAGCAGGAGGCCGATCAAAAAGGCGCAGCGAATGCCGGCAATCCTTTCGAGGAACAGCTCCGGCATCGTGTAAAGCGGGGGCATGCGGTAATTCCGTTGTACCGACTGTGGGTAATTAGCTTACTCCGCTTGCCCATCTTTCGCACTCGTTCAATTCGAGTTCAAGCGAAATGAATGAGCCGCTCCGTCCTCACTCATCAATGACCTTCCGCCTGAAGCTTCTTCGAAACGGTGGGTTCTGTCGCGAGCGCAGGCGCGGGAGCTGGCCGCTCGGGCATGTAGGAAGCGGCCTGGCAGGCAATTGCAGCGAGATAGGGGATGCACTGCAGTCCGAGAATACCCACCCACAGCTGCACCTCGATATGGTCCTCGTAGCCACGCAGATAGACTAGTACCGACGCGCCGGCGATCAGCGCCACGAGCAAGCCGATCTCCTCGCGCAAGGGGGCGAAGAAGGCAAACGCGCCTTTCTCCTTCCAGCCCTTCGGCGTACGAACGAATTCGCCGCGCCGCTTCACGATCCCGGCGAAAACGCCGCGAGCGATCGCATGCGCGAGCCCGACCGATAGGATCGAGGCGCCGAGAATGTCCTTCCACGGAGCGTCCATCGTCCGACGATAGAGGATCGGACCCAACGCCGCCTTGAAGGCCATGAAGCCGAGGATTGGCATCGCAAGGGACGTCACCGGCAGACCGAAGGCTTTCGGGAAGGCGAGCATCCCGACCGTCCATGCAAGGCTGCCAAAGGCGAAGACGAGCTGCAATGCGTCGCCCAGCCACGCAAACCAGCCGGTAAGGAAGTGGTAGCGTTGCGCGATGTTCAGCTTGCTCGGGCCCAGCATGGCCGGCAGATGGTGCTTGAGGATCTGCATCGCGCCGAAGGCCCAGCGGAAGCGCTGGCTCTTGATCGCCGGAAAGTCGGCTGGCGTCAGACCGCGGCCGAGAATGTGGTCCACGTATCGGGTGTCGTAACCCTTCTCGATGAGGCGCAAGCCGAGTTCGGTGTCTTCGCAGATGCACCACTCGGACCAGCCCCCCACCTCTTCGAGGGCAGAACGCCGCACCAGCGTCATCGTGCCGTGCTGGATCAGTGCGTTACGCTCGTTACGGTGGTGCATGCCGATGCGGAAGAAGCCGTCGAACTCCCAGTTGCACATGCGACGGAATGGCTGCGTTTCCCAGTCGCGATGCGCCTGCGGTGCTTGCACGACGGACACGTTCCGTTCGGCGAAGTGCGGGATCAGGCAGGAGAGCCAGTCCGGGGAGACGACGTAGTCGGCATCGACTACGCCGACCACTTCGGCGCGTGGATCTGTTTGCCTGAGGCCGAAGTTTAGCGCCCCGGCTTTGAAGCCCGGCCAGTTATCCAGGTGGTAGAAGCGGAAGCGCGATCCGAGTTCCTCGCAGCGCTTCTCGAGAGGCTTCCACAGCGCTTCATCCTTGGTGTTGTTGTCCAGCACCAGGACTTCGAAATTCTGGTACTGCATCGCCGCCAGGCTGTCGATCGTGGCGATCACCATCTCTGGCGGTTCGTTGCAACAGGCGAGGTGGATTGAGACGAAGGGTTCCTTGTCCGGTGCATGCGGCGGCAGCGGGACGAAGCGGCGCTTCCAGCGGCGCTTGAACAGCACTTCGCCGAATTCGAAGCCGTGTGACAGGAGCACCGCGATCGTCAGGATTGTCGCGCCGATCAGGATGAAGAGTCCGACGAGGTCCCGCTGAGTCAGGTAATAGTCGGCCGGGACGTTAAAGCCGATGATCAGCGTCGTCGCGCACGCCTGTACGAGGCTTGCGAGCCAGAGCCGTCCGAGCACGCTCCAGTCGCGCAGCAGGAAGGCGATCAAGAACATAGGCAGGAAGGCGATCGCCCCGGCCGCGAACGCCTTTTCATGCCAGCGGACGTCCTTGACGACCAGACCATCGAGCGGGAACTTGGGTTCGCGCTCGGCGTTGAACATACCCCAGTAGGCTCCGGCCCAGCCTTCGAGCTCGATCTTCCACGGCTGGTCGATTGCCTCCATGATGAAGTAGTCGAGCTTGGCCGTGCGCGGGTTGGCGAGGAACTCGCGGATGAACTTGGCCTGGTTCTCATGCGACGCGACACCGCGACTGTCGCTGCCGTAGAGGTTGTCCATGACGGGGCCGCGACTCGGCCAGCCGATTTCGCCGATCACGATCTTCTTGTTGGGGAATGTCCTGGCCAGTTCGTCGTAACGCATCATCGCGTACTCGACGGCTTTGTCGGCATCGATGCCCTCGTGGTAGGGCAGCAGGTGAACGGTGATGAAGTCGACGCTGTTCGCCAGTTCCGGATACTTGAGCCAGACGTGCCAGGGCTCGGCGGTCGAAACCGGCTTCTTGACCTTCTTCAGCGCCTTGCGGGTCTTGTCGAGATAGACGGCGAGTTCCTTGGGCGTGACGTCACCGCGCAGGATGGCCTCGTTGCCGACGATCACGCGTTCGACGTGGGCGAACTTACGCGCGCTGTCGATGACTGCCTCGATTTCCTTCTCGTTGGCTTCCGCGTCGCGCGAGATCCACGCCCCGGCCGTGACCAAGAGCTTGCGCTCGGCTGCGAGTCGGACAATCGTCGGCGTCTCCAGGCTGCCGTAGGTACGGATGCTGTCAGCGGACTTGGCCAGCAGGTCCAAGTCGGCACCGATTTCCTGATCGGTGGGATAGCTGTGTTCGAGCGGGCTTTGGTCGCGCTGGTATGGACTGTACGCGTAGCCGCGTATGCTGTTGGCCGCACCGACGAACTCAGTGCCCCGGTTCCATCTTTCTGCGAGGTAGTACTGGGCGCCGGCGACGATACCGGCCATAAGAAGCGCTGCGATTATTCGGTAAATCAGCGAAGCGACGTTTTTCATCAGGATCTTTGTCCCCTCGGGGAGAAACTAGCGTTGCGCGCTGGCGCTTCGAATACGCCGTACGCAATAAATCACGTTCGGGCGGCAGTGTGCCACAATTGTCGTGTTGTAGCGCCATTACATGATCGGCGCGGAGTTTATGCGTTTTTTCAGTTGGTTAGCAAAGAAAATATGGGTCAACCTGCAACACGCCGCAAGGCGGTTTGCGGGTGATTGATTTGTAAGGAAAAAACACCTCGATGCAAAAGGTCTTGCAAAAGCGGGAGAACCTCGCACTTCCTCTCGTCGTTAGCGCGCTGGTCCTCGCTATCGCGGTCTGGCTGAGATACGGTCTGTTCGAAGCGGGCGTATTCCCCACGTCCTGTGGTATTTCGCTTGCGGACGGTCTGCAAGGCTTGTGCTTGGCCAAGTGGGTATTGCTGCAGACGTTCGCCCAGGAGCGGCTCGGGTGGTTGAGCCTCGTCGCCGGCTTGGCCGCGTTCGCGCTGCGTGTCAAGCCCGTGGCTTGGGCAGGCTGGTTTGCCGGAGTCGCAGGACTCGTGCTTTATAGTTACAACTTCGCCGCCGTGGGGCTGCTGCTTTCGCTGCTTGTGATCGTACGCGAATATGGGCGCAAGTAAGGCAGCGAAAACAGAAGGCCGGTGAGGAGCCAGGCGATCGCCTGAGGGTTCGCCGGCTCGGTCAGCCACCGTCCGATCACCGTGATCGCGATGACGAGCGCGCAAACCCTTTCCTCGATCGCGTCCATAAGTTGCCCCTTCCAGGCCAGCGCACCGAAAGTCAGCGCGGGGACGAGGTAGAGCAGGACCGGAAAGTCGCGATAGCGTGGATCGGCAAAAAGCAGGAGCGCGGCAACCGCGCACGCAAAGAGCAACATTCCTCGGATGAGCCCAAGGAGTGTTGCGGTCTCGCAACATCGCGACGGTTGGATGCGGAGGCTTTGCCAAGCGATTGCGACGGAGGGAAGCGGCCGACGTGCGTCCCAACGAGCGAGCAATAGGGGCAAGGCGCTGCCGATCGCGGCAATCGCGCCGAGGACGGTCCATTCAAGCGTGTCCCGGTATGCGAACTGGGCGTGTTCCCAATGAAGTGCCGCGACGACACCGGTGACCGCCCCGGTGATGCCAGCGACCAGCAGTCGCAACAGAGATGCCTGCGCGGTCGCCGCGAACAGGACACAGAGCACAGCGCCGACGCCGGCCGCGATCAGAGGAACGTTCAGGCTGGATCTCTCGCTGACGGGCCCGGCGAGCGGGAATTTGGCCTGCAGTTGGGTGTTGAGCATGCCCCAGTAGCCGCCGACGGTTCCTTCCAGCTTCCGTTTCCACGGTTGGTCGATGGCCTCGATGAGGTTGTATTCCCATCCGTTCGCATGCGCCTGGTGAACGAATTCGCGAATGAAGCGAGCCTGATTGACGAGCGAGGGCAGCGATCCTTCGCGCTGGCGTCCGGCACTGGGCCAGCCGGTTTCTCCGATCATCACCGGCTTGTCGAAGGTGTGCCTGATCTCGTCATACACTTCGCCGACGTGTTTCAGTGCCCCCTCGATCGCGACCGGATTGTCTTCCCAGAACGGGAGGATGTGCACGGTGACGCGATCGACAGACGCGGCGAGGCCGCGATGCTTGAGCCAGAACTCCCAGACGTCAGCATAGGTCACCGGCACATGTACCCGCGCCTTGGCGTATTCGATCAACTCGCGCATCTCGTCTTCACTGCGCTCGTGGCGCAACAAGACCTCGTTGCCGACGATGAGCACGCGCACCACGTCGGCGTAGTCATTGGCAAGGGTAATCGCGCGACCGAGCTGAACCATATTCCGCTTTGGGTCGCCTCCGATCCATGCGCCCAGCAAGACCTTGAGGCCGACTGCACGGGCGAGTTCGGGGACCTGCTCGAGCCCCTGATCTACGGAATAGATCCGCACGCATTCGGTGATTTTCGCCAACGCAGCGAGATCGGCCGCAATCTGTTCGCGCGGAATGATCTGGGTGGGATCAAGAGGCGATTGACCGGGAAGGTGGTAAGGAGCGTAGGAGACGCACTTCAGGCGCTCGCCTTCGGTCAAGTGCAGGTCGTACATCGGCACGGGCTGGATGTCTCGCACGAGGACGAAGCCAAGGGCAAGCAGGGCAACCAGGTACGTGAAAAGCAATGCTTTCCACGGCGTGGACCGGTTGTGGGGGGGGGGCGTGGTCATCTGGCTGCGCTAGATCCGGTGGTCGAAAAAAAACCACGCCCGATCGGGCGTGGCTTCGGTATGAAGCGGCCGCATTCTAGCCTGCGTAGTCGTCCATCGGAACGCAAGCGCAGAACAAGTTGCGATCGCCATAGACGTCGTCGATGCGATTGACGCTGGGCCAGAATTTGTTGGCGGCGACCCACGGCAGCGGGAAGGCCGCCTGTTCCTTCGAATAGGGGCGTACCCATTCGCCGTCGAAAAAGTCCGCCTGGGTGTGCGGCGCGTGCTTGAGCGGATTGGAGTCCGCGGCCCAGCGGCCCGCTTCGATCTCGCGGATTTCGTTGCGGATCGTGATCATCGCTTCGATGAAGCGGTCGAGTTCGCCGAGGTCTTCCGACTCGGTCGGCTCGACCATGATCGTACCGGCGACGGGGAAGGACATCGTGGGAGCATGGAAGCCGTAGTCCATCAGGCGCTTGGCGATGTCGACCTCGGAGATGCCGGTTGCGGCCTTGATCGGGCGGATGTCGAGAATGCACTCGTGCGCGACACGGCCCTGCGAACCGGTGTAGAGCACGGGATAGTGCTCGCCGAGGCGGGAGGCGACGTAGTTCGCGTTGAGGATCGCGACCTCGGTCGCACGCTTGAGGCCTGTACCGCCCATCATGCGGATGTACATCCACGAGATCGGCAGGATGCTCGCCGAGCCGAACGGCGCAGCGCTGACGGCGCCCTGGCCCTTGTTGGGGCGGCTGTCGTTGCCGGTGCCCGCGACCGCATGGTCGGCCATGAACGGAGCGAGATGCGCTGCCAAACCGATCGGGCCCATGCCGGGGCCGCCGCCGCCGTGCGGGATGCAGAAGGTCTTGTGCAGATTCATGTGGCTGACGTCAGCGCCGATCGTGGCCGGGGAGGTGAGTCCGACTTGGGCATTCAGATTCGCACCGTCCATGTACACCTGGCCGCCGAACTGGTGGACGATCACGCAGATTTCGCGGATCGACTCCTCGAACACACCGTGCGTAGAGGGGTAGGTGATCATCAGCGCGGCGAGGCGTTGCGCATACTGCTCGGCCTTCGCACGCAGGTCGGAAACATCGACGTTGCCCGTATCGTCGCAGGCGACGACGACCACTTCCATGCCGCACATCTGCGCGGTCGCGGGGTTCGTGCCGTGGGCCGACCTCGGGATCAGGCAGATGTCGCGATGCGCTTCGCCGCGGCTCGCATGGTAGCGGCGGATCGTGACGAGACCGGCGTATTCGCCTTGCGCGCCCGAGTTGGGCTGCATGCAGATCGCGGGGAAGCCGGTGGCGGCCTTGAGGTAGTCCGCGAGCCCTTCGATCATCTCGATATAGCCGCTGGCCTGCTCGCGCGGCGCGAAGGGATGAAGGCCGGCGAATTCCGGCCAGGTCACCGGAATCATCTCACTCGTCGCGTTGAGCTTCATCGTGCAGCTGCCGAGCGAGATCATCGAATGATCGAGCGCGAGGTCGCGGTTCTGCAGCTTCTTGAGGTAGCGCAGCATCTCGTGTTCGGTGTGGTGCATGTTGAACACGGGATGGCTAAGGATCGCATCGCCGCGTAGCAGCGCAGGCGGAATCGCACCACCGGCCTTGCTGACGGCGACGTCCAGCGCGTCGAGGTCGACAGCGACGCCGAAAGCGGCGAGCAGGGCGCGAACGTCGTTGGCCGTGGTGGTCTCGTCAATGGAGACGCCGATCGCGGTGTCGGACGCACGGCGGACGTTGAAGCCCGCATTATCACAGGCGGCGACGAGTGTGTCGGTACGGCCGCCGGTTTGCACCTGGAAGGTGTCGAAGAAGGCAACCGCCGGGATCTCGAATCCGCCCTGGCGCAGACCAGCGGCGAGGATCGCGGCGAGACGGTGGATCCTTGCGGCGATGGTACGCAGGCCCTCGGGGCCGTGATAGACCGCGTAGAAACCGGACATGTTGGCGAGGAGGACCTGCGAGGTGCAGATGTTCGAATTCGCCTTCTCGCGCCGGATGTGCTGTTCGCGGGTCTGCAGGGTCATGCGCAGCGCAGTCTTGCCGCGGGCGTCCTTCGAGACGCCGATGATGCGGCCGGGCATCGCGCGTACGTTCGCCTCACGCGTGGCGAAGAAGGCCGCGTGCGGACCGCCGAAGCCCATTGGGACGCCGAAGCGTTGAGCGGAACCGAGCACGATGTCCGCACCCATTTGCGCGGGCGGTTTCAGCAGAACCAGTGCCATCAGGTCGGATGCGACGGCGGTGACGGCACCTTTGGCCTTGAGGCCGGCGATCACGTCGGTCAGGTCGGCGATCTCGCCGCGCTCGTTCGGATATTGCAGCAGCGCGCCAAAAACTTCATGCGCGGCGGCGTCGGCAGCGGCGCCGAAGACGAGCTCGAAGCCGAAGTACTGGGCGCGTGTCTTGACGACGTCGATGGTCTGGGGGAAACAGGCCTCGTCGATAAAGAATGCGTTCGACTTCGACTTGCTCACGCGGCGCGCCATGGTCATCGCTTCGGCTGCAGCCGTGGCCTCGTCGAGCAGCGATGCGTTCGCGAGTTCCATTCCGGTCAGGTCGATGACCATCTGCTGGTAGTTCAGCAGCGCTTCAAGGCGACCTTGGGCGATTTCGGCCTGGTAGGGCGTGTAGGCCGTGTACCAGCCGGGATTCTCCATCACGTTCCGCAAGACGACGGCGGGCGTGTGCGTGCCGTAGTATCCCATGCCGATCAGCGATTTGCGCATTACGTTCTTGCTCGCGATCGCGCGCAGTCCTGCCAGTGCTTCATGCTCCGGAGTCGGTGCCGCGATCGGGAGCGGTGCGGCAAGGCGGATTCCCGTCGGGACGGTCTGATCGATCAGCGCGTCGAGACTGGATGCGCCGATGGCGGCCAGCATTTCGGCGATTTCGGCCGGATTCGGACCGATGTGGCGGCCAATGAAAGCGTCGCGCTGTTCGAGCTGCGCCAGCGGCGCCTTGAGAGCGGAGGAAAGATCGGTGTTCGACATGAGGGACTGCTCACAGGGGCCCGTCCCGGCTGATGGCCGGTCGGGCGCGTGGATCGTGTTTGGTTCAGGCGTTCGCGGTTGCGGCTTCGTACGCAGCGGCATCCAGCAGACCGCCGACGTCGGCTGCGTTATCCGGGCGGATCTTGAAGAGCCACGCGGCGTAGGCGTCCGCATTGACGGATTCGGGCGCATCGACGGCATCGCCGTTCGCCGCGATCACCTCGCCCGCGACCGGGGCGTAGATGTCGGAAGCCGCCTTGACGGATTCGATCACGGCGCAGGCTTCGCCGGCGCCCAGCTTGCGGCCGACTTCGGGCAGTTCGAGGAAGACAACGTCGCCGAGGGCTTCCTGCGCGTGGTCGGTGACGCCGATCGTCAGGTTGCCGTCGGCTTCGACGCGAATCCATTCATGCGACGCGGTGTACTTCAGATCGGCGGGAACTTGGCTCATGGTGTGCTCCAGAGGGTAAGGGTCGGTACCGGCCTGGCCGGGTACCATTTTTCGGGTTGATTCGCGGAGTGGTGACGCGGGCCCGGATCAGACGAGCGCCTTGCCGTTACGGACGAAAGGCAGCTTGACGGTCCGTGCCTTCAGGCGACGACCGCGGATATCGACTTCGACGGATTCGCCGGCTTCGACGCCGAGCGGCAGGCGGGCGAAGGCGATGGATTTTTCGAGCGAAGGAGAGAAGGAGCCGCTCGTCGTCTCACCGTCGCCCTTGGGGGTGAATATGGTCATGTGGGAACGCAGGACACCCTTGTCTTCAAGGATCAGACCCAGCACGTTCCGGCTCGCCGGCTTGGCGAGCAGCGCAGCCTTGCCGACGAAATCGCGCGATTCGTCCTTCAGATCCACAGTCCAGCTGACGCCTGCATCGAGCGGCGAAACGTCGTCGTCCATGTCCTGGCCGTAGAGGTTCATCCCGGCTTCCAAGCGCAGCGTGTCGCGCGCCCCCAGGCCGCACGGCTTTACGCCAGCCTGCGCGAGGGCATTCCAGACTTCGGCTGCTCGGGTCGCGGGCAGGGCGAGCTCGAAACCGTCTTCGCCGGTGTAGCCGGTGCGCGCGACGAGGAATTCACCGATTTGGGCCCCGCTGAACGGCTTCAGGCCTTCGCTCGCGGCGCGGGTTTCGGGTAGTGCGAGCCAGGTCTTCTCACGCGCGGCAGGGCCCTGAACGGCGATCATCGCGAGGTCGCGCCGGCTCGTCAGCGTCACGTTGGACGCGGTCGCGGCAATGCGTTCGCGCATCCATGCGACATCCTTGTCGGCGGTGCCGGCATTGACGACGATGCGATAGGAAGTCGGCGTGAAGTAGTAGACGATCAGATCGTCGATCACGCCGCCTTGAGGGTTCAGCATGCAGCTGTACAGCGCCTTGCCCGGTTCCTTGAGTTTCGCGACGTCGTTTGCCAGCAGTCCGCGCAGCCACGTCGTCGAGTCCGGGCCTTCGAGATCGAGCGCAAGCATGTGGGATACGTCGAACATGCCAGCATCACGGCGCACGGCGTGGTGCTCTTCGATCTGCGAGCCGTAGTTCACCGGCATGTCCCAGCCGGCGAAATCGACCATGCGGGCACCGGCGGCGACGTGGGTGGCGTGAAGAGGGGTTTGTCTGGACACGGGCGGCTCCTGGGAATGCGCGGACGGAATCGGAAAATCGAGGTCTAATAAACAAACGGGGCGAGGCCCGTTTCATCGAGCGTCGCCCCATCTGTCCTTTGTACCTGAGAGATTCCGGCCGCAGCCGGGTGCCCCTTCGGTGGATGCGCCAGCCGGCACATTCGTGCGACCCGCATCGCTCTCCAGAATTGCGTTCTGTCGGCGGTCCTTTTGCCTGAGCGATTCCGGGGGGTTACGCCTTCGGCGACTCCAAGGGGAGTTCTCTCCCGCACGACGGGCGGACGATACCACCGCGGGGCCCCGCTGGCAACGGCGGTAGCGGCTGTTTGTTATGATGGTAGTTTCCAATTGGAGCGGTGGGGCAACGTCTCACCCGCCTGACATAGATGCAGATCAATGCCGATCTCCATTGCCATTCGACGGTGTCGGACGGCTGGCTTGCGCCGGCGGATGTCGTGCGTCGAGCCGCTGCGAACGGTGTAAATTTGCTGGCACTGACCGACCACGACGAGGTGGGAGGCATTGATGAGGCACGCGCCGAAGCTCTCCGGCTCGGCGTGCAGCTGCTGGCCGGCGTCGAGATTTCGGTCACTTTTCTCAAAGAGACCGTACACATCGTCGGCCTCGGCATCGATCATCGCGACGCGCAGTTGCTCGAGGGCCTGGAAAGCGTGCGTGGCGGACGCGTGCAGCGTGCACGGAAGATGAGTGCCGCGCTCGATGCCGCGGGGATTCACGGCGCCTTTGAGGGTGCGTGTCGCCTCGCCCGGAATCCCTCGATGGTGGGACGTGCCCATTTCGCCCGGTATATTGTGTCGACCGGCCTGATGCCGGATGTGAGTACCGTGTTCCAGTATTATCTGGCGCGGGGCAAGCCGGGGTACGTCGAGCACGAATGGGCGAGCCTCGAGGATGCCGTTCGCTGGATTCGCGGCGCAGGAGGTGTGGCTGTATTGGCACACCCGGCACGCTATCGCTTGTCGACCGGCGAGCTGCATCGGCTGCTCGAACGCTTCGTAGCTTGCGGCGGAGAAGGGATCGAGGTGATTGCGGGAGCGCACACTGAAGCCGATACGGTCAAATTTGCGGGAATTGCCCGCCGTTGGGGACTATTGGCCTCGCGCGCTTCCGACTTTCATGGCGAAGGCGAGAGTTCAGTCGAACTCGGCCGAAGCTGCGGTTTGCCGCCTGACCTGACTCCGGTCTGGACGCGATTCGTCTAGACCTGCGAGTCGCACTATCAAGAAGAAGAGAGAATTGGACATTTAGCATGGCGCAGTATTTTTCCTTGCACCCGGAGCACCCCCAGCCGCGTTTGATCCGGCAGGCCGCAGAGATCATGCGAGCGGGCGGGCTCATCGCCTTTCCCACGGATTCGGCCTACGCCCTTGGGGGCATCACGGGGGACTCGGATCTGTTGCTGCGCATCCGCCGTATTCGCGGCGTCGATGAGCGGCATCATTTCACCCTCATGTGCCGCGACCTGTCCGAGATCGCGACGTACGCCCGCGTGGATAACTCACAGTATCGCCTGCTCAAGGCGATCACGCCGGGGCCTTACACGTTCATTCTGGAGGGCACCCGGGAACTGCCGCGTCGTCTGCTGCACCCGAAGCGCAAGACGATTGGGCTGCGCGTACCGGAACATCCGGTCGTCGCCGCGCTGCTCGCCGAGTTGAACGAGCCCATTCTGACGTCGACGCTCTTGTTGCCCGGTGAGGATTTGCCGCTGACCGATCCCGATGAAATCCGTACGACGCTCGAAAAGCAGGTCGATCTCGTCATTGAGGCCGGATTCTGCGGTCCCGAAGCAACGTCGGTGATCGATCTGACCTCAGGTTCCCCGGTTCTGATTCGGGCCGGGCGCGGTGATCTCGCACCCTTCGGCCTGGAGGCGGACTAGTGTGCGACCTGCCGATCCGTGCGGCGGACGAACTGACTGTCGTGCGATGGCAATGGGGCCGTCTGCTAGAATCATCCGTTTAACGCCGTAAATCCATGGATTCGCTGATCACAACCCTCGCTATATGGGCGCTGCCGGTATTGCTTGCCATTACGCTTCACGAAGCGGCGCATGGTTACGTGGCGAGGCATTTCGGCGACCCAACCGCTGAACGGGAAGGGCGCATCACGCTCAATCCGTTCAAGCACATCGATCCGATCGGTACGCTGCTGGTTCCCGGCCTGATTCTGGCGGTGAGTTCCTTGTTCGGCAGTGGCGGAATGCTCTTCGGCTGGGCCAAGCCGGTTCCGGTCGATTTCAGCCGCCTTAGGAAGCCGAAGGCGGACATGCTATGGGTGGCCGCAGCGGGTCCATTCGTGAACTTCCTGATGGCCCTCGGTTGGGCGCTGCTGGTCAAGGTAGCGTTGCTCAATCCCACAAACGTCTATGCGATGCCGATGATCGAGATGGGCAAGGCCGGCATCCAGATAAACGCTGTGCTGATGGCGCTCAATCTCCTGCCGATTCCGCCGCTCGACGGAGGCCGGATCGCAGTGAGCCTGCTGCCGCACCGCCTTGCGTGGAAGTTTTCGCGACTCGAGCCGTACGGCTTCCCGCTTCTCCTTCTCTTGTTGTTCAGTGGCATCCTCGGCCAGATTCTTTGGCCGCTGATTGCGCTTTTCCGCATCTTCCTTGCGACGCTTTTCGGATTCTAGAAAACCATGTACGCAGAACGCGTTCTCTCCGGCATGCGCCCCACCGGGCGCCTCCATCTCGGCCATTACCACGGCGTCCTCAAGAACTGGGTCCAGCTCCAGAACGATTACCCGTGTCTGTTCTTCGTTGCCGACTGGCATGCGCTAACGACGTCCTACGACAGTCCTGAGGTGATCGCCGATAGCGTGTGGGATATGCTCATCGACTGGCTGGCCGCCGGCGTCGATCCCGAGAAGGCGACGATTTTCATCCAGTCAAAAGTCCCGCAGCACGCCGAACTGCACCTGCTGCTGTCGATGATCTCGCCGGTCGGCTGGCTCGAACGCGTGCCCACCTATAAGGACCAGCAGGAAAAGCTCTCGCACAAGGACCTGTCGACTTACGGTTTTCTCGGCTACCCTTTGCTGATGTCGGCTGACATCCTGCTGTATCGCGCGGACAAGGTTCCGGTCGGCGAAGACCAGCTGCCCCACGTCGAGTTCACCCGCGAGATCGCCCGCCGCTTCAATCACATGTTCGGCCGCGAACCCGGTTTCGAGGACAAGGCCAAGGAAGCGGTCAAGAAGCTTGGCGGCAAGAAGGCCAAGTTGTTCGAGGAACTGCGCAAGCGCTTCCAGCAGGAAGGCGACGCCGAGGCGCTCGAACAGGGTAGGCTGCTACTGAAGGAGCCGGGAGGCGTGGGTCACGAAGACCTCGAGCGTCTGCATGGCTACCTCGAAGGGAGCGGCAAGACGATCCTCGTGGAGGCTGGCGCGCTGCTGACCGAAGCGGCCCGCATGCCCGGGCTGGACGGGCAGAAGATGTCCAAGAGTTACGGAAACACCATCTTTCTGCGGGAAGAGCCCGATGTCGTGTCGAAGAAGATTCGGACGATGCAGACCGATCCGGCGCGTGTGCGCCGCACCGACCCGGGCGACCCGGACAAGTGTCCGGTGTGGCAATTCCACGTCATCTATTCCGACGACGATACGCGCGAGTGGGTCCAGCAAGGCTGCCGCAGCGCGGGAATCGGTTGCATCGAATGCAAGCAGCCGGTGATCGACGGCGTGCTCCGCGAACAGGTCGCGATGCGCGAGCGCGCACAGCCCTACATTGAAGATCCGTCGCTCGTGCGCCGCATCGTTGCCCAAGGGTGCGAGCGGGCCAGCGCGTTGGCGGAAGAGACGATGCGCGACGTGCGTGAAGCCATGGGGTTGTCATACCGCTGAGGCGATCGATCGGGTGTCCGGACTTCGCAGTCTGTGCGGCCCGCTCGTCGTGGATATTGCAAGATGAACCTGCCCCTGGAACTCGCGCCGCTTGAAACGGCAGCGCAGCTCGACGCGGTGGCCCGCCTGTACGGCGAGCCGCTGCTCGAGTTGCCGAAGGACCTGTACATTCCGCCGGATGCCCTCGAAGTCTTTCTCGAGGCATTCGAGGGGCCGCTCGACCTGTTGCTCTATCTGATCCGCAAGTCCAACCTCAACATCCTCGATATCCCGATGGCGCCGCTGACCTCGCAGTATCTGGTCTACGTCGAGGCGATGCGCCGGCACAATCTCGAGCTCGCGGCCGACTACCTCCTCATGGCGGCGACGCTGCTGGAGATCAAGTCGCGCACGCTGTTGCCGCGGCCGCCGCGAGTGGAAGAAGACGAGGTTGGCGACCCCAGGGCGGAACTTGTGCGACGGTTGCTCGAATACGAGCAGATGAAGCAGGCAGGGGCGAGGCTGGATTCGATGCCGCGCGCGGAACGCGACCACGAGTGGGTGAGCATTTTCGTTGCGGAGAAGGTTGTCGAACGCTTGCCCGAAGTCAGCTTGCACGATCTGCAGCTCGCGTGGCTGAAGATCATGAAGAAGGCGCGCCTTACTCAGCATCACCAGGTCAGACGCGAAGAGCTGTCGGTGCGCGAGCACATGACGATGATCATGCGCAAGCTCTCGGACGGCGCCTTCGTCGTTTTCGACGCCCTGTTCGACGTGGAGTACGGTGCTGCCGGCCTTGTCGTCAGCTTCCTCGCCGTGCTCGAACTGGTGAAGGAGAAGCTCGTCCACGTATCGCAGAACGAGCCCTTTGCGCCGATCTATGTGAAACTCAGCGATGCAGCCACAGACGCCTGACGACTATAAGCGAGTGATCGAAACGGTGCTGCTCGCCGCTCCGTCGCCGCTTCCGGTGGCCGAGTTGCGTAGGCTCTTCGATCCGGATCCCGGCGCCGATCTCATCCGTCGGCTGCTTGACGAACTGCGCGCCGACTGGTCCGATCGTGGCGCGGAACTGATCCAGGTGGCGTCCGGCTGGCGATTCCAGACGCGCCCCGAATATCAGGTTTTTCTCGATCGCCTCAAGGAGGAGAGGCCGCCGCGGTATTCGCGGGCGGTGCTGGAAACGCTCGCGATCATCGCCTATCGTCAGCCGGTCACCCGTGGTGACATTGAGGACATTCGCGGCGTGGCGGTCTCGCCGAACGTATTGAAGACGCTGGAGTCGCGAGGCTGGGTGGATATCGTAGGCCACCGCGACACGCCCGGTCGTCCGGCGCTTTTCGCCACGACCCGGCGATTTCTTGACGAGCTCGGGCTCAGGAGCCTGACCGAGTTGCCGGCATTAACTGAAATAGAAAGGATCATGGATCTTGTCGACACCAAAGAGATCGAGGAGTCCCCTGCGGCCTCCTCTGAAGAAGAAAGCTGAGCCGGTAGGCGAGGGGAAGAACGCCCACCATCCGCGGATTGACGACCCCGCTCGCGAAGCCTCGACCACTGAGCGCCCGCAGCGTGAGCAGCAAGCCGGCCGTGGACCGGCTTCTTCGGAGGCCGGTGGTGAGCCGGAGCGCCTGCAAAAGGTGCTGGCCCGACTCGGTGTCGGCTCCCGTCGAGAAGTCGAGGAATGGATGGCGGCCGGCAAGATCACCGTGAACGGCCTGCCCGTCGAGCTTGGTCAAAAAGTGGGCCCCGGGGATCGTGTGAAGCTCAACGGGAAGCTCGTTCCGCTGCGCTTCGGCACGCGCACGCCGCGCGTCCTGATTTACCACAAGCCGGAAGGCGAAATCGTCTCGCGCGAGGATCCGGAAGGTCGTCCGACCGTGTTCGAGCGCCTCCCTTTGCTGCGCAAGGGGCGTTGGATCGCTGTCGGGCGTCTCGATTTCAATACCTCCGGATTGCTGTTGTTCACCAATGACGGCACGCTCGCCAACCAGTTGATGCACCCGCGTTACGAACTTGAGCGGGAGTACGCGGTTCGCCTTCTCGGCGAGCTCACCGAAGAGCAGATCGAGTCGCTGACCAACGGTATTCAGCTGGAGGACGGCCTGGCGCGTTTCACCGTCCTGTCCGACCAGGGCGGGGAGGGGGCGAATCACTGGTACAAAGTCACGCTCTCAGAGGGGCGCAACCGCGAGGTCCGGCGTATGTTCGAGGCGGTCGGTTTGACCGTGAGCCGTCTGATGCGTGTGCGCTATGGTCCGGTGAGCCTGTCGTCGCGGCTAAAGCGCGGCATGTGGATGGAAATGCCGGAGGATGAGGTGTGCGTACTGGCCGGTTTGCCTAAGCCGCAGGGACAGCGCAGCTCCCGTGCAGGCGACAAGGATAAGCCGGTGAAGGTGCATCGTACGACACCGCGCGATCGCGCCTGATCCCGCCCTTGGCTTGGAACTACGGATTGCCGGGGATGCTGGCAATCCGTGGCAGAGTATTCCCTTTGCTCGCGAAGATTGCCTGTTCAGGCGGGAGCCGCTATACTCTGTTGGCTAAGGCGAGTCCATAGGTGACTATGGGGCGCCGGTAACCGGATTTGGATGTAATCATTGGGGATGGGCGTTATGCCCATTTTTTATTTGTGGGCGCGAAAATGGACGTCGAACGTCTTATTGAACAGGTCGTTACCGGGCTCGGCTTCGAGCTCGTTGATTTCGAGACTTCCCCAAAGGCCCGCTTGCTGCGGGTCTTTATCGATATCGAGCGCGGCATCACCGTCGACGACTGTGCGACGGTGAGCAATCAGCTGACGCGGGTTTTCGAGGTTGAGAACGTTGATTACGACCGGCTGGAAGTCTCCTCGCCGGGTCTCGACCGTCCGCTCAAGAAGCCTGCCGATTTCGAGCGTTTCGTCGGCAGCGATGTGCAGGTCCGCCTGCGTATGCCGATCGGCAACCAAAGAAATTTTGCCGGGGTGCTGGAAGGCTTTGCCGACGGTGTGGTGCGGCTGAACACCGAAAAGGGCGAAGTCAGCTTCCAGTTCGACGAGGTCGAAAAGGCCCGCCTGGTACCGAGATTTTGAGATTCGTATGTGGAGGTCTTGATTAATGAGCCGCGAAATATTGCTGCTTGTCGATGCGCTGGCGCGCGAGAAGAACGTACCCAAGGACATCGTATTCGGTGCTCTTGAGACCGCGCTCGCCTCTGCGACGAAGAAACGCATCAATGATGATGCCGACGTGCGTGTGACGATCGATCGCGAAACCGGAGATTACGAGTCGGCGCGGCGCTGGCTCGTGATGCCCGACGAAGAGGTCGTCAATGACGAGGCCGAGATGGGCATCATCGACGCGCGCGACGTCCAGTCCGATATTCAGGTGGGCGACTACATCGAGGAGCCGCTGGAGCCGATCGATTTCGGACGCATCGGCGCCCAGGCCGCCAAGCAGGTCATTCTTCAGCGCATCCGCGATGCCGAGCGCGAGCAGGTGCTCAATGACTTCCTCGATCGCAAGGAGCACCTCGTTTCCGGTTCGATCAAGCGCATGGAGCGTGGCAACGCGATCATCGAAGTCGGCCGCCTCGAAGCGGTGATTCCGCGTGACCAGATGATCCCGCGCGAAAACCTTCGCGTCGGCGACCGCGTCAAGGCCTTCCTGCTGCGCATTGACCGTGGTGCCCGCGGTCCGCAACTGATCCTGTCGCGTACTTCACCTGAATTCCTGTGCAAGCTCTTCGAGCTGGAAGTGCCGGAAATCGAGGACAATCTGCTCGAGATGAAGGCTTGCGCACGGGATCCCGGGCTGCGTGCAAAAATCGCAGTCCAATCCAACGATGCGCGAATCGATCCGATCGGCACCTGCGTCGGTCTGCGCGGTTCACGTGTCACGGCCGTCCGCAATGAGATCGCTGGCGAGCAGATCGACATCATCGTCTGGTCGCCGGATCCGGCCCAGTTCGTGATTTCTGCTCTGCAACCGGCCGAAGTCGTGTCGATCGTGGTGGACGAAGAGAGCCATAGCATGGATGTGGTCGTCGACGACAACAACCTTGCAATCGCGATCGGTCGTAACGGCCAGAACGTGAAGCTTGCATCCGAATTGACCGGCTGGACCATCAACCTCATGAGCGAGGAAGAGTCGGCGCGGAAGTCGGGTCAGGAACGTCAGGGCCTGCGGCAGCTATTCATGGAAAAGCTGGATGTCGATGAAGAACTCGCGGACATTCTGATCGACGAAGGTTTCTCGTCGCTCGAAGAGGTCGCTTACGTCCCGCTCGCAGAAATGCTCGATATCGACGCGTTCGACGAAGAGACCGTCAATGAGTTGCGTAATCGTGCGCGTAATGTGCTGCTTACCGAAGCGATTGTCACGGAAGAGCAGTTGGAAAATGTTTCCGACGACCTGATCCATCTCGAAGGTATGGACAAGCCGCTCGCAGCCAAGCTGGCGGAGCATGGGGTGCGTACTCGCGACGATCTCGCCGACCTGGCGGTTGACGAACTGGTCGAGATCGCCGGAATCGAACAGGAACGTGCCAGCGCGCTGATCTCGGTCGCGCGTGCGCACTGGTTCGAAGAATGAGGGGAAGGCACTGATGGAACAAATGAGCGTAAACCAGTTTGCCGGCGAACTGCGCATGCCGGCTGCGGTCCTGCTCGAGCAACTGCAGAAGGCTGGCGTGCACAAGACCAGCCCGAGCGAGTTGCTGACTGAACATGACAAGGCGAGGCTTCTAGAATATCTGCGTCGTTCGCACGGCGAAAGCCAGCCGAAGGGCAAGATCACACTGACTCGCAAGCAAACATCCGAGATCCGGGCGACCGACTCGTCCGGCCGTGCACGCACCGTGCAGGTCGAGGTTCGCAAGAAGCGCGTCTTCGTCAAGCGGGACGAACTGGGCGTCGAGTCCGCGGCACAGGAAGCGCTGACGGCGGAAGAATCTGCTGCCGCGTTGTCTGAAGTCGCCGATTTTGAAGTCGAAGAGCTTGCAGCGCCGGAGCTTGAGCCGGTGGTTCTGGAGGCCGCCCCGATGGTTGAGCCGGAGCCGGTCGAAGAGCCTGCACCGGAGCCCGAACCGGCTCCGGAGCCCGAGCCTGAGCCGGAGCCTGAAGTGGTCTCGGAGCCGGAGCCTGAGGTCGAGTCCACTGAAACGGAAGCCGTTGCAGAGAATGCATCAGACGCGCCCGCGGCTGTGCGCGAGGCCGGCCCTGTCCACCGCAAGCCCTTGAGTATCTCCATCCTGAGTGATGAAGAACGAGCGGCGCGAGAGCGTGAGGCGCGTCGTCACGAAGAGCTGCGTGCCCGTCAGTTGGCCGACCTGAAGGCTAAGCAGGAGCGGGATGCGTCCGCCCGTGCTGCCGCTGAAGCACGCCGTGCCGAAGAAGAGGCACGGGTGCGTGCCGATGCAGAGAAGCGTGCCGAGGCCGCAAAGGCGCCCGCGAAGGAAGTCAAGGGGCCGAGCGGGACTCTGCATCGTCCCGCCAAGGCCGACGATCGGCCGGCCGGCAAGGACGCGAAGCGTGGGCCCCGCAGCGGCGAGACCGCAGGCGAGAGTGAAAAGCGGCGCGGCTTGAAGACCCGTGGCGAAGTAGGTGCGACGACCGGCTCCTGGCGCGGTGCGAGGGGTGGCGGCCGTCACGGTCGCGGCCAGGCCGAAGAGCAAAAGGGTTTCCAGGCTCCGATGGAGCCCGTCGTTCGGGAGATTCATGTCCCTGAAACCATCTCCGTCGCGGATCTTGCGCACAAGATGGCAGTCAAGGCGACCGAGGTGATCAAGGTCCTGATGAAGATGGGTTCGATGGTTACCATCAACCAGGTTCTCGACCAGGAAACGGCGATGATCCTGGTGGAGGAACTTGGGCACAAGGCAGTGGCCGCGAAGCTGGACGATCCGGATGCCTTCCTGGCCGACGCGGATAGTTTGCACGACGCCACGGAAGAGCCCAGGGCGCCGGTCGTGACCGTGATGGGTCACGTCGACCACGGCAAGACCTCGCTGCTTGACTACATCCGCCGCGCAAAAGTCGCGTCCGGCGAGGCGGGCGGCATTACGCAGCACATCGGCGCGTATCACGTCGAGACCGCTCGTGGCATGCTCACCTTCCTCGATACCCCGGGTCACGAGGCATTTACGGCGATGCGCGCACGCGGCGCCAAGGCGACCGACATCGTCATTCTGGTGGTTGCTGCCGACGATGGCGTGATGCCGCAGACGCGCGAGGCGATCCACCACGCGCGGGCTGCCGGCGTGCCACTGGTGGTGGCGGTCAACAAGGTCGACAAGCACGATGCAAACCCGGAGCGCGTCAAGCAGGAGCTGATCGCAGAAGGCGTGGTTCCTGAAGAATTCGGCGGCGAAGTCATGTTCATCAACGTCTCGGCCAAGACCGGTCAGGGCATCGATGAGCTGCTGGAAGGCGTGTTGCTACAGGCCGAAGTGCTGGAGCTGAAAGCGCCGGCGGATACCCCGGCGAAGGGTCTGATCATCGAAGCGCGCCTCGACAAGGGGCGTGGTCCGGTCGCGACGATGCTTGTCCAGTCCGGCACCCTGCGCAAGGGCGACGTCATGCTGGTCGGGGCCACCTTTGGCCGCATCCGCGCGATGCTCGACGAGAACGGCAAGCCGATCGACGAAGCCGGTCCTTCGATTCCCGTCGAAGTGCTCGGCCTGTCGGATGTTCCTTCGGCCGGTGACGAAGCCATCGTACTCGCGGACGAGAAGAAGGCGCGCGAAATCGCGTTGTTCCGCCAGGGCAAATTCCGCGAAGTCAAGCTCGCGAAGCAGCAGGCCGCAAAGCTCGAGAGCATGTTCGAGCAGATGTCGGAAGGCGAGGTCAAGACGCTGCCCCTCATCGTCAAGGCCGACGTTCAGGGCTCGCAGGAAGCGCTGGTCCAGTCCCTCAACAAGCTTTCGACCGACGAAGTGCGCGTCAACGCAATCCACTCGGGCGTCGGGGGAATTACCGAATCCGACGTCAACCTAGCGCAGGCGTCCGGTGCGGTCATCATCGGGTTCAATACCCGTGCCGATGCAGGCGCACGGAAGCTGGCCGAGAACTTCGGCGTGGATATCCGCTACTACAACATCATCTACGATGCCGTCGATGAGGTGAAAGCTGCGCTGTCCGGTATGCTGGCGCCCGAAAAGCGCGAGAATTCGCTCGGTCTGGTCGAAGTCCGCCAGGTGTTCCGCGTTCCGAAGGTCGGAGCGGTGGCCGGTTGCTACGTGCTCGAAGGTCTCGTCAAGCGCGGGTCGCAGATCCGCATCCTGCGCGACAACGTGGTCATCCACACCGGCGAACTCGAATCGCTCAAGCGCTTCAAGGACGACGTCAAGGAAGTCAAGTTCGGTTTCGAATGCGGCCTGTCGATCAAGAACTTCAACGACGTCCAGGAAGGCGACAAGCTTGAAGTGTTCGAGATCCAGGAAATCGCGCGGACGCTGTAATCATGCCGAAGGAGTTTTCCCGCAGTCAGCGCGTGAAGGAGCAAATCCGCCGCGAGTTGGCGGAATTGATCCGGCTTGAGGTGAAGGATCCCCGCGTGGGATTCATCACCTTGACCGACGTCGAGATCACGCCGGATTATGCGCACGCAAAGGTGTTCTTTACGTCGATGAAGGGTGAGGAGGGCTTGTCCGAGATTCTCACCGGTCTTCGCCGTGCGAGCGGTTTTCTGCGTCGCGAGCTCGGGCGACGTATCCGCATCCATACCATTCCCGAACTTCATTTCCATTACGACGCATCGGTGGAACGTGGAAGCCGCCTGTCGCGTCTCATCGACGAAGTCGTCCGGGACGACAGCGCCCGTCATACCGACGATCCGGAAGACTGACCCACTTGAAGGTCCAGAAACAAACGCGATCGCCACGTCGGCAGGTCGACGGCGTGCTGTTGCTCGACAAGCATGCCGGACTGACGTCGAACGCCGCACTCCAAACTGCCCGGCGGCTGCTCAACGCAGCCAAGGCCGGGCATACGGGTACGCTCGATCCCATGGCGACCGGCTTGCTGCCGCTGACCTTCGGCGAGGCGACCAAGTTTTCGCAGATGCTGCTCGACGCGGACAAGGAATACGAGGCGACCGTGCAACTCGGCGTCGAGACCGATACGGGCGATGCAGAGGGAGCGGTTGTCGCGACAACCCGGCTGCCTGCGGCGATTTCCCGCGAAGCAATTCTTTCCGTGTTGCCATCCTTCACGGGGGAGATCGAGCAGATTCCACCCATCTACTCGGCCCTCAAGCGTGCGGGAAAGCCCCTTTACGAGTATGCGCGGGCGGGTATTGAAGTCGAGATTGAGCCGCGTCGCATCACCATTCATGCCCTCGAGCTGCTGGACTGGAACGGCTCTGCGTTCCGAATTCGTGTTGCCTGCTCGAAGGGGACGTACATTCGAACGCTCGGCATGGATCTCGGTCGTGCCCTCGGCTGCGGTGCCCATTTGTCAGCGCTGAGGCGCACGCGCATCGGCCCGTTCAATGTCACCGATGCGGTTTCCGTCGCGGTGCTGGAGGCGACCGAACCGGCGCAGCGGGACCGATTTGTCGCGTCGGCCGACACTTTGGTGCGGCATCTTGCTGCGGTCGAGTTAGGTGAAAGCGACGCGGGCGCATTAATGCAGGGACGCGTGATTCGCGTCGATCCTGCGATATGCGGACTTGTTCGGGTTTATGAAGCGGCGAACAGCCGCTTTCTCGGACTTGCACAGTGCATGGATGGGCGTTTGGCCGCAAAACGCCTCGTTGCGACAACCGGCTCTGTTCAGCCGGAATGATAAACATTGAGTTTTATTTGGCGCGTTGGGTATAATCCCACGCTTCTGATTGGCAGAAAGAAAAGAGTAAACACCCACATGGCTCTCGATACCGCAACCAAGTCGCAGGTCGTCACTGACTTCCAGCGCGCCCAAGGCGACACCGGCTCCCCCGAAGTCCAGGTCGCTCTGCTGACCGCTCGCATCAACGGTCTGACCGGCCACTTCAAGGCAAACGCCAAGGACCATCACTCCCGTCGCGGGCTGCTGAAGATGGTCAGCCAGCGCCGCAAGCTGCTTGACTACCTGAAGCGCAACAACGTCGACGCTTATCGTAACCTGATCGAGCGTCTGGGTCTGCGCAAGTAATTTGCCGGCCGTGTCGAGTCTGACAGCGTCGAATAAGGCAGATTAAGCCAGCAAGCCGGTGCAGATCCAGATGGGTCTGCACCGGCTTTGTTTTTGACTGGCCGTCACGGCGCCCGGAACGATCGAACAGCGCAGTTGTGGTTCGCTGCACAAACTTATCGAAAAGGAAAATCAACTTGCCTACCGCAATCAAAAAGACCTTCGCTTACGGGGCGCACACCGTTACCCTTGAGAC
>NZ_DATFAO010000047.1:0-3190 GCF_035254505.1 Aromatoleum sp. | reverse complement strand
GGCTACGTCGGCCTGGTCACTGGCACCTGCCTCGCCGAAGTCGGCAACGAGGTGTGCTGCCTCGACGTCGATCCGGCCAAGATCGAACTACTGCAAGCCGGCGGCATCCCGATCTATGAACCGGGCCTGGACGACATGGTGCGCCGCAATGTGGCGGCCGGTCGCCTGCACTTCACCACCGACGTGGCCGAGTCGGTTGCCTTCGGCGAGATTCAGTTCATCGCCGTCGGCACGCCGCCGGACGAGGACGGTTCGGCCGATCTGCAGTACGTGCTCGCGGCAGCACGCAACATCGGTCGCTACATGGATGACTATCGTGTCATCGTCGACAAGTCGACGGTTCCCGTGGGCACCGGCGATCGCGTTCGCGAGGCCGTGGCGGCCGAATTGAAAGCACGCGGCGCAGACCTGCCTTTCAGTATCGTCTCGAACCCGGAGTTCCTGAAGGAAGGCGCCGCGCTCGACGATTTCATGCGCCCGGACCGTATCGTTGTCGGTGCGGACGACGAGCGTGCAATCGGCTTGATGCGTGAGCTGTATTCGCCCTTCCAGCGCAATCACGAGAAGCTGCTCGCGATGGACGTGCGCAGCGCCGAGCTGACGAAATACGCCGCCAACGCGATGCTCGCCACCCGCATCAGCTTCATGAACGAGTTGGCGAACCTGGCGGAGACCCTCGGCGCGGACATCGAACTGGTGCGGCAGGGCATGGGCTCGGATCCGCGTATCGGCTGGCACTTCCTCTATGCCGGCTGCGGCTACGGCGGCTCGTGCTTCCCGAAGGACGTGAAGGCGCTGGTGCGCAGCGGCCGCGAGAACAAACACGACCTGCTGATCCTGAACGCAGTCGAAGAAGCGAACGAGGCGCAGAAGCTGCGCCTGGTCGACAAGATCGTCGCGCGTTTCGGCGAGGATCTGAGCGGCATGCATTTCGGCTTGTGGGGCCTGGCCTTCAAGCCCAACACCGACGACATGCGCGAAGCGCCGAGCCGGGTAATCGTGGCCGAGCTCTTCCGCCGCGGTGCGACCGTTTCGGCTTACGATCCCGTCGCGATGGCCGAGGCGCGCCGCATTTTCGGCGACGAGCCGCGCCTGCGCTACGTCGAGCGCCCGATGGAGGTGCTCGACAAGGCCGATGCGCTCGTGATCGTGACCGAGTGGAAGGAATTCCGCAGCCCCGACTTCGGGCGTATCCGCGAGACCCTGCGTCATCCGGTGATCTTCGACGGGCGCAATATGTATGACCCGGCCGCAATGAAGCGCGCGGGGATCGAGTATCACGGCATCGGCCGTCGTTGAGCTTCGGTCATAAGCTTATGCCCCCGATTGGGTTCTCCGGTCGGGCGGCGGCGGCTTAACATCCGATGGTTCAACCCTTGCAGACGACAGGCTGATGGAATTCAAGACGCTCGACGATTATGTGGGTCACACGCCGCTGGTGCGCCTCAAGCGCATCAATGCCGGCCGCAACAACGTGATCCTGGCAAAGCTCGAAGGCAACAATCCGGCGGGGTCCGTGAAGGATCGGCCAGCCCTTTCGATGATCCTGCGCGCCGAAGCGCGCGGCGAGATCAAGCCGGGCGACACGCTGATCGAGGCGACGAGCGGGAACACGGGCATTGCACTGGCCATGGCGGCGGCGATGCGCGGCTACCGCATGATCCTTGTGATGCCCGAAAACCAGAGTGTCGAGCGGCGCCAGACGATGCGCGCGTTCGCTGCCGAACTGGTGCTCACGCCGCGCGAAGGCGGCATGGAGATGGCGCGCGACGTCGCGGAGCGCATGCGCGACGAAGGCAAAGGGATCATCCTCGACCAGTTCGCGAACCCGGACAATCCGGTCGCCCATTACGAGGGCACGGGCCCGGAGATCTGGGAACAGACCGGCGGCCTGATCACGCATTTCGTCAGCAGCATGGGTACGACCGGAACGATCATGGGCTGCTCGCGTTTCCTGAAGGAAAGGAATCCGGCGGTCCGTATCATCGGTTGCCAGCCGGAGGAGGGTTCGCAGATCCCGGGTATCCGCAAGTGGCCCGAGGAGTATATGCCGCGCATCTACGACAAGACCCGGGTCGATGGGCTCGAATACGTGAGCCAGGCCGACGCCGAGGAGATGACGCGGCGTCTCGCGCGCGAGGAAGGCATCTTCGCGGGAATCTCGTCGGGCGGCGCCATGCATGCCGCGTTGCGGCTGGCTGGGCAGTTGGAGAACGCGGTGATCGTGTCGATTGTGTGCGATCGGGGCGACCGTTATTTGTCGACGGGGGTGTTCCCCGGATGACGCGCTAGGAGGAATCGGCGGATGCCGGTGCTGGTTTTTGACATCGAGACGATTCCGGACGTCGATGGCATCCGTGTGTTGAATGGACTGCCGGATGATCTGAGCGACTACGAGGTTGCCGAATTCGCATTCCAGCAGCGTCGCGCCGCGAATGGCACGGATTTTTTGCCGCTTCATCTGCAGCGCGTCGTGACGATCTCGTGCGTGCTGCGTGACGCAAGCCAGTTCCGGGTGTTCTCACTGTCCGAGCCGGATTGCGGGGAGCGGGACATCATCCAGCGCTTCTTCGACGGCATCGAGCGCTACACGCCGCAGATCGTATCGTGGAACGGCGGTGGTTTCGACCTGCCGGTGCTGCATTACCGTGGGCTGAAGCACGGGGTTTCGGCGCCGCGCTATTGGGATCAGGGCGAGGGCGACTACAACGACTCGCGCGATTTCAAGTGGAACAACTACATCGGCCGCTACCACAGTCGTCACCTGGACTTGATGGACCTGCTGGCGATGTACCAGGCGCGCGCAAACGCGCCGCTCGACGAACTCGCGAAGCTGATGGGCTTTCCGGGCAAGCTCGGGATGGATGGCTCGGTGGTGTGGCCTGCGTTTCAGGAGGGGCGGATCGCTGAAATCCGCGACTACTGCGAGACCGACGTCGTGAACACGTATCTCGTGTATTTGGGTTTTCAGCGTATGCGTGGTCAGCTCGACGCGGCGGGGTACGCGGCGGAAGTGGCGGTGGTGCGCAACGCCTTGGCGCGCATCGGCGCGAAGCACTGGGAGGAATTCCTCGCGGCGTGGCCGGCAGCCTGATCTGTCGCAGCGGAGCTAGACGTGCAAACGGCCAGCGTGAGCTGGCCGTTTGCATTGACCGGTCGGCGGCGTGTTGCCGCCTCCTGGCGGTCAGTA
>NZ_DATFAO010000046.1:0-59496 GCF_035254505.1 Aromatoleum sp. | reverse complement strand
CGCTGATCGGCACCACGATCGGCGAGTTCTTCGACCGCGCCTGCGCGGAGCACCGCGACCGCGAGGCGCTCGTGGTTCGCCACCAGGGCGCGCGGCTCACATTCGCCGAGCTGCGACGCGAAGCCGACAACCTCGCCTGCGGCCTGTTGCGTCTCGGCCTCGAGCCCGGCGATCGCATCGGCATCTGGTCGCAGAACAACCTCGAATGGGTGCTGACGCAGTTCGCCACCGCCAAGGCCGGCCTGGTGCTGGTCAACATCAACCCCGCATACCGGCGCACCGAGCTCGAGTACGCGCTGAACAAGGTCGGCTGCCGCGCGCTGATCCTGTCGCCCGCCTTCAAGACCAGCAACTATCTCGAAATGCTCGGTGACCTCGCGCCCGAGCTCGCGCACGCTGAACCCGGCCAGCTGAAATCCTCGAAGCTCCCATCGCTCGAAATCGTCATCCGTATGGGCGCCGACAAGACGCACGGCATGCTCAACTTCGACGACTTGCTGCACGCCCCGTCGCGCGACGAACTCGATGCCCTCGAAGTCCTCGGCGACGCGCTGCAGTTCGACGACCCGATCAACATCCAGTTCACCTCGGGCACGACCGGCCAGCCGAAGGGCGCGACGCTGTCGCACCACAACATCCTCAACAACGGCTTCTTCGTCGGCGAAGCGATCCGCCTCGTCGAAGGTGACCGCCTGTGCATCCCCGTGCCGCTCTACCACTGCTTCGGTATGGTGATGGGCAACCTCGGCTGCCTCACGCACGGCGCGACGATGATCTATCCGGCCGAAGCCTTCGAGCCGCTCGCCGCCCTCGAAGCGATCTCGCAGGAACGCTGCACCGCCGCCTACGGCGTGCCGACGATGTTCATCGCGATGCTCGACCACCCGAAGTTCAACGACTTCGACCTGTCCGCGCTGCGCACCGGCATCATGGCCGGCAGCCCCTGCCCGATCGAAGTGATGAAGCGCGTCATCGACAAGATGCACATGCGCGAAGTGACGATCGCCTACGGCATGACCGAGACCTCGCCAGTCAGCTTCCAGAGCGGCACCGACGACCCGCTCGACCGCCGAGTATCCACGGTTGGTCGCGTCCAGCCGCATCTCGAAGTGAAGATCGTCGACAACGAAGGCCGCATCGTCCCGCGCGGCACACCCGGCGAGCTCTGCACCCGCGGCTACTCGGTGATGCTCGGCTACTGGGAAGATGAAGCGAAGACGCGCGAAGCGATCGACGCGGGCGGCTGGATGCACACCGGCGACCTCGCGACGATCGACGAGGAAGGCTTCTGCAACATCGTCGGCCGCATCAAGGACATGGTCATCCGCGGCGGCGAAAACCTCTATCCGCGCGAGATCGAAGAATTCCTCTACCGCCACCCGAAGATCCTTGACGTCCAAGTCGTCGGCATCCCGGATCAGAAATACGGCGAAGAACTCTGCGCCTGGGTCATCGTGCGCGAAGGCCAGACGCTTACTGAAGCCGAGGTGCGCGACTTCTGCCAGGGTCAGATCGCACACTACAAAATCCCGCGCTACATCCGCTTCGTCGACAGCTTTCCGATGACCGTCACCGGCAAGATCCAGAAATTCCAGATCCGCGAGCAGATGAAGCGCGAACTGGGCCTGGCCGAAGCGAAGACCGCCTGAGCGCGGGGAGGGGACATGATCACCCTGTATCACTGCATCAACGCGCGCTCGTTCCGACCTCTGTGGATGCTCGAAGAACTCAGGCTGCCCTATGAGCTGAAGGTGCTGCCCTTCCCGCCGCGCCTCGATACGCCGCAGTATCTGGAGGTCAATCCCCTCGGCACGATCCCCGCGTTCTTCGACGGCGCGACGCGCATGACGGAGTCCGCGGCGATCAGCCATTACCTCGCCGCCCGGCACTCGCCGCACGGACTCAATGTCGAAATCGACGAATCCGATTTCGCCGCCTACCTCAACTTCCTGCACTTCGGCGAGGCGACCCTGACCTTCCCGCAGACGCTGGTCCTGCGCTACTCCCGCTTCGAACCCGAGGAGCGTCGCCAGCCGCAGGTCGCCGAGGACTACGCGCGCTGGTTCCTGTCACGCCTGCGCACGCTCGAACCACTGCTCGCGCAGCAGGAGTTCATCTGCGCCGGGCGCTTCACCGCTGCCGACGTATCGGTCGGCTATGCGCTGATGCTCGCCGAGGACATCGGCCTCAAGGAACGCTTCAAGCTGGCGGTGCTTGCCTACTGGCAACGCCTGCAGGAACGCGAAGGCTATCAGCGGGCGCTCGCCGCGCAACACCGTGCAGCTGCGGAGCAGGGCGTCCCGCCCGCCTCCGTGGCCTTGGCGACCGGCCCGTTTTGAACGAGGAGACACACAAGAAATGAGCAACAAGGAATTCGATGATCGCCCCCTGTGGGCCCCGAGTCCCGAACAGATCGCCTCGACGGGCATGGCCGCCTTCACCGCGCGCGCCCGCAAGATCTCCGGCCTGCCGCTCGCCGACTACGCGGCGCTCCACGATTGGTCGGTGCAGCATTCGACCGACTTCTGGCGCGAAATCTGGGATTTCGGCGGCGTGATCGGCGAACGCGGCACGCGCGACCTGATCGATGGCGACCGCATGCCCGGCGCGAGCTGGTTCCCCGACGCCCGCCTGAACTTCGCCCAAAACCTGCTGCGCCAGAGCAGCAATGAGCAGGCGCTCGTCTTCTGGGGCGAAGACAAGGTCAAGCGCGCCATGACCCGCGCTGAACTGCGCGCCGAAGTCGCCCGTTTCGCGGCCGCGCTGCGCAGCGCCGGCGTGGAGCAGGGCGACCGCGTCGCCGCCTACATGCCGAACCTGCCCGAAACCCTCGTCGCGATGCTCGCGGCCGCCAGCATCGGCGCGACCTTCACCTCCGCATCGCCCGATTTCGGCGTGCAGGGCGTGCTCGACCGCTTCGGCCAGACTGCGCCCAAGGTGCTGATCGCCTGCGACGGCTACTGGTACAACGGCAAGCCGATCGACGTGCTCGGCAAGCTCGGCGACATCGTCCGCCAGCTGCCGTCCGCGCGTCAGGTGGTCGTCGTGCCCTACCTCGCCAGCGACAACGCCCTCGACCTGTCGGTTGTGCCCGGCGCCACGGTCTACGCCGACTTCCTTGCACCGCACGCGGCGGAGACCGAACCGCAATACGTCCGCCTGCCGTTCAACCATCCGCTTTACGTGATGTACTCGTCCGGCACCACCGGCGTGCCGAAGTGCATTGTCCACGGCGCGGGCGGCACCCTGCTGCAGCACCTGAAGGAGCACAAGCTCCACGCCGACGTCCGCGAAGGCGATCGACTCTTCTACTTCACGACCTGCGGCTGGATGATGTGGAACTGGCTCGTGTCCGGCCTCGCAGCGGGTGCCACACTGATGCTCTACGACGGCAACCCCTTCGTAGACGAGGGCCGCGTCCTGTGGGATTACGCCGAGCAGGAACGCATCACCCACTTCGGCACATCCGCGAAGTACATCGAAACCCTCGGCAAAAGCGCGCTGCGCCCGGCCGAATCCTACGACCTCTCCGCGCTGCGCGCCGTGCTCTCCACCGGCAGCCCGCTCGCGCCCCAGGGCTTCGATTTCGTCTACGAATCGATCAAGCGCGACGTCCAGCTCGCCTCGATCTCCGGCGGTACCGATATCGTCTCCTGCTTTGTCCTGGGAAACCCTGCCATGCCCGTGTGGCGCGGCGAAATCCAGTGCCGCGGTCTCGGCATGGCGGTCGAGGTCTGGGACGACGAAGGCCGTCCCATCACCGCGGACAAGGGCGAGCTCGTCTGCACGAAGCCCTTCCCCTGCATGCCGATCGGCTTCTGGAACGATCCGGACGGCGCCAAGTACCGCGCGGCCTACTTCGAACGCTTCCCCAACGTCTGGTGCCATGGCGACTTTTGCGAAATCACCGAGCACGGCGGACTGATCATCCACGGCCGCTCCGACGCGACGCTCAACCCCGGGGGCGTGCGCATCGGCACCGCCGAAATCTACCGCCAGGTCGAGAAGCTGCCCGAGATCCTCGAATCGATCGTGATCGGCCAGGACTGGCCGGCGCAAGATCCCACCGACGTTCGCGTGATCCTCTTTGTGCGCCTCCGGGAAGGACTCACGCTCGACGACGCACTCGCCGCCCGCATCAAGCAGGCGATCCGCGACAACGCAACGCCGCGCCACGTGCCCGCGAGGATCGTTCAGGTCACGGACGTTCCGCGCACGAAGAGCGGCAAGCTCGTCGAGCTCGCGGTGCGCAACGTTGTGCACGGCAAACCGGTGAAGAACATCGAGGCGCTGGCGAATCCCGAGGCCCTCGCGCTGTTCGCGAACCGCAGCGAGCTCGCTTCCTGACGCCGAAGCCGGCCTCCGGCCGGCCTTCTACGCCGGCCGCGATCAGGCCGGCGCCGCGTCGATGTTCATCGCAGAACGTCTGTGGAATGCGTAGCCGTGCTCATGGCCGGCGCCAAGCCGGCTCGCCCATTACCCAGGTTTCGGCGACGGCCCGATCGTCGCCCAGCATCATCAGCACGAAGAGGCGCTCGGCGAGCGTGTGGCAGGCAGCCGTCCGCCGTGCGAGCAGCGGCGTCGCGGCGGCATCGAGGACAACGAAGTCCGCCTCGCGTCCCGGCGCAAAGCTGCCGATGCTGTTCTCCAGGTACAGGCTGCGTGCCCCGCCCAGCGTCGCCAGATAGAAGGCGCGCTCCGCCGACAGCGACTGCCCGTTCAACTGCAACACCTTGTACGCCTCGTTGAGCGTCTGTAGCATCGAAAAGCTCGTTCCCGCGCCGACATCGCTCCCGATCCCGACCCGAACCCCCGCTGCGTGCGCGCGATCCAGATCGAAGAGCCCCGAGCCGAGGAAGAGATTCGACGTAGGGCAGAAACTCATCGCGGCGCCGGCAGCGGCCATCCGCGCGCGATCGGCATCGTCGAGCCACACGCAGTGCGCGAATACGCTCCGAGGCCCCAGGTGGCCGAAGCGGTCATAAACGTCGAGATAACTCCGTGCTTCCGGGTAAAGCTCGGCCACCCACGCCACCTCGCGCCGGTTCTCGGCCACATGTGACTGCAGATAGACCCCGGAGTGCTCCGCGAAGAGCCGCCCGGCAAGTGCCATCTGCTCTGGCGTCGAAGTCGCCGCGAAGCGTGGCGTCACCGCATACAGCAGGCGATCGCGGCCATGCCACTTCTCGATCAGCGCGTGCGACTCGGCGTAGCCCCGCGCGGCCGTGTCGCGCAGGAAGTCCGGGCAATTGCGATCCATCAGCACCTTGCCCGTGATGAGTCGCATCCGCCGTTCCGCCGCCGCCGCGAACAGCGCATCAACCGAGGCCGCATGCACGGTTGGGAAGGCCATCGCCGTCGTCGTGCCATTGCGCAGCAATTCACCACAGAAGAATTCCGCGACGCTTCTAGCGTGGCCGGCGTCAGCGAAGCGGCTCTCTGCCGGGTAGGTGTACTTGCCGAGCCACTCGAGCAACTGCTCACCGTGGCTCGCGATAATGTCCGCCTGCGCGAAATGGATGTGCGTGTCGATGAAGCCCGGCAGGATCAGCTTGTCCCGCCTCTCCTCGATCGGAGTTCCAGCCGGCAGTTTCGCCAGTATTGCCTCCGCCGGCCCCGCTTCCGCGACATGTCCATCGCGAACGATCAGCAGACCGTCCGGAAAATGCTCCAACGCCTCGACGCCGCGGTCGGCCGGATCATCGAGGAAATGCAGGATTTCGCCGCGGATTGCTCGCACGATGGATCAGGGGAGGTGGGGTTCGGCGATCGGTGGGACGCTGCCCGTGTGGAATCCGAAACTACCCTTGCGCCGATCCTCAAAGTAATGGCGCAGCGTCATCGAGATCGTGCGGAAAGCGATGTCGTCCCAGGGAATGTCCTTCTCCTCGAACAAGGCCACCTCCAGCGACTCCTCGCCGGGCCCGAAATCGAGATCGAGCAGGCGCGCGCGATAGACGATATGCACCTGGTTGATGTGAGGCACGTTGATTAGTGTGAACAAGTCGCCCACCTCGACGCGGGCGCAGGCTTCCTCCAACGTCTCGCGCGCGGCCCCCTCTGCCGTGGTCTCGGCGTTTTCCATGAAGCCCGCGGGCAGCGTCCAGAAACCGTGGCGCGGCTCGATGGCGCGACGGCACAGCAGGATGCGCTCCTCCCACTCGGGCACGGCGCCGACCACGATCTTCGGGTTCTGATAATGGATACTGCCGCAATTCGTGCACACATGGCGGGGCAGCGAATCGCCAGGCGGGATGCGCAGCGTGACCGGGGCACCGCAGTTTGAGCAGAACTTCATTTTCGGGACCGAATTCGTCGTGATGTGCTGATTTTAACCTCTGTCGGTGCCATTCACGCGTCAGACCGGGGCCGCTCCGTGACATCCGTCGCCGCGACGCGGTACAGTGCGCAGACTTGAATTTGCGCTGTCCGTGATGCTGCACCGCAGGGAGCGCAGACGTCCGGCAAAGGTATCGCCGTCATGCCTCCTCCGATCGACATGAACCGTTTCGAGCAGATCCGCGCCTCGGGCGATCTGCCTTCGCCGAAGGGCGTCGCGCTCGCCGTGATCCGACTCACGCAGCAGCAGGACGTCTCGATCGCCGAACTCGCCCGCGTCATCAGCGGCGATCCCGCCTTTGTCGGCCGCATCATCAAGGCCGCCAACGGCCTCCTCGCGAGTAGCCGCCGTCCCGTCGCCTCCGTTCACGATGCCCTGATGATCCTCGGCTTGCCGGCCGTTCGGACCATGGTGCTCGGCTTCTCGCTACTATCGAACCACCGGCACGGCAACTGCCGCGGCTTCGACTACAACGCCTTCTGGAATTCCTCGCTCGCGATCGGCCTGGCGATGCAGGTGTTCGCCGAGCGCACCCGCTGCGGCGCGCCCGACGAATTGTTCAGCCTCGGGCTCTTGAGCCGGGTCGGCGAGCTGTCGCTCGCAACCCTCTACCCCTTCGACTACGCCCGCGTCCTCGACACGGCGCGTCAGGCCGACGCACTCCCGCTCGTCGTACTGGAGCAGGAGGAGTTCGCCTTGAGCCACGTCGAGCTCAGCGGCGCGATGCTCGCGGATTGGGGGCTGCCGACCGTCTTCGTCGATGCCGTCGGCTATGCCGAGATTCGCGAAGGCGCCGAGTATCCGGAGGAGGCCCGACTGCGCGTACTCGTCGAATGCATCGCGGCCGCGCGCTGCATTGCTGCGATCTGTCTCGCCGACGAAGCCGCGCGCAGTGCCATGATGCCGCGGCTCCTCGCTGCCGGCGCACGGCTGCGCTTCAATCGCGAGAATCTTCTCTTCGATTGCGACCGCATCATCCGGCTGTGGGTCGAATGGGGGACGCTGCTCCAACTCGAGCAGAAGAGGGCGCCGAGCTTTTCGGAGCTCGCCCACGGCGATCCGGGGGAGCTGCCCGGCGGGGCTGGAGCGAGCGGCCCGGCCCCCGCTGCCCAAGCCCCGGCTGAGGACCCCGAGCCGGTGCGACACATCGACCCGGCTCACCCGCGGATCCTGATTGTTGACGACGAGCCGCGCACGCGCACGGGTCTGCGGGGCGTGCTTGAGCAAGGCGGCTTCGAAGTCTTCGAGGCCGCTGACGGCCGGCACGGCATGGAGCGCGCGCTCGAACTGCAGCCGCAGATGATGATCCTCGACTGGGACATGCCGGGGATGAGCGGCCCCGAACTCACGCGCGCATTACGCCAGACGCGCGTGGGGCAGGCGATCTACATCGTGTTGCTGACGCATCAGGGGGATGACGAGCGCCTCATTGAAGCCTTCGATGCCGGCGCCGACGATTTCGTCACCAAGCCCGTCAGGCCACGCGTACTGTCGGCGCGTCTCCGCGCCGGGCTGCGCGTGGTGCGCCTGCAGCAGGAGCTTGAGCGCGAACGCGAGGAAATCCGCCATTTTGCGGCCCAGCTCGCGGTGACCAACCGCCGCCTGCAGGAGGCGGCGCTGACCGACGCGCTGACGGGATTCCCGAACCGGCGCTACGCGCTCGACCGCGTGCAGCAGGAATGGACGGCCGCGAACCGCTGGGGGCGACCGCTCTCGTGCATGATCATCGACATCGACCGCTTCAAGCAGATCAACGACACCTACGGCCACGACGTCGGCGACGAGGTGTTGCGCCGCGTCGCCGAAGCGTTGCGCGGAGCGCTGCGCGGGCAGGACGTGATCTGCCGTACAGGCGGCGATGAATTTCTCACCATTTGCCCCGAAACCGACCTCGCCCGCGCGCTCAGCTGTGCCGAGCGGCTTCGCGCCGCGCTGGATAGTCTCGCGCTCAAGGCGGGTGAAGATCGGCTGCCGATCAGCGGCAGCATCGGCGTCGCGATGCGCGTGCGAGGCATGGCCGACGTCGATGCGCTGATCAAGGAAGCCGACCGCGGCGCGTACCTCGCGAAGCAGCGCGGACGCAACTGCGTCGCCTCTGTCCAGTCGCTCGAAAAGATGCAGGAACTCGCTCCACGCGATGCCTGAACGCGCGAGACGGCTGAAATCAGCATAAATGACAAATAAATATGTTAGTCCGGTTTACCCGTTTGGCAACAAAACCTTGTCGACCATAAGGAATAGCTCGTTGTGCCGACGCAACAATAGTTTACGGCGCTTTACTTGCATTTCCTAACAAATAACTTTAACTTTGCCACGCTTGTCCCTGAATGGGAGCATTAATGAAACGGCCCGATTTTCAGGCGGAAATCCAGGAACTGAACCTCGCCTATCTCATGTTGGCGCAGCAGATGCTGCGCAGCGACCGCGAAACCGCGATGTTCCGGCTTGGCATCGGCAGCGAGATTGCCGACCTGATCGAAGGGCTGACGTCGGCAAAGCTGGTCAAGATGGCCAACAGCCAGATGTTACTGCCCGCCTTCAGGTTTGATGACACCCTGCTTACCAGCCTTCTGGCCGGCAAGGGCAGGGATGCCACCAGCTCCAGCCTGCATGCAGCAATCATCGCAGCGGGCAAACCCGTGAAGGGGCTGGCCGGATAGCCCGCGCTGCGGGCGCGCCGTGCGTCGCACTGGCGTCAAGGAGATGAAGATGAAGAACAAGAGCATCATCGAAGAAGCGGAAGACATTCAGCGCGCAGCCGAGATGGTGCGTCTGGGTGCGCGCATGCAGATGCTTGAGGCCGAGACCAAACTCAGCCGCGAACGCCTGCTCAAGATCTACAAGGAAATCCGTGGCGTGTCGCCCCCGAAGGGGATGCTGCCGTTTTCCACCGACTGGTTCATGACCTGGCAACCGAACGTCCATGCGTCGCTGTTCATGGCGTTCTTCTCGTTCTTCCAGACGCACACCGCGCTCAAGGGGCTCGAGTCCATCCTCAAGGCCTATCATCTCTACCTCGATCACATCGAGGCTGAGGATACCGAACCCGCGCTGAGCCTGACGCGCGCCTGGACGCTGGTGCGCTTCTTCGACGCCGACCTGCTGCAGCTTGCCCCGTGCAAGACCTGCGGCGGCAAATTCGTCGCGCATGCGTACGACCCGACGCACGAATTCGTCTGCGGCCTGTGCAACATGCCCTCGCGTGCGGGCAAGACGAAGCGCGCGGCAAAGGCTGCGCTCGCAACGGCCGGCTGATATTCCACCGTTTCCGGTTTCAGGGGGCCGCCTGCGGAAGCAGGCGGCCTTTGTTCTTTCTGGCATTCAATTTTGGTGCTCAAGTTTCCCGAGCCGGTGACGTTACAATCTCGGAACTTTGCTCTGCACGTCGTACCGTGCATCGATGAATCGACAGGGGTTACCTGGTGTTTTTGATCATTGGCTATCTGGTCATCCTTGCGGCTTCGGTCGGTACCTATGCCGTCCACGGCAGCCTCGGCGCCCTGTGGGTGCCGATGGAATACCTCGCCATCGTCGGCCTGATGATCGGTGGTTTCGTCGCGGGAAACGGACCCAAGGCGATCAAGGCGACCATGGGCGCCTTGCCCTCGGTGTTCAAGGGTTCTCCCTACACCAAGGCGATGTACATGGATCTGCTCGGCCTGCTCTACGAGATCCTCGCGAAGGTCCGCAAGGAAGGCCTGATGTCGATCGAGAACGATGTCGACAATCCCGACTCCAGTCCGATCTTCTCCAAGTATCCGACCGTGACGGCGAACCACCACGCGGTCGAGTTCCTCACCGACTACTTGCGCATGATGGTCGGCGGCAACCTCAACGCCTTCGAGATCGAAGGCCTGATGGACAAGGAAATCGACACGCATCACCAGGAAGCCCACATCGCGCCTCACGTCATGGCCAAGACCGGCGATGCGCTGCCGGCCTTCGGTATCGTCGTCGCGGTCATGGGCGTCGTGAACGTGATGGGCTCGGTCGGCCAGCCGCCGGCGGTGCTCGGCAAGATGATCGGCGGCGCGCTGGTGGGCACCTTCCTCGGTATCTTGCTTTCGTACGGCTTCGTGCAGCCGATCGCAGGCCAGCTCGAACAACGGGTCGAGGAAAGCGGCAAGGTGTTCGAATGCATCAAGCTCGTGCTGCTCGCGAGCATGAACGGCTATGCGCCGCAGGTCGCCGTCGAATTCGGGCGCAAGGTCCTGTATTCGACCGAACGTCCGACCTTCTCGGAGCTCGAGCAGGACATCAAGAGCCGTAAGGGCTGATGACCCGGCCGAGCCACGTGATGTTCATGTCTGAAATGGAACCTCTGCGGCAATGAGCGACGATACCCAGCAGCCAATCGTCGTCAAACGCGTCAACAAGGTCGCCGCGGCGGCCCACGGGGGCGCTTGGAAGATCGCCTACGCCGACTTCGTCACGGCGATGATGGCGTTTTTCCTGCTGATGTGGCTGCTCGGTTCGACCGCACAGGGCGATCTTGAGGGCATTGCGGACCATTTCCAGAACCCCTTGAAAGTGTCGTTTCAGGGCGGGACCGGCTCGGGCGACAGTTCGAGCATCATCCAGGGTGGCGGCGAGGACCTGACGCGCTCGCTCGGGCAGCGCAAGCGGGGCGACGTCGAAGGCAAGCGGTCGATCAACCTGGATGCCGCCAAGGGACGCGAAATCTTCCGCGATGTCGGCGACAAGGAAGGCATGGACGCGAAACGGGAGCGCGCGCGGCTGGAAGACCTGAAGGGGCGCATTGAGGCGATCGTCGAGGCCGACCCGAAACTGCGCTCCTTCCGCAACCAGATCCTGATCGACATCACCTCCGAAGGTCTGCGCATCCAGATCGTCGACGAAAAGAATCGCCCGATGTTCAACTCCGCGAGCGACGAACTGCTGCCCTACACGCGCGATCTGCTGAGAGCGATCGGGCGCGCGCTCAACGACGTGCCGAACCGCCTCAGCCTGTCCGGACACACCGATGCCGCACGTTACGCGGGAGGCGAGCGCGGTTTCTCGAACTGGGAGCTCTCTGCGAACCGCGCCAACGCATCGCGGCGGGAGCTGATCGCAGGCGGACTCGATCCTGCCCGCGTGGCGCGCGTCGTCGGGCTCGCCGAAACCGTGCCGTTCAAGAAGGAGGATCTTTACGACGCGTCGAACCGGCGCATCAGCATCGTCGTGATGAACCGCAAGACTGAAGAGGCGCTGCGTGCCCAAGGCGGCCTGATCGACGTCGGCGCGAACGCGCCCCTCGACGAAGAGGCCTTGCGCGGCAAGATCGAGAGCCAGACGGCGGCACCCCCGCCTGCAGGCGCGAGGCCGCAGATTCGCCCCCTTCCGGGGGCTGCCGCTCCCGGTCGCACGGGCGACGCGGCCCCTCGGTGAATGAGCGTTCGACATGGTCCTGGATCTGACTGAATTCCGCGAGGTGTTCTTCGACGAAGTCGCCGAACACCTCGCCATCATCCAGCGTTGCTTGCGCGAGATCGCCCGCGGCAATGTCGGGGCGCATGTCATCGCCGAGGCCTATCGTTGTGCACACTCGATCAAGGGCGGTAGCGCGACTTTCGGTTTCGACGAGATGCGCGATCGCGCCGGCTCCTTGGCGGGCGTGCTGGATCTCGCGCGGGAGGGCCGGCTCGTGCTGGATGCCGCAGCACTCGATACGTGCTGCGACGCTCAAGCGACACTGGCCGCACAGCTTGCTGCGCGACGTTGCGGCACGCAGGTCTGCGGCGTGGCGGTGCAAACTCCCGCGCTGGGGGCGTGCGTGGAGCATGATGGCGGCGAGCCGGAAGCGAGCGCAGGGGGGGCGGCAGGGCGCATCGAGACGGCGGTCGTCAATCTGCAGCAGACCGCCGCGCATATGCAGCAGATGATGACGCGACTGGAACAAATGTCGCGCGAGCATGCGGAACTCGCGGATTGCGCGGCGTCGATGGCGTTGCAGTTCGAGCGGCAGATGGCGGAGTTGCTCAAGGATCCGGCGCTCGCCGATCGATCGAGCGTGCCGGCGATGGGGCTGGGACGCGCAGGACATGCGAGACGGGGTGAAGGCGCCCCGTTGCCGAAGGTGAAGGCGGCGGGAACAGGACGGCGCAGCCTCGAGCAGGAATGGGAGGAAATCTGAGCATGGCAGTGGGAGATCCCCCTCGCTTCGGAAAGAACGTCGCGCCGGAAACGCCAGCGCGACCCAAGGCGTCGACGCCACAGCGAACGACCACGGAACTGACCTTCGCCGCGATGGCGGCCTCCGCGGCCGCCGCAGCGCTAGGCGGAGATCGCGTGCGCGAATTTGAGCTCACGGGCGCCGATTTCGAGCGCATCCGCAAGTTGATCTACGAACACGCGGGCATCGTCCTTTCGCCGGCGAAGCAGGACATGGTGTATAGCCGGCTGGCGCGCCGTCTGCGTATCTGCGGCGACCGCACCTTTGCCGAATACCTGGCGCGGCTCGAGCGCGACCGGGCGGAGTGGGAAACCTTCGTCAATTCGCTGACGACCAATCTCACGTCCTTCTTCCGCGAGGCCCATCACTTCGACATCCTGTCGGAGCGCATGCGGCGGATCGCCGAGAAGCGCACGATCCGCATCTGGTGCAGCGCGGCCTCGACCGGCGAGGAGCCGTACTCGCTGGCGATCACCGCCTGCGAGGCGTTCGACACGCTCACGCCCCCGGTGCAGATCCTGGCGAGCGACATCGATACCAGCGTGTTGTCGCAAGGCGAACGCGGCATCTACCGCGATGACCGGATCCTGCGCCTGTCGCCCGAGCGCGTGCGGCGCTACTTCGTACGGGGCGCCGGCGTTCCGGACGGCGAGGTCCGCGTGCGTCCCGAATTGCAGCGGCTGATCAGCTTCCGGCGCATCAATCTGCTCGACGCGAACTGGCCGGTACAAGGGCCGCTGGATGCGATCTTCTGTCGCAATGTGATGATCTACTTCGACAAGGCGACGCAGTACGCGATTCTCAAGCGTTTCGTGCCGCTCTTGCGCAAGGAAGGGGCTCTCTTCGCGGGGCATTCCGAGAGCTTCATGCATGCTTCCGACCTGTTCCGCTCGATGGGCCGGACCGTCTATCAACGCAGCGATGCCGCCGCCGTATAAGAGCCCCGCGCCGGGCGGTGCATCGGGAAGTCGCGTGATCTTCATCGGTGCCTCGACCGGCGGCACCGAGGCGATCAAGCAAGTGCTCACCGAACTGCCCGTGAGCATTCCGCCGGTACTGATCGTGCAGCACATGCCCGAAATGTTTACGGGCGCCTTCGCGCGCCGCCTGGACGGCCTGTGCGCCGTGAAGGTCAAGGAGGCCGAGGACGGTGAGCCGATCCAGGGTGGCACAGTCTATATCGCCCCGGGCCACTCCCATCTCTCGATCGTCCGCACGTCCTCCGGATTGCAGTGTTCCCTATCGCGCGCCGAGCCTGTGAATCGCCATCGCCCTTCGGTGGACGTGTTGTTTTCGTCGGCGGCGCGGACGGTGGGCGCGGCAGGGGTGGGCGTGCTGCTCACCGGGATGGGCAAGGATGGCGCCCGGGGGCTGCTGGAGATGCGCGAGGCGGGGGCCTGGACGATCGCCCAGGACCACGATTCCTGCGTCGTGTACGGCATGCCGCGCGAAGCGGCGCTGCTTGGCGCGGCATGCGAAGTCGTTACGCTCAAGGACGTAGCGCAGCAGATTCTGCGGCACCTCGGCCACGGGGCTACGCGCAATGGCTAGCACCGCGTGAAAACCGTATGCGCGACAGCGCCATAATGCGAAAATGGTCATAAGACGGTATTTAGCGTATCGCGCCTCAAGTATTTCCGGGCGCAGACGTTATCAGGATTGACACCGCGGCGCGCCTGCGCCGCTCGGAACAACATGCAGCCGCGCGCAGCGGAGAGTGAAATGTCGGAACTGCTGAAGAACATCGATGCCCGCACACGCCTCGCCGGCACCAACAAGCTGGAGATCCTGCTGTTCACGCTCGGCACGGATCAGCGCACCGGGCGACGGGAAACCTTCGGGATCAACGTCTTCAAGGTCCGTGAGGTCATGCGCACGCCTGCGATCACCGCGGCGCCCGAGATGCCGTCATCGGTCGAAGGGATGGTGAGCCTGCGTGGCGTGCTGGTTCCGGTTGTCGATCTGGGCCGCTATGTCGGGGTTGGTGCCGACGCCAAGCGCGACATCATGATCGTGACCGAGTACAACGGACACACCCAGGGCTTCCTGGTCGAGGCCGTCGATACCATCCTGCGCCTCGACTGGTCGCAGATGCGTGTGCCGCCCGAAATGCTCACGGCGAACATGGGCGGGCTGGTGACGGCGGTGACCGAACTCGCCGGCAACAAGCTCGTGATGATGCTCGACGTCGAGAAGGTCCTCGCCGAAACGACGCCTCAGGAAGACCAGCATCTCTATCGCAGCATCGTGCCCATCGAAGGCGAGGTGCCGGCGGTCTATTACGCCGACGATTCGTCGATCGCGCGCAAGCAGATCGAGCGTACGCTCGAAGCGCTGGGCGTCCATGGCGTGGCGTCGATCAACGGGCGCGCCGCGTGGGACGAGCTGCAGCGGGTGGCGCTCCACGCGCAGTCGACCGGACGGCAGGTCAGCGATCTCGTCAGCCTCGTGCTGACCGACGTCGAGATGCCCGAGATGGACGGCTACATCCTGACCAAGTCGATCAAGTCCGACCCGCGCTTCGCCGGGATCCCGGTGATCATGCATTCCTCGCTGTCCGGCATGTCCAACCAGCAACTGGGCAAGTCGGTCGGCGTCGACGAATACGTTCCCAAGTTCGAACCTCAGCGCCTGGCCGAGACGCTGCGCCGCCTGATCAAGCGCGACGCGCAGTAATCCGCGAGTCCATAGGAAGCTCTCATGTCGATCTACGATACCGACGAATCCGCCCTGCTCAACGTCGTCGACGGCCGTACCAGCCTTGCCGGGTCGAACCGGATGGAGATCCTGCTGTTCAATCTCGGCACCACGGAAATCTTCGGCATCAACGTCTTCAAGGTGAAGGAGGTCAGCACGACGCCTTTCATCACCCGTGCGCCGAACATGCCGGCGGGCGTCGAAGGCCTCATTTCCCTGCGCGGCAACGTGATCCCCGTCCTGTCGCTGTCGAAGATCCTCGGGCTGGCCCAGCCGGGCGATCCGCTCGGTGCATCGATGATGGTGACCGAGTACAGCAAGCGCACGCTGGGCTTCCTCGTGCAGGGCGTGGATCGCATCATCCGGGTCGATTGGGACAAAGTGCGCGCCCCCGACAACGTGTCAGGCAATGTGCACAACTACATCACCGCCATCACTGAACTGCCGGACGGCAAGCTGGTCTCGATCGTAGACGTCGAGACCGTGCTCGCTTCGACCTTCGGCGACGCCGTGGTCGGCAACATCTCGCCGATCGCCGGTGGGCAGGACTACGAAGTGTTCTTCGTGGACGATTCGGGCGTGGCGCGGCGCAAGATCGCCGAGGTGCTCGACAAGCTCGGCGTCAAGCACAAGCACGCCGTCAACGGTCTCGAAGCCTGGACGCGGCTGCAAGGCATGGCGAGCCATGCGCAGCAACGCGGCCTCCACGTGCGGGACGAACTCGACCTGATCCTGGTCGATGCCGAGATGCCCGAGATGGACGGCTACGTGCTCACCCGCAACATCAAGGCCGATGCCCGTTTCGACGGCATCCCGGTGGTGATGCACTCCTCGCTCTCGTCCGAAGCCAACCGGGCGATGGGAAAGCGGGTCGGAGTTGACGCATACGTGGCAAAATTCGACGCCGACGCGCTGGCGGACACCCTTCGTCCCCTGCTCACACGGGGCCACTGACCCGGGCCAGCCTCGCCGAGAGAATTACGGAGAAATACAACATGGCCGATCCCAAGACAAGATTTCTGGTCGTTGACGACTTTTCGACGATGCGGCGCATCGTGCGCAACCTGCTCAAGGAGCTGGGTTACACCAACGTCGACGAGGCCGAGGACGGTGCGGTGGCGCTGCAGAAGCTCAATAGCGGCCCGTTCGACTTCGTCGTCACCGACTGGAACATGCCGAACATGGATGGTCTGACGCTGCTGCAGACGATCCGCCAGACGCCGCATCTGAAGCACCTGCCGGTGCTGATGGTGACGGCCGAGGCCAAGAAGGAAAACATCATCGCTGCGGCGCAGGCCGGGGCGAACGGCTATATCGTCAAGCCGTTTACGGCCGCCACGATGGCCGAGAAGCTTGAAAAAATCTTTGAAAAGCTGGGCAAGACAGCGGCCGCCTGAGCAGTCGGTGCGGAATGACATTAGGGAGGCCGATGATGGCGAAAAAGCTCAAGCTCGATGAGGTAGGGGATTCGGACGAACTCCAGGCCCTGTTCGACAGCATCGCGAGTGGCACGGCACCGCAGGTGGCCGCGCCCAAGGCGGAACCGAAACCCAAGCAGGATTCCACCGGCGACAACGACGACCTGCAGGCACTGTTCGACTCCGTGGCGGCGCAGTTCGATGCCGCTTCTGTCCAAGAGGTTGCTCCGGCCGTCGCGCCGCAGCCAGCCGATGCTGCTCAGTCCGAGCATAGCTGCGAGGCGGTGTTCACCCGGATCGGACAGATGACGCGACAAGTTCATAACACTCTGTGCTCGCTCAGCTCCGACGACGGTCTGCAGGAGGCGGTGCAAGCGATTCCGGATGCGCGGCAGCGCCTGACCTATATCGCGCAGATGACGGAGCAGGCGGCGAGTCGCGTGCTTAACGCGACCGACATCGCGCAGCCGATCCAGAACAAGCTGGGGGCCGACGCGAAGGGGCTGCAGGCAAAGTGGGACAAGCTCTTCGCGAACCAGTTGTCGATCGACGAATTCAAGGCGCTGTCGCAGGAAACGCACGGTTTTCTGGGCCAGGTCGAGCAGGGCAGTCGGGCGACCAACGAGCAGCTGCTGGAAATCATGATGGCTCAGGATTTCCAGGATCTCACCGGCCAGGTCATCAAGAAGGTCGTCGAACTCGCCCAGAAGCTCGAAACCGAGCTGCTCCAGGTTCTGCTGGAAGTCGCGCCTCCGGGCATGCGCAGCGAAGTGCAGGGTGGTCTGATGAACGGTCCGGTCATCAACTCGCAAGGCCGTGACGACGTCGTTACGACGCAGGAACAGGTCGACGACCTGCTGGGAAGCCTCGGATTCTGACTGCAGCAAGAAGGCAGACGCGGGTCTGCCGGGAACAATAAAGCGAGAACGTGATGAGTGATTTCGCCGGAATGGAAGAGCTCCTTCAGGATTTCCTGATGGAAGCGGGTGACCTGCTGTCGGGAGTCGACAACAAGCTGGTGGATCTCGAGCGCGCGCCGGACGACCGTGGACTGTTGAACGAGATTTTCCGCGGCTTCCATACCATCAAGGGAGGCGCGGGCTTCCTGAACGCGACCGAACTGGTCACCTTGTGCCATTTGACCGAAAACCTCTTCGACAATCTGCGCAACGGCCAACTCGACGTGGCGCCCGAGGTGATGGACGTCATCCTCGAAGCGACGGCATCGGTACGCGAGATGTTCGGTAGCCTTGAGCAGGCGATGCAACCCGTCGCGGCGGACCCCGCTCTGATTGCACGTCTGCGTCAGGCGATCGCCGGCGAACTCGTGGGCGGTCGCGCCCAGCCCGCGGCGCCCCAGGCGCAGCCGGCGGCGTCGCCCGCGGCTTCGGGCGGACCGAACTGGGAACTGCTGCACAGTGCCGTGACCGGCGTGCCGATGAAGACTATCAACGAAGTCAGGACGGCCCCGCCGGTCTCGGCTTCGGCGCCCGCACCGGTCGCATCGGGGCCTGCGGTCTCGCCCGACGAGATCATCAAGGCGGCGACGGGCCGGCGCGCGAGTGACAAGCCGGGCGCCGTGGCCCCGGTCGGCCGCCGCGAGGGCGAAAAGCAGCGCGACAATTCGATCCGCGTCGATACCTCGCGGCTCGATCAGGTGCTCAACCTGTCGGGCGAAATCGGTCTGACGAAGAACCGCCTGAACGCGCTGCGCAGCGACATCCTCAGCGGTCGCAACGACACCGAAACCCTGCACTCGCTCGACCTGGCGGTGAGCCAGCTCGACCTGCTCGTCTCCGACCTGCAGAACGCGGTCATGAAGACCCGGATGCAGCCGATCGGCCGCCTGTTCCAGAAGTATCCGCGGATCGCGCGGGACCTCGCGCGTAGCATGGGCAAGGATGTCGAACTCGTGCTCGCGGGCGAGGAAACCGAGATCGACAAGACGATGATCGAGGATCTCGCCGATCCGATCATCCACCTGATCCGCAACGCGGTCGACCACGGCGTCGAGGACTCGCAGGAGCGGATCGCTGTCGGCAAGCCCGAGAAATCAATCGTCCGCCTGGAAGCGCGCCAGGAAGGCGACCACATCGTGATCCTGGTCGCCGACGACGGGCACGGCATGAACGCCGAACGCCTGCGCGCGAAAGCGGTCGAGAAGGGGCTGCTCAGCGAGGAAGAGGCGAGCGCGCTCGACGAGCGCCAGAGCTACAACCTGATCTTCCTGCCCGGCTTCTCGATGGCGGCGAAGGTGTCGGACGTCTCAGGCCGCGGCGTCGGTATGGACGTCGTGCGCACGAACATCCAGAAGCTCAACGGCAGCATCGAGATCCAGTCGCAGCTGGGCAAGGGCACGACCTTCGTCATCAGCCTGCCGCTGACGCTGGCGATCCTGCCGGTGCTGCTGGTGCGCCTGGGCGATCAGCCGTTTGCGGTGCCGTTGTCGATGGTGCGCGAGATCCTGCCGATCGAGGCGGGCGAAGTGCAGGAAGTGGGCGGCCGCGCGACGATGGTGGTGCGCGGCGAAGTGCTGCCGATCCTGCCGCTGGCGAGCCTTCTCGGCTGGCCGCTGGAGCATTCGCCGTGCTATGGCGTGCTGATGCAGACGGCGGAAATGTCCTTCATCCTCGGCATCGACAGCTTTGCCGGCCGCGAAGATGCGGTGATCAAATCGCTCGACGACTTCCGTCCGAAGGGCGTGGCCGGTGTTACGACGCTGTCCAACGGCCAGATCGTGCTGATCATCGACATGAAGGAACTGCTCGGCAGCGCCGGCGACCAGCGTTGGGTGAGCCGCTTCTCGCTGATGTCCCGGAAGACCGCCCAGGTCGCCTGATTTCAGCAGCTCCGGCGAGATCGAATATACGGTCCGCCGGAGGCTCCGCTTGCCTCGACCTTGTTCCGCTCCTACCATGAAATGAAGGGCGTATGAGGCACGCTCGGCGGGGGTGTGGTCATGGGCGAGTTCGATTTCGACCGCTGGTGCGCGTTGGCGAAAGCCGATCCCGAGGCATTCTTCGCCGCGCGCGATCGCGAAATCTGCGCGCTGATCGAGAGTCATCCCCCGGCCGTCCGCGAGCGTCTGCGTGCCTTGCAGTGTTGCATCGATTGCGAACGCGCGCGCGCGGGAACGCCCGAACGAGCGATGAAGTGCCTCGCGGCGATGATGCACGAGCGGCTGGTCGAGCTTGAGCGCCAGAATCGGGAGTTGCGCGAGCTATCGCGCAAGCTGCTCGTGGCGGCCGGCATCCATTGAAGGAGCCGGCCTGCGATCAGGGCGTCAGGCGGTCAGCTGCAGCAGTTGCGCGAAGGCGTCCTCGAACTGCGCCAGCCCTTCGCGTTGAAGCCTTTCCCCGGTTGCATCGAGATCGATGCCGAGCGCGGCCAGCGCGGCGAACTGCTCGCGCGCGGCAGGGACGTCCTGCGTGAGGGCGTCGCCGACGACCTTGCCGTGATCCCGCAGCGCGGCGAGCGTGGCATCCGGTAGCGTGTTGACGGTCTCCTTGCCCACCAGCGGTTCGACGTAGAGCAGGTCGTTATAGGCCGGATTCTTGGTGCCGGTGCTTGCCCATAGCATGAACTGCGAGCGGGCGCCGGCGCTGCGCAGCGCGCTAAAAGCGGGACCATGGAAGCGTTCGAGGTAGCGCTGGTAGGCGAGTTTCGCCATCGCGACCGCGCTGCGGCCGCGCAATGCGAGGGCGTCGCCGCCCAACTCGTCGAGCTGCTTGTCGATGAGGGTGTCGACGCGGCTCAGGAAGAGGCTCGCCACCGACATCACGCTGCTGACCTTGCCGCCCGACGCCTGCAGGCGCTCGACGCCGCGGACGTAGGCGTCGGCGACACCATCCACGTGGGCGAGCGAGAACATCAGCGTGACGTTGACGCTGACGCCGTTCGCGATCAGTTCCTCGATGGCTTTCAGGCCCTCGGCCGTGGCGGGCACCTTGATCAACAGGTTGTCGCGGGCGACCGCCTGCTTCAGACGCAGGCCGGCGGCGATGGTGCCGGCTGCGTCGTGCGCGAGCGCGGGAGAGACTTCGAGGCTGACGTAGCCGGCGTTGCCGCCGCTGCGCTCGAAAGTCGGGCGCAGCAGGTCGCAGGCGCGCTGCACGTCGGGGATCACGAGCTGTTCGTAGCGCGCTTCGGCGCTCAGGGGCTGCTGCTTCAGTGCGGCGAGATCGTCCTCGTAATAGCGCCCGCCGGCGATTGCCTTGTGGAAGATGGCCGGGTTGGTGGTCACGCCATCGACGCCGTCTTCGGCAATGAAGCGGGCGAGGTGGCCGTCGTTGAGCAGCGTGCGGGAGAGGTTATCGAGCCAGACTTGCTGGCCTTGGTCGCGGACCTGGAGCAGCGGATTCATTTGTGGCGGCTTGGCTGTTGTGTGAACGATCTATTGTGCAATGAATCCGCCGACGCCGATAGCGTGTCGGGGCCGCCGCGGGCCAATGTCATGCGCATCGGCCCCGGGCCGGCAAGCAAATTCCGACCGGAGAGCTATGGGCTGCGCTGCTAATCGTCGAATGGAAGGTTGGTCGGCGCGTGGGACCAGCCGAGCGCGGCGAGGACGCGCATGAAATCCTCAGCAGGTGGGGTGGCGAACGTCAATCGCTGGCCCGAATGCGGGTGCTTGAGCCGCATCGAGGTGCAGGCGAGCAGCAGCCGCGAGACGCCGAAGAGTTCCGTGAAGAGCCGGTTGTGACGACCCTTTCCGAAGGTCGCGTCGCCGATGATGGGGTGCGAGATGTGCTTGAGGTGGCGGCGGATCTGGTGACGGCGGCCGGTCTCGGGAGCGAGTTCGACGAGCGCGTAGCGACTCGTCGGATAGCGGTCTACTTGATAAGGCAGTTCGGTTGTCGCGAGGCGGCGGAAGCGCGTGACCGCGTCTTGGGGGGGCGTGTCGGGCGTTGTCGTGCGGCGTTCGGCGTCGTCGAAGCGGCGTGTGAGCGGGTGGTCGATGACGCCTTCTTCGGGCGGGTGGCCACGGACGATCGCGAGATAACGCTTTTGCACTGCCTGGCGTTCGAAGGCGCCGGAGACGAGCGCGGCGGTTTCGCGGTCGAGGGCGAAGAGCAGCACGCCCGAGGTGCCCTTATCGAGGCGATGGACCGGGTGCACGTGCTGCCCGATCTGGTCGCGCAGGATCTGGACGGCGAAGCGCTCCTCATGCACGTCGAGCACCGAGCGGTGGACGAGCAGGCCTGAGGGCTTGTCGACGGCGATCAGCCAGTCGTCGCGGTAGAGGATGGGGAGGGTTTCGGGCGCGGAGGCCGAAGCCTCCGCGTCTTCTGCTGCAGCGTGACTCAGAGTGCGGCTCCGCTCGCGTCGAAGAGGCCTTCGAAGAGGATAGAGCTCAGGTAGCGTTCGCCGGAGTCGGGCAGGATGACGACGATGGTCTTACCGGCATTTTCCGGACGCTGCGCGACGCGGACCGCAGCGGCGGCTGCGGCGCCGGAGGAGATGCCCGACAGGATGCCCTCCTCGCGGGCGAGCCGGCGCGCATACAGGATCGCATCCTCGTTCGTCACCGTCTCGACCGCGTCGATCAGCGACAGGTCGAGCACTTGTGGCACGAAGCCTGCGCCGATGCCCTGGATCTTGTGCGGCGCGGGCTTGAGCGGTTCGCCGGCGCGCGTCTGCGTCAGCACGGGACTCGCGGTCGGCTCGACAGCGATCGAGGTGATGGCCTTCCCTTGCTTCTGCTTGATGTAGCGGGTGACGCCCGTAATCGTGCCGCCGGTGCCGACGCCGGAGACGAAGATGTCGATCTTGCCGTCGGTGTCGTTCCAGATCTCGGGGCCGGTCGTTGCTTCGTGGATCGCGGGGTTTGCCGGGTTGGTGAACTGCTGCAGCAGCACGTACTTGTTCGGGTCCGACGCGGCGATTTCCTCGGCCTTGGCGATCGCGCCGTTCATGCCCTTTGCGCCTTCGGTCAGCACGAGCTTCGCGCCGTAGGCGACGAGGAGCTTGCGGCGCTCGACGCTCATCGTGTCGGGCATCGTCAGCGTGATCGGGATGCCGCGCGCGGCGGCGACGAAGGCCAGCGCGATGCCGGTGTTGCCGCTGGTCGGCTCGACGATTTCCTTGCCCGGTCCGAGCACGCCGCGCTTTTCGGCATCCCAGATCATCGCGGCGCCGATCCGGCACTTCACGGAGTAAGCCGGGTTGCGGCCCTCGATCTTGGCGTAGACGGTCGCGCCGGCGCCTTCGGTGATACGGTTCAGTTTGACCAGCGGCGTCTTGCCGATCGATTCTGCGTTATCGGAATACCAGTTCGACATGTAAGAGGCTCCTTGGACCGGGATTAGGAGAATATCAGGCGGCGCGACAATTGGCTTCGCAGCGTGGGGTTATTCGTCTCCTTGGCCATTGGTCGTAGGCGCCACGCTGCTGCGCACGGCCGCTTCGGTGAGTGTGGGTGAGCACATCTCGATGAAGCGATAGGCGAAACCGCGCAGGTAATGGCCGCGACGGACGGCGATGCTCGTCGTGTTGACGGGGAAGAGGTGGCGGCTGTCGAGCAGGCGCAGTTCGCCTTCACGCTCGGGCTGAAAGGCCATCGAAGCGACAATGCCGACGCCGAGCCCCAGTTCGACGTAGGTCTTGATGACGTCGGCGTCCATGGCGGACATCGCGACTTCAGGTGAGAGGCCGGCCGCCGCAAAGCTCTTGTCGATGTTGGAACGGCCGGTAAAGCCTTCGTGATACGTAATGAGCGGGTATTCGGCGACCGCCTCGAGGGTCAGTGGCCGGACATTCTCCAAGGGATGACCGGCCGGAACGATGATCGAGTGGTGCCACTTGTAGTACGGGAAGGATGCGAGCTCTGCGACCGCAGCGACGGCCTCGGTGGCGATACCGATGTCGGCCTGCCCGTCGAGCAGCATCGACACGATCTCTTCCGGACTGCCCTGATGCAGCTTGAGGTAGACCTTCGGGAAAGCCTTCTTGAACGCGGTGACGACCTTGGGCAGCGCGTAGCGGGCCTGCGTGTGCGTCGTGACGACAGTGAGCCGGCCTTCGTCGCGGTTGCTGTACTGCTCGGCGAGCCGCTTGATGTTGCCGGCGTCGAGCAGCATGCGCTCGACCATCACGACGAGCTCCTTGCCCGGGTCGGTGAGGCCCAGCAGGCGCTTGCCCTTGCGGACGAAGAGTTCGACGCCGAGTTCGTCCTCGAGGTCCTTGATGTGCTTGGAGACGCCCGACTGCGACGTGAAGAGGGCGTTGGCGACTTCGGTCAAATTGAAGTTGCGCTTGACCGTTTCGCGGATGATGCGCAGCTGTTGGAAGTTCATGCCGGTGCTCCAGTGGTGCCGTTGCGCTCGAAGACCTTGAGGTGGGAGGGTATCAGGCGCACGGCCTGTCCTTCGGTGAGTTTGAGGTCCGCGACCCGCTGCTGGGCGAGTTCGACTTCGAAATGTTCGCCGGAGGCGCCGTTCTGTCCTTCGAGTTCGATACGCGCGGTGACGCCGAAGGCGAGGATGCGCGTGATGCGGGCGGCGATGCCGGCGCCGGCGTGTTCCTCGGGCACGACGTCGAGTTCGTGCGGACGGGCGAAGGCGAGGACTTCGGCGCCGTGGCCGACGTCGGCGACCGCGTGGGGCAGCACGTCGTCGCCGACGAGGACGGAGCTGCCGTCGACGCGGCCGTGGAAGAGGTTCACCGATCCGAGGAAGCCATAGACGAAGGGGGTCGCCGGCTGGCGGTAGACTTCTCCGGGTGTGCCGACCTGCTCGATGTGGCCGCGATCCATCAGCACCACGCGGTCGGCAACTTCGAGCGCTTCTTCCTGGTCGTGCGTGACGAAGATCGAGGTGATGTGCAGTTCATCGTGGAGCTTACGCAGCCAGCGGCGCAGTTCCTTGCGCACCTTGGCGTCGAGCGCACCGAAGGGCTCGTCGAGCAGCAGGACGCGCGGTTCGACGGCGAGCGCGCGGGCAAGCGCGATGCGTTGGCGCTGGCCGCCCGAGAGCTGTGCCGGGAAGCGGTCGGCGAGCCAGTCGAGCTGCACGAGCTGGAGCAGCTCATGCACCTTGGCGGCGATCTGCTTCTCGGACGGGCGCTGGCCGCGCGGCTTCATGCGCATGCCGAAGGCGACGTTGTCGAAGACCGTCATGTGGCGGAAGAGTGCGTAATGCTGGAAGACGAAGCCGACCTGGCGCTCGCGCACGTGGGTGGTCGAGGCGTCTTTGCCGTCGAGCAGCACCTGGCCCGCGTCGGCCGTCTCCAGCCCGGCGATGATGCGCAGCAGGGTCGTCTTACCGCAGCCCGAGGGGCCGAGCAGGGCGACGAGCTCACCGGTGGGGAAGTCGAGCGACACGTTGTCGAGCGCGACGAAATTGCCGAATTGCTTGCGGATGTCCCTGACCTGGATGCTCATGATGCGTTATCCCGTGGAGCTTCGATTGCGATGCCGTCCGATCCGGCGTGTGACGCCCGATGTTCGACCCAAGTCTTGATCGCGAGGGTCGCGAGCGCAAGCAGGGCCAGCAGCGAGGCCACGGCGAAGGCGGCGGCGAACTGGTATTCGTTGTAGAGAATCTCGACGTGCAGCGGCAGCGTGTTGGTCTGGCCGCGGATGTGGCCGGACACGACCGACACTGCGCCGAACTCGCCCATCGCGCGGGCGTTGCATAGGATGACGCCGTAGAGCAGACCCCATTTGATGTTCGGTAGCGTGACGTGCCGGAAGGTCTGCCAGCCGTTGGCGCCGAGGACTATTGCGGCTTCTTCTTCCTCGCGCCCCTGCGCCTGCATCAGCGGGATCAGTTCGCGGGCGACGAAGGGGAAGGTCACGAACACGGTCGCGAGCACGATGCCCGGCACAGCGAAGAGGATCTTGAGATCGTGCTCCGCGAGCCACGGCCCGAACCAGCCCTGCGCGCCGAAGAGCAGCACGTAGATCAGGCCCGCGATGACCGGCGACACGGAGAAAGGCAGGTCGATCAGCGTGATCAGGAAGTGCTTGCCGCGGAACTCGAACTTCGCGATGGCCCAGGCGGCGCAGACGCCGAAGACGAGATTGAGCGGCACGGAGACGATGGCTGCGATCAAGGTCAGCTTCATCGCGGAGAGGGCGTCCTGGTGCGCGAGTGCCGACAGGTAGGTGCCCCAGCCCTTGCGCAGGGCCTCGACGAACACCGCGACCAGTGGCAACAGCAGGAAGATCGCGAAAAAGGTCAGCGAGAGGCCGAGGATCGCCCATTTGACGAGGGGCGCCTCGCGCGTCGCGGCTTTCGATTCGAAGCGGGCAGCGGCGTCGACGGGCCCGCCCCAGCTCAGGGTGGTTGCGCCGGCCATCAGCGGGTCCTCCCGGTTCGGTTGGCCGTCCACGCTTGCAGGCTGTTGATGGCGAGCAGCAGCGAGAACGAGAGCAGCAGCATCACGACGGCGATCGCCGTGGCGCCGGTGTAGTCGTATTGTTCGAGCTTGGTGATGATCATCAGCGGCGTGATCTCGGACACCATCGGGATGTTGCCGGCGATGAAGATCACAGAGCCGTATTCGCCGACGGCGCGGGCGAAGGCGAGCGCGAAGCCGGTCATCAGCGCCGGCAGGATCACGGGCAGGATCACGTGACGGAAGGTCTGCCAGCGCTCGGCGCCGAGACTCGCGGCGGCTTCCTCGATCTCGGTGTCGAGGTCTTCGAGGATGGGCTGCACGGTGCGCACGACGAAGGGCAGGCCGATGAAGACCAGCGCGACGAGCACCCCAAGCGGCTTGAAGGCGACCTTGATCCCGAGCGGCTCGAGGTATTGCCCGAGCCAGCCGTTCTTGGCGTAGAGCGCGGTGAGGGCGATGCCCGCGACGGCCGTGGGCAGTGCGAAGGGCAAATCGACCAGCGCGTCGATGAGCCGTTTGCCCGGAAAGCTGTAGCGTACGAGCGACCAGGCGAGCATCAGGCCGAATACGGCGTTGATCGCGGCGGCAGCGAGCGACATGCCGAAGGACAACTTGTAGCTTGCGACCACGCGGGGCGCACTGATGACCGTCCAGAATTCGGCAAGGCTCAGGCTCGCGGTCTTCAGGAATACGGCGCCGAGCGGCAGGAGCACGATCAGCGAGAGATACGCGACCGTGTAGCCGAGCGTCAGACGGAAGCCCGGCAGTACGCGGAAGGTTTGTGTGGCGCTCATGTCGCGCTCCATATGCTTTTCTTGAATCCAGTCTAAGCGCGCGACCTTGTGCTCCGTAAATAATAAAAAACGGGCTGGTTATTCGAATTCTTGCTAAAGGCGGACGACGACGAATCCCGGCTCAACGGAATGTTCTGCAGGATTTCTTGATTCGTTTCGCGCGCGGCGCGTCCTAGAGTTGCTCACATCCGCGTTGCAGGAGGATCGGCGCCGGCGGCGATCGTTCGACCGTCTGCTCGAGTCTGTAGCGGCTCCCACAGTGGTCGTGAACCGGGTGGAGTCTGCGGGCCTTGGCGTGTGGTCGGCGGGGACGCTGGTGCAGGGCGCCTACGGCTAGCCGTCCGCCCGGCCGCTGAAGGCTTCTTTCGGCCCTATTCCGCGGCGCAGCTGATCGTCCATTTGCTGCACGGCCATCGGGGGGGCGAACAGATAACCTTGGTAGCCCTGGCAGCCGTGAGCAGCGAGAAAGTCGAACTGGGCGGTGCTTTCGACGCCTTCGGCGATGACTTGCAGGCCCAGGCTTTCGGCGAGCGACAGGATTGCGCGGACGATCGCGCGGTCATCGGCATCGTCGGCGATGTCGCGCACGAAGCTCCGGTCGATCTTGATCTGATCCAGCGGTAAGCGCTTGAGGTAGGCGAGCGACGAATACCCGGTCCCGAAGTCGTCGATCGAGAAGCCGACGCCGTCCTGCTTGAGCACCTGCATTGTGCGGGCGACGTGTTCGACGTCTTCGAGGACGAGGCTTTCGATCAGCTCCAGCTGGAGACGGCGCGGATCGGCACCGCTATTGCGCAAAGCGAGCCGGACATCCTGGACGAAATCGGGGTGGCGGAACTGACGTGCGCTGATGTTGATGGCCAGCTGCAGATCGCGGGTCGTCGAGTCTTGCGCCCATGCGGCGAGCTGCCGGCAGGCGGTTTCGAGGACCCACCGTCCGATCGGCACGATCAGGCCGCTGTCCTCGGCAACCGGGATGAAATCGGCCGGCCCCACAATCGCTTGCCCGGGCGCTTGCCAGCGCAGCAGCGCTTCGACGCCCGTGACCCGGCCGCGCACGTCCACTTGCGGCTGGTAGTGAAGCGTGAATTCACCCTCCGCCAAGGCCCGCCGCAGCCCCGCCTCCAACCTGATGCGAGCGTCGACTGCTGCCTGCATCTCCGGATTGTAGAAGCGGACGGCGTTGCGGCCTGCGCCTTTGGCCTGGTAGAGCGCGAGGTCGGCCTGCTTGAGCACGGCCTCGGCGCCCTCCTTGGCATGACGGAAGAGCGTGACGCCAATGCTGGGCGTCACGTGGTGGATTTCCCCTTTCAGGATGACGGGCCGCGAGATCGCGGTACGAAGTTTTCCTGCGACGGTTTCCACGACGTTGGCCGCGATAACTTGTTCCTCGTTGAGTCCTTCGAGGAGGACTACGAATTCGTCGCCGCCGAGGCGTGCGGCCGAGTCGGCTTCCCGGATCGATTCGCGCAGGCGCTGTGCGACGTGGATCAGCAATTCGTCGCCGACATCGTGTCCGCGCGTGTCGTTGAGCGTCTTGAAATGGTCGAGGTCGATCAGCAGCACGGCACCGAACTGGCCGGAGCGCGCACTCGCCGCAAACGCCTTGTGGAGACGGTCGAGCAGCAGGCGCCGGTTCGGCAGGGCTGTGAGCGGGTCGTAGAAGGCGAGCTCGAGGATCTTGCGTGTGGCTTCTCGCGGTTCGCTGATGTCGGCGTAGGTGCCGAGATAATGGGTGATCCTGCCGGCGGTGTCGCGGATGCCGGAGATGATCAGCCATTCCGAGAAAACGCCCCCGTCCTTGCGCCGGTTCCAGATCTCGCCCTCCCAGCGGCCTTCGTGGGTGAGCGCTTCCCACATGTTGCGGTAGAAGGCCGCATCCTGGTGACCGGAGTGGAGCAGCGTCGCGCGCTTGCCGATCGCGTCCTCGGCGGTGTAGCCGGTAGCGTCGGTGAAGGCCTGGTTGACCTGCAGGATCGTGCCGCAGGCGTCGGTCACGATCATGCCGTCGCGCGTCTGGAAGACGATCGCCGCGATGCGTATCTGCTCCTCGGCGCGCTTGTGGTCGGTGATGTCTTCGACCATGACGATGACGCCGCCCGTGTCGCCGTCGGACGCCTGCCAGGGGCGCATTTCCCAGCGCATCCAGCGCGCCCTGCCGTCGTGCAGCGTGACGGGTTCTTCCTGGGAGAGCTCGGTTTTTTCGGCGAGGGTGCGCTGCAGCACCTCTTGCCAGCGGTCTAAAGCGGGGAGCGGGACCTCGCGGCAGTGTCTGCCCGTGATGTCATGCAGCGCCAGTTGATGCTGCTGCAGCCAGCGCGGGCTCGCGAAGACGTAGCGCAGTTCGCGATCGAGCATCACGATGCCGACCGGGGCGTGGGCGGTGAAGAGGCGCAGCTTGTTGTTGGCTTCGGTCAATTCCTGCGCATTGAGTTCGAGCGCGTTCTCGAGCAGCCCGCGTTCACGATCGGCGTCGTAGTAGGCGGCGTTGACGGTTTGCAGGAAGACTCCCCAGTCGCCTCGCGGGCTGATCTCGCTGCCGAAGATGCGGCGCAGTTGATGCCGGAGCAGGCGGTGAGGGGGCTGGTCTGACGGCAAAGGCCCATGCTGCATCCGGCTACTCGCTCAGGCTTGGGCGGAGTACCAGCCGGCGGCCGACGCGGCTCACGACGAGGCACAAGCCCGGTGTCGCGGGAGGAACTTCCCCGCCGTCGTTCGAGATCCGGCCGAACTGATGGATTTCCATGATGCGAGCTCCGGGTGATATGTTCCTGGTATCCGCTGTGCGAGCCGGGCGCGTGCGATTGGCACGCTCGCTGTTGAGAATATCGATCCCGACTAGCGCCGGGAAATACCGAGAGCCGTGTAATTGAGCCTACCGTCTGGACGCTCGCGGTCCGGGCTTGCCGGAGCGAGACGCGCCCGTTCGAGGGCTTCCGCGAGATGGGGCGTCGGCGCGAACATGGAGGCGTCCGCACCAGTTGCGGCGTGAGCGCCGCCCCAGCCCAGGAACATCACCAGCGCGAACAGGATCAGTCCGATCAGCGCCCACCACAGTTGGCGCGTCAGATAGCGCTCCTTTTCCTCGTCGTCACGTCGGTCGGATGCCGGGGGCACGATGGAATCCTCGAGAAGACGATCGGTGCGCGGAAAGGCCTTCATCGGGTGTCCCTCAGCGCAGCCAGAACAGCGCACGTCGGCGTAGCCGGTCGAGCACGCTCATCGCCGCCCAGGTCACCGCCCCGTATAAAGGATGCCGTCCACCGTGCGGGGGTAATCGCCGAAGTCCGCATAGTATTGGACGAAGCGAGCGGGCCCTGCGTTCGCACGGAAGAGCTCGGTCGCCTACGGTGCCAGCACCGGCGCCTCCCAGTCGACGCCTCCAATGCGCCGCACGTCCGGCAGTTGTCCCTCCGGCCCGCTGCCATGAAAGCCCGGCACGATCAATGTGGTGTGGCGCATCGCATTCTCCCGACGTGGCGCAACAGGCCTTACTTCGCGAAGATCTGGTCGAACACGCCGCCGTCGTCGAAGTGCGCCTTCTGCGTCTTCGCCCAACCCCCGAACAGGCTGTCGATCGTGAAGGTCTTTACCTTGGGGAAACGCGCCACGTCCCTCGGATCCGCCAGTTCCGGCTTGGCCGGACGGTAGTAGTGCTGCGCCGCGATCTTCTGGCCGGCGGGCGAATACAGATATTCGACATAGGCCTTCGCGATCTCCGCCGTCCCGCGTTTCGCCGCGACGCCATCGACCACCGTTACCGGCGGCTCGGCCAGAATCGACACCGACGGCACCACGATCTCGAAGTTCTCCGGCCCGAGCTCGTTCACCGACAGGATCGCCTCGTTCTCCCACGCGAGGAGCACGTCGCCGATGCCGCGCTGCACGAAAGTATTCGTTGCGCCGCGCGCCCCCGAGTCGAGCACCGGCACGTGCTTGAAGAGCTCCGCCACGAATTCCTTGGCCTTCGCTTCGTTGCCGCCCGGCTTCAGCAGCGCGTAGCCCCACGCCGCCAGGTAATTCCAGCGCGCGCCGCCCGACGTCTTCGGGTTCGGCGTGATCACCTCGACGCCAGGCTTCACTAGGTCGCCCCAGTCCTTGATGCCTTTCGGATTGCCCTTGCGCACCAGGAAGACGATCGTCGACGTGTAGGGCGCGCTGTTGTTCGACAGCCGCTTCTGCCAGTTTGCGGGGACCTTGCCGGTCTTCTCGGCAATGACGTCGATGTCGTAGGCCAGCGCGAGCGTCACGACGTCGGCCTCCAGGCCGTCAATCACCGCACGCGCCTGCTTGCCCGAGCCGCCGTGCGATTGCTTGATCGTCACGTCCTGGCCGGTCTTGGCCTTCCAGTACTTCGCGAATTCGGGGTTGTAGGCCTGGTAGAGCTCGCGCGTCGGATCATACGAGACGTTGAGCAAGGTCTTTTCGGCGTGAGCGACGCCGGCAAGGCCTGCGGTCAGGGCCACCGCGAGCAGGGCGCGGCGAAGGGGACTCAATTTCATTTCGATTTTCTCCGTTCAAACCATGTCGATGGAGAAAATCTACCGCTGCTCGCTTATAACCTGAACGAAGAAAAACAGAAAAGCATATTCAGAAAATACAAAACCTCCGGCCTTTCGACGCGGAGGCTCTTGCTGCCGGATTTATCCGGTCCGGCATGACGTCACATGCGACTCAGCCGGCGAAATTCTTCGCGGCGAAATCCCAGTTCGCGAGGCTGTTCAGGAAGGTCGCGACGAAGTCCGGACGGCGATTGCGATAGTCGATGTAGTAGGCGTGTTCCCAGACATCGATACAGAGCAGCGCCTTGTCGCCGGTCGTCAGGGGGGTGCCTGCGGCGCCCATGTTGACGATATCGACGCTACCGTCGGCCTTCTTCACCAGCCAGGTCCAGCCCGAGCCGAAGTTGCCGACCGCGGAAGCCGTGAAGGCCTTCTTGAAGTCCTCGAACGAACCCCACTTTGCCTTGATCGCATCGCCCAGCGCACCCGTCGGCTCGCCGCCGCCGTTCGGCTTCATGCTGTTCCAGAAGAAGGTGTGGTTCCAGACCTGGGCCGAGTTGTTATACACACCGCCGGCCGGCGCCTTCTTGACGATCGCTTCGAGGTCGAGGTTTTCGTACTCGGTCCCCTTGATCAGGTTGTTCAGGTTCGTGACGTAAGCCTGGTGGTGCTTGCCGTAGTGGAACTCCATCGTCTCGGCCGAGATGTGCGGCGCGAGCGCGTCCTTGGAATAGGGCAGGGGGGGCAGCGTGTGTTCCATTTTTTATCTCTCCTTCCGTTTGAGGTAGGTTTGTTGGGGGTCAAAGCTTGACCATTCTAGTCGGGCTTTAACTCCCGGTGCAATCTCGAAACGAAACCGAAGCGACTGGACCGTCGCGATGCCGCCCCCGCCGAACCGGGCGGCAGCCAGCGCGATCATGCTTCCGTGCTATTCACAATAGCATGTAGCCGGCCGGACGCGAGCTCGACCGAAACCTGTGCGCCAGCCACGGTATCGTCTGCTGAACGCAGAATTCGTCCCTCGGCGTCGCGCGTGATGCTGTAACCCCGCGTCAGCACCGCCTGCGGGGCGAGATGCTGCAGATGGGCGGCGAGCGTAGCGAGTCGATCCGTCCGCAACCGAAGATGCATTTCGCGTGCCTGAGCCAAGCGCGACGCCACCCGCGCGCACCGTTCCATGTCACGCCGAAGGTCGGGTCGCCGGGCCGTCAGCCGCAGGCGCAGGATCTCCTGGCGTGCGCGCAGTCGCTCGAGCCGGCGATGCATCGCCGCACTCAGTCGTGCAGCCAGCCGTTCATGCCGTTCGCGCGCCTGCTGCAGCCGTTCGCGCGGATGGAGCAGGCGCAGTGCGGCGCGGTCCAGACGCTGCGCATGGGAGTGGAGCTGGCGCTGCATCGCCCCGGCAAGGATGCGCTCCAGTTCCGCGAGCCGGGCTTCGGCCGCATGAAACCCCGCACTGGCAAGCTCCGCCGCGCCCGTCGGCGTGGCCGCCCGCACGTCGGCGACGAAGTCCGCAATCGTGAAATCCGTTTCGTGTCCCACGCCGCTGATCACCGGCACCGCACAAGCGCGAATGGCGCGCGCCAGACCTTCGTCGTTGAAGGCACACAGGTCCTCGATGCTTCCGCCGCCACGCACGAGCAGTATGAGGTCGATGCCGTCGCAAGCGGCCCGTCTGGATGCCGCGATGAGCGCGTCCGCAAGTCGGGCTCCGGCGCCATCACCCTGAACGGGAGCTGGGTACAGCACGATCTCGAGCTGGGGTGCACGTCGGTAAAGCGCCGCAAGGACGTCGCGCCAGGCCGCGGCCGCAGGCGAGGTCACGACGCCGATACGGCGGGGATAGCGGGGCACTTCCCGCTTAACCGCGACATCGAACAGCCCCTCTGTCGCAAGCTTTTCCTTCAGACGCAGGAATGCCTCGAACAGGTTTCCCTGGCCCGCCTGCCGCAGGCCCTCGACGCTGAGCTGGAAGTCCCCGCGCACCTCGTATAGGGACACCAGTACGCGTGCCTCGACACGCATGCCGTTTTCCGGACGGAAGGGCAGCAACTGGGCGCGGTTACGCCACATCGTGCAGCGAACCTGCGCGTTTTCGTCCTTCAAGGTGAAGTAAAGATGGCCAGACGGAGCGCGTGTGAGGTTGGAAATTTCACCGCTCACCCATAACAGCGGAAAACGCCGCTCGAGAGTTTCTCGGGCGAGGCGGTTCAATGCGGAAACGCTGAGCGGGCGCTGAAATTCGCGCTCTTCGAAATCCCCGCCGCTAGTGATCGAAGCGTCGTTTTGCATGGTCGCAATTGTAACGGAATCCACAAGCAAGTCGGCTTGTCAATCGGCTCTGATGAAAACCGCTTGTTCACAATGGTATTTCGTAAGCCACTGTTTTTATACAACTAATTTGTTGCCTAATTTTTCATCGAAGCGTCTGAATGCCCGTGGCGCCAGAGAGTTAGGCATTTTTTGACGCGCAATCCACAAACTTATCCACAGCTTTTGTGGATTCTTGCTGCAGGTGATGACATTTGCGTGCCCTATTGCCCTGCCGGGCACGGGGCGCTAAAGTTCCGCTTTTCCCTCTGCGGAGTCTTGTCGCGTGTTTGCGCTCATCCAGGCTGTTGGCTGGCCGATCTGGCCGCTGCTGCTGGCGTCTGTCATCGCCGTTGCCCTCATCATCGAACGTTCGGTGACTCTGCGCAGGTCCAAGATAGTTCCCACTGGCCTGCTCGACAAGGTACTCACGGATCTGCGCCAAAAGGGCGTCACGCCTGACATGGCTGGCCGCGTCGAGGCACATTCCCCGCTCGGCCGCGTTCTCGCCGCCGGTCTCCGCAACGTCAGCAGCTCCCGTGAAGTCATGAAGGAGGCGATCGAAGAGACCGGTCGCGCCGTTGTTCATGAACTGGAGCGCTTCCTCACCACGCTCGGCACGATCGCGTCGATCAGCCCGCTGATGGGGCTGTTCGGCACCATCGTCGGCATGATCGACATCTTCGCCGCACAGGGCGCGACGGCCGGCTCCAGCCCGCAGCTCCTGGCCCAGGGTATTTCGACGGCGCTCAACAGCACCGGTCTCGGACTGATCATCGCGATCCCGTCGACGATCTTCTGGCGACACTTCCGCGCCCTGATCGACAGCTTCGTCATCGATATGGAACAGCAGGCGATCAAGCTGGTGGAAGTCGTCCACGGCGAACGCCGCAGCTGATCGGGGGCAACGTGAATTTCCAGCGCGACCGGCGCAACGAGGCGCCCGAGATCAACCTGATCCCGCTGATCGACGTCATGCTGGTCCTCATCATCTTCCTGGTGCTGACGACCTCGTATTCCAAGGTTGCCGGGCTTGAAATCAACCTTCCGACGGCCGAATCGGCGGGCGCGCAAGAGGCGCCGAACGAAGTGATCGTTGCGGTCAGCGCCGCAGGCGACGTCATCGTCAATCGTGTTCCGGTCGGGTCGCGCGACATCAACCTGATCGCCACCGCACTCGGCAAGGCCACATCGCCCGGTGCCAAGGATCCCGTCGTCGTCATCAATGCGGACGCCAAGTCGCCGCACCAGAGCGTGATCGACGTGATGCAAGCCGCCCAGCGGGCCGGACTGCCGCATATCACCTTCGCCACCCAGGCGCCGCAGTGAGCGCCGCGTCGCGCACGCGGCGGCGCTAGTTCTCCGGCATGTCCCGCAGGGCCCCCGCGTTCTGGCAGTCGCGCAGTTTCACCTCGGCCGCACTGCTGCCGCTTGCCTCGCTTTTCGGACTGATCGCGGCCGCGCGCCGCACCTTGTTCCGACTGCGCGCCCTGGCTTCGGTGCGCCTGCCGGTTCCCGTCATCGTAGTCGGCAACATCGCAGTCGGCGGTAGCGGCAAGACGCCGGTCGTAGACTGGCTCGTGCGGCGCCTCCGCGAATCCGGCTATACGCCTGGTATCGTCAGTCGCGGTTACGGCGGGCGGGTGGAGGGCGTCGCCCTTGTTCCTCCCGATGGCGACCCTGCCCTCTATGGCGACGAACCGGTTCTCCTCGCCCGCATCACCGGCTGTCCGCTTGCCGTGGGTCGGGATCGTCCCGCCGCGGCGCAAGCATTGCTGCGCGCGCATCCTGGCTGTAACGTGATCGTTGCCGACGATGGCTTGCAGCATTACCGCCTGGCTCGCGACATCGAGATTGCCGTGGTCGACGAAGCGACGCTCGGCAATTGCCGGCTGCTGCCTGCCGGACCCTTGCGGGAGCCCGTATCGCGCCTGCGCTCGGTCGACCTCGTGATCGCCCACGGGCCGCTTTCCCCGTCGCTCGCGACCGAGATCGGAGAGCGCCCGATATTCCAGATGCGTCTCGAAGGACGCGAGCTCCTCGTGTTGGGGAGGCCTGGGGAACGGCGTGACTCGCGCGAATTCGCCGGCAAGCGCGTCCACGCGATCGCCGGAATCGGACGTCCCGAGCGCTTCTTTTCGCAGCTCGCTGGAATGGGCCTCGACGTCGTGCCGCACCCCTTTCCGGATCATCACGTCTTCGTTCCGTCCGATCTCGATTTCGCGCCGGACGAGGCAAAGATCCTGACGAGCAAGGATGCGGTAAAATGCGCCTCCTTTGCGCCCGCCGACACTTGGGAGTTCCCCGTAACGGCGACCATCGCCGCGGGCGCTGCCGAAATCATCCTGGAGAAACTGTCGCATGGACGCCAGACTGCTTGAAATCCTCGTGTGCCCGCTCTGCAAGGGGCCTCTCGATTTCGTCAAGGACAAGCAAGAACTGGTCTGCAAGGCCGATCGCCTCGGATTCGCGATTCGCGACGGCATCCCCGTGATGCTGGCGGAAGAAGCGCGCCAGCTCTCCGCCGAGGAAGTGGACGCGCTGCGTCGCTGATCATGACGGATTTCAACGTCGTCATCCCCGCGCGCTACGCCTCGACGCGTTTGCCGGGCAAGCCCCTCGCCGACATCGGCGGCAAGCCGATGGTCGTGCGAGTGCTCGATCAGGCGCGCAAGGCCGGCGCGGCCTCTGTGTGGGTGGCGAGCGATGACGGGCGGGTGCTCGACGCCGTGCGTGCGGCGGGTGCCGATGCGCTGATGACCCGTGCAGACCATCCGAGCGGCACCGACCGTCTCGCGGAAGTCGTCGAGGCGCTTGAGTGGTCTGACGATGCCATCGTCGTAAACGTGCAGGGCGACGAGCCGCAGATCGATCCGGACTTGATCCGGGCGGTTGCCGAGGCGCTGGCGGCGGACCCCGATGCCGCGATCGCCACCGCCGCCCATCCGATTGCCGATGCCGGCGAGTTCTTCAACGCGAACGTCGTGAAGGTCGTATGCGACGCGCGCGCTCATGCGCTGTATTTTTCGCGGGCACCCATCCCCTGGCCGAGAGACGCATTTGCAGCGGATCGCAGCGCGGTGCCGGAAGGCTTGCCCGTGCAGCGGCATATCGGAATCTACGCTTACCGGGTTGCGTTCCTGCGTCGCTACGCCGAACTGGCGCCCTCGCCGCTGGAGGGCTGGGAGGCGCTCGAACAATTGCGGGCGCTGTGGCACGGCTATCGCATCCGCGTGTTGTCGGTGGCCGAAGCGCCCGCCGCGGGTATTGACACGCCGGAAGACCTCGCGCGCGTCAGGGCCGTGTTTGACCGTCAGGAACGAGTCGAGTAAGTTTTAGCCTTTGATTTCACATAACGATGCGGCTTAGCGGCCGCATAACGGGAGGGTGCAAAATGAGACTGATTCTGTTGGGGCCGCCGGGCGCCGGTAAGGGCACGCAAGCCAACTTCATCAAGGAAAAATTCGGCATTCCGCAGATTTCGACCGGTGACATGCTGCGCGCAGCCGTCAAGGCCGGCACGCCGCTGGGGATCGAAGCCAAGAAGGTCATGGATGCCGGCGGCCTTGTGTCCGACGACATCATCATCGGCTTGGTGAAGGATCGCCTGCAGCAGGATGACTGCAAGTCCGGCTATATGTTCGACGGATTCCCGCGCACGATCCCGCAGGCCGACGCGATGAAGGAAGCCGGCGTGCCGATCGATTTCGTGCTCGAAATCGACGTGCCCGACAGCGAGATCGTCGAACGCATGAGTGGCCGACGTGTTCACGTCGCATCGGGTCGCACCTATCACGTCAAATACAACCCGCCGAAGGTTGCGGGCAAGGACGACGTGACGGGCGAAGAGCTGATCCAGCGCGATGACGACCGCGAAGAAACCGTGAAGAAGCGCCTCGAGGTTTACCACGCGCAGACCAAGCCGCTGGTCGAGTACTACTCGAAGTGGGCCGCCTCCGGTGCCGCTGCGGCTCCGAGGGTCCGCAAGATTGCGGGGCTGGGCAAGGTCGACGAAATCACCGCCCGCGCCTTCGACGCGCTGAAGTAAGCACGCGTCGTCGCGATCACGCGGCGAGCGACGGGACGCCCCGTTTGCTCGCCGCGTTTGTTTTTTGCCAGGAAGAACCCAATGAGCAAGGCGAACCTGCTCTACGCGCAATCGGGCGGAGTGACCGCGGTGATCAACGCGAGTGCCGTGGCCGTGATTGAAGCCGCCCGCGCGCGTCCGGATGTCATCGGAACCGTCCTTGCCGCTCGCCACGGCATTCTCGGGGTGCTGGCCGAGGATCTGGTCGACGCGGCCGGTCTCGCCCCCGATGCCCTACAGGCGCTTTCCCGCACGCCCGGCGGCGCCTTCGGCTCCTGCCGCTTCGATCTCGATCCGCCCCAGGACAACCCGGCGCAATACGACCGGCTCTTCGCGGTCCTCGCCGCCCACGACATCCGCTACTTTCTCTACAACGGCGGTAACGGTTCGATGGATACCGTCGCCAAGATTTCCCGGGCGGCGCAGGCGCGAGGCTATCCGCTCGTCTGCGTCGGCATTCCGAAGACCGTCGACAATGATCTCGAAGGCAGCGACTGCTCACCGGGCTTCGGCTCGGCCGCGAAGTATGCGGCCACCGCGATGCTCGAGGCTGGGCTCGACCTGGCTGCAATGTCCAGCCGGGTAGGGCGCGCTTTCGTGCTCGAGGTCATGGGACGCAACGCGGGATGGATTGCCGCAGCGACGGCGCTCGCTGCCCGCAACCCGGACGAGCCGCCGCACATCATCCTGATGCCGGAAGTGCCCTTCGACGAAACCGTCTTCCTCGACGCAGTGAGGGTGACGGTCGAGCGTCTGGGCTACTGTGCGATCACGGTGTCGGAAGGTGTTCGGCGTAGCGACGGTTCGCTATTGATGGAGCAGGACCACGACAGCAAGGGTCACATCCAACTCGGCGGGGCAGGTCAGTGCGTCGCCCGGCTCATCCAGGCACGCCTCGGCTACAAGCATCACTGGGCGATCCCCGACTACCTGCAGCGTGCGGCCGGACATCTCGTATCCGCGACCGACCACGCTCACGCCATGGCAGTGGGTGCCGCAGCGGTCGATTTCGCGCTGCAAGGCCAGGACTGCGCAATGCCCGCGATACGGCGCCTGAGCGACGCGCCCTACGCGTGGGACGTCGTGCCCGTCCAGGTCGGCGCGATCGCGAACTTGGAGCGATGCGTGCCGCCGGCATTCATTCGCGCTGACGGCCTGCACGTCACCGATGCGGCCCTGACGTATCTGAGGCCGCTGATCGAGGGCGAAATATCTCCGGTCTTTCGTGCCGGGCTGCCGGACTACGCGCGCTTCGAGCTGCCCGGTGTGAAGCGCGCGCTGCCCCCGTATCGCCCTTGAGTCTGCATCAGTCGGCGAGGGCCGGATTCAGCGAGTAGACCCCGGTGAGATGCGCCTCGGCCAGTACGTGCCCGGCAATCGCATTTCGCACCTGAGTACCAGTGAATGGCGCCTCCAGTGCGCAGTGCTCGATATCCAGCGCGTACAGCGTGAAGACGTAATGATGGAGTAGTTCGTCGTTCCAGGGCGGGCAGGGACCGTCGTAGCCGTAATAGTTGCCGCGCATTGACTCGTCGCCGGCGAACCAACCCGTGTAATCGTTAATCCCCTGGCGACTGCGGAGCGGGCCGTCTGGGCCGGGTTTGCCTCCTGGCACGACTTCCTGAGAAAAACTGCCTGCGCCGATTTCCCGCAGGTCCGCAGGCAGATTGACGGCTACCCAATGGAAGAAGTCCACGCGCGGCAGGCTCGCCGGCACGCTGCGGCCTTCCTGGTTGACGTCGTCGCCTTGGCTCGGCACATCTGGATCGTGGCAGATGAGTGCGAAGGAGCGCGTCGCATCCGGTGCGCCGGACCAGGCAAGATGAGGATTGCGATTGCTGCCGAGGCAGGCATGTCCCTCGGATGCCGGAATGCAGAACGCGAATTCGCCAGGAATGCGCGCACCATCGGCGAAGCTTTGACTGGTCAATTTCATGCCGCTCGACTCCTCTAGTGTCCGTCCGTGAAGGTGTTCGAATCGGCTTCAATTGTAGTGCGGCGGCGCCGCTCGCGCCGCCGTTATTCAGGCTGCACGGCGGCGGAAGTCCTTGAGCCGGAACCCTGTTGCATAAAGCGTGGCGAAGTAGGCTCCGATGCCTGCAACGACGATCGCCGACAGTCGCAATACGCGCGCCGCCGACCCCTGTTCGAGCCACGACGCCTCGTTACCCATCCCGAACCAGAGCACGCCCGCGAGCACGGCCAGTGCAGCGAACAGACGCGCGCCGAACGCGCCCCATCCGGCCATCGGATGATATACGCCGCGTCGTCGCAGTCCCCGGAACAGCAGACTTGCATTCAGCATCGACGCCAGGCCGATCGACAGGGCGAGTCCCGCATGCTTCAACGGTCCGACAAACGCGATGTTCATCGTCTGCGTAGCTGCGAGGGTGATGAGGGCGATCTTGACGGGTGTGCGGATGTCTTGCCGAGCGTAAAAGCCCGGCGCGAGGATCTTCACCATGATTAAGCCCGTCAGCCCGACGCTATAGGCGACGAGCGCGAGCCGCGTCTGCAGCACGTCGTCGGCGCCGAAGGCTCCGTGCTGGAACAGGGTGGAGATAAGCGGCACTGCAAGGATTGCCAGTGCCAGTGCAGCCGGCAGTGTCAGCATCAAGGTCAGGCGCATGCCCCAATCGAGCAGCGACGAAAACGCCTCGGGTTGCTCCTCCGCATGGAGCTTCGACAGGCTCGGCAGCAGGATCGTCCCCAGGGCCGCGCCCAGCAGTCCGGATGGGAATTCCATCAGTCGGTCGGCGTAGTACAGCCAGGACACGCTTCCCGTCGGCAGGAAGGATGCAAAGATCGTATTGATGATCAGTGAGATCTGGCTCACCGATACGCCCAGGATGGCCGGCAGCATCAACTTGCCGACGCGGCGTAGGCCTGGATCGTCCAGCTTCAGCTCGAAGCGCGGCATCATGCCGATGCGCGCGAGCGGCCACAGCTGGAGCGAGAGCTGCAGCGCTCCGCCGATGATCACCGCCCAGGCGAGTGCCATTACCGGCGGGTCGAAGTAGGGCACCGCGAACAGCGCCATGCCGATGAACGACAGGTTGAGCAGCACCGGCGTCACAGCCGGGATCGCGAATCGGCTCCAGGTGTTGAGCACGCCCCCGGCGAGTGCGACGAGCGACATGAACAGGATGTACGGGAACATGATGCGCGTGAGTTCGACGGTCAGCGCGAACTTGTTTGGCTCGTCCGCGTAGCCCGGCGCGGTCACCTGGATGATCAGCGGCGTTGCCACGATCCCTGCGACAGACACGAGCGCCACGACCAGCGACAGGGCGGTCGCGACGCGATTGAGGAGATGATGCGTCTCGTCGGGACCTCGACGGTTCTTATATTCCGCAAGGATGGGAACGAAGGCCTGTGAAAAGGCGCCTTCGGCGAACATCCGCCGCAGGAGGTTCGGTAGGCGGAAAGCGACGAAGAATGCGTCAGTGGCCAGTCCTGCCCCGAAGGCGCGGGCAATCACGAAATCGCGCACGAAGCCGAGGATGCGCGACAGCATGGTCATGCCGCTGACGGTTACGAGCGCGCGCAACAGGTTCATCTTGGCGTTCCGGGCAAAGGACGCAATGATAGCCGTTGCTGCCCACTTGCGCATGACGATGCAAAGCGGTACACTCGCGCGCTCTCTAGAACCAATCAACGGAAGAACACATATGGCCAATTCGGCACAAGCCCGCAAGCGCGCCCGTCAGGCGGTCGTGGCTCGCGCTCACAACGGCAGCCTTCGTTCCCGTCTGCGTACCGCGATCAAGGCTGTGCGAAAGGCTATCTCGGGTGGCGACAAGGTCGCAGCTCAGTCCGTTTTTCGTACCTCGATGAGCACCATCGATAGCGTTGCAGACAAGAAGATCATCCACAAGAACAAGGCTGCTCGCCATAAGAGCCGCCTGTCGGCTGCGGTCAAGGCGATGGCTGCCTGATCTGCCGGCTTCCGGTGGTAAGTTAAAACGGCGACCTAGGTCGCCGTTTTGTTTTTTCGATGTCGGAAAACTTATTGTCCGGTGATTGCGGCCCGTGGTAGGGCCGCCAGTCGCGACGATCAGACGTCGTCGATCGGCTCCATCTTCAGGTTGTTGTCGTTCGCGAAATTGATCAGGAATTTGTATGCGAGCGGTTCGATGTCGTAGAGGCGCGCATCGACGACAACCGTCTTCTCCCCCTTCAATGTGCAGCCCGGGCGCACATACGGCGAATACATCATCCGGTGATCCGAGCCGAATGCGGACATGATGCCGCACAGTCTGTCGGCCCAGTCGCTGGGACGAAAGGTCTTTCCTTCTCGCGTGACCCCGATGATGACGAAGCTTTCGATCAATTGGCTCATATGTCGCGAACTGCAAGCTGCGGGGGATGTTTCCGGGGTACGGCGCCTTTCGGTGGGTGTGTCTTAATTCTTCTTATGAGGGCGTCGCACAAAGCGGGCTGAATTCTAGCAGAAAAGCCCTACCGGATTTCAGCATGCGGTCGACTATTCCGGAATGCGGGTGTGCGTGGGGTCGAGCGTTTGTTGCGGGCGCCGATTGCGTGATGCCGTTTGCCGTCTCCCGGAGGGCCCTGCCTGTTTCATGCAAGTGGGGCTGCAGCCTATACAATCCGGGCGCTTTCGCTTAACATCGTTCCCTCAATCCTCCACGGCGGCGCCTGCCGCCGTGTGCATTTTGGCTTCATCCTGATCGGGGTCTCCCATGTCGCATCTCATGAATACCTACGCCAGACTGCCGGTGGCCTTCACGCACGGCGAGGGCGTCTGGCTCTTCGATGAGACGGGCAAGCGCTATCTCGATGCCCTTTCGGGCATTGCCGTGTCGACGCTCGGGCACAATCATCCGCGCCTGGTGCGCGCGATCGCCCAGCAGGCCGCCAGCGTGCTCCATACATCGAATCTCTATCGCATCCCTCTGCAGGAAGAGCTCTCCGACCGCATTGCCGCCTTGTCGGGGATGGATGAAGTGTTCTTCTGCAACTCGGGTTGCGAAGCGAATGAGGCTGCGATCAAGCTTGCGCGCTTTTACGGCCACAAGATCGGCGTCGAACAGCCTGCCGTCATCGTGATGGAAAACGCCTTCCACGGACGCACGCTCGCGACCCTGTCGGCGACCGGTAACCGCAAGACGCAGGCCGGCTTCGAGCCCCTCGTCTCCGGTTTCCTGCGCGTGCCATACAAGGACATCGGCGCCATCCGCGCCATCGGGGAGCACAACCACAACGTCGTCGCGGTGATGCTCGAAATGGTTCAGGGCGAAGGCGGCATCAACATTGCCGACGACCAGTTCCAGCGCGAACTTCGTGCGACCTGCGACGAGCGCGGCTGGCTGATGATCTGCGACGAGGTGCAGTGCGGTATCGGTCGCACCGGGCAATGGTTCGGCTTCCAGCAGGCCGGCGTCAAACCCGACATCATGACGCTTGCCAAGGGACTGGGTTCCGGCGTGCCGATCGGCGCTTGCGTGACTACCGGCCGTGCCGCCGGCCTCTTCGGTCCGGGTAATCACGGCTCGACCTTCGGCGGCAATCCGCTTGCGTGTGCTGCGGGCCTCGCAACCCTCTCGGCGATTGAAGAGGAAGGCCTGATGGCCAACGCCGTCCGCATCGGCGATGCGATTTGCAATGGCATGCGCGAAGCACTCGCAGGCGTTTCCGGCGTGGTCGATATCCGCGGCCGGGGCCTGATGATCGGCATCGAGCTCGACCGTCCCTGCGGCGAACTCGTGCGTCAGGCGCTCGACGCCGGCCTGCTGATCAACGTCACTGCGGAGCGTGTGATCCGGCTGCTGCCCGCACTGACCTTCGGCGAGCAGGACGCGGCTGCGCTCGTCTCGCTGCTGGCTCCGCTGGTGCGCAAGCACCTGGGCCAATAAGGAGCGCCCGATGAATGCCCCCAGGCATTACCTGCAATTCAAGGATTTCACGCGCGACGAATACCAGCACATCTTCGAGCGCACGCGCTGGATCAAGGATAAGTACAAGCGCTACGAGCCCTACCATCCGCTGTTCGACCGCACGCTGGTGATGATCTTCGAGAAAGCCAGCACCCGGACGCGCCTGTCTTTCGAGGCGGGGATCCAGCAGCTCGGCGGCTCGGCGATCTACCTCAATACGCGGGATTCCCAACTCGGCCGTGGCGAGCCTGTCGAGGACGCTGCCCAAGTAATCTCGCGCATGAGCGACGTCGTGATGATCCGCACCTTCGAGCAGGACATCATCGAGCGCTTCGCGGCGCACTCGCGTGTGCCGGTGATCAACGGCCTTACCAACGAATATCACCCCTGCCAGATCCTGGCCGACATCTACACCTTCATCGAGCACCGCGGCTCGATTCAGGGCAAGACCGTCGCTTGGGTCGGCGACTCCAACAACATGTGCAACACCTGGCTGCAGGCGGCCGAGTTGCTCGACTTCAACGTGCACGTCTCCACGCCTCCGGGCTACGAGATCGAGCCGGAAGTTGCGGGCCTGTATGGCACCGATCACTTCCAGCAGTTCGCCGATCCGATCGAGGCTTGTCGGGATGCCGATCTCGTGACCACCGACGTGTGGACGTCGATGGGCTTCGAGGCGGAAAACGAAGCGCGGATGAAGGCTTTCGCGGACTGGTGCGTCGATGCCGAAATGATGGCCGCGGCACGTCCCGAAGCCCTCTTCATGCATTGCCTACCCGCGCACCGCGGCGAGGAGGTTACCGCCGAAGTCATCGACGGACCGCAGTCGGTCGTCTGGGACGAAGCGGAGAACCGGCTGCACGCGCAGAAGGCTTTGATGGAATACCTGGTGCTCGGCAAGGTCGAAGACTGATCGAGCCAGCATTGCGAACCCGGCCGCGCATTCCCGGTGGCCACAAGCTGAAATCGGAAGAACGGAAATCCAAATGAGCGATGTCAATAAAGTAGTGCTCGCCTACTCCGGCGGCCTCGATACCTCGGTCATCCTGAAGTGGCTGCAGGACACTTACCAGTGCGAAGTGGTCACCTTCACGGCCGACCTCGGCCAGGGCGAAGAGCTCGAACCGGCCCGCCAAAAGGCGCTGAAGTTCGGCATCAAGCCTGAAAACATCTTCATCGACGACCTGCGCGAAGAGTTCGTCCGCGATTTCGTCTTCCCGATGTTCCGCTGCAATACCGTCTACGAAGGCGAGTACCTGCTCGGCACCTCGATCGCCCGTCCGCTGATCGCCAAGCGCCAGATCGAGATCGCGCGCGCCACCGGCGCCGATGCCGTGTCTCACGGTGCGACCGGCAAGGGCAACGATCAGGTTCGCTTCGAACTCGGCTACTACGCACTGATGCCGGGTGTGAAGGTCATCGCCCCGTGGCGCGAGTGGGACCTGCTGTCGCGCGAGAAGCTCCTCGCCTACGCCGAGAAACACGGCATTCCCATCGAAATGAAGCACAAGCAGGGCGGCTCGCCGTACTCGATGGACGCCAACCTGCTGCACATCTCCTTCGAAGGCCGTCACCTCGAAAACCCGGCTGCGGAGGCCGAAGAGTCGATGTGGCGCTGGACGGTGTCCCCCGAAGCTGCGCCTGACGCGGCCGAATACGTCGACCTCGAGTTCGAGAAGGGCGATCTCGTCGCCATCAACGGCAAGCGCATGAAGGCGCACGAGTTGCTCGGCGAGCTGAACAAGCTCGGCGGCAAGCACGGTATCGGCCGTCTCGACCTTGTCGAGAACCGCTATGTCGGCATGAAGAGCCGTGGCTGCTACGAAACGCCGGGAGGCACGATCCTGCTGCGCGCCCACCGCGCGATCGAATCGATCACCCTCGACCGCGAAGTCGCCCACCTCAAGGACGACCTCCTCGCCCGCTACGCGAGCCTGATCTACAACGGTTACTGGTGGAGCCCCGAGCGCCAGGCGATGCAGGCCCTGATCGACCACACGCAGCAGACCGTCAATGGCTGGGTGCGCCTCAAGCTCTACAAGGGCAACGTCATCGTCACCGGCCGCGATTCGAAGACCGATTCGCTGTTCGACCCGACGATCGCGACCTTCGAAGACGACCAGGGCGCGTACAACCAGAAGGACGCCCACGGCTTCATCCGTCTCAACGCGTTGCGCATGCGCATCGCAGCGAATGCACGTAACAAGCGCAGCTAAGAGGTTGCTGGATGGAAGGTGACCCGATCATTTTCGGGCTGACAGTAGCGGAATTCGAGGATTGGTCGCTCAAGATCCTCATTTCCGCACTGATCGTGTACATGCTGTTCATCATCGGCAACTTGGCGAAACAGTCCAAGGCGGGGCGCTACGGCACGATCTGGCTGTTCGTCGCGCTCGGGCTCGGATTCGTGGGCTTCATCGCCAAGAGCTTCATCCAGAAATTCATGGGTATCGAATAAGGAAGAGCCTTCTCATGAGCGTTACTGAACAGTTCGACGGCGTGGCCGTCGCCACCAAGGCCAATGTCTACTTCGACGGCAAGTGCGTCAGTCACACCATCACCTTGGCGGACGGCACCCGCAAGTCCGTCGGCGTGATCCTGCCGGCGTCACTGACCTTCAACACCGGCGCGCCCGAAATCATGGAAGGCGTCGCCGGCTCGTGCCGTATCCGGTTGAAGGGCGAGACCGAATGGAAGACCTGGGGGGCAGGCCAGTCCTTCAACGTTCCTGGTAATTCCAGCTTCGACATCGAAGTCACCGGCGAGCCCTATCACTACGTCTGCCACTTCGGCTGACCGGAGCCAGCGATGCCATCGTTCGACATAATGTCCGAAGTCGACCTGCCGTCGCTGCGCAACGCCGTTGACGTCGCCAACCGCAAGATCACGGGCCGTTACGACTTCAAAGGGAGCGATGCGCGGGTTGAGCAGACTGAAAAGCTGCTCACCTTGCACGGCGACAGCGAGTTCCAGTTGGAGCAGGTGACTGCGATCCTGCTGCCCGAGATGACCGCGAAGAAGATCGACGTCCGTTGTCTCGAATACGGCGATGTTCAAAAGGTCGGCGGCAACAAGGTCAAGCAGGAACTGAAGGTACGTGTAGGCGTCGAACAGGAACTCGCCAAGAAGATCGTTCGCATCCTCAAGGACAGCAAACTCAAGGTCCAGGCCGCGATCCAGGGCGATGCCGTCCGCGTCTCCGGCGCCAAGCGTGATGTGCTGCAAGACGCCATCGCGCTGGTCAAGAAGAGTATCGACGACTTCCCGCTCCAATACGGCAACTTCCGCGACTAGCGGGATTAAGGAGGCAGCATGGACATCACCGCTATCGCATCCGCTGCCTCCGCAAATGCTTCGACACAGCTGCAGAGCCAGGCATCCCTACTGGTCCTGAAGAAGGCCATGGAGATGCAGCAAACCCAGGCTGCATTGCTGCTGCAGGCGCTCCCGCAGCCTGCAAGACCCACTCCTGGCGCAGTCGTCGGCGGCACGATCGATACATTCGCCTGACGATGGTCTGATTCCAATCGGCCGGTGCGCAAGGCAACTCGCTGTCACCATTGATCCTGTTGCAAGACATCAGCCGACATCGCGGGAACCTCGACGGCGTAATTTCCGTTGCCAGCCGAATGCCGCTCGTCCGCGCTGCGTCGCCTTTCGACTGAAACACGTTCACGACTATTACCGATCCGCGTAGGGTTTGGGCTGTACTCATGATCCGCGCTTGCCTACCAGATAGGGAACGGGTTGCACGATGAGTACGCTTCTGCCACACCGATGAGCGTTTTTGCGCCAAATGATGTTCGAAGCTCCTACGACTACCGGAAGAACCCATGAGTAACCTGCGCGCAAGAGGCGGCTTTACGCTCGTCGAGCTCATTGTGACGATGGCTATTCTGGGAATCATCCTTGCCATGGCAGTGCCGAACCTGCAAACGTTCATCGACAAGAATCGTGTGGTCGGAGCCGCCGAAGCGGTTTATGGCCAACTGCAACTGGCACGTACCGAGGCGATCAAGCAATCGGCGAACATGGTCGCTGTCTTTACGCCGACAGCCCCGTGGTGCTCCGGCTTCAGTCGTGATACCGGTACGGTCTGCGACTGCACTCAGGCAGTGGGCGGTGCGAATGCCTGCACGATTCTCGGCGACGGTCAAACTGCGGTACTTCAGGTGGTAAATGCATCTTCCTTTTCCGGTGTAACGATGCTGACCGGAGGTCCGGCAAGCATCGCCTTCAATGGCGTTCGAGGTACCGCCGGAGTGGGCGGCACCGTCATTCTGCAGTCCGCGTTGGGCAAGCAGATGGGGGTGACGATTAACGTGCTCGGAGGTGTACATGTCTGTTCGCCGACCGGTTCGGGCTCAGTGGGGGGGTATCCGGCATGCTGAACGCCAATCGCCAGGGCGGCTTGTCGCTCGTCGAGTTGATGGTCGGACTGACAGTAGGGCTGATCGTGATCGCTGGAGCAACGGCGATATACGTCACCAATGTTCGCGGCCAGACCAACGCCTTGCGTGCGGCCAAATTGAACCAGGAATTACGCGCGACCATCAATCTGATGGTGGCGGACATACGACGCGCGGGCTATTGGCGAGGTTCGATTACGGGAGCAGGGACCACAGCGGCGCTTCCCCATCCTTATAGCGGAACCCAAACGAGTCTCTCTGTGCTGACGAATGGCACATGCATCATGTATGCGTATGACGCTGATGCGGACGGGGTGAATGGTGTCGAGGCGGGTGAGGTCTTTGCTTATCGTTTGAACGGAAACGCCGTCGAAATGATAGATCCCGGAAATGCCCTTGCGGTGACTTCAGATTGCAGCGGGACCGGGTGGCCAGCGCTGACGAGTTCAACTACGGTAGTCATCGATGCTTTGACTTTTTCGACGACCGGTTCGCAATGTTTCGATGCAACGAAAGACCTTTCATGGAAATTGACTGCGGCAGGTGCGACCGCAAATCCGTGTAGTGCCGCTGCGGCAGATGTAACAATGAATGCAGGTGCATACGTGGCACCCGCAACGGGAGACATTGTTTCTGAAGTCCGCCAGGTCACGATATCGATCCGGGGACATCATCAAAACGATTCCTCGGTCGCCAGTACGATCACTGAAACCGTACACATTCCGAATGACCGCCTGTATGTCGTTCCGTGAGCAAGAGGTGACGTTATGCGTATAGAAAACCGAAGCCTGGAGCGACAAGGCGGCGCAGCCACTCTGCTGGTGACGATGGTGTTGCTGGTCGCGGCGACTCTCATGGTGTTGTACACATCACGTGCTCTTGTTGGCGAGCAGCGAATGTCTGCCAACGAAATGCGTGCCAATCAAGCTTTCGAGGCGGCCCAAGGGGGCCTCGAGCTGAGCATCGAACGAGTCAATGCAAACAAGACCTTCAATGCAGCAAGCGTGAATGGAGTTTGGAGTTCCTCCAATTCGAGTTACACGGTGGCGTATTGCAGTACCGGAACCTTCCCGGCCGCACAGCAATGTGCCGACCGGAGTTCAGGAGGTATTACTCCGGCTTGTACAGCGCCGGGTGCAGGCGACGCGACAGCTTGGGTGGTTGCATGTGGATGGAGTGATGACAATTCCGCACGTAAGCGCATCGTCAGTTTTGTCGCCCAATCGCAGCCGGTACCGGGAACAATCGCCAACCCGCTAACATCGCACGGCGCGGTCACATTCAGCGGTAACTCGACCGTTGTAAATTATTTCAACAATTTGACTGTTTGGACTGGGAATACTCTCGCCAATACAGGCAACACAGGGAAGACGGTGATCCGGCGCCCCACGAGTACGGCTGGTGCGCTAACATCAAACCAGGTTGACACGGAGGTGGGAAACGGCAATCAGGTCTGTAATACCAATCAGGCCCCCGATTTGATCTGTACAACGAGTACTGGCGTCTTTGGGCCGGACGTGATCCAGAGTGACAGCTCTCTGGCTGGATTGACGGCGGATCAATTCTTCGAGAATTTTCTCGGCTTGCCGCCAACGCTCTATAAGGCGACTGAAGCGAAGGAGGTCGTGGCGGGAGCAAATGCAGGCACGATCACTGACGGTGGTAAAGTCTATTGGGTTGACGGCAATGCGACAATCAGCCAAGACATCGGATCTTTGGAGCATCCCGTCGTGATTGTCGTCGATGGGGATCTGACGCTGTCCGGGAACTCCACGATTTTCGGCATCGTTTTCGTCAAAGGTAATCTCGCAACGTCGGGCGGCCCGAAGATTCGTGGGGCTTTGCTTGCGACAGGTGATGTGAACTCGGCTGGTGCACTCAATGTCATTTACGATCCCGAGGCTATTCGCAATACGAAAACACTCGGGACGTATGCCTCCGCACCGGGTGCTTGGCGGGATTTCTGAGCCTCAAAGGCTCGTCTAGCGGGTAAAGCAGCCATGATCGGCACAAGACTTCGAAATCAAATCGGCATGGTGCTAATCGAGGCCATGGTGGCATTGGTGGTGTTGGCCGCCGGGGTTCTCGGTATCGCAAAGCTCAGCGCCTACTTGATGGATATAAATGGCCAGGCAAAGGCCCGAACCCAGGCGGTACAATTGGCCGAAACAAAGTTGGCCGAGTTGCGATCGTTGATGGTGAAGGAGCAGTTTACTGCAATTACTGCGCTTGCCCAGAACAGTGCGGAAACGCTTTATGGTTACTCCGGTAACAACGTCCAGTCCACACAATTCCGTCGGTGGTGGACCGTCGCCAATAGTGGGACGGAAGGCCGCGCGGTCGAAGTCTTTGTGTCTTGGACCGATCGGACCAATGCGGCCCAGCAGGTAGTGGTGCGAAGTGTCGTCAGTTGGGACGATCCCGCTTCAGCCGTTGCCGTCGTGAAGGGAACGTCCGGAGCCGGCAGCTACGTCAGCAGCCCGACAGGACGGGCCAAACTTGGGGGTGATGGGCCAATAACAATTCCACCTGGCTCGACACCTGGCAGCGATGGACTCTACAAGCTGCAAGGTGATGACGGACACTGGCGCCTTGCTGATGCGAGTGGAAACGTCTTGCTGACGGCGACAACGGCCGGTGAAGAATTGAGCCAGATCGAGGGTAATGTATATATCGACCAGGCGAACTTGAGATCATTGGGAAATGCTACGGTATATGTCGTCATTTCAGACGCTTCATTCTGCTCGATGACGCCTGCGAAGAATCAGGCTCTCGCCAATTTTGACTCCGGAACGGTTTACAAATATTTCAGCTACATCTGCTATGTCGGTGCGAACTGGTATGGCAATATCGGCGTGGTTCGAACCGATAACGCGAATACGAATGACCGCGTCTGTGTCGGGGATCCGACAGTTACTGCCATCTCTTATAGTACCAAGACGGACAACCGCCATCCCGCGTTGAGCACGATCAGGATGTACCGCGGGTATTCCGGAACGTCGCCGACTTATCAATCCACGGGCATCGGTGTTCAAGCGGGGGCTTATACGGGGGCACGATATAACGGCCACGACTTCTTGCTGACTCGTATCTCTGGTCAGCCTGCCGATGCTGATTGCAGCGCAAAGCTGCAACTTTATGACAACGCCGCGCCGTATCAGCCTTTTGGAACATGTGCCACAGGAGGTGGATGTCCAAATGAATCATACGATGCGACCGTTCATACGCCGGCGACGGAGACGGCATATTTGTATGGCGGAAACACCGTAGTCCTGGGAAATCCTGGCAAGTTCTTCTGCTTTACCGCAAGCTGCCCTGAAAGTGTGAGCCTTGAGCCTCCGACCCCGATCACCATCAATATTACGGGTACGGTTGCCCAGAGGCCGACAAACGGTCAGACTCCGACCATACTATCGATGGTGACGAACAGCGGTACTTGCACTCCGCCGACATTTTCGGGTAATGGGGCAACGAGCAATAATTACAGCTGTGCGTTTACTGGAGTTGGTTTCACCGGTGGAACCTGGACCGGTTCGATTACCGTTACCGTTGACTCCGGGCAGTATATTTGCAGTACCGATGTGACCGGCACGGCGAGCCCGCTTCCCGCCGCTCCGACGAGTCCGGTCCAGAATAGCTATACATTCGAATTTACAAATCAGTCGGTTAATGCCGGAAATAGCACGCTGAATTTCAAGATCGGCAAGACTGCTGCCGATTGTTCTACCTAGGATGCGTGTTGGTCTACTGGGGTATTCATGAAGAACTTTTACACGCGAGCTGGGCTCGGGCCACGTAATTCGTCAAGACGATCTGGTTTTACACTGATTGAATTGATCATCGTTGTGGTAATAGTCGCAATTCTTGCCGCAATCGCCGTGCCGGCGTACCAGCAATACGTACGGAAGGCCAGGCGTTCAGATGCGAAGGAGGCGTTGTTGCGGGTCCAGATCGAGCAGGAAAAGTGGCGGACCAATCACACCCTCTATACCCAGAATCTCACTGACCTGGGTCTGACCACTGCAACATCACAAGGGTATTACACGATAGGTATCACCGCAGGGTCTGCAACTGCGACGGCATTTACGGCGACGGCGACCGGAACAGGGACGCAAGCAAGCGATACGGGCTGTACGACAATGACGTTGCTGGTTTCAGGCGGAGCTGAGACCAAGAGCCCCACAAGCTGTTGGTGAAATGGGTTGACGATTGGTCGAAGCGGTTCCGTACGTTCGCGTGATTCGGCTGCTTGCGGAGATGCCTGATGAGTCACGAAGGTGATCAGGCGATTGCTTCGATCCCAGATTTCCGTAATCTCGGCGTCGTTTTTCGTGCTGTAGTAATTTCCGAACTGGCGAGTCTGAGCGCTTTGGCAGCTTATTCGCCCGAAGGACTGTTGGCGTCACTGCAAATGCCCCCATCGGGGCCGTTGTTTGAAATCTCGCTGCTGCTGGTATTGATGACTCTGTTCGTGTCGGCGCCGGCGATTTCGAGACTTAGGTATCGTCCGGCTACGTTGCTGGTTTTGCTTATTGCGGCGACGGTTTCAGGAGCGGTGGAGGTCGTTCTGGGTTGGTGGCTGGAAGACCGGTCACTCGCCCGGGTAATCAGGAGCGCACTTCTCGCGGCGCTTCTTACCGGGATGATTCTGGTTTATTTCGACTGGCGCCAGAGAATTCTTTCTCCGGCGCTGGCAGAGGCCCGGTTGTTGGCATTGCAGGCCAGGATCAGACCTCATTTTCTTTTCAATAGTATCAATACCGCTGCGTCGTTAATTCGCGAAGATCCTCGCTTGGCTGAACGAGTGCTACTGGATCTATGCGATCTGTTTCGTGCGGCGCTTTCTGAAAGACGCCTACTTGTTCCTTTCAGGGACGAGATCTCGCTCGCCCGTGCCTACATAGAAGTCGAACAACTTCGTCTGGGTGAACGGCTGCAGGTGCGATGGGACTGCGAGGATGTTTCCGAAGACGCGTTCGTCCCCTTTCTGCTCTTGCAGCCGCTGTTGGAAAATGCCATCCACCATGGAATTGAGCGTTGCTCCGAGCAAGGAGTCGTGACAGTGAGGGTTCATGAACGGGCTGGCTTCCTTATCATGGAGATACGGAACACTCTTCCTCCATTGGACGCGGGGGTTCCACGCGGTAATCGGATTGCCGTCGACAACATTCGAGAACGTCTCGCGTTGCTTTTCGATGCCGAAGCGCAATTTCTGACGGAGGCCGAGCAGGGGGTGTTTGTGGTCAGGATCGGATTTCCGACGGCGCGCTCACGAAATGCGTACGCTGCATCTGTGTAGTTCGGTCAGCAGACAGGAAAACCAGGAATATGGGCTGAGCCGGTAGGGGAGCACGAGCGTACTCGCCCAATCGGCGCGACAATTACGTGTATCTCCTTCCCCGAGGAACCGGCGATGTTGACGGTGACGTTGCTGCCGTGGGCTGTAGCGCGTAAGGGTTCGAATTTGGTGAATGCACGGTCCGCATGGGCCGTGACTCCCGGATATTCCAGATGGTCGATGATCTTTCGGATGCGCACGTCGCCGATCGGAAGGGAGCATGACTCAGACGCGTCCAGGTCCGCGACGTTGGGATCGCATGAGCTTGAGTCGCGCAGTCCAACTGCCCAGTTCACGGAGCCGTTCATAGAATAGCTCACCACCATTGGCCGCATCTGCGACACGCTTTCGGAGCGTGCCGTCTGCAGAATCGTCTCAATAGCCTCCGCCGCGCCAGTCACCCGTCTGGCGTCCATCAGATTTTGCATTGTCGGTTGTGCCACGGCGATCAGTACGCCGAGGATCGACACGACGATGAGAGTCTCTGTCAGAGTGAAGCCTTTCGACTGGCGGAGAGTCATGTCTTTCGCTGGCGATATTTTGATTATGAAAATGACATTCTATGGTTGTGTTAGAGAAATGACAAAGAAATCATTGCCCCTCTGTGTGGACGGTGTGCCCGTGTGACGGTAATCTGTGGGGGCCTTAGGGTTGGGGGGCTTGCCGGGAAGCATGACGATGCATAGCTGTAAAGAGAGGATCGGGGACTCGTTGCGGTCTTGGCACAGTTTCCTTCTGTGGCTAATCCTCACTCTGCCGGCCGCGGGCCTGCATGCGGCCGAGGTTGAACTCGCCGGGGTGCTGGGAAACAGGGCGGTGTTAGTGGTAGACGGGGGAACACCACAGACCCTTTCCGTTGGTGAGCGGACTCGGGACGGGGTGCGGTTGATTGACGTTTCAGGAACCTACGCTGTCATCGAGGTCGATGGAAAGCGTCAAAAGGTGACCCTGGGCGGAGCGCCGCTTCGTGCTGGAGGGGAGTCGTCGTCCGGTGACGGCACAGCGAGCCTCTATGCCGACATTAAGGGCCATCATTTCGCTCGGGGCAGCATCAACGGCGCTCCTGTAAGGTTCTTGGTTGATACCGGAGCCAGCATGGTGTCGATCGGCATGGCCGACGCGAGACGGGCCGGTATCGACTACGGGCGCGGTGAAGCCGTAGTCACGGAGACGGCCAGCGGGCCAGCAAAGGTCTGGCGGGTAAAGCTCGACACCGTTCGTCTGGGTGGCATCACGCTGCATGGAGTGGATGGACTTGTTCATCAAAACGATCTTCCGTTCGTGCTCTTAGGCATGAGTTTTCTCAGTCGCATGGACATGCAGCGCGAAGGCGAACGCCTTGTGCTCCGTAAACGGTTTTGAGGAGGTCGCGTGGCTGAGCGGGCCGATGGTGCAAGACGAGATGCGAGTTGGCTTCGGCGGCGTTTTCTAGATGACCCGGAAATCGATCCGGTGCAGGAGGATGGCGTCGAGCAGACAGGGCTGCGCGCCGCTGCTGTTCTCGTGCCGCTTGTGGCACGATCCGACGACGTCATGGTTCTTCTGACTCGTCGCACCGACCATCTTCGTCACCATCCCGGTCAGATCAGTTTCCCCGGCGGGCGCGTCGAAAAGACGGACGTCTCCGCGGTGATGACCGCGCTGCGCGAAACCGAAGAGGAAATCGGACTCTCTCAGGACAAGGTCGAATTGCTCGGTGAGTTGCCGGAGTACGTCACGGGCACTGGTTTCCGCATCACGCCCGTGGTCGGTCTTGTCCACCCACCGTTTGAACTGAGGCTGGATGCGTTCGAGGTGGCCGAGGCGTTCGAAGTCCCGCTTTCGTACTTCCTGGATCCGGCAAACCATCAACGACATAGCCGGGAGTATCAGGGGCGGATGCGGCAGTACTACGCCATGCCTTATGCCGGCCATTTCATTTGGGGGGCGACGGCCGGCATGTTGGTGTCGCTTTACCGTTATCTCAATCACACGTAAACGAGGAAGGCGCGAGGCATGAGTGGATTGGGTTGCCGCGCGAAGCCGCCGACCGGGTTGCCGCGCGAAGCCGCCGACCGGTAGTTGACGTTGACGTAAACTGCCGCTAATTTCCGTCCCGTACGGCCGCACATGGACGGTATCGACGGAGAGTTCTGAATGAAGATCGAAAACAGCGTATTTGTGGTGACGGGTGGCGGATCCGGGCTGGGTGCTGCAACGGCGCGAATGCTCGTGAGCGGTGGCGCGAAGGTCGTTTTGGCGGACGTCAACCGGGAGGCGGGCGAAGCGCTTGCCGCGGAACTCGGCTCGGCGGCGGCGTTCGCTGCCACCGACGTTACGAACGAAGAAAGCGCAAAGGCGGCAATTGACCGCGCGGTGTCTGGTTTCGGGGGGCTGAACGGCCTCGTCAACTGCGCCGGGATTGCTCCCGCCGAGAAGGTGGTTGGCCGCGAAGCTCCCCATCGACTCGAGTCGTTTGCGCGGACCGTAGGCGTTAACCTGATCGGCAGCTTCAACATGCTGCGCCTCGCGGCCGACGTAATGACGAAGGCGGCGCCGAACGAGGAGGGTGAGCGCGGCGTGATCGTCAATACGGCGTCGGTCGCTGCTTACGATGGGCAGATCGGCCAGGCGGCCTACGCGGCGTCGAAGGCTGGTATCGTCGGCCTGACCTTGCCTGTTGCGCGAGAGATGGCGCGCTTCGGCGTTCGTGTGATGACGATCGCGCCGGGAATCATGGAGACCCCGATGCTGATGGGCATGCCCCAAGAGGTTCAGGATTCGCTCGGGAAGACCGTGCCTTTCCCGTCCCGTATGGGCCGTCCGGCCGAATACGCCGCGTTGGTGCGCCATATCGTCGAAAATGCCTATCTCAACGGCGAGACGATCCGACTGGATGGCGCTATCCGCATGACTGCAAAGTAGGCTGAAGGCTTCTTCATTTGTGCCTTTCGGACGGGGTGCGATCGCGAGGGTCGTGCCCCGTTTCCGTTTCGTCCTGACCATGCTGCGCCGCAGTAGGCGGGGTCGGGGAAGTGTGTTAAAAGTGCGCTTTCGCCGGTGCTGCTGCCTGAATGACTTCTTCTCCCGCCGTCACCAATCCCGCTCCCGATTCCGGTGAGGAGTGTTATCACTGTGGCCTGCCGGTTCCCCCACAGTCGGATCATCACGTTTCGATCGACGGCGCCGAGCGCCGCATGTGCTGTGCGGGGTGCGAAGGTGTTGCCCGCGCGATTGTCGGAAATGGTCTCGTCGACTATTACCGTCATCGGGATGCGATGGCCGAGCCCCAGAAGGAAGCTCTGCCGGAGGCTCTGCAGGAACTCGGTCTGTTCGATCATCCGGATTTCCAGAAGGGCTTCGTCCAGCCGATCGGCGAGAACGAGCGCGAGGCGTCCCTGATCCTCGAAGGGATCACGTGCGCCGCGTGCGTCTGGCTCAACGAGCAGCATGTGGCTCGCCAGCCGGGGGTGTCGCTGGTCGAAATCAACTATGCGACACGTCGTGCTCGTGTCCGCTGGGACGAGCGGCAGATCAAGCTGTCGGGCATTCTTGCGGCCATCCAGGCGATCGGATATCGGGCCTATCCGTACGACGCCGAGCGGTCAGAGCAAATCGCGCACCGGGAGCGTCGTTCGATGCTGTGGCGGCTATTTGTCGCCGGTTTCGGGATGATGCAGGTGATGATGTACGCGGTGCCCGCCTATCTTGCTCGCGAGGGCGAGATGACTCCCGGCATCGAAGCGTTGATGCGTTGGTCGAGCCTGCTGCTGACCTTGCCTGTCGTGCTGTATTCCGCTGCGCCGTTCTTCCAACGGGCCTTGCGCGACATCCGTCTGCGTCATCTCGGGATGGACGTGCCGGTTGCCTTGGGGGTCGGGAGTGCTTTTGGCGCAAGCGCCTGGGCGACATTGACCGGCTCGGGCGAAGTGTATTTCGATTCGGTCACCATGTTCGTGTTCTTCCTGCTGTGCGGCCGATATCTGGAAATGGTCGCGAGGCAGAAGGCCGTGCGCGGCGTCGAGGAATTGGGGAAGGTACTGCCCGCTTTCGTCGAACGCCTGCATGCATGGCCGCAGTTGGAAAGCGAGCGTGTTCCGGCGTCGCAGGTGGTACCTGGGGACGTGCTCAGGGTACGGCCCGGGGAGGTCGTGCCGGCAGATGGCGTTGTGATCGATGGGCGCAGTGAGGCGAACGAGGCGCTGCTGACCGGCGAAAGCCTTCCTGTCGCAAAGGTGCCCGGAAGTCCCGTCACGGGCGGGAGCATCAACGTGTCGAGCCCGCTGGCGATTCGCGTCGAGCAGGTCGGGGATTCGACGCGGCTTGCCGCGATTCGACGCCTGATGGAGCGCGCGGCCGGTGAAAAGCCGCGGATGGCGCAGCAGTCCGACCGCTTTGCGGGGACCTTCATCGTTGTTCTGCTCGTGCTCGCTGGCGCCACAGGGATCGCCTGGCACTTCATCGATCCGGGGCGTGCTCTCTGGGTCTTCGTTTCGGTACTGGTCGTGGCCTGTCCATGCGCGCTTTCACTTGCGACGCCGACGGCCTTGACCGTCGCTACGGATGTGATGGCTCGCAGAGGGGTATTGGTTACGCGGGGGCACGCCATCGAAACACTGGCGCGTGCCAACCACTTCGTCTTCGACAAGACCGGCACGCTCACCCAGGGGAAGATGCTCCTGCAAGAGATTCGGCCGCTTGCCGGAACGCCGAACGACGAATTGCTGGCGCTTGCTGCTGCGCTCGAGCAAGGTTCCGAGCATCCGGTAGCCGCGGGTCTGATGCGGGCCGCGCAGGGACTGCCTCTGCCCGAGGTGGAATCGATTGTCGCTGAGACCGGTTTCGGCATCGAGGGGCGTCTAAACGGGAAGCGACGTTGGATCGGGCGGCCGGATCTCGTCGCCGAAAAACTCGGGCAGACCGTTCCGTCCGAGTTGGCGGAGCTTGAGCAGCGCGGCGGCTCAATCGTTTCGCTTGCGAACGAGGATGGGTGGCTCGCGCTTTTCCGCCTCGACGATCAGCCCCGTGACGAGGCAGCCAGTCTTATCGCCAAGCTCGCCGAGGACAAGATTCCGGCAACGCTGCTCAGCGGGGACACGCCGTCGGTAGCGGCCACGGTAGCGCGGCAACTCGGCCTTGCCGACGCAGTCGGCGGCATGAGTCCTCAGGACAAGCGCGATCATATCGCCGCCCTGCAACAGCGCCCCGAGTTGGTGGTTGCGATGGTCGGCGACGGCGTTAACGATGCGCCGGTATTGGCCCAGGCGCACGTTTCAATTGCGATGGGAGGCGGGACGGAGTTGGCGCGCAACCAGGGTGACATCGTGCTCCTCAACGAGAGTCTGGCTGCGCTCGGCGACGGTATCGGTCTCGCGCGCCGTACCCTGCGCATCATTCACCAGAATTTGTGGTGGTCCTTTGCCTACAACTTCACGTCGGTCCCATTGGCGATGGCTGGTCTGATCACCCCGTGGATGGCGGGGATCGGAATGGCGGGCAGCTCGCTGCTCGTGGTTCTCAACGCGTTGCGGCTGCAGCGCGTGCCTTCCCGGAGCTGATTACGCCATGGAAAGCCTGTACATACTCGTTCCCCTGTCGGTGCTGCTGGTGTTCGTGATCGGGGTGATCTTCTGGTGGGCTCTGCGTTCGGGACAATATGACGATCTGGAGGGGCCTGCGTACAGGGTCTTGATGGATGATCGCGACATGCCCGAGCCTCCGCATGAAAAGGAAGATGGGTCAAAAGAGTGTCCAGAACGCAAACAACTGTGACGTGTCACTGATCGGGAGTCTTCATTCTCTGCTCAAGCAACTCCTTTGATTTTCGTCAAAGTGCCCGATATCGGGGAGCGGCATACTTCGAACAAGTTTTCACGGTTGGCGTCCGAAGGTTGTCGGACGATGACCTTCGAGTAGGAATTTTTGTCTCTCTGTTGGGGTTGGGGGTGCGCTAGATGCGCACCCTTTTTTTTTATATGTGCTTTTCGAGTATGATCCAGTAATTATTTATCCATATTTTTTGAGTGGGTATTTTCACCCACTGTCGCAGTGCAATACAATAGCGGTCGATGTCACGAGGTGTGACCGGCAGGCTGGCGGACACGTAGCTGCGCCTCGTGCAAGAGTTTCTTCATCTCAAGGGGAGTTTCATGCAATCGCAGGCGACTTATAACTACAAAGTCGTGCGCCAGTTCTCCATCATGACTGT
>NZ_DATFAO010000045.1:0-3714 GCF_035254505.1 Aromatoleum sp. | reverse complement strand
AACAACAACGGCAGTGCCTTCGCCGGCCTCGGCGCCAACACCCCGTTCTACAACGTGATGCTGGGCATCGCGATGTGGCTGGGACGCTTCGGCGTGATCGTGCCCGTGCTGGCCATGGCCGGTTCGCTCGCCGCCAAGAAGCGGATCGCCGCGACCGACGGCACCTTGCCGACGCATGGGCCGCTGTTCGTTCTCATGCTAATCGGCATGGTGCTGCTTGTCGGCCTGCTCAACTACGTTCCGGCGCTCGCGCTGGGTCCGATGGTCGAGCACTTGATGCTTTGGAAGTGAGTCGCCCATGAGCCGCCAGACATTCACACTGTTCGATCCCGCGCTGATCAGACCCGCGGTGCTCGACGCGTTCAAGAAGCTGGACCCGCGCGTACAGTGGCGCAACCCCGTGATGTTCGTCGTCTACATCGGCAGCGTCATCACCACCGCGCTGTTCGCGCAGGCGATCTTCGGCAAGGGCGAGGCGCCTGCCGGCTTCGTGCTGGCGATCGCGCTGTGGTTGTGGTTCACCGTGCTGTTTGCCAACTTCGCCGAGGCGTTGGCCGAAGGCCGAAGCAAGGCACAGGCCGCCTCGCTGCGAAGCCTGAAGAAGCAGACCTGGGCCAAGAAGCTCGAGGAGCCTCGTTACGGCGCGAAGTGGCACCCGATCGAGTCGTCCGACTTGCGCCGCGGTGACGCTGTGGTGGTGATGGCACACGACGTCATCCCCGCTGACGGCGAAGTGATCGAAGGTGTGGCCTCGGTCGACGAAAGCGCGATCACCGGCGAGTCCGCGCCGGTGATCCGCGAGAGCGGCGGTGACTTCTCGGCCGTGACGGGCGGCACGCGGGTGTTGTCGGACTGGATCGTCGTGCGGGTCTCGGTGAACCCGGGCGAGACCTTCGTCGATCGCATGATCGCGATGGTGGAGAGTGCCAGGCGCCAGAAGACGCCCAACGAGATCGCGCTCACCATCTTGCTGGTCGCGTTAACCATCGTGTTCCTCTGTGTGACAGGGACGCTGCTGCCATTCTCGCTGTACAGCATCGAGGTGGCCAAGGCTGGTGCGCCGATCACGGTCACCGTGCTCATTGCCTTGCTGGTGTGCCTGATCCCGACCACGATCGCCGGGCTGCTGTCGGCGATTGGCGTGGCCGGTATGAGTCGCATGATGCAGGCCAACGTGATCGCGACCTCCGGCCGCGCCGTCGAAGCGGCCGGCGATGTGGACGTGCTGCTGCTCGACAAGACCGGCACCATTACGCTGGGCAACCGGCAGGCGTCCGCATTCCTGCCGGCGCCGGGAATCAAGGAGAGCGAGCTGGCCGACGCCGCGCAGTTGGCCTCGCTGGCCGACGAGACGCCCGAAGGGCGCAGCATCGTGGTGCTCGCCAAACAGAAGTTCAACCTGCGCGAACGTGATCTGCAGTCGCTGAACGCGAGCTTCGTTCACTTCTCGGCGCAGACGCGCATGAGCGGCGTGGATCTGCCCCTCGCGGTGCCGGCGCCGATGGTCGTGGGCGGCAACCACGCGCCGCTTCAGGTGCGGCAAGTCCGCAAGGGCGCCGCTGATGCGATTCGACGGTATGTCGAGTCGCTGGGCGGCATATTCCCGACCGCCCTGGCGACGGCGGTCGCCGATGTGGCCCGCCGCGGCAGCACGCCGCTGGTAGTCGCCGACGGCACGAAGGTGCTGGGCGTCATCGAGCTCAAGGACATCGTCAAGGGCGGAATCAAGGAACGCTTTGCCGAACTGCGCCGCATGGGCATCAAAACGATCATGGTCACGGGCGACAACCGGCTCACCGCGGCAGCCATAGCGGCCGAGGCCGGTGTCGACGACTTCCTGGCCGAGGCCACGCCCGAGCAGAAGCTCTCGCTCATCCGCCGGCACCAGGCCGAGGGCCGCCTCGTCGCGATGACCGGCGACGGCACGAACGACGCGCCCGCGCTCGCACAGGCCGACGTGGCGGTGGCGATGAACTCTGGCACACAGGCGGCGAAGGAGGCCGGCAACATGGTCGACCTCGACAGCAACCCGACGAAGCTGATCGAGGTGGTCGAGACAGGCAAGCAGATGCTGATGACGCGCGGGTCGCTGACCACTTTCAGCATCGCCAACGACGTTGCGAAATACTTCGCGATCATTCCTGCGGCGTTCGTCACCACGTATCCGCAGCTGGGCGCACTGAACGTGATGCGGCTTGCGAGTCCGTCGTCGGCGATCTTGTCGGCCGTGATCTTCAACGCGCTGATCATCATCTTCCTGATACCGCTCGCGCTGAAGGGTGTGGCGTACCGGCCGCTGGGAGCCGCCGTGCTGCTGCGACGCAATCTGCTGGTCTATGGCTTGGGTGGTGTCATCGTTCCCTTCGTCGGCATCAAGCTCGTCGACCTGACACTGAGCGTACTCGGCCTCGCGTGATCCCGGACCAAGTCATGAAAACCCTCCTGCGCCCCGCCCTCGTCCTGTTCGCGCTCATGACCGTGCTGACCGGCATCGTGTACCCCTTGGCCGTGACAGGAATCGCCAACGCGGCTTTCCCGAACCAGGCGTCGGGCAGCCTCTTGTTCAAGGCCGGAAAGCCCGTCGGCTCCGCCCTCATCGGACAAAGCTTCAGCGACCCGAAGTACTTCTGGAGCCGGCCGTCGGCGACCAGCCCGATGCCCTACAACGGGTCGAACTCCAGCGGCTCGAACCAGGGGCCTCTGAACCCCGTCCTGATCGATGCCGTGAAGGCCCGCATCGGCGTGCTGAAGGCTGTCGACCCGACCAATGCGCTGCCGATCCCGGTGGACCTGGTCACCGCCTCGGCGAGCGGACTTGATCCGCACATCAGCCTGGCCGCGGCCCAATACCAGGCCGCACGGGTGGCGCGTGCGCGCGGCCTGCCTGTTGCAGTCGTCCAGTCGCTCATCGCGACGCACACGCAGGATCGGTGGCTGGGCGTGCTGGGCGAGGTCCGCGTGAACGTGCTGGCGCTGAACCTGGCTCTCGACAGGGCCGGCGCCCGGTGATATGACCCATCGATGAGTGCCGACAGCCGCCCTGATCCCGATGACCTTCTGGCGCGCCTCAAGGAAGAGGAAGCGCAAGCGAAGCGCGGCCGATTGAAGATTCTCTTCGGCGCGTCGGCGGGCGTGGGCAAGACCTACGCGATGCTGTCGGCCGCACGTGCGCTCAAGCCCGGTGTCGATACCGTCATCGGCGTGGTCGAAACTCACGGCCGCGCCGAGACCGAAGCCCTGGTGTCGGGATTCGAGCGGCTGCCGCTCAAGGAAGTGAGCTACCGCGACCGCACGCTGAAGGAGTTCGACCTCGACGGGGCGCTCGAGCGCAAGCCCGGCCTGATCCTCGTGGACGAATTGGCGCATTCCAACGTGCCGGGGTCGCGCCATCCGAAGCGCTGGCAGGACGTCGACGAGCTGCTCGATGCGGGCATCGACGTGTGGTCGACGATGAACGTACAGCACTTGGAAAGCCTCAACGATGTCGTGAGTGGCATCACCGGCATCCGTGTCTGGGAGACGGTGCCCGATCACGTCTTCGACCGCGCCGACGAAGTCGTGATCGTCGACCTCTCGCCGGACGAACTGCTGCAGCGGCTGAAGGAAGGCAAGGTCTACATGCCGCAGCAGGCCGAGCATGCGGTGCGCAACTTCTTTCGCAAGGGCAACCTGATCGCGCTGCGCGAGCTCGCCCTGCGCCGAACGGCGGATCGG